>JAZOAI010000026.1:0-72726 GCA_045595365.1 Eubacteriales bacterium
CATTCGACATCGTCGCCCTCTTCAAAGAAGATTGCAAGCATCTTTCCCGAGACCTTTGAAACCTCGTCAAAGCTTGCCTTGTCTGTTTCGTAGGAGAAGAGCGTGTCGCCCTCTGCGACCATATCCCCTACCTTCTTATGCCACTTTGAGATGATGCAGCTTTCTACTGACTGCCCCTGACGCGGCATAATTACCGGTGTTGCCATAGTGTATGTTCCCCTTTCGTTTATTTATTTTCGAGCAAATATTTTTCTGCCTCTGCGCACCAGAGACCGTTGTTTCGCGCTGTGATTTCAGCAAGAGCTGCAAAGAACGGATCTGTCTTTCCGAGCTCTGCAAAATCGTCAATAGCGGTGAGCGGCATATCAACGTGAGTGTAGATAAGCTTCTTCCCGCCCTTTATATTCGGAAGATTGAGGGTGGATTCCTTTGCGCTGTCAATTCCGCCAACGTGTGTAATCATAACAGCAGGGTTGATTCTTCCTGCTTCCATAAGAGAAAGAGACTCTCTCATATCCTCGGTGTTTCCGCCCGAAGTTCCGATATAGTGAGTTGCGTTGTAGTGAATGTTGTAGAAGTTGACCATAGCTGAGAATTCGTGGTTTGTCGGGCCTGCAAAGAAGTTTACGCAGCCGTCATAAGCCAAAACTGCATCCGCAAGCTCGCAAACAGGCTTAACGGGAGCCATAAGCATAACATCGTCATATCCACGGCCGTCGGTAAGGTTCATAAGGTATTCTTTTGCATCGCCGCAGGTGTTTGTGTTGACATACACGAGCTTAACGCCGTTTTTCTCCGCATCCTCAGGAGTGAGGAGAGTTTTTGCACGCTCAAGACGAGCATCGTCAATATCGGTGACAACAACCATTTTAGGCTTGCGGTCACCGTGAACTGCGTAGTCAACAGCGCCGAGCCCCATCGGGCCAGCCCCTGCCATAATGATGACGTTGCCGCCTTCACGGATGCCCATTTCGTGTTCATATGACCCTGCCTTTGTGTGGAAGAAAGCGTGATATCCACCGACTATGCAGGACATCGGCTCAGAAAGAGAACCGTAGAAATAAGCATCTCCGTTATAGTTAAGGAGAGAGTCCGTGAGCATAACCTCTGCGGGAATTACAACGTATGTAGCACAGCCTCCGATATTCTGGTATGAATATCCGGGAGCTGCAAGGCTCCCCTGCCAGTTGATTGCCGGCTGGATGGAAAACTTCTGGCCTTCCTTGAATTTGCTCTTCCAGTTCGCGCCGACTTCCCGGATAATTCCGCAGAACTCGTGGCCGATGATAATCGGATTTTCTGCAACATCATCAGGAACGCGCTTGTGGTCGCCGCCCTGAAGAGCAGCCTTGTAGCTGGACATACAGATACTGTCTGTAACTACCTCAGCTAAAATTTCGTCATCGCTGATTTTCGGCAACTCAAACTCCTCGAGGCGAAGGTCGTTCTTGCCGTACAGTCTCAATGCTTTTGTCTTCATTATATATTCTCCTTTCAAAATTTTACAAAACTTTTGTTCCGTTCTCTTTAAAGAACGCCCGAACGTCATCGGACAAACCGCTGTCCGAAATGATAATATCTATATCGCCTGGACGAGCAAAGGTGTATGGCATAACATTTCCCACCTTTGAACTGTCCATAAGCAATATCCGAAGAGTAGCGTGTTCAATGACCGTTTTCTTTAACTCGCAGTCATGAACACTTCCGCAGGAAAAGCCGCATTTTTCTGAAAATGCCGTTGCCGCAATAAAAGCAACGTCAATATTGAGTTTTTCAACCGAAGTTCGTGCGTCGGGGCCATATGTAGAAATATTGTCTTTATTAACCTCTCCGCCGATAAGGTTAACTCTGCATTTTTTATGCTTTAAAAGCTCAGCAGCAATATTGATTCCGTTCGTCGAAATCAAGAGGTTCTTATCCGGAACAAGCTCTGCAAGAGTCATCATCGTGCTGCCCGCATCTATATATACCGAGCGGTTCTCGCCTATATACTCAAGAGCCTTTTCGGCAATCTCGCGTTTCTTTCCGACGTTTGCCGCCGAGCGTTTTGAAAAGACATCTTCAACGAGCATATTAATAGCTTTAACTGACCTTGCACCACCGTGAACACGGACTATTCTGCCCGCACCTTCAAGAGCTTCAAGGTCGCGCCGGATGGTCATTTCAGAAACATCCGGGACAAGCTCTTTAAGCGAAGCAAGGGAAACCTCGCTCCGCGTCTGGATGAAATCGTTTATGAGTTTTTGCCTCTCATTCATATCAGAATACCGATATGTTAATTTCTAACAAAATTAAAGTTTGAAATTAACACCTTTCTTCCTTTCAAATGTATTATATACTATTCTCCTTCCTTTTTCAATACTTATTTTAAAGTTTTTTGTTAGTTTCAAACATTTTTAACAAATTCAATAAAACCCGACAGAGTCAACTGTCGGGTTTTGTCTATTTTTTTATCTCTTTCCAATACATTTCCGTTGCGGATTCGACCTTATTGTCCCCGTATTCATAATACACCCTACCCTTCAAATCATCAGGAAGGTACTGCTGGGAAACCCAATGCTTATTATATGAATGGGGATATTTATATTCCTTTCCGCGCCCGAGCTTCCGGGCGCCGGAATAGTGGGCATCGCGCAGATGCGCCGGGACTTCGCCACCCTTACCGTTCCGGATGTCAGAAAGCGCTGAATCTATTGCGCAGATTGCAGAATTTGATTTTGGCGACGTTGCAAGGAAAATTGCCGCTTCCGCCAACGGGATTCTCGCCTCGGGCATTCCGAGCTGCAAAGCTGAATCAACACACGATTTTGTGACCGACACTGCCTGAGGATAAGCAAGCCCAACATCCTCGCTTGCTATGACGAGAAGCCTGCGGCACGCCGAAAGCATATCTCCGGCCTCAAGCAGACGCGCAAGGTAATATACAGCCGCGTCAGGGTCAGACCCTCTGATTGATTTCTGAAGCGCGGACATTATATCATAATGCGCATCCCCATCGCGGTCAGCGCGCATGGCGCTGCGCTGCGTAACTGCCTTTGCATCTTCAAGCGCGACAGTCACACTGCCGTTTTTCTCCCCTGCGCTTGTAAAGAGAAGCTCCACAGCGTTGAGAGCTTTGCGGATATCGCCACCGCACGCGTTCGCAATATGCTCTGTGACACCACTCTCAACAGAAACCTCGTCTCCGAGCTTTCCAAGAGCGCGCTCTATTGCAAGCATCACGTCAGCCGGCTCAATGGGGCGAAACTCAAAAACAGTTGCACGCGAGAGAATGGCGCTGTAAACATAAAAATATGGATTTTCGGTAGTCGATGCGATAATTGTCAGCTTCCCGTTTTCCATAAACTCAAGGAGAGATTGCTGTTGTTTTTTGTTGAAATACTGAATTTCATCAATATACAGCAGAACTCCGTTGGGAGTGAGCAGAGTATCAAGCTCGGAAACAATGTCTTTTATGTCTGAGATTGAAGCAGTTGTTGCGTTGAGCTTTCGAAACTCACGCGAGGTATACTTTGCTATTATCTCGGCAACCGTTGTCTTCCCCACTCCGCTCGGACCAAAAAAAATCATATTGGGAATCTGACCCGTTAATATAATTCGGCGCAGTATGCCGTTTTCGCCCAGGATATGCTTCTGCCCGAAAACGTCGTCAATATTGTCAGGACGGATTCTGTCCGCAAGGGGTCTGTACATACGCGCCTCCGTTTATTAATAGAGAGGATATTTATCGCAGAGCGCTTTTACGCAATCGCGGATGTAATCCTTCTTCGTTTCAAAAGCAGTAGCCGTGAGGTGGATAAGGCGAGCAATCTCGGCCATATCCGTTTCGCCAAAGCCGCGGCTTGTAACAGCCGGAGTACCAATGCGAACACCGCTTGTAACAAATGGCTTTTCGGGGTCATTCGGGATAGCGTTCTTGTTAAGTGTGATACCAACCTCGTCAAGACGGTGTTCAAGTTCTTTGCCTGTAACGCTGAATTTGCGAAGGTCAACAAGCATAAGGTGATTGTCCGTACCACCTGAAACGAGGTCAAAACCACACTGCAAAAGTGCATTTGCAAGAGCTGAAGCATTTGCAACTACCTTCTTCTGATAGCTTGTAAACTCAGGCTTCAAAGCTTCGCCGAAGCAGACAGCTTTTGCAGCAATTATGTGCATAAGCGGGCCGCCCATTGTCCCCGGGAAAACAGCCTTGTCAATCTGTTTGGCAAGCTCTTCCTTGCAGAGGATTATACCACCGCGCGGGCCGCGAAGCGTTTTGTGAGTTGTTGTTGTAACAACATCTGCATACGGAACAGGGCTCGGATGAACGCCTGCTGCGACAAGACCGGCAATATGAGCCATATCGACAACGAAATATGCACCAACGCTCTTTGCAATATGTGCAAAGCGCTCAAAGTCAATAATTCTCGGATAAGCAGAAGCGCCCGCGATAATCATTTTCGGCTGGCATTCCTTTGCTTTTGCTTCAAGTTTGTCATAATCTATGCGATGAGTTTCGGGGTCAACCCCGTAAGGAACGATGTTGTAATATGAACCTGAAATATTAACGGGGCTGCCGTGAGTGAGGTGACCTCCCTCGCTGAGGTTCATACCCATAACAGTATCGCCCGGCTTTACAAGTGCGAAATAAACTGCCATATTTGCAGATGCGCCGCTATGAGGCTGAACATTTACGTGGTCAGCGCCAAAAAGCTCTAAAGCGCGTTCCTGAGCAATTTTCTCAACAACGTCAACACACTCGCAACCGCCGTAATAGCGCTTGCCCGGAAGACCTTCGGCATACTTATTGGTGAGAACTGTTCCCGCAGCAGCAAGCACCGCGGGGCTTACAAAGTTTTCAGAAGCAATAAGCTCAATGTTGCCGCGCTGCCTCGAAAACTCAGACTCAATCGCAGCACCGACAGAGGGGTCATACTGTTTTAAAAACTCGATATTCTCTTTAATCATATGTATTCTCCTAAAAATTATTTTTCTATATTATATACTTTTTTTCGAACAATTTCAATAGCTTATATTTTTTCTTTCTCTTTTTTCAAGAAAGAAAGCTTTGTTTCCGAAATGACAATAGCTACAAAGACAAGCACAAATCCGAACAGCATTCTGAATGTCAGATTTTCTCGCCCCATTAATCCTGAAAAAAGTGTCCCGAGAACAGATTCGAGTGTAAGAAGAAGTGCCGCGGTAGACGGAGTCGTATGCTTCTGCCCGAAGTTCTGGAGAAGCAGCGCCGTTGCGGTGCAGAAAACACAGAGATAAAACACCGACGGTATAACCTTCGGTACGACCGGGCGGACACCACCATCAAATACAAAGGTTGCTATCCAGAAAATGACCGCCGCACCTGCAAACTGGAGAATTGTCATAACAACAGGATCCCTGCCCTCTCCGAACTTTGCAACCGCGACCATATGGCAGGCAAAGAAGAAACCACCGACGAGTGTAAGAGCGTCCCCCCTGCCCATTGTGAAGTTTCGGGTAAGAGAAATAAGTCCGATTCCCGCAATACAGACAAACGCCGCGATAAGGTTCCACCTGTCAGGCTTCGATGCCCCTGTTGCCCACGCAATAAACGGGACAAGCACACAGTAAAAAGCTGTCAGAAAAGCATTTTTGCCGGGAGTTGTATCCATAATTCCGAGGGTCTGGAAGAAATATGCTCCAAAAAGACATGCACCGATAATCGCGCCCTGCAAAAGCATTTTGGGAGTTATATTCTTCATTCTTTTAAAGAATATAATTGAAAGGAGGATGAATGCGCCTGTAAACCTGATCGCCATAAGGTAATTCGGTGTGATGAGGTTAACCGCATCTTTAATTATAACAAACGAGCTTCCCCAGATGATTGTTGCAAGCACGATTGCGAGCTTTGCGAGTGTTGATGTTTTTTTCATAGACAAAACCTCTTCAGGTTAAATTTAACTCACCAAATGATTATAACAGATTCGACACATAAATTGCAACTAATATAAAAAACCTCTCGAGAAATGTACTAAACACCCATTAGCATAAGTTCAAAAAATGCTTGTCATAGCACAAAAAATTACCTCAGAGGTGATATTATCACACCTCCGAGGCTTTCAAAGCATTAACTATTCAAAATAAGGTTGACAAAAAGCACGTCCCTTCTTGTCCGTCTTGAAGTTATGTATAATTTTTGTTTAAGATTACATTCTTTATTTTATTATACAAAATAGTAAAAACAATGCTCGCTGTCATAACAACAATAAAAGGAATAATGGTTTGTACAAAATCTGTGGTATCGTACGACTCAAATCCCAAAAAAGTTTGTCCTGCCCGATAAATCACTCTAATCAGATAATGTGTTGACATTATGTAAAATGAATTTAATCCGCAAAATTTTAGCAACTTACTTCTTTTCAGCAAAACAGCAGCTGCTAAAACCCCTATCGTTCCGAATATTCCTGAAGTATAAAGCAGAAAACCGTTATTCAGCGTCTTTGAGCCTAATGAAACCTTACCATTTAAATACACCAACGGAACAATCAGTATTGCGCATACAATCATTGTTGTAACTGATATTAACATTTTATGTTTACTGCTCTCCACTTGTTGTATGGCGTTTTTCACTTTACTTTGCATCAAATTCCCCAATGCATAAAACCCTAAAGCAAACAATGCCGAATCCAAGCTCCACGGTAGAAGCTTATTATTAAACGGCAGATATCCAGATTCTAACAACCATCCAAAAAACGTCAACAGACAACAAACAATAACTATATTCCTTCTTCGCATTTTAGAAATAAAATAATACATAATTTCAACAGCAAATAAACACGGCACAAACCAAAGCGGGGCATTTGCAACCTTACTGGAGCCTTGTGATAAAAACATTTGTAAAAAGAATTCACAAATTTCGTGGAAGACCGTAGTCGAAAAACCTACACCAACAACTCGCAGCACAAACACTATAAGAAGCGAACCAAGATAGAAAAATACATATGGACATATCAGAGTTTTTGCTCTTCGTTTTATATAATGTGGAAACGAAGAATACTTTTCTTTATTGTAAAGTATACCGGAAATTATAAAGAACAACGGCATATGAAAAGAATATATGTACTTCAAAAGAAACGGCGTATAATTCACGTGTGCCCATACCACAAAGAACATGCCTATTCCTTTGGCAATGTCCAACGCCTCAATTCTTCCGATTTGTAATGGCAACTCTGTTTCCGATACCATTTTAGTTGACACAAAATCACTCCAAGCATTTTTATTATTCTGAATTTACACATACAAAGACTCTCCGCTCGTATGTCATCCGGTCCATCAAAATCAATCTAAATTTTTAATTTTATTTTTAATATCCGTTGTTGATATACCTTTAGTATACGGTAAATACTCAATAGATACCCCCAAAGGTTCAAATTCCTTTTCCGTTTTTAAGTATCTTTCCGACCCCTTCCAATCGTCACCGGAAAACAGAACATCAAATTTATGTGTTTTCAACAACAATAACTTGTCGTCTGTTTGCTCAAAATTCACAAGAACTGCTTTGTCCACACATTTTAGCGCGCCTATAAGACGCACTCTGTCCTCTTGGCAGATAACAGGTTCTTTTTTCTTTATGTTTCTGACATAATCATCATCACAAATAGCAACAATCAATTCTTGACATTGCGCCTTACATCTTTCCAACAAGTTAAGATGCCCGGTGTGAAACATATCAAAAACACCGACGGTAATGCCTGTTTTATATTTTTTCATTTATAACCCTTCTTTCAATCTTTTAAATACACCTTATTAGAATGATGCGTCACCTGTTTTTCTTTCGGCGGCAAGGCCATGTAATCCCCGTACATCTTTTTCAAAATTTCATCATATCCAACAGGTGCTTTAAACTCACATCCTTCAAATTCCATATTAACAGTATCGTTATACCATTCTTTGGGATTTCGGTTGTTAATGCTGTTATATAAGGAATCTGTTGCACCTATATATTTACAGCTTTCATAACTAAATTTTTTGTTTATTTTTGCGATTTTCTTCATAATATTCTTTGCATTTAATAAGTTAGCATATGTCCTGGAAAGAAATGAAGCAATTTTAGCTTTTAACGAAAGTCGTTTTATATCACATATTGTATAATGAAAATATTTTAATAAGCGTTGTTTCTTCTTATAATATTTTTTAAACTCTTTTTCACATTCAGGCTGGCCATCCAGCGGAAAAACATCAATATCAATCCCCAGTTCCTTGCCTGTTTTATATTTTATTCCCTTCTCACACTTAATTGTCCGTGTATCAATCACCTTCACAACTGAATGCTTGGACATATCCTCAGCAGGAGCTATGACCTTGTATATGTCATTCTTATAGGTTCTGATAAATGTATCATAGTCGGGGCGTGGCATCTGAATGTCAATATCATCATCCCACGGAATAAACCCCTTATGTCTGACCGCACCTATGAGCGTTCCGTAAGCAAGAAAGTACCGCAGACCATTTTCATCACAAAATTCCGCCACATTTTTCAAAATATCCAACTGAAATTGTTTGTTTTCTTCAAGAGACAATTCACGCATGAATAACTCCTCCTTTTTCCATACACAAAATTTACTAATTAATAATATGCAGCTATATTTCCACTTTGCAAAATCGGTATATTTTTCAAATATTTATACATTAATTATAACACATTCGTTATTATATTACAACAAAAAGTTCACAAACACAAGAGCAAACGGAATGACAAATACAAGACAAAGGCTCTTATATCGAAAAGACAGGGCTTAATACATATTTTGACAAAAACACAGTTGAACCCCATTGCGTTTCTGCAAAAAGCGCCCCCGATGCGAAATGCATCAGGGGTGCTGAAGCTTTTTATTCTTCTTCAAGATATGCCTTGCGTTCTTCAATAATCTTCTGCTGAACGTTAAACGGAGCATCTTCATAGCGTTCAAAGGCAAATTCAAATGAGCCTCTTCCCTGAGTCATCGAACGAAGGTCGATTGTGTAGGAGTTCATTTCTGCCATCGGAACCTCAGCTTCAACAACAGAAACACCATCGCCCTGAGGATTCATACCCAAAACTCTGCCGCGGCGCTTGTTAAGGTCGCCGATAACATCTCCCATATAGTCGTCAGGAACATATACCTTGAGGCTGCCTATCGGCTCGAGAAGAACGGGGTCAGCCTGCGGAAGCCCTGCCTTATACGCGAGGTTTGCCGCAACCTTGAATGCCATTTCAGACGAGTCAACATCGTGGTATGAGCCGTCTACAAGTGTAGCTTTTAAGTAAACAACCGGGAAACCTGCAAGAACACCCTTTGTAATAGAGTCGCGAAGCCCCTTTTCAACTGCCGGGAAGAAGTTCTTCGGAACTGCGCCGCCGACAATCTTCTCTTCAAATACGAGGTCCTCAACGTCTCCGGGCTGGAACTCAATCCAGACATCACCAAACTGGCCGTGGCCGCCGGACTGCTTCTTATGTCTGCCCTGAACCTTGACCTTTTTGCGAATCTTCTCGCGGTAAGGAACTCTGGGCTCTGCGAGGTCAACATCAACGCCGAAACGGCTCTTGAGCTTTGAGCAGAGAATGTCGATGTGCATATCGCCATATCCCGTGACCACATACTGCCGGGTTTCTGCATTGTTGACTGTTTTAAAGGTTACGTCCTCTTCTGCAAGGCGCGCAAGGCCTGAAGCAATCTTCTCCTCTCCTCCCTTTGCCTTCGGGTTAACCGCAAGCGAGTAGGTCGGTGTCGGGAAGTTGATTCCGTAAAGATGAACGGGGTTTGACTGCGAACAGAGCGTGTCGCCCGTTCTCGCGGCTGCAAGCTTTGCAACTGCGCCGATGTCGCCCGTTGAAATTTCGGTTGCATCTATGCGTTTTTTGCCTATTACGTTGTAGAGGTGGCCGATTTTTTCTGTCTCGCCGGTTCTCGGGTTGAGAAGCGTCATATCGCTTGTAATCTTGCCGGAAAGAACTTTGAAGTATGAGAATTTACCGTACTGGTCGGAAACTGTTTTGAAGATGATTGCAAGCGGGTCCCTCTCGTCGCCGACGGTAATTTCAATAAGCTCGTTATCTGCATTGACTGCGAAATCCTTGGGAGCATCAATCGGACACGGAGAATATCCGACAAGCCCGCGAAGGAGCGCAAGGCTACCGATGCCTGTGTATGCAGAGCCTGTGAACACCGGAGCGAGAGTCCCCTCCATAACACCGCGCTTTACGCCGTCCATATATTCATCAATGGTGAACTCTTCACCTGCGAAGTATTTTTCCATATACTCCTCGCAGGTCTCAGCAACACTTTCTGCAATCTGCGACCTGACCATAAGTGCTTTTTCCATACACTGCGGTGGAATCGGCATTTCAACAGCGGCGCCGTCTTTAAGCTCGTATGCCTTCATCGGGATAAGGTCAATAATACCGATGATTTTTTCATCGACGATTGCAGGAATAACCATCGGGCAAACTGAAACGCCGAACTTTTCGCGAAGCTGTTCGTAAACGGTGTAATAACGCGCGTTTTCTTCATCAATCTTTGATATGTAAATCATACGCGGCATTTTCTTTTCGTTGACCTTTTTCCAGGCAAGCTCTGTTCCTACCTGGACACCGGTTTTGGCGGTACATACGATAATCGCCGCATCCGCAACACGCATCGCCTGGTGAACCTCGCCGACAAAGTCAAAATATCCGGGAGTGTCGATAAAATTGAATTTATGGTCATAAAACTCGACAGGAACAACTGACGAAGAAATGCTGAATTTTCTCTTGATTTCTTCCGCGTCAAAGTCAGAAACCGTATTCCCTTCCGAAACCTTGCCGAGTCGGTCGATATTTTTCGTCATATAGAGCAAACTTTCGACGAGCGAGGTCTTTCCGTCTCCGCCGTGCCCCAACAGACATACATTTCTAATTTTCTTTACAGGGTAAACATTCATTTGCTTCTACTCTCCTTTATACGAGTCGTCAGATATCCGCAAATATTAAGCGAATATTAACTTTTATTAAATTATATAATATCCCGCATCAAATTACAAGTAAAATTTTGTGCAATATGCAGTTTTTGTGAAAAATTTTTTTCATACCTTTTCAGCATTTTTACCAAAAAGGGTGTAAAAAGAGAAAAACGCAGACATATCAACATAAAATTGATATGCCCGCGTTCTATTTTTATGTGTTATGAGCGCAGCTTTGCTATACTCTCGTCTATATTCGCGATAAGAGCCGTGACCTTTGCAAGCTTTTCGCGCTCAGCTTCAACTACATTCGCCGGAGCCTTTGCGACAAAGCCTGCGTTACTGAGCTTTCCGCTTATCATATTGAAGTCTTTTTGTGCTTTCTCGCGTTCCTTTGTAAGACGCGCAATTTCAGCTTCTGCATCAATAAGTTCATTCATCGGGATAAAGAGCTTTGCAGACTGCGTGACTACGGAGACCATCTTGGAGGTATCCTCAACTTCCTTTGACATAATAACCTCAGAAGCTGAAGCAAGCTTTTTGAAGAATACCGTGCCAAGAGCAAAAACATTTTCAACTTTTTCGTCATCCGGAACAACAATGAGCTGTGCCTTCTTAGACGGAGCTACGTTCATCTCCGCGCGGCGGTTTCTTATGCTGCGGATTGCCTGCATAAGAATTTCCATCTTGTTCTCATCATCCTTAAAGCTTAAGTCATCTGAGAACTCAGGCCATTTTGAAATCATTATTGACTCGCCGTCATGCGGGAGAGTCTGCCAGATTTCTTCCGTAATAAACGGCATAAACGGATGAAGAAGCTTGAGTGTATTTGAAAGGACATAGCAGAGAACCTTTTCAGCAACCTCGCGACTTTTAGAGTCTGCATCGTCTGAAAGGCGCGGCTTTACAAGCTCGATATACCAATCGCAGTAGTTATCGCGTATAAACTCCTGAAGCTTCTGAGCCGCGATTCCGAGCTCGAACTTGTCGATATTGTCCGTAATCTCGGAAACAAGAGTATTATACTTTGAAAGAATCCACTTGTCTTCCATTTCAAGCTCTGAAAGTGACGGAAGTGAGCAGGTGTCAATCCTCAGATTCATCATAACAAAGCGCGAAGCGTTCCAGATTTTATTTGCAAAGTTTCTGTTTGCCTCTACCCTCTCCGGAATAAAGCGAGTATCGTTCCCCGGTGAATTTCCCGTTACGAGAGTGAATCTGAGCGCATCTGCACCAAACTCCTCAATAACCTCAAGCGGATCTACACCGTTGTTGAGGGATTTTGACATTTTTCTCCCCAAAGCATCGCGAACGATACCGTGGATAAATACGGTCTTGAACGGCTCAAGCTTCAGATGCTCCATACCGGAGAAGATCATTCGTGCAACCCAGAAGAAGATAATGTCATAGCCCGTGACCATAACGGAAGTGGGATAGAAATAGTCAAGCTCGGGAGTTTTTTCCGGCCAACCGAGAGTTGAGAACGGCCAAAGAGCAGACGAGAACCATGTATCGAGAACATCCTCCTCCTGGCGAAGTTTCTCACTTCCACACTTTTCGCACTTCGTCGGGTCCTCACGGGAAACATTCACATGGCCGCAATCTTCGCAGTAGAAGGCAGGAATTCTGTGACCCCACCAGAGCTGGCGAGAAATACACCAGTCGTGAACATTTTCCATCCAGTTTGTATAAATCTTTGAGAATCTGTCCGGAACAAACTTGACAGTGCCGTCATTTACGACACGGAGAGCCTCCTCCGCAAGCGGACCCATTTTGACAAACCACTGTTTGGAAGTAAGCGGTTCAACAACCGTGCTGCAGCGATAACACTGGCCGACGTTATGCTTATGGTCGCGGATTTCGAGCAAGTACCCTTCAGCTTCAAGGTCTGCAACAAGCTTCTCACGGGCTTCGTATCTGTCAAGGCCGCAGTACTTTCCGCCGTTTTCGTTGATGCAGCCATGCTCGTCAATGACAAGAATCTCTTCAAGGTTATGCCTTTTTCCGACTTCAAAGTCATTGGGGTCGTGGCAGGGTGTAATTTTAACACAGCCTGTGCCGAATTCGCGTTCAACATATTCGTCTGCAATAACCGGAATTTCACGATTCATTATCGGAAGGATAAGTGTTTTTCCGACAAGGTGCTTGTACCTTTCATCATCCGGATGAACTGCAACGGCAGTATCGCCCATCATTGTTTCCGGGCGGGTCGTTGCGATTACCACATATTCATCAGAATCTTTGACCGGATATCTGATATGCCAGAACTTGCCGTCCATCTCGCTGTATTCGACCTCAGCATCAGAAAGCGCAGTTGTGCAGTTCGGGCACCAGTTGATTATTCTGTTGCCCTGATAAATGAGACCCTTTTCATAAAGGCGGACAAAAACCTCACGGACCGCCCTTGCGCAGATGTCGTCCATCGTGAAGCGAGACCTGTCCCAATCACAGGAAGCTCCCATCTTTTTCTGCTGCTCAACGATTCTGTTTCCGAACTTATTCTTCCAGTCCCATACACGCTCAAGGAACTTTTCACGGCCAAGGTCGTGGCGCGTGAGCCCCTCTTCCTCGCGAAGAGCGGCCTCAACCTTAATCTGAGTGGCGATTCCCGCGTGGTCAGTCCCCGGAAGCCAGAGCGCGGAATAGCCCTGCATACGCTTTGTTCTTGTAAGAATATCCTGCAGCGTGCAGTCAAGCGCATGACCGAGATGAAGCTGCCCCGTAACATTCGGTGGCGGCATAACTATAGAGAAAGCCTTTTTCTTTTCATCCACCTCAGCGTGAAAGTATCCTTTTTCTTCCCACTCTTTATACAGGCGGGCTTCAACGTCATGAGGGTTATAAATCTTTTCAAGTTCCTTTGCCATTTAAACCTAAACCTCCTTAAAAATATAAAAAGCCCCATGCCAAAAGACATGGGGCGAAGCTGCAAACCTCGCGGTACCACCCAATTTCGACACCTTGCGGCATCCTCAAACAACGTATAACGGCGTTTCAACCCGACAGAGCTTATTCTCAAAACGATTTCTGCCCCGCAGCTCCGGAGTGACCCTCCGCCTCCCGCCTGCCATGCTCCCAGCAACACACAGCTCTCTTCAAGGCTTTACGACACGGTTTTATCTCCATCATTGCTTTTACGAAAAAGTATACAGTATTATAACAAAATTGTCAAGTGAAAATTGCATTTAACAGTGATTATACATATGTTTCCACAGTAAATTTTTTGAAAAATTTTAAGTTTTTTTGTTGAAAACACTTTAAAAAAAGTGTATAATACACATAGATGTGAACGAGGGAGGGAGACCATTGTACAACATTGGCGATATGATAGTTCACCCTATGCACGGCGCAGGTACCGTTGATAGCATAACCACCCGGATTATTGACGGAAAAGAGCTTGAATACTACATTCTTAAGCTTCCGACCAACAACATGACAATCATGGTCCCGATTGCTTCAAGCGAAGAAATCGGAATCCGCGATGTCATAAGCTGCACCGAAGCCGATACTCTCCTCTCTCTCATCCCCTCAATTGAGGTTGAAGACGCCGCAAACTGGAACAAGCGTTACCGCGAAAATACTGCACGGATAAAAACAGGAAACCTTCGGGAGGTCCTTTGCGTAATCAAGACGCTCGCCTTCCGCGAATATAAATCCGGACTGTCAACCGGCGAGCGTAAAATGCTTCATTCTGCGCGTCAGATTCTTTTTTCAGAGCTTGTTCTTGCAAAAAACATGTCTTATAAAGACCTTGAATCCGAGGTTGACAAGCTTCTTTTATCTTGTTTCAAAAACGAATAAATTGATTTGCAACGTCTTTTGTGTTACAATTAAGCTGTTTGAATTACAAGTTCAAGCAGCTTTTAAATTAACATATACGAGGTGTTATTATGCCTTCCGAAAAAAAGACAAGAAAAACATGCGTGGCAATTCTCCCTGCCGCAGGGGCCTCCACACGGATGAAGCAGAGCGGAAGCAAGCTTTTCTGCAAAATCTGCGGACTTCCCGTAGTTCTTATTACACTTAAAACCCTTCAGGATTCCCCGGTCATTGACGAGATAATAATTCCTACGCGTGAGGATATGATAGAAGAAATTCGCGCCTTATGCAGGGAAAACGGAATCACAAAGGCCCGGAACATAATCCCGGGTGGTAAAACAAGGACAGAGTCCGTTTTAAACGGAGTTATGTGTGCAAAGGGAAAATTTGACCTCATCGCGATACACGATGCAGCCCGCCCATTCGTTTCACCCGAAATAATCGAAAAAACGTATGTGGCAGCTTCGAAATATAATGCGGCGGCTCCCGCAGTCCCAGTTAAGGACACAATAAAGAAAGCTTCGGGCGGAATCGTTGAGCGCACAGTCCCCCGGGAAACACTCTCAGCAATCCAGACTCCGCAGATATTTGATGCCGACCTCATAACCTCAGCACTTTCCAAGGCCCACCACGAGGGGGCCTCCATCACTGACGACTGCTCTGCCGTAGAGGCGCTCGGGATGCGCGTCGTTCTGACCCCCGGAGACTATTTCAACATAAAAATAACTACCCCCGAAGATTTGATTTTTGCAGAAGCGATTTATAAGACTTCAGACAGGAGATGATATTATGCGCATAGGACACGGATACGACGTACACAAGCTCGTTGCTGACCGCGCACTTATCCTTGGCGGCGTGAAAATCCCCTACGAAAAAGGGCTGCTCGGCCACAGCGATGCAGATGTGCTTTTGCACGCAATTTCAGATGCATTTCTCGGCGCCGCGGCTCTCGGCGACATCGGAAAGCACTTCCCGCCGGATGACCCGAAGTTTCTTGACGCGGACAGCCTGCTCCTTTTAAAACACGTAGGCAAGCTCATTGAGGCAGAGGGGTATTCAATCTCAAACATTGATGCCACCGTTATTGCCCAAAAGCCAAAGCTTATGCCTTATATCGAACAAATGAGAAAAAATATTTCCAATACACTTGGCCTCTCTACAAGTCAGGTCAGCGTTAAGGCAACAACCGAAGAAGGACTCGGTTTTACGGGCAACGGAGACGGTATTTCTGCCCATGCAGTTGTTCTTATAGACTGATTTCTTGCAAGTCCCATAAATCAAAGGGACTTGCAATTTTTTATATCCGCCTGAGTAAAATGAATGTATCAAAAAAGGCGGTGTCGCATATGTTTTTTATTCCCACTCTTGCACTTTTGTTTGCAAATTGCGTTTTTCTTATTCTCAGCCTTTCTTCAGGCTCCTTCCCCGGCCCGCTATCAGCTAAGGAAGAGAGCGAATATCTCGAAAGACTTGCAAACGGTGATAATGAAGCCCGAAACATTCTGATTGAAAGAAACCTGCGACTTGTTGCACACGTAATAAAAAAGTATTACACAACGCCGCAGGAGCAGGAAGACCTCATATCCATAGGCTCAATAGGCCTTATAAAAGCGATAAATACATATAAGCCCGGAAAAGGAACGCGTCTTGCCACCTACGCCGCACGGTGCATAGAGAACGAAATCCTCATGCACTTTCGCGCGACGAAAAAGCTCGCCTGCGAAGTTTCCCTCTCCGATTCTCTCGATACGGATTCCGACGGCAATTCACTCGCTCTGATAGATGTCATAAGCAGCGATGACCTGCGCCTTGACCGCATTGAAAATATGGATACAGAGGAAGCGCTTTACAAGCTCGTCAACACCTGCCTTGAGCCGCGGGAGCGTGAAATAATCATACAGCGCTACGGGCTTTACGATGTCATCCCGAAAACGCAACACGAAATTGCAGAAAAATGCAACATCTCCCGCTCGTATGTCAGCAGAATCGAAAAGCGGGCGTTGGGAAAGCTCTATGAGGGGTTTAAGAAATAGAAAAACAGTCCCGCCGCAAATGTAAAGGAGCAGTGCTTTCCACCGCTCCTTTGTTGTTTATGCATCTACCCCTAAAGCTCTTATCAAAATATGTATTTAAAAATCCTCCGACCGGGCAGAAAACTCACATCCGCAATATTCCTGGCGATAGATTCCGAACATTCGCGAAAGTTCAACCGAACGCTTATAGCCCTCTCGTTTTTTAAAGTCTGCAACAAGAAACTGAATCTCAAAAGAAGCCGAAAGCTCGTTGCCTATGGAATTTAACAGCTCTGCGTTTTTGTGAGGGCTGACAGATAGGGTTGTTGCAAAGCAATCAAAGCCTTTTTCCCTCGCGATTCTCGCAGCTTCCTGAAGCCTCAGACGAAAGCACACCTCGCACCTTCCCCCGCCTTCCCTCTCACTTTCAAGTCCCGATATTCTTTTTTGAAACTCGGAATGGTCGTAAGCATTGCAGATTATGCCTACCGCTCGCGGAGTTTCCAGTTTTTCAATTACTTCGCGCTGCGCTGCAAGCCTTTTTTCAAATTCCGTTTCAGGAAAAATGTTCGGGTTATAAAAAAGAACCGTAACGTCAAAAAAGCGCGTCAGATATTCAAGAACATAGCTGCTGCAGGGCCCGCAGCAGCTATGCAAAAGAAGCTTTGGAACTTTTCCGCCCGACGTCATCTCCTCGATTTGTCTGTCACACAGAAGCTGGTAATTAATCTTCATTTCTGCCACCAACTATATTAAGCTCTGTTTCTGTTCCGTTATCAACTATGACAATTTTTTCCGCAGAGCGTATATAGAACTGAGTGTTATCGGGGTATCCTTCAATCCCAAGCTCGGAAAGTGAAACGTCTTCCCCCGTGTCTTGCCTGAAATTAGAATATCTGACCGTGCCATCTTCTGCCGACGATGTGCAAAAGGATGCGAAGTTCTCATCCAGATATATCAGAACAAGCTCGTTGCCTTTTTCGCGCTCGCTCTCAACGCGCGAGCTCACCATTGTGCTGTATGGAGTATCCTCCATCGCAAGCTTTGCACCGCGAACATTCGCACCCGGCATTTCGCTTGCAACACTTATCCCCGCTTCCGCCTCCTTGCCAATCCGACCGAAACTATTACCCCCGTCTGAAAAGAAGCCATGAGAAGCAAGCGCTACGCAGATTGCGACACAAGCTGCGCAAGGCGCAAGAACTCTGATATATGAAAACCTATTGTTCTTTGGCGCTTTGCTTTTCTCTATCGCAGATGCGACAATTGAATTAAGCTCAGGCGGAATTTCTATTGAGGTGTATATCTGTTTTGCTCTATATATTTTATCCATTAGCTCCGCCCTCCTCATAAAAAACCTTCAATTTTTTGAGCGCGCCATAAAGGCGCGTCTTAACCGTGTTAATATTTGTTTCTGTTATTTTTGAAATCTCCTCAAGAGACATATCCTCGAAAAAACGGAGAATTATTATTACCCTTAGTTGTTCAGGCAATTTATTTATGGAGTCGTATATCCCGTCATCCCGCTCGAAAGCACGCTCACAATACACCTGAACAGGCATATCTTCATCAGAAACCGCTATCTCTCTTTTGTGCTTTTTTATATAAGCATAAACCTCATTTAGAAGAACGCGATAAAACCACGAACTTATAGCGGAAACATTCCTGATATCGCCATATTTTTCAATAGCCTTGCAGATTGCGTTCTGGACAACATCAAGAGAAGCCTCGCGATTCTTCGTGTAGCTGTAGGCAAGGCGGTAAAAACGCTCCTGATTTTCGGTTATATACGCGACAACCGCATTATAAATCTCGTTTTTTAACATAACGATTTCCTCTGTCTCTGTCTATTAGATGAATTTCATATCAAAAAAGTTTTAACAAAATTATTTTTCTTGATATTGTTTTTGTTCGCCTTTGTATGTTATTATTATAATAACTAAACACGGAGGTTTTGTCAATGAGAACAGTCGGTGTCGACTATGGCGACAAAAGAATAGGTGTGTCTTTTTCTGATATAAGCGGAACCCTTGCCGGCGAGAGCTTCACAATTTTTGTCACAAATCCCGATTCGGCGCTTGAGGACCTCTCAAAAACCATTCTTTCTCACAACGCATCTGAAATCGTTCTGGGATATCCGAAGCATATGAACGCAGACATAGGCGACCGCGCAAAGAGAAGCGAGGAGGTTGCGGAGATTCTCCGTGAGAAAACAGGGCTTCCCGTTATTTTGTGGGATGAGCGCTGCACAACCGTTGATGCCCACAGAATCCTCTCAGAAACAGGGCATCACGGAAAAAGCCGCCGAAACAAGGTCGACTCTGTCGCCGCGGCACTCATTCTCCAGAACTATCTTGACTTTAAGGCAATCCAAAAGAGAAAATAAAAGAAAACACCTTAACTGTAAATTTCAGCTGAGGTGTTTGTGATTTAGCGGTGTTGCATTCAAAAATTGAAGAACTATAAAAACAAGGGGTTTCTCCAAATGAAAAAAATTTTTATATTAAACGGTCTTGATTGCCCGAACTGCTCAGCTAAAATCGAAAAAGAAGTCGGTGAATTAGATGGTGTCACCTCTTCGGTTATAAACCTGATGAAGCAGACGCTTACGGTGGAAGTGGCCCCTGCCCTATCCGACGACATCACAGACCGAATCAAAACAATCGTACATAACCATGAGCCCGAGGTTGAAGTTTCTCAATATCTTGCAGAAACTGCTGCGGCTAAAAATGCACAAACGGAAGAAGTCAAAGATGCCAGCAAAAAAATGATTGCTCGCTTACTTTCGGGCGCGCTGTTTTTTGCAATCGGAATTATATCAGGTGAAATTTCAAAAGCAATTCCGGCGGTGAAGCTTGCGTTTCTTATCATTTCATATATTATCCTCGGCGGTGATGTCTTGTTAAAGGCAGCAAAAAGCTTCACCAAAAGACGCGTGTTCGACGAGAACTTCCTGATGAGTCTTTCAACAGTGGGTGCTTTCATTATCGGCGAATATCCGGAAGCCGTTGCAGTTATGTTGTTCTATCAGGTCGGAGAATTCTTTCAGAATATGTCGGTGGCGCGTTCAAGGAAGTCTATCGCAAGCCTTATGGACATTCGCCCGGATTCTGCAACAGTGATAAGAAGCGGTGAGCTTGTTAATCTTCCGCCCGAATCTGTTTCTGTCGGCGACATAATCGTTGTTCGGCCCGGCGAAAAGATTCCGCTCGATGGCATTGTCATTGACGGAGAATCAATGCTTGACACAAAGGCGTTAACCGGCGAATCTCTCCCGAGAACCGTTAGCACTGGCGATGAAGCACTTTCCGGCTGCATCAATCAAAGCGGCGTCTTGACTATTGAAGTTGCCAAAGCCTTCGCTGAATCTACTGTTTCGAAAATCATTGATTTAGTTGAAACTGCATCCGACAGAAAGGCACCTACCGAAAATTTCATCACCACCTTTGCCCGTTATTACACACCGGCAGTTGTTATCCTCGCAGCACTCCTCGCCATCGCTCCCCCGCTTGTGTTTGGTGGATACTGGATTGAATGGATACGCAGAGGCTTGGTTTTCCTCGTAATCTCTTGCCCGTGTGCGTTGGTTCTTTCAATTCCGCTTACATTCTTCGGCGGCATCGCTGCCACTTCGAAACACGGTGTCCTTGTAAAGGGCAGCAACTATCTTGAAGCATTAAACAATGTCAGCACAGTCGTCTTTGACAAAACCGGCACTCTGACAAAGGGTGTTTTTAAAGTATGCGATATCTCCCCTGCAAACAGCTTTACAAAGGAAGCGGTGTTGGAATATGCTGCATATGCGGAAAGTTTTTCTAATCACCCAATCGCCAAGTCCGTTCTTGCTGCTTACAAAAAGGAAATTGACAAGGCAGCAATCACAGACTACAAAGAAATCGCCGGGCACGGAGCAAGTGTTGTTGCTGATGGCAGGAATATACTCGCCGGCAGTATCAGGCTTATGAAGGCTGAAAATGTGTCTTGCACTGCTTGTGACAAGGTAGGCACAAAGGTCTATGTTGCTGTTGACGGGAAGTATGCCGGTTGCATTATCATTGCAGACGAGGTAAAGCCAGATAGCTTGACAGCAATTTGCGGTTTAAAACAAAATGGCGTCGAAAAAACAGTTATGCTGACAGGAGACGATGAAAATATAGGTAAGGCCGTGGCAGAAGAATTAAATCTAGATGAATACTATGCCGGGCTTCTTCCCGCAGAGAAGGTCGAAAAATTAGAGCTGCTTGACAAAAAAAAGCGTGCAGGTAGCAAATTGGCTTTTGTCGGTGACGGAATCAATGATGCTCCAGTTCTCGCCCGCGCAGATATAGGCATCGCTATGGGCGGGCTTGGCTCAGATGCCGCCATTGAAGCTGCAGATGTTGTTCTGATGACAGACGAGGTGTCGAAGCTACTTGATGCACTTTATGTGGCAAAAGCGACAAAGCGCATCGTAATACAAAACATTGTTATCTCTCTTTCTGTTAAAGGCGCGTTACTTCTTCTCGGTGCTTTCGGGATTGCCGGAATGTGGGAAGCCGTGTTTGGCGATGTCGGTGTTGCGCTTATTGCCGTGCTTAACGCGATGCGGATATTAAAAAAGTAATTGACGGTCAAATAATCAAGACGCCAAAATAAAACCGACAAGACTCTTGTCAAATCTTGTCGGTTTTGGTGCGGGTAACAGGACGCATATTGCAAGGCAATCTGCCCTGCTCGACGACCGCTCCGCATTTGCTCGCAGTACCCGTCTCGCACCAACTTCGCTAAAAACGATTATCAATCGTTTTTTTAACGCTCGTTGCATTCTTAAGCTTCAAGTCCTTAACTCGCACATATCAAAAAGCAGTATGCGCCAACGGCGCATACTGCTTTTTGGTGCGGGTAACAGGACTTGAACCTGCACAGCCTTGCGACCATTAGAACCTGAATCTAACGCGTCTGCCTATTCCGCCATACCCCCATATTTACCCAAAAACATTATAGCACACAAAAGCAAAAGTATCAACCGTTTATGAAAAATATTTTTCGTGGCCAGCAAGAAACCGGTTCGTTGACAATCGCACCTTTATAATGTATAATTCATATTGCTTTTAAAAAGCTTGAAAATAAACAATTATGGAGGATGACATTTATGCTGAAAACCTCACTTTGTTCAATCTCTTTTAAAGAAAAAACTCCTGAAGAAATTATTTCCCTTGCAAAAAAAGCAGGGATTTCCGCCATTGAATGGGCAAGCGACCCTCATGTTCCCCAGGGAGATACTCTTCTTGCAAAGAAAGTCAGCGATATGACCAGAGCCGAAGGGATTGAAATTTCCTCTTACGGGTCTTATTTCCGTTTGGGGACAGGCATGGACATTGTCCCTTTCCTCGAAAGTGCGAAAGCGCTTGGAACCGATACAATCAGAATCTGGGCAGGCACCGTTCCCTCTTTGTATCTGCTCCCCGATGCGCGCAGGGTTCTCGTGAATGAGGCAAAAGAAATCAGCAAACGCGCCGCAGATTACGGAATGATACTTGCAACCGAGTGCCACGCTTATACGGTTACGGATACCCCCGAAAGCCTTCTTACTTTTTTAGATGAAGTTGGAGAAGAAAATTTCAAAACCTACTGGCAGGCTCTTTTGCACATTCCGGAAAGCGAGCAATTTTCCGCTCTTTCAAATGTATATTCAAGCGGGAAGCTCACAAACCTTCATATTTACTACTTCAATTTATATCAGAACAAACGCGAGCAGATTCTCTTAAGAGAAGGCTACGACTTCTGGCTGAAGAATCTTACGATCTTTGCAAACGACCCTACACCGCGATATGCGGCCATCGAATTCGTGCAAAATGGCTTGCCTGAAAGCTTATTTGCCGATGCACGTACACTTACGGAATTAACGGATATCGTAAACAACAAGGCCTGATTCCCTTCAGAAATTCTGTAAATATCCCCTTCCCTTCCTGCATATATATTTTAAGAAAACCCATATGAGGAGGAAGCGAGGATATGCACAATGAAAAATATTTGCCGGAAGGCTCACTGATACATACGGATGAAAACACAGCTCTGACCTTTTCTTCAGATTCACTTAGAGAAGCCTTTGAAAACCGACGGATAATCGAAGGCACCGCCATTCTCTGCGACACAGCTCACAATCTTACAGTGAGTTTCGGAAAAGAGACCGGCATTATTCCCCACAGTGAAGCAGCCCTCGGACTTGATGACGGGAAAACCCGCGAAATCGCCATAATCTCCCGCGTTGGAAAGCCGGTTTCGTGCATTATTACAGACATTAAAGGCGATGGCTTGATTCTTCTTTCACGCAAAGAAGCACAAAGGCGGGCGATGGAATATATTTTCAACGAAAAGCGCCCCGGAGATGTCATCCCTGCAACAATTACACACCTTGAACCGTTCGGAGCTTTTGCAGACATCGGCTGCGGAAACATTTCGCTTCTCGGAATAGAGTCACTCTCCATTTCAAGAATCTCTCACTCAAAAGACCGTTTCTCCGTCGGAGATAATATTTTTGCAGTTATTTCAGGCTTTGACAAAGAAAACAGGCGTGTTTTCCTCTCCCACCGCGAGCTTCTCGGAACCTGGGAAGAAAACGCGGAAAGGTTTTCTGCCGGCCAGACTGTGACCGGGATAATACGCGGAATCGAGGATTACGGAATTTTTGTTGAGCTCTCGCCAAATCTTTCGGGACTTGCTGAGCTGCATGAGGGAGTTGAGAAAGGCGACCTTGTTTCGGTTTTTATAAAGAGCATCATTCCGCAGAAGATGAAGATAAAGCTTGTTATAATTGATAAGCTGAAAAAAGCTTCGCATACCCGCATAACTTTCTCCGACTATTTCATAACAAGCGGGCATATTGACTCCTGGTGTTATTCCCCGCCCTCTTCAGAAAGGAAAAAGGCGCTTACAGTATTTTAAGAGAAAAAGCATATGGCTTACAAGCCATATGCTTTTTGTTATTTTCTTTTTCATCTTCTTCCTTTTCATAGAAAGGCTCATCATCATATATAAAGCTATGGAGCTTTTCTTTTGCCGCATCCAGATCATACACCATTGCATAATACTCATTTGATTTATATGTCCCGTCTATCGGGAAGCGACCTTCTTCAAATTCCGGTTTACCCGACAGAACAATCATTCCCGCAATTTTTAAAATCTCCTCATTTGACAAGGAGGTTTCTACCATTGGAATGAGGCTTCTGATAAGCGCGGGGTATCTTACCGGGCTCGTATCAAGTGCTTTTTCCATAAGCTTTCTCATAACCTCACGCTGGCGCTCTGTTCTTTCAAAGTCCGCGTTGCCGACATATCTTATTCTTGCGTATGCAACTGCCTGGTAGCCGTAAAGCGTGACGGTTCCGGAGTCTTCAATTATATCCGGCTTTTCTCCGACCTCATCCGCCATTTCCTTTATATATTTATTTGCATTTTTTCTCTCAGCCTCGGTGATTTCAACCTCAACTCCGCCGAGCGCATTAACAATCCCCGCAAGCTGATTGAAGTTGAGGGAGATATAGTCTGAAATATTCATCCCGAAATTTTCGTTGATTGTTTTTATCGCGAGCTCAACGCCGCCTATTGCATACGCGCTGTTGAGCTTCTTTTTGCCGTAGCCCGGGATACTTACAAGACTGTCTCTCATAAGCGAAACTGCCTTAATCTTTTTATGTTTAACATCCACCGAAACAATCATCATCGCATCGGAACGGCCTGCAACATCATCATTTCTGCTGTCAACGCCGAACACGGCGATGTTGAGAGCCGCATCGGAAAGCTCCGCGTTTATCGAAAGCTCGCCGTGATCAAGCTCAACGTCTCCCCTGTCAATTGAATTAAGAAGAAACGATGCAAAAAAGCATACAACTCCGATTAAAACAAGCAAAACAATGCTCACCCAGAAAAGAATCTTTTTCTTTTTGCTTGCCGGTCTTTTAATATCATTATCGTTCATTAAGCATTCACTGTCCTTTATTTTTCATCTCCGGCATATATATTAACACATTAACCCATAATATTCAACTTTTAAGCAGTGACTTTTTTGTAAAAATATCTCTAATATAATGCTTGAAAACTTTGCTATAATATGGTATCCTTTAAAATAGATTATTTAATATGACATTTTTGTATGTCTACTTTTTAGGAGGTCAAATCCAATGAATGAAATTTTAAAACAAATCGGTGCATACGGCGTTGTTCCTGTCGTCAAAATCGACAATGTTGACGACGCTCTCCCTCTCGGAAAGGCTCTTATTGACGGCGGGCTCCCGCTTGCTGAAATCACCTTCCGCACAGCTGCGGCAGAAGAGGCAATCCGCGCAATGGCAAAGGCATATCCCGATATGCTCATCGGTGCAGGAACAGTCCTCACAACCGAGCAGGTTGACAAGGCAGTTGCTGCAGGTGCAAAGTTTATCGTCTCCCCCGGGCTCAACCCGAAGGTTGTAAGCTACTGCGTTTCAAAGAACATTCCTATCACTCCCGGATGCAGCAATCCGTCTGACATTGAAGCTGCTATTGAGCTTGGCCTTGATGTTGTCAAGTTCTTCCCGGCAGAGGCTTGCGGTGGCCTTAACGCGATAAAGGCAATGAGCGCGCCGTATGGCGGGGTCAAGTTTATGCCGACGGGCGGCATCAGCGAAAAAAACATCACAGATTATCTCGCATTCCCGAAAATCCACGCTTGCGGCGGCAGCTGGATGGTTAAGGATGCTCTTATCAAGGAAGGCAAGTTTGACGAAATCACACGTCTTACCCGCGAGGCTGTTCAGAAGGTTCTCGGCTTCTCCCTCGCTCATATCGGCATCAACACCGACAATGAAGAAAGCGCTCTCGCAATCGCAGAGCTTTTCACAAAAGCATTCGGCTTCCCGATTAAGAACGGCAACAGTTCTGTTTTTGCAGGAACAGCTGTTGAAGTTATGAAATCACCCGGTCGCGGAAGACTCGGCCATATCGCGATTAAGACCTCAAGCCTTGAGCGTGCAATGGCTTATGTCGAGAGACTTGGATTTGAGATTGAGCCTGAATCAGTCAACCCGGGCGTTGCAGCTTACCTAAAGCAGGACTTTGGCGGATTTGCCGTTCATCTTCTCCAGGCAAAGTAATTTTCCTTACTCAATCCGACCGAGGGGCTTATGCCCTTCGGTCGTTGATGTATGAACCTGAATTTTATTCATATTTTTTGAATAAATATTAATTTTAATGTTGACATACGCAGGAAACAGTTGTATAATATTTGCATAACATTGAATAAATATTTACGGAGGCATTTAAAATGGATAAGTCAAAAATCAAAAAAGTTGTTCTCGCATACTCAGGTGGTCTTGACACCTCAATCATCATTCCGTGGCTTAAGGAAAACTACAACAACTGCGAGGTTATTGCAGTTGCGGGTAATGTAGGCCAGGCCGACGAGCTTGACGGTCTTGAAGAAAAGGCAATCAAGACAGGCGCTTCAAAGCTTTATGTTCTTGACCTCACGGATGAGTATGTTGATGATTACATCATCCCGACAATGAAGGCAGGCGCAATCTACGAGGAGTACCTTCTCGGCACAAGCCACGCCCGCCCCTGCATCGCAAAGGGCCTTGTTGAAATCGCTCTTAAGGAAAATGCAGATGCTATTGCGCACGGCTGCACAGGTAAGGGCAACGACCAGGTTCGTTTTGAGCTTACCATAAAGCACTTTGCTCCCAATATGCCCATCATCGCTCCGTGGCGTGAGTGGGACATCAAGTCTCGCGAGGAAGAAATCGACTATGCCGAGGCACACAATGTTCCGCTTAAGATTAACCGCGAAACAAACTATTCAAAGGACAAAAACCTCTGGCACCTTTCACACGAAGGTCTTGACCTCGAAGATACAGGCAACGAGCCGATGTATGAGAAGCCGGGATTCCTTGAGATGGGTGTTTCTCCCATCGCTGCTCCAGATGCTCCGACATATGTTGAAATCGACTTTGAAAAAGGCATCCCCGTTGCTCTTGACGGCGAGAAAATGAGCGCAAAGAACATCATCTTGAAGCTCAACGAGCTTGGCGGAAAGAACGGCATTGGTATCCTTGACATTGTTGAAAACCGCCTTGTCGGTATGAAGTGCCGCGGCGTTTATGAGACTCCGGGCGGAACAATCCTTTACAAGGCTCACAGCGTTCTTGAATCCATCTGCCTTGACAAGATGACTCTCCACGAAAAGCAGAAGCTCTCTATCACTTTTGCAGAGCTTGTTTACAACGGCCAGTGGTTCACTCCTCTCCGCGAAGCTCTTTCTGCTTTCGTTGACAAGACTCAGGAGAAGGTTACGGGTAAAGTTCGCCTCAAGCTCTATAAGGGCAATATGATCAATGCCGGTGTATGGAGCGATTACTCACTTTACAGCGAAGAAATCGCAACCTTCGGCGAAAGCGACTACGACCAGACAGATGCTAACGGCTTTATCAACCTTTTCGGTCTCCCGATAAAGACTCAGGCTATCGTTGACGGTAAGTAATATGGCTAAAATGTGGGCCGGACGGACGTCCGGAATTACTGACAGCATCGCCGACGATTTCAATTCGTCTATCCGGTTTGACTGCAAGATGTACCGTCAGGACATCATGGGCAGCATGGCTCATGCTATGATGCTCGGTGCGCGTGGAATCATCTCAAAAGCTGAGGCAGATACTCTCATTGAAGGTCTTTCCGGCATTCTTTCTGACCTTGATTCAGGCGCGCTCGAATTTGATATGTCCTGTGAGGATATTCATATGTTTGTTGAGCAGGTTCTCACCGAAAGGCTCGGCGACGTCGGAAAAAAGCTTCACACAGCGCGAAGCCGTAACGACCAGGTCGCACTTGATTTGCGTATGTATCTGCGAGACGAGTGTGACGAAATAGGCAAGCTTTGCATTGATGTTATTTCTGCGCTCACTGACAAGGCAGAAGCTCACAAGGCCGCTATAATGCCGGGATACACCCACCTTCAGAGGGCTCAACCCATCACCTTCGGGCATCACCTTATGGCGTATGCGATGATGCTTCTTCGCGATATAGACAGGCTGTCCGATTGCAGAAAGCGGATGAATGTCTCCCCCATTGGAAGCTGCGCCCTTGCAGGAACTACATATGACACCGACAGGCGTCTGGAAGCTTCCGAGCTTGGTTTTTCGGAGATTTCACTCAACAGCCTTGACGGGGTTTCCGACCGCGACTTCTGCGTTGAGCTTGCAAGCGCACTCTCGATCCTTATGATGCATCTCTCCCGCCTGAGCGAAGAGCTTATTCTCTGGGCGAGCTGGGAATTCAAGTTCATCGAGCTTTCAGATGCATATACAACCGGTTCTTCCATAATGCCACAGAAAAAGAACCCTGATATGGCAGAGCTTATCCGAGGCAAAACCGGCAGAGTTTACGGCGACCTTATGGGGCTTCTCACAGTTTTGAAGGGAATCCCCCTTGCCTACAACAAGGATATGCAGGAGGATAAGGAGAGCATATTTGACGCTGTCGAAACAGTTAAGATGTGCCTTGAAGTTCTCGCCCCGATGCTTGCAACAATGAAGCCTATTGAGAAGAATATGAAGCTTGCGGCGCAGAAGGGGTTCATAAACGCGACCGACCTTGCAGATTACCTTGTAAAACACGGTCTCCCCTTCAGAAGCGCATATAAGCTTTCAGGTCAGCTTGTTGCAAAGTGCATTTCAGAGGGAAAGGTCCTCGAAGAGCTTACTCTTGACGAATACAAAGAATTTTCAGACCTTTTTGAAAATGACCTTTACGACGAAATAAGCCTTGAAACCTGTGTTGAAAAACGCATTTCAGAAGGTGGCACAAGCGTAAAATCGGTCGAAGCTCAGATAAGCTATGTAAAATCAAAAATCAACGAATAATTTTATCGCAAGGCAACGCAAGTTGCCTTGCTTTTTTGAATACTTTATTTTTTAAGCGGGCATAATTGTCATAAGAACTTTTTAAAAGGCGGCGAATGATTATGCTTGTTTCGCGTATTATGAATTCCAATGTTGTTTACTTATCACCCGATGACACCGTCTCCCGCGCCGCCAGGCTTCTTGCGCGCCACAACATCGGCGCACTTCCCATATGTTCAAAGGATGGGCGGCTTCGCGGACTTGTCACCGACCGCGATATCGCAATCCGATGCGTCGCATATGACAACCCTCCCGACGAAACAAAGCTTCGGGAAATTATGACGCGCGGCATTGTTTCGGTCGCACCGGGAGATGACTCCTCATATGCCGCAAAGCTTATGGCAGATGAGCAGATACGCCGGCTTCCGGTTGTTGAAAACGGCCACGTTGTGGGGATGCTGTCCCTTGCAGACCTCGCCCGCTCGCGCGCTTTTGGCTCTGAGGAGATATCCTCTGCGCTCTCTGAAATTTCGATGCCGAATCAGCGATACCGAAGAATATAACACACCACGCTCAAGAGCATTTTTACTCCTATGCTTTTGAGCTTTTATTTTTTTCTGATATGCAAACCAGAAATCCAAAGTTTCACTTGTAACAAATGTAAAAATATGTTATAATATTGTTGAAAAAGTATGTAAAAATTTTACGATATTTACCGGAGGCTCTGATGGTCGAGTTTGTTACAAAAGAAACGCTTAAGGAATACGAAGCATTTGTTTCTTCACACCCTAACGGGCATTTTCTTCAGTCCTATGCCTGGAGTAAGCAAAAGCCTGAGTGGACTTGGGAAGGGCTCTTTGTCCGCGGAGATGACGGCGCCATACGCGGCGCGATGTCTGTTCTTATCCGCCGCGCCCCTTCGCTTCCCTATTCAATTATGTATGCTGCCCGCGCTCCCGTCTGTGATATTCACGATGAGGCAACCCTTTCAGAGCTTATGGAGGGCGCAAAAAAGCTTGCCGCAAAGCACAGAGCATATTGCTTAAAGCTTGATCCCGATGTCTCTGTTGAAGATTCCGAATTTGCAGACATTATGGCGCGCCTCGGATTTCGGCGGCGCGATACGGGCAAGAACTTTTCGGGAATCCAGCCGCGCTTTGTCTTCAGGCTTGATATTGAGGGAAAAGACGAAGAAGAGCTTATGGCTTCCTTCCATTCGAAAACACGCTACAACATCCGCGTTGCCGAACGCAAAGGGGTTGAGATTAAGCTTTGCGGAACCGAAGCGGTTCGTGATTTTTCCGATATGATGCTTGAAACAGGTGTACGCGACGGGTTTGTTGTCCGCTCTGCTGATTATTTTGAAAATATGCTCAAAAACCTCGGCGATTCCTGCCGCCTTTATATGGCATATTCCGGAGAAACCCCCATTGCAGGTACACTTGCAATCCACTACGGCGACAAGGTGTGGTATCTCTATGGCGCATCCTCAAACAAGTACAGAAACTTTATGCCGAACTATCTTCTCCAATGGAGTATGATTCAGTGGGCAGTTGAGCTTGGTTGCCGTATCTACGACTTCCGCGGCGTTTCCGGCGATTTATCGGAGGACAACCCTCTCTACGGGCTTTATCGTTTCAAGAAAGGTTTTAACGGCGAGTTGTGCGAATTCATCGGTGAGTTTGACTATATTTTCAATAAGCCGGTTCACTTTATGATTGAAAAGGGCGAATTTATCTTCCGCAAGCTCCGCAAACAGCTCTTTATGCTTAAAAACCGCAAATAGACAAACAGAAAGGTTTTCGGTAAAAGTATGAATTCCTTTGTTATTGAACGCGAAAAAATCCAATCAAACACCGCTGAAATTTTTTCAAGGGCAGGAGACAGGACCGTTATCGCTGTCGTTAAAGGGCGAGGGTACGGTTTCGGGATTTCTGAGTATGTTCCGCTCCTTCACTCCTTAGGGCTTCGTTTCTTCGCGGTGACTGATGTTTCCGACGCTCTTGCAATCCGGAACCTTAATCTCCCCGACACGGAAATTCTCATGCTCTGCTCAACTGCACTTTCTGACGAACTTTCCGCACTTATAGATAACGACGTTATTCTTACAATCGGAAGCATTGAGGCCGCAGTGGCAGCAAATGGGATCGCCTTTTCAAAGAACAAATCCGCAAGAGCCCACATAAAGCTTGATACAGGTATGGGAAGATACGGGTTTCTCCCCGATGAGCTTGACGCGATATATTCCGCCTTCACAAGCTTCCCATCACTCTCCCCTTGCGGGCTTTACACCCACTTAAGTTCGGCTTTTAAAAGCCGCCGCGTAACCGAGGAACAGATTTCCTCTCTTTATTCCGTAAAGGAAGAGCTTTCTTCCCGCGGGGTTGACTGCGGAACAGTCCACTTTGCAAATTCTGCATATCTTTTTAAATACTCATCCCAAGAGCTTGGCGATGCCGTAAGAATCGGCTCTGCTTTTACAGGCAGAATCGCCTGCAAGGTCAGAAGAAGCGGGCTTTCTCGCGTTGGGCACCTTGAAAGCAGGATATGTGAGCTAAAATGGCTTCCTGCCGGTTCTAAAATCGGATACGGTGGCGCATATACTGTAAAAAGGCCCGTTCGGACAGCTGTTCTCCCCATCGGATATTCAGCCGGGCTGCACGTTGAAAAAGCGAGGGACACATATCGCATCCGTGATTGCATATTCTACGTTCTCTCAGACATTAAACGCACGATTACAGGAAAACAGTTTTTCGCTGTCATCAACGGCCGCCGCGCCCGCGTTCTCGGTCACATAGGAATGACACACACAGTTTGCGACGTTACAGACATTTCCTGCAGCATAGGAGATGCGGCGACGTTTGATGTAAACCCAATCTACGTCTCCCCCGATATTTACAGAGAATATATTTAGTCGGATTACAGTTCTCTGATTTTTCAGAGAAGCTGTTTCGAATATAAAAAAACAGGAGGTAATTTATTATGAAAATGGTAATGGCAATAATCAATGCAGACGATGCCAACACGGTCATTTCCAATCTCACAAAATCAGGGTTTTCGGTTACGAAGCTTGCAACAACAGGCGGTTTTCTCAAAACCGGAAACACAACCGTTCTTGTAGGTGTTGAAGATGAGAAGCTCGATGAAGTTCTCGCAATAATAAACAAGCATTCTCACAGCCGCAAGCAGCTTGTTCCTGCTACAGCGGAGTTCAGCATCGGCATGATTCCTTCAGTTCCGGTCGAGATTTCTGTCGGCGGTGCAACTATCTTCGTAATGAATGTTGAGCGTTTTGAGAAAATCTAACTATGAATTTTGAAGGTTTTTCAGGAAATGCTCGTGCAAAGGAATACATAAGTTCTGCCTTTGCAAATAACGCGCTTCCTCATGCTCTTCTTATAGCAGGTGAGCGCGGCATCGGAAAAAAAACGCTTGCCGCGCTTATTTCTCGTGCGCTTGTTTGCAGCGGTGATGAAAAACCGTGCAACCGCTGCGACTCCTGCAAAAAAGCTTTGGGTGGCTTTCACCCTGATATACGTATTCTCGGTTCGGAGGCATCTTCCGTTGGCGTCAGGGAAATACGCGACCTGAAGCGCGATGCGCTTCTTCGCCCGAATGACGCAGACAGAAAGGTATATATCATCGACAATGCCGGCGCAATGACCCACGACGCTCAGGATGCATTTTTGAAGATTTTGGAGGAGCCTCCGCTATTTACTTTTTTTATACTGCTGTGTTATAATTACAGTGATTTGTTACCCACAATCGTCTCTCGCACAGCTCACATCACGCTCACTCCGCTTTCCGATGCTGAAATTTCGGATATTATTGCAAAAAAGCTTCCGCATTTGTCTCTTGATGAGCGAAACGAGCTGATACGGACAAGCGGTGGTGTTTGCTCTTTCTTAACAGATGCCCGCAACACGGAGTCCTCAGAAAGCGCAAAGGCTATTGCTGAGTCTTTGGTTTCGCGCGATGAGCTTGAAATTTTCAAGGCGTTTTCCTCTATTGAAAAGTCAGGAAGAGATAATCTTATTTCAGTTTTAGATGAGCTTACGCTTATAATGCGCGATGCACTTGTAATTGCCTCGGGCTCCGACAGCCGTCTGCTGTCTCCGCTTCCGGAGTCAGTTTCCGAAGGCCTTGCAGAAAGTTTTTCACCATCTGACATATCACAAGTCATTTCTTCAATAACCGATGCTAAAGCTGAATGTGTGAGAAACATCGGAGTCTCCCACATCACAGGAACCCTTATCTGTAATTTTGCATATACAGCTGCACACGCAGCTTTGAAAGGATAGATTTTATTTTGAAAGAGATTATAGGAGTACATTTCCGCGACGGCGGAAAAACATATTCATTTGACCCTGCCGGGTTTTCTCCTGCAGTAAACGAGCGTGTTGTCGTTGAAACCGCGAGGGGCGCGGAGCTTGGAATTGTTTGCGAGGCCCGCCACAGCGTAGCGGAGGATACGATTGTCGCTCCCCTGCGACGCGTTCTCCGAATCGCTACTCCGGAGGATATTAAAACTGCCGAGGAGCTTCGCGAGAAGGAAAAAAAGTCAATCGGAATTTGCCAGAAGAAGATAGATGCTCACAATCTTGAGATGAAGGTTATAAACGCCGAGTATTCTTTTGATGGTTCTAAAATTATTTTCTATTTTACCGCTGACGGCAGAGTCGACTTCAGAAACCTTGTAAAAGACCTTGCCTCTGTTTTCAAAACCCGCATAGAGCTTCGCCAGGTCGGTGTCCGCGATGAAGCAAAAATGCTCGGCGGGCTCGGAATCTGCGGTAGGCCGTTCTGCTGTGCAAGCTTTCTCGATGACTTCCAGCCTGTTTCAATAAAGATGGCAAAAGAGCAAAACCTTTCTCTTAATCAGGCGAAGATTTCCGGAACCTGCGGAAGGCTTATGTGTTGCCTTAAATACGAGCAGGAGGCATATGAAGACCTCATTAAAACAACACCTAAGGTAGGCGCTGAGGTTTCGACGCCTTATGGCAAGGGCACAGTTATCGATGTCAGCCTGATTACAGGAAAAGTCCGTGTTAAGTTCGACGACGCGTCCGAACTTGCTCCCAAAACCTTTGACAAAAGCGAAGTAACACAGAATTGCCCCGAGAGCTGCTCTTGCCCGCATAAGAAACCAACCAAAAGACACGAAAAAGCCCCCGCAAAAACTGCGGAGGCCGAGGGCAAGTAACTTTTAATAATAGTATCTTCTTCTGCGGTTTCTCCTTTTTTTATTGTATCTGATCGTATAGATTACGCACCCGATGATGATTAACAGAACTATGCCAAGCGCAATTAATGCAATCGGGCTTTTTGCAAACTTTTTTATCGCGTTTATCGCATATGCAATAATCCCGCGCTCAACGTCATCCGCTGCGACGAGGCGAAGCGTTGTATATTCCCTTCCGTCATATTTGATTGTGACTGTGCCAACCTCATCGCCCTTTTTGACCGGTGCTTCGAGTTCACGGCTTCCGTCGGTTATGAGTTCGACCTTTTTCGGGTCAAAATCCTTCGGCATAAGAACCGAGTAGTCAGCCTCCGTATGGGCAACGACATAATCTCTGTCCTTTGCGGACTCTACGTGAACCTCACACACGGCATCAGATGATGAAAGAAGCGTTGCGCGCTTGAAGTTTTCAAATCCCCAGACCAGAAGCCTTTTAGATTCGACAAAATTCCCCTTTTTGCCCGTTTCCTCATCCTGCTTCGCACCGAGGACTACGGAAATAAGCTCTATATCGTTATATTCCGCGCTTGCCGCAAGGCAAAGCCCTGCAGGAGTCGTGCTTCCGGTTTTCATCCCGTCAGCTCTTGAATATATGTATCCCAGTTCCTTATATCTTGATATAAGCGAGTTTGTTGTGAAGAAGAACCTTTCCTCAGACATATTTGTTGCAGGGATTGTCGCTTTATCCATGCCGTATATCTCGCGGAGCCTTGTATGCTTTCGCGCCTCCATCGCAACAACCGCGACATCGCGCGCTGTTGTGTAGTGGTTTTCATCGTGAAGCCCGTTCGTATTGACGAAATTTGTTCCGCTAAGGCCAAGCTCCTGCGCGCGGCTATTCATAAGCGCGACAAAGCTCTCGATGCTTCCCGACACCCGCTCGGCAAGAATATTTGCCGCTTCGTTTGCACTTGCAACAAGCATGCAGATGACTAGATTCTCAACAGACATTTTCTCACCTGCGCGTATCCCCACGCTGCTGCCAGCTTCTGAAAGACCGCGAAAAGCGCTTTCATTTGCCGTTACAACCTCGCTCCAGTCAGCAAGGTTCTCAGCGACGAGCAGAGCTGTCATAAGTTTTGTTATGCTTGCCGGATACTGTTTCGTATCGGCGTTTTCAGAATAAATCTCGTGCCCGTCGGTCGCATCAATCAGAATTGACGCTTTTGAATCTATATCAATCTTTTCGATTGCGCCTGCAAAGACCGATAGTGAAACAACACAAGCCAAAAGTACTGATATTATCCTCAGTTTCTTCATTTTTCTCCTCCACACTCTTTGTTATGAAAATATTATAACAGATTTATATTAATTAAACAACAATTTAGGAAAGTATTTATGAAACTTTTACGTCACGAATATATTCTCGGTATCATTACTTTGATTTTCCTTTTGTTCATTTTCTTCCTTCCTGCCGGAACCCAAAATGAAAACACCGTTGCAGTCGGATCAGACAAAAGTGCTGTTCCGTATCTTATTGACATAAACGCCGCGGATGCAACAGAGCTTGCCCTTCTCGACGGGATAGGCCCGAAGCTTGCGGAGCGGATTATTGCTTACAGAACTGAACACGGAGGCTTTGAGTCTATATCTGAATTATGCGAGGTTCCCGGAATCGGAACCTCGGTGCTTGAAGATATATCGGATTACATCAAAGCCTAGACACATACTTTTTATAGGAGGTTATTTTATGAGAATACTCGTAGTTGACGACGAAAAAATCATCGTCAAGGGGATTAAATTCAACCTTGAAAACGAGGGTTATGAAGTTGAGACTGCTCATAATGGTGAAGATGCTCTTGAAATTGTCAAGAGTGTGCATCTTGACCTTATTATACTTGACCTTATGATGCCAAAGCTTGACGGACTTGAAACCTGCAGACGGATACGCGAGTTTTCAACGGTTCCAATAATAATGCTCACAGCAAAGAGTGAAGATACGGACAAGCTCCTCGGATTTGAATACGGCGCTGATGATTATCTCACAAAGCCGTTTAATATTCTTGAGCTTAAGTCGCGCGTCCGCGCAATTTTGAGACGCGCAGGCTCAGCTTCCTCAAAATTCAAAAGCACAAGGCTTATTTCAGATTCTCTCATTCTTGATACAGACCAGAGAAACGCATATATTGACGGAAATCCCATTGCCCTTACCGCAAAGGAGTTTGACCTTGTTGAGCTTATGATGAGAAACCCGGGCAGAGTTTACAGCCGCGACAATCTCCTCAACATAGTCTGGGGATATGAATATCCGGGAGATATGAGAACCGTCGACGTGCATATACGGCGCCTTCGCGAAAAGCTCGAGGCAAACCCGGCAAAGCCGGAATATATTCTCACTAAATGGGGAGTTGGGTACTATTTTAAAGCGTAGCTTTATTAAAAAAAAGCTTTTTGACAGTATGTCGGTCCGAATCTTTATTCTTTGTTCGCTTTTCGCGGCGATAGCTGTGCTTATATATGCCTCCACTGCATATTGGGGGCTTCGTTCCGCGACTGTTTCGCAAAAGGAGTTTGAACTTTTTTCAGCGGCGTCCGACTTTTCGGCGTCGCTTTCGCCTTATGGAAATTCTCCACCTTCCATGAGCTGTGTTTCTCCCTACATCAAGAGGAGACTTCTCATCACAGATGAAAATTTCAGAATAACATATGACAGTTCTGATATTGACAACCTCACGGGTAAGATTTTCTTTCATTCGGCAACCTCATCCTCGCTTCGCGGAGAAACTTTTTTCGAGTGTTCTTTTCTCCCTGACTCAGTCGAAAGCCGTGTTTCCGTTCCGATTGTAAATGGCGCCGCCACTTTGGGTTGTCTCATTCTCCTGGAGAGTGACTCCTCTCTGCACTATATTTTTGATGCGCTCGGCATTACCTTCTTCATATCTTCCCTCGCAGTTCTATTTCTCTTTTTTGCACTTTGGATGCTTGTGTCCAATCTTTTAAATAAAAGAATATCGCATCTTTTGTCTGCGATAAAAAAATCGAGAACAGAGTTCTTAGCTAAAAAAATCCCGGTAACTTCACACGACGAAATTACTCCCGTTATTGAAGAATTCAATCACATATATGAACAGCTCAACTACACTCAGCAAATGCGGCAGGCTTTCGTTTCCGATGCATCCCACGAGCTCAGAACCCCGCTTGCAGCAATACGGCTTCTGTGTGAATCCATAACGGGAACTTCCAATATCGACACCGAAACAACGCGTGAGTTTATGGGAGATATTATTCTGGAAGTTGACCGTATGTCGCACACCGCAGAAAAGCTTCTCGTTCTCTCTCGTCTTGACAATTCCTCGGTGCCGACGCTTGCCCCGGTCCCTATGACGGAGATAGTGAAGAAAACGCTCAGCGCACTTTCGCCTATTGCTGAGGATAAGAACATAACGATTGAAGCCTATCTTGAAGAAAGCTGCACTATCCTCGCCGAAATGGAGGGCACCAATCAGATTGTGAGCAACCTGATTGATAATGCGATAAAATATAACAGCATCGGCGGAACGCTCAGAGTTTACCTTTATTCCAAGAACGACTCGTGCATTTTTATTACCGACGATACAGGAATCGGGATAGCCCCGGAATACCGCGAACAGGTTTTTGAACGCTTTTACCGCGTTGACAAGTCCCGAAAGCATGACGGACGCGGTGGGAGCGGACTTGGCCTTGCAATCGTAAAGCGAAACATTGATGCCTTCGGCGGTCACATTGAAATTTCGGATTCCGTTTTCGGCGGTGCGCGGTTCACCGTGACTTTGCCGAAACTTATAACCGAGGAGAGTGAAGAACAGTGAAAAGGTTTTTACTTCTTTTCCTTGCGGTAGCCTTTCTTTCTGGCTGTTCAAGCGCGAACCGCACAGCCGTGCTATCCGGCAAGGTGTATTACTTTACTTCAAACTCAGCACAAGAGCTTACTCCGATTGACGCTTCACTTGAAACTTCGGATATTGAAGTTGCTGCAAACGAGCTTTTTCAGCGTCTTTATTCTCCCCCCGGAAAAAGCCTCACTTCTCCCCTGCCACACCGCATAAAGCTCATTGACCTCTCAGTTGTGGAAAACGAATGTAAGATTCTTCTTTCATCTGCATACCGAAATCTTTCCGTTTTTGAAGCAACCGCACTTAATGGCGCACTCGTCAAAACAATGTGCAGCCTTCCCGGCATCGAAAGGCTCTCAATCGCCTGCGAGGATGTATCTCAGGTTTTTGACAGCAAAGAATTTCTCACTGAAATTCCGAGAACGTATTATGAATCGCATACGCTAAACCTTTATTACACCCAAAATGCCTATACTGGCGTTGTAAAGGAAACGGCAACCATTTCCCTCTCCCCTGATGAAACTCTCGAAAAATCAGTTGTTCTGCTTCTCAAAAATCCTTCTTCAGTTTCTTCAGAAACACCTTTCCCGGAAGGAACAAAAATTAACGATGTTTACATTAGTGAGGGTATTTGTGTGGTGGACGTTTCAAAGGAATTTGTTTCAAATGCTGTTCACAAAAAAAAGCAGGAAACTGCAATCCTTTTCTCAATTGTAAACACGCTTACAGAACTCCCGAAAATTGACAGCGTCAAATTTCTTATTGATGGAAATGCTGCTTACGGGTATACTTATTATAATATTTCAAATCCGCTCACAAATTCTGATGAACTTTTTGACATCAATAACTAAACGGATGCTTCTGATGTGGATAATTTGAAATTTGACACCTTGTCGGTGCATGGCGAGTATTCTCCCGAACCGGCAACACACTCACAGCTCTCAGAAGAGCAGCTTCTCGCTGCAGAATTAACTGCATCAACGATTCGTCTCTCTATCGGAATCGAGGACATTTCTGAAATTCTCGGCGATATTTCCCAGGAGCTTGATGCCTGCAAATAAATTTAAGGCAGAAACGAAATTAATCGTTTCTGCCTTTTTTCGCACAACAAAGGGTTTGTAGCAAAACAGCCCCTTTGAATTCTTAAATCATTGTAAGAAGAACATCTATCATTTTGCTTGTTTCGGCACGAGTTGCATAAGCGCGCGGGTCAAAAAATTTAGCTCCGTGATTATTGTGCTTACCGGAAATGATTCCGGCACGTTGCATAGTCTCTACGCTTGCCTTTGCATACTCCGAAATCTCGAAACTATCGCCGAATTCTATTTTTTCAACACTGTCAGGGAGAGTCTTTTTCACAATTTTTGCGACATAGTTTGAAATCATAACTGCCATATCCTGACGCGTTATAAAGCTTTCCGGACTGAATCGGCCGTTTTCTGTTCCGCTTGCGACACCAGTCGAATATGCCCACGAGACCGCTTCTGCATACCAGGCATCTGAAGACACATCGCCAAACACTGCTGAAATATTAAAATCCTTGTATATGTTCTCACCTGCAAGGTTGAGAAGAATCGTAACGAACTGTGCGCGGGTTATATTTGACTGCGGTGCAAAATACGGCTCGCCATTCCGGTTCTTCCCCATACCCGAAATCACGTTCTTCTCAGCAAGAGACATAACATGCGGATAAAACCAATCGTCCTCTTTTACGTCTGAAAACTCATTGGCAACCGGAGTTTTCTCCACTATCTCTGCCCATTTCGCATAAATGAATGTCGATGTGGTGATGGGGGTTGAGAAATCAAACGGAAGGGTACCAAAAGCATCCGCATACCAGCCGTCAAATACAAAGCCTTGCTTTGTCGGAACTGTCTGAGGCTCCGGAACACACTCACCGACCACAACATCGATGTCGTCAAAAGCAGAGCCCCCCATTGTATCAAAGGTTACGTTGACGGTGTTTTTTGCAGCATCCTGAACTATAGCGAAAACTGCAGAAATCTTAACATCCTTTTCAGGCATTACAAAACTCAAAATTTCCGCTGTGGGGTTTTGAATTACGACATCGTCAGATGCCCAGTAATAAAACGTATATCCCTCATACGGAAAAGCTCGCATAAGAACGGTTTCTCCCGGATAAAATATCGCCTTCTGCCTGATTATGTCACCTCCGCCCTCTGTATATGCATCAGCAAAATACATCGCCGCTGCCGCATTTGCAAGTGGTGCAGCACAGCAGACAACAAGCATCAGAACGAGCGTCACAGACACGATTTTTTTCAATAATTTAAACATAATTTTAATATTTTCTCCTTCCTTCTTTTTCTTTCTGAGTTAATTATAGCTTCTTTTTTCACCTTAGTCAATAAACGTTTTTCTTTTTTTCAAATAAACTCAAACAATAGATTGACTTTTTGCCAATTTTCGTCTATGATATACATATATAGTATTGTGCAATTTATACATATACCATTTGCAGTTGATTGCACCAAAAATTCGGCACGCCGCCCGCCGTAAGCGCGGCGCCGCAAAGTTCTCTTTTTTGCGGTTGTGGAGTTGTTATGAGAAAGGTAAGAATGTTACTCAAAAAGGCTGTCCGCATCCTTCTTGTTGTCGCGCTTATTCTCTCTGCCTTGCCTGCAGGAGCTTTTGCTGCAACAAATGATTATTTCGGCCCTACCATTGCCGGAGTTACTCTCAACAAACAACGGACTGTTGCTACAATCAATTTCAGTGAACCTGTTGAAGCTGCTACAACGAACTTCAAAAACAAAATTAAGCTCAGCCAGGAGGGTGCCCCACTTCAGAATCTTTCCTTTAAAGATGTTAAGGTTTCGGGCTCCCAGATGATTATAACATTAAATTCTCAGCTCAATAAGTCCGATAACTTTTTTGAAATCGCAGAGAACACTCTCCTCAACCAGACTATTGCAATCCAATCTAATCTTTTTGATGCGCGAGGCCCAGCCTTTGCCGACAAAAACTCTGTCATCGTCAATTCAGCTGAAAAGACCGTAACCTTAAAGTTTAAAACCCCAATCAAGGGCTATCCTAATGACGATTCTCTTAAAAATGAATATATTTCTCTCGCTCGAAACGGATCCACCTTTGAACCCATACACGAAGATAATATTGAAATTAACGGTTCCGAAGGAGAAATTGTAATCACTCTTGATGAATGGCTCACAGGAACGAGGTCAAAATTCAAAATTGCCGCCGGTAAGCTTGTTAATTCGGACAATGGTTGCATTAATATTGATGATTTGATAACTGCCGCAATCAATATTTCTTCTTCCTCTTCTTCGGATACCACAATAATTACCGCCCCACCCGAAATTGATTATGCAACCATCAGCAGCGACCTCAAAACTGTCACTATTTATTTTACAGAAAAAATCAAAAATGCTTATGCAACGGGGGTTTCTTCTTCTGTTGCCGCAAACTTCCTCAAATCACATGTCTGGATAAGCCGTAAGAGCAAAACGAATTACGAGACCTTGAGCGGTTCAGACACAATTTCCGTCTCTTCCAATTATGTTAAGATTGTTTTCAGTGAACCGCTTACAGCAACACGAAACTATATAAAGATTGATGCTAACTCTCTTACAGATTATAACGGAAATCCGATTAATGTGGAATTGGTTACCGATAGCATATCCGGTTCCGCCTCCTCTACTTCAGCTCCGGAATATGCAAGCGCCTCTCTCTCCGGAAACAATAAAATTCTTGTCTATTTTTCAATTCCTGTAATTAAAAATGCTTCTCTCTCGATGAGTGAGCTTCGTTCTTCAATATTTGTTTCACGAAATGGCAGTACGTTCAATGCACTTACCACCTCTGATGCAATCTCCGTATCCGGAAACACATTGACAGTAACTCTTTCCTCACCTCTTTCCGGAAAGAATAACAGATTGAAAATTCTTGCAAATGCCATTACCTCAAAGACAGGCATTCCTCTTAACAACACTGTGACAACTTCTTATCTGACTTATTCAGGAAGTGACTACACTTACGATAGCGAACCCGTATACTCTTATACGCTTTACGATGAAGACGCTCAGCGCATAAGAGTTTATTTTGAAAATGACATTGCAGCAACTTCATCCTCATATCTCATCAGCAATGTTTTGATTTCAAGAAACGGTTCATCGTTTAAATCACTTTCATCAAGCGATGTTGTCACAATTTCCCCGCGAAATGCTATTGCAATTCTTCTCTCAGAACCTCTTACAGGAAGCAAAAACGCTGTAAGAATTGTTGGAAACACTCTTAAAGACTACGATACCGGATATGTTCTCAATGACACAATTACAACCGACTACATCAATGTTGGAGCTTCTTCTGATAACGACACTCCTTCCTCATCGGGAACCTCAACATATACAGGAGATATAGAAGCTTCAATTTCCGAGGATTTCTATACGGTATCTTTGAAATTCAACGAGCCGCTGTATAACAATTTTGATTCTTTGGATGAACTCAAGTCGAAGATTCAGATTTCAAGAAACGGAACCTTCCGTTCCTTGACCGGCGATGATTACATAAGAATCAATGATGCTGAAAACGAGCTACTTATCGTTCTTGCAAATCCTGCAGATGAGTATTTTTCACAGATAAAAATTCTTTCAAAATCCCTGAGAAACGCTTCCGGAGAAGCAATCTCAAGTGTTATGACCACTCTTCCCTTCGGCGAGGCTGATGGCGTTGCACGCGCATATATTGATGATTCAGCTCTCAAAGCTACAATTTCAACTCAGGAAACTGCAGATTCGATAATCGCAACCTTCGCTGATGAAACTGAGATAACTTCTTTGAACAAAGCCGCCACATTTTTGGTAAAGCTCCCAGAGAAAAAGAATAGTGCTGTTTTAAATATTTCAAAAAACGTTGCTGACTCCGTTAAACGTTATGGCGGAACAGTTGCACTTTCTTTCGGAAGCTCAACCTATTACTTACCCGCAAGCAACATCCCCACACTTTCTGACGGAGATACGCTTTCGCTTACAATCGACAAAGTGTCTGACGCGTCAGGAAGCCTTGCATCCTCGTCAGCAAAGGATAATTTCTCGATTCAGTCTCCAGCAGTTAAGCTCAAGACATCCGTTATCTCGGCATCGGGAGAAAAGAAGGACATAAAGCATTCTGCTTTTGCCGAAAAAAGATTTATGAGCAAGTCGTCGACAAACAATGCTCACTTTACTGCAGTCCGGATTGAAAACTCAGGCACGGTTGTTCCCGTTCCGTCAAAGTCAGAAACAAAAGCAGGCGTTGTTTATATAACCGCAAAAACCCTTTCTGACGGAAACTACGCTGCTATATCAGCCAGCCACACTTTCTCCAATACTCCAAACTGGGTTGTTACCCCCGCGAACACACTTGGTTCACGCCTTATTCTTTCAAACGCAAGCGGAAGCAACCTTAACGCAAACCAGGCAATCTCGCGTGCAGAAACGGTAACTATCATGACAAAAACACTTGGAGTTTTCGGAGATGCAAGCGGCGCAAGCCCATTCTTTGACATGATTTCGACTGATAATTATTTCAACGCTGTTATGTCAGCAGTTTCCCACAAGCTTATTTCAGGATACCCTGACGGAACATTCAAGCCATCCGGAACTCTTACGCGCGCAGAAGCGATGACAATCGTTGCCCGAGCAATGAGATTTATGACCGGGAAGAACGTTTCAGCTTCATCCGATATGACTATTTCCGAAGCTGATTCTATCCTTTCAAAATTCTCAGACAGCGCAAGCGTTGACAACTGGGCTAAGGTCGATATCGCAGAGTGCGTTCAGGCTGGGGTCGTCAACGGTGATAATAACGGAAAGCTCAATCCGAAGTCAAACGTTACCCGTGCAGAGCTTATCCAGCTTATGTATAACGTTCTCAGCAAATCCAATATGCTCTGATAAAAAATCCTTCCCCTGCGGCAGATATCGCCGCAGGGGATTTATTTATTTTCCTTTATTTATTTTGCAAGATAGTCTTCAATAACATCCTCAAAATGAATTTCGGAAAGCTTCAGCTCATTACATAGCCTGCAAAGCTCCTCTACCCTTTGCCTGTTTGTATCTATGTCCGAAATCCTTTTGTGAATACTGCCATCAGCATTGCAAAGTTCAATTCCGTAGGTTTTATATTCCCCTATATCAATGTCAAATAGTCTTTCTTCAACAAGGCAGTATCTCATTACATTATCCCCCGAAGCCACAACTAACTTAATAAGTTAGTTTAACTATAACACCATTTTATGAACTTGTCAAGTTATTTTTTCGACAAAATAAAAAAACTTGCAAACTGAAAAGTTATGTGATAATATTATAATGAAGTGGGTGATAATATGGAAATCGGAGAAAGAATTCATCATTACCGCACATCCTGCGGTATGACACAGGAGTATGTTGCAAAAAAATTGCAGACAACTCCGCAAAATATATATAAATATGAAAAAGGAATAATCAAGAATATTCCCCTTCAGAGCATTGTTCTTATGGCTGAGCTTTTCGGTGTTTCCCCCGCCGAGCTTGCGGGAATCTCTGACCCATCAGCGCGAAGCGATGCCTCCGGTTTAACGCCTTCCTCCGACAAAGTTGCCTTTGGGCTGCGCTTGCGGGCACGGCGCGAGGAATGTGGTTTTTCCGTTCGCGAGCTTGCGCTTAAGCTTCACCTTCTCCCCTCTATTGTTGAAAGCTATGAACTCGGAAAGTTTGACTCAATCGACAATGTAAGGCTCCATAAAATCGCCGAGCTTCTGAGCGTTTCTCCCGAGTATTTCAGCGATGCTGATTTACCCGAAACAGATGAACTCAAACTCAGTGATGATGAACGCCTTTTGATTCTTAAATATCGTGTAAACCCGCAGTATCATTCCGCAATTCATCAGCTTCTCGGCATTTCTCTGCACGATGCAAAGAAAGACTCCTCAGAAAGATTTTTCTATCCCGAACTTTCTTCATCGGATTTGGAAGAGCTTCAGACGAGAGGCCTTATTGCCCAGCCTATGGGAGAATATCACGCAAAGAAGAAAGATGACTGACTTTTACGACACAATTCACCCCTATGGAACTTAAAGTTCCATAGGGGTGTTTCTTTTGTTATATGTTATTTCTTTTCAAAGCTCAACGCGACTATAGACCCAAGGATGAGAACAATACCCGCAGCAGAAAAGACCGTAAGCTTTTCATTCAGGAAGATTACACTCGTAAGCGTGAGTATAAGCGGCTCCAAAGCTGCCATAGCAGAAACAATTCCTGCCGGAAGCCGCTGCAGTGCCTTGGAATAGAAAAATGACGCCACAAACCCTGTTATAGCTCCGAACGCAACAAGTGCCAGAATGACATACCAGGAAACAGACAGAAGATTGGTCGCAAACGAGGATGGGCTACTGAAGCAGATAGATATAATAGATGCGACAAAGAAAGAGTAAACCGTTATTGCCCCGGGCTTTGCCCCCATCCGGTTAGCGAAATTAACGCAGATCGTATATGCAGCATAGGCACAACAAGAGGTTAGCCCGAATATTATGCCGCGCGGCGCAAATTTGAGCCCTCCGATAACACCGGTCACGAGAGCGCAGCCGACAAGCATACACGCAATAGTGACACATTTTCTGAAAGTAATTTTCTCTCCCCAGAAAATTGCCGAGAAAGCAATAACTATAATCGGCGACATATAAAGAAGAACTCCGGCGGTTGAGACTGAGGACTCTCTGATCGCCATATAATAAAACGCAGCCATAGAGAAAAATGCAATTCCGCAAAGAAAAAATACACCCAACTGCGGAAGCGTTGCCCTGAGGCTTCTTTTGTCAGAGCTTAGCGTAAAAATCAAAGCCGCCACAGCGCTGACCGTCGCTCTGACTGCAGCAAGCTGAAATGATGTGAAATCATATTGCGACAGATAGTGGACAAACACCCCCGCACTTCCCCAAGCAGTGCAGGCTAATATAACATAGATAACAGGAAACTTCTTCATTTTTTCTTTCTCACTTTTCAAAAACGCTATTTTTCTATGGGCATATCCCACTTGGAAAGTATAGCATATTGTATCCAAAATTGCAATCATTGGGATCAAAAAGCACTTGCGAGTAAGTGGTTTTTCTTGGCTATAACGCCTAATTTTAGTACAGAGGTTGCAAGGTGCATTTGCCCGCCAAAAAAAGTTTCAAAGTGAAACTTTCAGAAATTTATCGAAAAAATTGAAATTCTTCTTATCCTATTGACAATTATATAAAATTGTTGTATGATTATTCATACCAATCATACAAAGGAGAAGCGAATATGAATATACATGATGGGAAATATGCATGGATGGTTAAAATCGGCGAAAAGGGACAGTTTGTTATTCCTAAAGAAGCGAGAGAGCTGTTTGAGTTGCATCCCGGAGATGAGATTTTAGTTCTCGGTGACACCCAGCGAGGGATAGCAATTCTTCCTAAATCAAAGCAACAAGATTTTGTTCAACACATTTTCAGTGATATAGAAAAATAAAATCAGGTGGAATGATATGAGTAAAATTGTTTTCTTTTGTATTCCTGCACATGGACATACCAATCCCACTTTGGGCGTTGTCAGAGAATTAGTTTCTCGCGAGCATAAGATTTGGTATTATTCATATAACATTATGCGTGAAAAAATCGAATCAGCAGGAGCAACCTTTATATCCTGTGACAATTATGATACTGAGAAAAAGCTCAACGCAGAAGCCTCTGCCCGTGTGGGAAAAGACCTCGCTTTCTCTACAAAGATATTGGTAGACACCACATTGGCTCTGGATGACAAGGTTTGTGAAGAGATGGCAGCGCTGAAACCCGATTGCATCGTGGCTGATTCTATGGCATTATGGGGAAAAGCCGTTGCGCTGAAGCTTAATATCCCTTTTGTTTCCTCAACTACAACCTTTGCTTTTAATCAGCATTCGGCAAAGGTTATGAAACATGGTATCGGTGACTTGTTTAAGATGATTCTCTCAATGCCGAAAACTACTAAACAAATTAGACGCCTGCAGAGCAAAGGATATCCTGTTAAAAACATTCTCGATATTATTGGTAATGACGATAACACTCATACTATTGTTTATACCTCTCCTGCGTTTCAACCTTGTTCAGAGACTTTTTCGGAGAAATATGCATTTGTCGGTCCTTCAATTCGGCCTGCAACCGAAGAAATAGAGAAAAAGAGAGAGAAGCTGATTTATATATCAATGGGAACTGTGAATAATGATATGATGCCATTTTACAAAGCTTGTCTGTCTGCTTTGAGAGATACAGATTATCAAGTAATTATGTCTGTTGGTAATTTGGTGTCTATTGAGGACTTCGGGGAGTTGCCAGAAAATATATCAATTTTTTCTCATATTGATCAAATTGCTGTTCTCAAACAGGCAGATGTCTTTGTATCGCATTGCGGAATGAACAGCGTTAGCGAAAGCTTGTATTTTGAGGTTCCACTTGTTATGCTACCGCAAACAGCAGAACAAAAAGGCGTTGCTGAGCGCGTTTTGCAGCTTGGTGCCGGCATTAAGCTTGATAAATCAGATGCAACATCTGTCCTGGATGCGATAACCCAAATATTCAGCGATAGCACGTATAAACAAAACGCAGCAGAAATTTCTGTTGGCTTCAAGAACTGCTCAGGTGCAAAAGGAGCCGCGGATAAAATTATACAGGTTTGTGATGACACGATACAAATGAAATGCAGGTAAAAAAAGACATCCAACTGCCGAGTGTTCTAAAGGACACTCGGCAGTTTTATTTGAATATAACTGAAAAAGACTTGTCAATTGACAAGTCTTTTTCATGGAAGAGCCGAATGGTTTAGATGACACCTTCTAATTGAATATCATAATTAAAACCTACTTGTTAAATTTCTTCAATAAAACCATCATTTCTTCATAAGATATGGAATCTTTAATATATTTATTAGCAGTTAAATAGCCAACCACTTTTCCGTTCTTATCTAAAATTTTAGGCGGATTTGTAGCATATTGATTAAACACACTATATTGACTATATTTACTACCATAATTGCCATATTGGTTGAAAATGCTCTTTGTTTGATATTTACTACCGTAATTGCCATATTCATTAGCAATACTATCTGTATCATATTTATTTGAACTTATTTCACCTAAAAATGTTCCTGTGCCATCATCAGCATATAGATATAAAGGGAAAGATGAAAGAGTTATCTTTGTATTGGTTGAATAACCACCGCCACCTTGATAATTATTTGTTGGTGCATTATTCTCTGATGGATAATTATTCACATTACCATTTATGGATTTGCCAGAAGTTTCAACTGCAAAGCCAAAATCTGACATTGAACATCCTGTATTAGATAATTTTGTTGCAAAAACATAATCAGTAAAACTTATCATTTCTAAATTCATTAGTTTTGCTAATTCACTATACAAGTCTTGGTTTTGTGTGCTACCCGTTGTTTTTTCAAATTTAATAGTAGTGTTTTCGCCAAAAGTTGTTGAGTTAATGTGGTAAGTGCCTGTAAAATCATAGTTGCTTGAATTGCTTGTTGGACTTGTGTACCCAAACATGCAGAAATACAAACCTTTTTCAGGCTTTAAGCCAATGCTCGCATAAACGGTTGCACCATTAAATCTCCTTTGACTTGTTAATGTGATATAACCCCTACCATCATCGCTAGTTATAGAATAATAATTTTTTCCATTCTCGCTTTGTGTTACTTCTTGATATGCAGGACTATTATTGATTTTATGATTGTAATTTTTAATCAAAAATTCATTCAGTTTATTATAAGAATATGAAGGCCCCTTGTTTTCATTCTGTTTGAAAACAAAAGTTAATATTTCACTATCTTTTGATTCAACACCATTCTTGACAGAAGTTACTATGACATTATATATCTTACCATTTTCTAGTCCATTATATGAAACTGTATAATCATCACAGTATTCAAACTTTAATTTTTCGCCATTATCATCTTCGTCATACCAATAAGTATCTTCCCCAGCTTCTTGATAATAAAAATGATAATATTCTGCTCCTTCTACTTCATCCCACTGAATATGTGCTGAGCCGTTTTGCTGTCTTACAACTCTAATGTTTTTAGGAGGTTCTATTTTAACATTATAGCCATTATAAGTAGCAAATTCCTCCATCGTAAACATATTGTATTTACTTTCTATGGTAGAAAGTTCGTTTTTATTTACTACTTCACTAATTGGAACAGCAAAATTAAGATTTTGACCAGAGGTAAGTGTACCAGTTGTTATTCCTATAACCTCACCACGAGAATTCAATAATGCACCGCCACTACTTCCAGAGGAAATTGGTGCTGTAATCTGTATCATTCCATTAAAATCATCTCGCTTTGGATTAGATATAATTCCGTTTGAAATTGTATTTGTTAACCCCTGTGGATTTCCTATTGTATAAATTTCATCTCCACTATATATGTCAGAAGAATCACCAATATTTAAATAAGGAACATTTGTTGCATTAGTTTTTATTACTGCAAAATCAAGTTCTTTATCAAAATATAAAACTCCCATCACTGTATACCAGTTGCTGCCTAATTTTGCTACTGCAAATGTTGCATCTTCAAGCACATGGAAATTGGTAACTGCAACTCCATTATCAGTAATAAAAAATCCACTTCCTAATGCACAAGGCTTTTCGTTAGCATCATACGTTTCAATGCAAATAACGGCTGGTGAACAACTATCAAAAATTTCTTTTGATGATAAATCACTTTTGGTATTAACCAAACTTGCACTTTTACGACCAATAGCATTTCTATCATAATGCTCAACATATTGAGAAAGGTCAAAAACTCCTTCAGAAATCAATTTTTCCGACAATGGTTGTTCGCTTCCTTTTAACTTAGCCGATAATGCAGTATAAGAGACAGTAACTACATCAGCTCGTAAAAAAACGTCTGTATTCACAAACTCTGGTAAAATTCCACTTTTTTTCGCAAGAACAAACGGATTTTCGTAAGTGAAATCCTCTCCGTTTGTATCAGAGTATCCAAGGGCTCGCAAAACAAAAGTTATATACATTTTAGAATTTGCATTTTCAGTTCCAAATGTTGTAGCAGAGGTTCCTTTAGTCAAAGCGTTTTCGTATGCATATCCAACATATTTATGAGCCCAAGTAGGCACATCTGTAAAAGGATGATTATTGTTGCTATTCAAAGCCTCAGCCTCTTTACCTAATACCCTAATGAGCATAACAAGAGCTTCAACCCTTGTGGGTTCACGATTAAGGTCAAAGTTTGTATCTGATATCCCCTTGAATAATCCAAGAGCTTTCAAATCTGTAGCTAATTCTTCCTCAAATGAAGTATCTCTTGATGATTGAGCATAAGTACTTTGAGGAATTATGCAGATTATCAAAGTAAAACATAAAAGTACCGATAAAATTGTTTTTTTCATAAGAATAACAGTTCCTTTCCCAATGTTAATAAATACAAAAAAGTGCATAACCCATATTCCAGAGTTATGCACCGAAAAACACACAAATCTGGTATAAGGTTGCTAGACTCTTATATTACTTACATCTTATACAGAGAAGTTTTACCAGACAGTATGCTTTTACCATTAGCATACTTCTTCTGTATAAAAATAATGTAAGAGAATACAAGAGATTACAAAAACCCAATTATGATTTAGAGTCTAGCATAATTACTATATCATAGTTTTGTCAGTATTTCAAGACTTTTGAATACATATTTTCGCATATAAAAAACCGAATGATTAGATATGTCATCTAAATCATTCGGTTTCTTTGGCGGAGAGTCGGGGATTCGAACCCCGGATACCTTTATAGGGTATACACGATTTCCAATCGTGCGCCTTCGACCAGCTCAGCCAACTCTCCATAGCTATTAAATTAACCTTGTATATTATAGCGGGTTTAAGCCCCTTAGTCAAGCGTTTTTTTAAATTTTATCCGCAAAGGGCGAAAGTTAATCCACCCTTTGCGGAAACAAATTCTAAGTAAAACTTAATTACTTAAGCTCAACCTTTGCGCCAGCTTCTTCGAGCTTTGCCTTAATCTCGTTAGCTTCGCTCTCGCTTGCGCCTTCCTTGATAGCCTTCGGAGCGCCCTCTACGAGATCCTTAGCTTCCTTAAGGCCGAGACCTGTGATCTCGCGAACAACCTTGATAACGTTGAGCTTTGCGCCGCCAACTTCAGCGAGAACAACATCAAAGGAATCCTTTGCTGCAGCTGCGCCAGCTTCTGCGCCGCCTGCAGCCGGAGCTGCAACTGCAACAGCAGCTGTTGCGGAAACACCGCACTCTTCTTCAAGAGCCTTTACGAGCTCATTGAGCTCAAGAACTGTTAAGCCTTTTACTTCTTCAATGAAATTTGTGATCTTTTCAGACATTTTAGTTACCTCCTAAATTTTAATTAATATCAAATTATTCCGCTGCAGGAGCTTCTGCTTCTGCAGGTGCGGCTTCCTCTGCGGGAGCCTCAGCAGCTGCTTCGGGAGCTGCTTCTTCTGCCGGAGCTGCTTCAGGAGCAGCCTCGCCAGCCTTGTCAGCGATTGCTTTAAGCACAAGAGCGAGACCGAAAATCGGACCCTGCAAGCTTCCAACAAGTCTTCCGAGAAGGACTTCCTTGCCCGGGAGATTTGCGAGAGCCATAATCTCTTCTACGCTAACAACCTTACCATCAATAAAGCCTGCCTTGATGTTGAAGATGTTTTCATCCTTCTTAGCATACTCAGCAACGACCTTAGCGGGTGCGATTACGTCATCTGCGCTGATAGCGAGAGCTGTTGTCCCCTCGAGGACACCGTCAAGACCTTCAATGCCTGCCTCTTTCGCAGCAAAGCGAATGAGTGTGTTCTTGATGACGCTGTAATCGACGTTGTTCTTGCGCATATCTGCACGAAGCTTTGTATCGTCTGCAACGTTGATGCCCTTGTAATCAACAAGAACGCCACTGCTTGCGTTCTTCATCTTCTCGGCAAGCTCTGCAACCAACTGCTTTTTTTGTTCCAAAACCTTTGCACTTGGCATGTATTTCACCTCCGTCTGAAATTAATGGAAAAACCCATGCGCTTTAAGACGCATGGGTAAACAAATTACAAACACAATCGTGATTATATAATCTGCTTCCTCGGCAGGATTTACACGAAACGCAACCTGCTGTCTTAAGACGCAATAAGAATTATACCAGAATTTTTTCTGAATGTCAAGAAAAATTAACCGAGCAATTTTGCAACGTTAACTCTGATTCCCGGACCCATTGTCGAAGTAACGACGCAGGAACGGATGTAGGTACCCTTTGCAGCTGCCGGGCGAGCCTTGATAACTGCACCGATGATAGTGTTGAAGTTATCACAAAGCTTCTCTGCACCGAAAGAAACCTTACCAATCGGGCAGTGAATGATGTTTGTCTTATCAAGACGATACTCAATCTTACCTGCCTTAAGGTCCGTAATTGCCTTTGCAACGTCCATAGTAACTGTGCCTGCCTTCGGGTTCGGCATAAGGCCCTTCGGGCCCAAGACCTTACCGAGACGGCCGACAAGACCCATCATATCGGGAGTTGCAACGACTACGTCGAAATCGAAGAAGTTCTCGCCCTGAATTCTTGCAACGAGATCCTCTGCTCCGACAACCTCTGCACCTGCTGCTTCAGCTTCCTTAGCCTTATCGCCCTTTGCGAATACGCAAACGCGGACTGTCTTACCGGTACCATGCGGAAGAACTACCGCACCGCGAACCTGCTGGTCAGCATGGCGAGAGTCAACGCCGAGCTTAACGTGAAGCTCAACTGTCTCATCAAATTTTGCTTTGCCAAACTTGCCGAGTATGTCGAATGCTTCCTCAGGCTCATACTGGGTTGCACGATCAACAAGCTTAGCGCTTTCAATATACTTTTTTCCTCTACGCATTGTATTAACCTCCTTGTGGTAGTTTTCGGGCTCTTCTTTCAAAGCCCTCCCACGTAAGTAACGTATCTTCAGATTAAGGAATTATTCCTCAACTGTGATTCCCATGCTTCTGCATGTTCCTGCAATCATGCTCATTGCAGTTTCGACTGTAGCAGCGTTAAGGTCAGGAGCCTTAAGCTCTGCAATCTTCTTAAGATCTTCCTTGCTGATTTTAGCGACCTTCGTCTTGTTCGGAACGCCTGAACCGCTTTCAATCTTGCAAGCCTTTTTAATAAGCACTGATGCCGGCGGTGTCTTTGTGATGAACGTGAATGAGCGGTCTGCATAAACCGTAATAACTACCGGAATGATAAGACCGATGTCGTTCTTTGTACGCTCGTTGAACTCCTTGGTAAACTGAACGATATTAACACCGTGCTGACCGAGAGCCGGACCAACAGGGGGCGCCGGAGTTGCCTTACCTGCCGGAATCTGAAGCTTAATGAATCCTACTACTTTCTGTGCCATGATATCGCACCTCCTTAATAAAATGTGGTAAATGGCGGCATCAACTTCGCAAGCGGAATTAAGAAGCCTCTTCCACTTTATACGCGAGGACACCTCCCACGCCGGGCAATTCCAACCCGGACTATGCTAAAGCGCAAAACGCGCCTGCATACAACATAAAACTGAGCCTATTCCTCAGAAGCAGGCTCAACCTGGTCGGGCTCAAGCTCAACCGGGGTTTCTCTGCCGAACATTGAGACGATAACGCGAATCTTGTTTTTGTCAAGCTCGATTTCGTCGACAACGCCGATAAAGTCTTCAAGTGCGCCGTCAATAATCCTGACGTTGTCGCCGACCTTGTAATCAATAACAAGCTCGTGCTTTTCAACGCCGAGGTTTTCAACCTCCTCATCACTGAGCGGAACCGGCTTGCTCGCGGGGCCGACAAAGCCCGTAACACCGCGAGTGTTTCTGACGACATGCCAGCTTTCGTCTGTCATGACCATCTTCACGAGGACATACCCCGGGAAGATTTTGCGTTCAACTTCCTTTCGCTTGCCGTCTTTAACTTCAACAACAGTTTCGACAGGAACGTTTACGGCGCAGATAAGGTCATGCAATTTTCTGTTTTCTACTGCTTTTTCAATTGTTGCGGCTACCTTATTTTCATAGCCTGAGTACGTATGAATAACATACCACTTAGCATTTCCTGCCATTTTCTGACTCCTCCCCTACTGATTAAAGGTTAAGGAGAAATCCGATTCCCGAATTGAAGAGAAGATCCATAACCCAGGTGATGACTGCAAAAATTGCACAAACAATCAAAACTATGCAGGTGTTCTTATATACCTGATTTGCCGACGGCCATGCGACCTTCTTAAGCTCACTTTTCATTTCACGGAACCATGCAGCAACGCTGCGTTTTTTCTTCTCCGACATTCAAAGCACACCCTTTCATTTGTAATTGACAAAAGAAAAACTTTTATTACTTGGATTCTCTGTGAAGAGTATGCTTGCGGCAGAACGGGCAATGCTTGCGCAATTCGAGTCTGTCCGGAGTGTTTTTCTTTTCCTTCATTGTGTCGTAGTTTCTGCGCTTGCATTCTGTGCAAACGAGTGTGATTTTTGTTCTCATAATGTAACGGCCTCCAAAGAATAATTTGCCTCCCTGACAGCCTTTCGGCTTCGCGGAAACTTTGTTTTTACCACGTAGGCTTGATTTCTCACGCCCAAAAAATGAGCACAAAAAATAAACCTTTCACAGGTAATATAGATTGTATCACACTTTTGGTACCTAGGTCAAGCCTTTTTTTGATATTTTTTTAATTTTATTCCAACTCGAACATTCCGGTATAAAGCTGGAAATACTTTCCGCCCATAGCGATAAGGTCGTCGTGTGTCCCTCTCTCGATTATTTTGCCGTTTTCGATTACCATAATCGCATTTGAGTTTCTTACCGTCGAAAGTCTGTGCGCTATTACGAAAACGGTTCTGCCCTCCATAAGGGTGTCCATTCCCTTTTCTATAAGGGCTTCTGTTCTCGTATCAATAGAGCTTGTAGCCTCATCAAGAATAAGAACCGGCGGATCTGCAACCGCCGCGCGGGCAATCGCAAGAAGCTGACGCTGCCCCTGGCTTAAGTTTACTCCGTCGGAGGTGAGAACCGTGTCATACCCTTGCGGGAGGTGGGTTATAAACGAATGGGCATTTGCCAGGCGCGCCGCCTGAACAATCTCCTCGTCTGTTGCGTCAAGCTTTCCGTAACGGATATTGTCTGCAACGGTCCCTGTAAACAAATGAGTATCCTGAAGCACCATACCGAGTGAGCGGCGAAGATCGCTTTTTTTAATTCTGTTTATATTGATTCCGTCATAGGTTATCATTCCGTCAGGAACATCGTAAAAGCGGTTTATGAGGTTTGTTATGGTTGTCTTCCCTGCTCCGGTAGAGCCAACAAAGGCGATCTTCTGCCCCGGCTTTGCATAGAGAGAGATTCCGTCAAGGACTGTTTTTTCGGGGATATATCCAAATACAAGGTCATTAAACCTCACATCGCCGCGAAGCTCAACGTATTCACACGTTCCGTTTTCCGCCGGAAGCTTCCACGCCCAGAGTCCTGTTCTTTTTTCGCTTTCTTCAAGGGAGCCATTCTCTGTTTTTGTCACACATACGAGGCTGACATCACCCTCGTCATTTTCGGGTATTTCATCAAGAAGCTCAAATATGCGCTCTGCCCCAGCCAGAGCATTTATGATGGAATTAAACTGCTGGGAAATCTGGGTTATAGGCTGAAAGAACGAGCGCGTATACTGCAGAAACGACGCGACGGATCCTATATCCATTATGCCGAGTATAGCAAGAGATGCCCCTGCGGCAGCTGTCATTGCATAGTTTATATACGAAAAGTTGTTTGTTATAGGCCCGAGGATACTCGCACAGGTATTTGCATTTGAAGCAGCGTGAAAAAGCTCTTCGCTGATTTCAGAAAAACGTTCTTTTGCTTTTTCTTCGTGGCAAAAAACCTTTACAACCTTCTGCCCCTCTATCATTTCTTCGATATAGCCGTTGACAGCCCCAAGCGATTTCTGCTGACGTTTAAAATACTTTGCGCTCTGTCCTCCGATTTTTTTGACTGCAAAGAGAATAATTGCAAGCATAACGATTATGAGGAGCGTAAGAAGCGGGCTTAAAACGAGCATCATCACAAAGACCCCGATTATCGTTACGCACGATGAAAACATCTGAGGGATTCCATGGCTCAGCATTTCGCGGAGAGTATCGGTGTCATTTGTGAAGCGGCTCATAATTTCGCCGTGGGAATGGGTGTCATAATACCTTATAGGAAGGCTCTGAAGCCTTGTGAACATATCGACACGGATTTTACGCATTGTATTCGTGGATATATCAAGCATAAGACGGTTATACATATACGCAGCGGCTGCGCCGAGAACATATACCGCAGCCATAGCAAGAAGCCCCGATGCGAGAGATGACGGTTTGAAATTCCCCGTTCTCAAGCCTTCATCAATAGTGTTGAATATGGGTTTTAAGAAGTAAGTCCCCGCAACTCCGGCAGAAGAGCTTATGAGGATTCCCAAGAAGACAAGCGTAAGCCTTTTTCTTTGCCCCTTCATATAGCTCAGAATACGGGCAACGGCTTTTCGTATGTTCTTGGGTTTTTGCAGCCCGCGCCTGGGAGGCCCACCCATAGGCTTCGCATTCGCCATATTACTCCTCTCCCTTCTGCTGAGATTCGTAAACCTCTTTGTAAATTTCGTTTGTCTCAAGAAGCTGTTGGTGAGTTCCGATTGCATTTATCTTTCCGTCATCAAGAACAATTATTCTGTCAGCATCACTTATTGATGTTATGCGCTGTGCAATTATTATTTTTGTTACATCGGAAAGCTCGGTTCTGAACATACTGCGGATTTTCTTATCCGTTGCGGTATCGACGGCACTTGTACTGTCATCGAGGATTATGATTTTAGGCTTCTTTAAAAGTGCGCGCGCTATACAAAGACGTTGCTTCTGACCTCCTGAGAGATTAACTCCGCCCTGGCCGAGGAGAGTTTCATATCCCTCCGGGAAAGAAGATATAAAATCGTGTGCCGCCGCGCACCGGCAGGCCGCCTCAAGCTCCTCCTGTGTTGCCGACTCGTTTCCCCAGCGCAGGTTTTCTGCAATAGTGCCGGAGAAGAGGACATTGTTCTGCAGGACCATAGCAACAGAATCACGCAGGGCTTCGATATTATACTCGCGAACATCTGTCCCCGCGACAGAAACTGAACCTTCCGTTACATCATAAAGCCTCGGTATAAGCTGAACAAGAGAGGTTTTCCCCGAGCCGGTTCCACCTAAGATGCCGATTGTTTCTCCCGACGATATTTTAAAGTTGAGCCCTGACAGAGCGCTGTTTTTTAAATCTCCCGAATAGGAAAAGCTTACATTCTCGAAAGAAATTTCGCCGTTTTCAACAGTTGTTTTGCCGCCGGAAACATCTTTTATGTCCGGCTCTTCGTCAAGAACCTCGCAGACACGGACAATGGATGCCCTTGACATAACAATGCTCACAAAGCACATTGAAAGCCCCATAAGCGACATCAGAATCTGGGAAATATAGCTTATAAAGCTGAGAAGCTCACCCGAGAGCATTCTCCCTCCTGCGATGAGGTTTCCGCCAAACCACAGCATTGTTATTATGCATGCATACATAACAAGCTGCATTATAGGCATATTGAGAATCAGGATGCGTTCAGCCCTTCTCTGAGCATCACGAAGTTTTTCTGCTGAAGCTGCAAACTTCTCGTTTTCATACTCCCCTCGATCGAAGGCTTTGACAACGCGGATTGCAACAAGGCTCTCCTGAACGGCAGAGTTCATATTATCGTATTTTAAAAACATTTCCTTAAAGCGCGGGAATGCTTTTAATGAAATTGAAATCAGCGCACCTGCAAGAATCGGAATTGCAACAAGGAAGATACACGAGAGACGCGCATTTATGGAAAAGGCAAGCACTGTTGCACTGACAAGCATTATCGGAGAGCGCACCATCATACGGATGACCATCATAAACGCGTTCTGAAGGAAGGTGACGTCTGTGGTCAACCTTGTCACAAGAGATGAGGTTGAAAACTTGTCAACATTCTTAAAAGAGAAATCCTGAATCTTCTCAAACATTTTTATTCGCACATTCTTTGCAAATCCGGTTCCCGCAACTGAGGCGAACCGACCCGAAAGTACGCCAAACACAAGGGAGAGTATGGACATAACTACCATAAACGCCCCTGTTTTTAAGATATACGGGATTCCGCCGCCACCGTTTATTCCGATGTCGATAATTTTAGACATCAGAAGCGGAATGAAAATTTCTATGATAACCTCAAATGTTATGAATACGGGAGAGAGAATTGCCGTTTTTTTATATTCTCTTACACACTTCAAAAGCTTTCTGAGCATATCTGCCTCCTATGGTAAATTATACACATCAGTTATTTTATGCTCTAATTTTTGCAAAGTCAATCTTATTACAATAATTTAACAAAAAATTCATCTGAACATACAAAAAAAGCCGGAGTTTTCTCCGGCTCTTTTGCTTGTTAAATTATTCAGCGTCTGCGGGAACGATGTCGTTCTCCTCACCTGAGGTTGCGATGACTTCATCCGAAGCTTCGACCTCTGCAGGTGCTGCAGACTCCTCCTCACCGGGGATGAGAGCGCGCATAGAGAGAGAAACCTTCTTGTTTTCCTCGTCTATGTTTGTGATCTTTGCTTCAACCTCGTCGCCTTCCTTGAGAACATCACCAGGACGTGCGATATGAGTGTTTGTAATCTGGGAAATGTGGATGAGACCGTCAACTCCCGGAAGAATCTCTGCAAACGCGCCAAACGGCATAAGCTTAACAACCTTTACCTTTGCAACGTCGTCAACCTTGTAAGCTGCAGTAAACTTAGTCCACGGGTTATCCTCTGCCTTGCGGTAACCAAGAGAAATCTTCTTCTTTTCGGGGTCAAGCGCGATTACAAAAACATCAATGATGTCGCCCTCTTTGAAGATTTCAGACGGGTGGCCGATTCTTGTCCATGACATTTCGGAAATGTGAACCATTCCGTCAACTCCACCGATATCAACAAATGCGCCGTATGACATAAGAGAGCGAACAACGCCTTTATATTCCTTACCGACCTCAATCTCGCTCCAGACGCGCTCCATAGCCTCACGGCGGGCTTCAAACGCAACCTCGCGGATAGAACCGACTATGCGGCGACGCGGGCGGTTGACTTCTTTAATTCTGAGCTGAACCTTCTTCTTGAGCATATCTGTCATCTCAGCGCTCTTCGGAAGCCCTGTCTGGGATGCGGGAACAAATACACGCAAACCGCTTACGGAAACGATGATACCGCCGGAGTTTGTGTCAACAACAGTGCCCTCGACAGTTGTCTTGTCCTGGCGGGCAGCTTCGACATCGTCCCACCCCTTGATTGCATCAAGGCGACGCTTTGAGAGAGTGATTATACCCTCAACGTCGTTTACTCTTACTACACATGCTTCAATTTCATCGCCGACTTTAAATTCAGAGACGTCTGAAGTGTTGTCGCCGATTTCCGAATACGGTATATAACCTGCGTATTTAGCGCCAAGGTCTACCTGAATGTCGGACGGTGTAACTGCAGTTATAACGCCGACAACCTTATCTCCATTATTAAAAGTTTTGAGGGAATTGAGAAGCATCTCCTCAAAGGATTCTCCTTCAATGTTCTTGATTTCTTCGCTCATCTTGCCTTTTACCTCCTTAATTATCCAATCGGGTGTGGATGCCCCTGCAGTTATTCCGATAAGTGCGGCGCCGGAAATACCTTCAAGAGAAATCTCGTCGGCATTCTCAACACGAAGCACTCTCGGGCAGTGTTCTCGGCATATCTCGACCAGCTCATTTGTATTTGAGCTTGTCCTGTCCCCGATGACTACCATAACGTCAGCCTCTGCAGCGAGCGAAGCGGCTTCGGCTTGTCGTTTACTGGTTGCGAGACATATTGTATCAAATATTTCGCAATTTGTACACACTTTTTTTATTTTTTTTATAGAGTTTTCCCAAAATTTTCTTCCGACGGTTGTCTGAGCAACAACGCAAACTGGCTTCATTTCAAGGTCTGGGCGCCTTTTTAGAAGCGAAATAATTTCTTCTTCATTTCCGACAATTTCTGCGTTTTTACACTGCCCTGCGATGCCGAGGACCTCGGGATGCTCGCGTTTTCCGACGATGATTACCTCGCTCCCCTGCTCAGATTTTTCCTTGACTATGTTGTGAATGCGCATAACATAAGGGCAGGTTGCATCAACATATTCTGTTCCGTTTTCCCGGAGTTTTTCATAAATTTCCGCAGGAACTCCGTGTGAACGGATAACCGCAAGGGCGCCTTTTGGAATCTCGGAAACAAAATCCACGCTCGGAACTCCAAGCTCTGTGAGATAATTGACGACGTGAGCATTGTGTATTATAGACCCGAGCGTGCATGCACGCGTACCGTCACGCCCGAGCTTTTCGGCTATATCCACTGCTCGGCGGACACCGAAGCAGAAGCCTGCGGTTTCTGCGACTTTAATTTCCGCCATATTCTTCACCGCCGCTTCCCATGCGCATAATTTCTCCGAAAACTAAGTTCACGAGTGTTCTGTACTTCGCCTGGCCCTTTTCGCTAATATCTGTCGGGACAGGTTTTCCGAAAATTACATCAACTCTCCCGAAGATGTGCTTTTTTGCGCTTATGTAGACCGGCACCATCTGCGCGCCTGCGCGGGAAGCAATCATAGCCGCACCCGTTTTTGCACCGGTACCTTCTTCCCCGTCACGCACGCGGGTTCCCTCCGGAAAAATCATAACCTTTTTTCCTTCTTCGAGAGCCGCAATTGCGTTTCGCAACGTTGAAATATCGGTTGCACCGCGGTTTACGGGGATTGCGCCGACCCACTTGAGAATCAAATTAAGCACAGGAATCTTAAAAAGCTCAACCTTTGCCATAAACGCCCACCTCTCACGTATCCCGCACGCGATGCAAAGAAAAATGGGGTCCAGCAAGGAAGTGTGGTTTGCACACATTACTGCTGCTTCTTCCGGAATATTCTCTTTTCCGATTATTCGCATCCTGTAAAACAGCCTGAAAACAGGCATAAGCAGTGCGAAAAGAATTTTATAAACAAGCATTATCCATTTAACCTTTCAGCGATTATTCTCTTAAGCTCTGCAATACTCTCTTCAAGAGTGTTGCCCGTAGTATCAACTGTTATAGCGTCATCTGCCGCTACAAGCGGCGCAGTTTCGCGCCCCGCGTCCTGGCGGTCACGCTCACGCATATCAGAAAGGACTTTATCATAGGTAATCTCCTGCCCTTTCAAAAGAAGCTCTTCATAGCGGCGTTTTGCGCGGTCCTCGTCATTTGCCGTGAGAAAAATTTTAATCTCGGCATCAGGAAGGACAACGGTTCCTATATCGCGCCCGTCCATAATGACATTATGCTCTTTGGCAAAGCCTCGCTGCATATCAAGCAGGAATTTGCGAACCGCAGGGATTGCGGAAACATCAGATGCATATTTTGAAATAATATGCTCGCGGATTTTCTCCGACACATCCTCACCGTTTAAGAATATGCGCTGAACTCCGTCAATGTGTTTTATGACAATGTCGATTTCCGGCAGGAGAGCTTCTACTGCTTCGGCGTTTTTGGAGTCGATGCCTCTGCGGTATGTATATATACCGACTGTTCGGTATATCGCACCCGTATCGACATATATAAAGCCCAATTCCTTTGCAAGAAGCTTCGACATTGTGCTTTTGCCCGCTCCGCTCGGGCCATCAATTGCAATCGCCGTTTTCTTCATTTCTCTATTCCTCACTTCCCGCGGCGTATCTCCCTGCTGCAAATGCGCTCGACCACGCTATCTGGAGGTTGAAGCCCCCGGTGTATGCATCAACATCAAGCACCTCGCCAGCAAAGAACAAGCCGCGTTTTTTCTTTGATTCCATTGTCTTCGGGTTTATCTCCCGGACATTTACTCCTCCCGAGGTTATAATCGCCTCGTCAATCGGGCGCTTGCCGTCAATATCAATTCTCAAGCCTTTTAACGTATCTCGCAGAGTTCTGCGCATCTCACGTGTAAGGCTATTACCCTTGACAGCTCCGTCAATACCTGATTTTTCAAGGACTATGGGCACCATACGCGCCGGCAGAAGCCCTCGCAGAATATTGTGCATATCCTTGTTCTTCTTTTCTTCTATATCACGAAGCAAGCGCTCTTCAAGCTTATCAGCAGAAAGCCCGGGCTTTAAATCTATGCAAATATGATACTTTTCTTTTTCAAAGTTTCTCATATGCGCGCTCGCTGAAAGAACAAGCGGCCCGCTTATTCCAAAGTGGGTAAAAAGCATTTCTCCGAGTTCTGAAAAGAGAACTTTCCCCTTGCTGTCATATGCGGTCAGAACTACATTTTTTAGCGTAAGCCCCTGCGCACTTTTGCAAAGCTCGCGCTCCGCGGAAAGCGGAACAAGCGAAGCACAGGGAGGCATAACTGTATGCCCCGCAGAGAGAGCGAAGCGATATCCATCGCCCGTTGAGCCGGTGAGCGGATACGAAGCGCCCCCCGTTGCGACAATTACAGAGTCACACAAAACTTTTCCATCTCCCGCGCTTATCCCTTTAACCGAATTTTCTTCAAAAAGAATCTCCGAAACCTCCGCATTTTTCATTTTAACACCGTTTGATTTTGCATATCGCCAGAGCGCATCCGTTATATCACGCGCGCGGTCAGACACAGGGAAAACTCTTGCGCCGCGCTCTGTCTTAAGCGGGACACCCGCATTTTCAAGAAACGCCATCATATCCTGAGGCGAGAACGCAGAAAACGCACTGAACATAAACCGCGCATTCTGCGGAACGTTTGCAACAAGCTCATCAAAGCTGCAGTTGTTGGTAACGTTGCAACGGCCTTTCCCCGTTATATTAAGTTTTTTCCCGGGGAATGAATTCTTCTCAAAGAGAAACACCTCGGCACCACACCTTGCAGCTTGCCCCGCTGCAAAGAGCCCTGCCGCCCCTGCACCTATAACAACCACCTTTTTACTCATAACACAATCTCACACTTTTCAGATTGATTTTCGCGCCTCTACACGGTAGATATTCATGCCCTGCTCCATAAATCTCGCTTCATATTCCGTAACGATATTATCCAGCCCGCTTGATGCAAGGTCGAAGGTGATGTTGGAAAGCCTCAGGCCGTAATCCGCCATTGAATTTAGGGAAAACTCAAAGAGAGCGGCGTTGTCCGTTTTGAAGAATACAAAGCCGTCATCCCCCAGAACCTCATCGTATTTCGCGAGAAAATCAGCGTGGGTAAGCCGTCTCTTTGCCTGCTTCTTCTTCGGCCACGGGTCACTGAAGTTTAAATATATTCCGTCAATCTCGCCTTTTTCGAAAATGCTGCAGATATTTGCAGCGTCAATATCCATAAAAAGAATGTTTTTAATATCATCTCTGACTGCCTTTTCCGCCGCCATAACAAAAACATTCTGCTCGCGCTCTATTCCTATGAAAAGCGTTTCGGGGTCAGCCTTTGCACTCTCGGTTATAAACCTGCCCTTCCCGCAGCCTATTTCAACACATATTCGCTTAAACCCGAATTTTTCTTTCCATAACCCACGAAGCGATTCAAGGTTTTCCGGAATAATTGCAAAACAATTCTCCCGACGCTTATCAAGGTTCGGTTTCTTTCTCATTCGCAAGGCTCTTACACTCTCCCATTTAATTACATTTAACTAATTTATTATATCATATCTCACCCTTTTTTCAAGACACAACTTTTTTCCCTCTTCTTCGCGATTGTAATCATTTAAAATATTTGGTAAAATATATACGGAATCTTTTTTACGAGGTGATATTGTGCATAAGGACAAGAAAAGCGGCAACTTCTGCGGAATGTGTTGCACAAAAATACATAACCTTTCTGTTTCATTCGGAAGTGTGAGGGTTTTGGAAAACATAAATCTTCATATACACTGCGGCGAGCTGACCGCACTTATCGGCCCGAACGGTGCGGGAAAATCAACCCTCTTAAGAGCAATAATCGGAGAGCTTCCCCACTCGGGCGAGGTTCTGTTCACGGACTTTGAAAACAACAAGACCGCTCATCCGAAAATCGGGTACGTTCCGCAGCTTCTTGAAACTGACAGAAACGCCCCGATAAGCGTGCTTGACCTTTTTGCTGTGACATCTTCCCGGTTTCCCGCATGGCTCGGAACAAAAAGGAAACTCCGTAGCAGAGCAAAATCTCTCCTCACCGAAGTCGAGGAGGAAAGTCTTCTCACCCGCCGCATAGGCGCGCTTTCCGGCGGGGAGCTGCAGCGGGTTTTGCTTGCTCTTGCGCTTTCGCGCGGCCCGGAGATTCTTCTTCTTGATGAGCCTGTGAGCGGAGTTGACAACAACGGCCTTGAAATTTTCTACAAGATAATAGACAAAATCAGAAAGCGTTTTGACCTGACAATCATCGTAATATCGCACGACCATAAAAGAATTGCAGCGCACGCTGACAGATTTATCCTCCTTGACCGGAAAATTCTTGAAGAAGGCTCTCCCGAGGCCGTTCTCAGCTCCATCGCGTATAGAAATATTTTCGACGAAGGAGGAAGTGTAAAGTGAATTATATTTACAACATTCTTGAGTCTGTTTTTCCTTTTTCGTGGGTAAGTTTTGAATTTATGAAGAACGCGCTTCTTGCAGTTTTTCTGATAACTCCTGTTCTCGGGCTTTTAAGCACCCTCGTCGTCAGTAACCGTATGTCCTTTTTCGCCGACACTCTCGGCCATTCTGCGCTTACGGGAATTGCGTTCGGAGCAATCCTCGGTTTTTCTGACCCTCGTGGCTCGATGATTCTTCTCGGAATCGCTTTTGCCATTTTGCTTGTGCTTGCAAAAAACAGGAACCGCGCATCAACCGACACGACAATAAGCGTGTTCTCCTCAACAGCATCAGCGCTTGGAATAGTTCTTCTTGCCTCGGGCGGAAACTTTTCGGGATACTCAAGCTATATTATAGGAGATTTTCTAAGCATTACCCCGACCGATCTGCTCTTTGCTCTCTTTCTCTTTATTATTGTTATTGCAATCTGGCTCATTTTCTTCAACAGAATATGCACGATGAGCATAAACCCCACGCTTGCAAAAAGTCTTGGCATCAACACAAAGCTTATTGACATTCTTTTTTCCTCGCTCATCGCGCTTGTCGTTGCCGTTTCGATATCGTGGGTAGGGCTTTTGATTATAACCTCCCTCCTCACTCTCCCTGCAGCATGCGCTCGGAATATATCGGGAAATCTCCGTTCTTACACATGGATTTCAGTCCTTCTTTCCGTCATCTGCGGAATTGCTGGCCTTATAATTTCATTCTATATTGATTCCGCGACCGGCGCAACAATCGTTCTCGCGCTATCCGCGTGCTACTTTATTTCACTCATATTTGCAAGAAAAAAATAGAGGAAAGCTTTCCTCTATTTTTTCTTTTAAATTCAGTATTCTATTTTGACAGTTTTTCTATTGCGGCGTCAATTCTCTTTAGTGTCTCTTCTCTTCCGAGAATGTGGCAGAACTCAACACCGCCGCCGGGCGTGACCTGTTTTCCTGAAAGCGCTGTGCGGAGCGGCCAGAGAACGTAACCGTTCTTAAGCTCCCGCTCTGCGATATATGAAAACAGCGTGTCGTGGATGCGGTCAAAAGTCCATTCGGAAATACCCTCTAAAACCGGGCGAAGCTCGCGCAGAGTTACAAGCGCGGTTTCCGCATTGGTTTTCATTTTTTTGTGGAAGTACATTTCCGAATCATATTCAGGCACAGCATCAAAGAAATCAACCTGCTCAGGAATATCCGCAAGGCGCTCACAGCGCTGCTGAAGAAGCGGAGCGATAAGGTCAGGATTAATATCCGGATTCTTCACTCCCTGCCTGATATACGGGCGTGCAACAGAGGCAAACTCCTCGGGCGACATCGCTCTGATATATTCCGCGTTTATATACTTAAGCTTTGCTGTGTCAAATATTGCCGGAGATTTTGAAATCCCGCGGAGTTCAAAGATATCAACAAGCTCAGAAAGCGAGAATATCTCCCTTTCTCCACCGGGGCTCCAACCGAGAAGCGTGACGTAGTTGACAACCGCATCTTTTAAATACCCTTCATTTATGAGGTCTTCATAAGAGGGGTCCCCGTTTCTTTTGGAGAGCTTATGCTGAGCATCCTTCATAACAGGAGAGCAGTGGACATACGTCGGAATCTCCCAACCAAAGGCCTTGTAAAGCAGGTTGTATTTCGGAGCAGAGGAAAGGTATTCCGAACCTCTGACAACGTGAGTGATGCCCATAAGGTGGTCATCTATAACATTTGCGAAGTTGTATGTAGGGAACCCATCTGACTTGATAAGAACCTGGTCGTCAAGGTCCTCATTCGGAACGGTGATATCGCCGTAAACAACATCAGAAAACGTTGTTTCGCCGCTTCTCGGCATTTTCTGCCGGATTACGTAGCTCTCGCCTGCATCGAGTTTTTTCTGAATTTCCTCTTCGGAAAGACGGGAGCATCTGCCGTCATACTTTGCTGGAAGCTCGCCTTCCTTTTCCTCGTGGTCGGTCTTTTCGCAGAAGCAACGGTATGCAGCACCGCGCTCGATAAGAAGCTCGGCATACTGCTTATACATTCCCATTCTCTCGCTCTGGATATACGGGCCTACCGGACCGCCTATATCGGGGCCTTCGTCATAAGAAAGCCCGGTTTCGCGGAGAGTTCTGTAAATCAAGTCGGTTGCGCCGTCTACAAGCCTTTCGCGGTCTGTATCTTCAATTCTGAGGATGAAATCGCCGCCGTTGTGCTTTGCTATCATATAGGTATAAAGTGCTGTGCGAAGGTTTCCGATATGCATATAGCCTGTAGGGCTCGGGGCAAAACGGGTTCTGACGCGCCCTTTGGGGATGCGCGCCTCTGCCTCTTCAAAAAATTTCATATCCATTATTCTTATACCTCTATTTTACTTTTTCTTCGCCCAGGAATCCTTGAGTGAAACGGTTCTGTTGAACACAAGCTTTTCATCGGTTGAAAGCTTATTGTCGAGGCAGAAATATCCGTTTCTGAGGAACTGATAACGCTCATCTGCCTTGCCGGCTGCTATTGCGGCTTCACATTTGCAGTTTTCAAGGATTTCAAGAGAATCGGGGTTTATGTTGTCGGTAAAAGAGCCGCCCTCGGGATAGTCGCCCGGGTTTTCTGCATTGAACAGGTTGTTATAGAGCCTGACTTCTGCATCGACTGCATCGTGTGCCGAAACCCAGTGGATAGTGCCCTTGACCTTTCTGCCGTCAGGAGTCCCGCCGCCGTGGGATTCGGGATCATACTCCGCGTGGATTACAGTTACGTTGCCGTCCTTGTCCGTTTCAAAGCTTTTGCAGGTTACGTAATAGGCATACTTAAGCCTTACTTCGTTGCCTGGGAACATTCTGAAATATCCTTTGACAGGCTCTTCCATAAAGTCCTCTCGCTCAATATAAAGCTCGCGGGAAAAGGTGACCTTGTGCGTTCCTGCGTTTTCGTCAGCAGGGTTATTCTGTGCATCAAACGTCTCGGTTTTACCCTCGGGGTAGTTGTCGATAACAAGCTTTATCGGGCGAAGAACAACCATCATTCTCGTTGCCGTTTCATTCAAATCCTCACGGATACAATGCTCGAGGAAGGAATAATCAACTGTGCTGAGGGTCTTTGAAATTCCGATTTTTTCGCAGAACGTGCGGATTGCGCTCGGCGTATATCCGCGGCGGCGAAGCCCTGAGAGCGTCGGCATACGGGGGTCATCCCAACCGTCAACAAACTTCTCCTCTACCAGATGGCGGAGATAGCGCTTTGACATAACCGTATTTGTGATGTTAAGGCGCGAGAACTCAATCTGGCGCGGCGGGTTTTCGAATCCGATTTCGCGGACAACCCAGTCATAAAGGGGTCTGTGGTCCTCAAACTCTATTGAGCAGAGAGAGTGGGTAATCCCTTCAAGCGCATCCTGAATCGGATGAGCATAGTCATAGAGCGGGTATATACACCACTTATCCCCCTGGCGGTGGTGGTGGGTATGCAAAATTCTGTAAATCGCGGGGTCACGCATATTCATATTGGGCGATGCCATATCAATTTTTGCGCGGAGAGTGTGGCTGCCGTCAGGAAATTCTCCGTTTTTCATTCTCTCAAAAAGGTCGAGATTTTCTTCAACAGAGCGGTCGCGATACGGGCTGTTTTTGCCCGGTTCCGTGAGCGTGCCGCGGTATTCGCGCATCTCCTCTGCCGTAAGGTCGCAGACGTATGCCTTGCCGCGCTTTATGAGGTCTATCGCGTATTCATAACACTTATCGAAATAGTCCGAGCCGTAGAAAATGCCGCCGTTGGGTTCTGCACCAAGCCAGCGCAAATCCTCTTCGATTGAACGGACAAACTCATCGTCTTCACGGACAGGGTTTGTATCGTCGTATCGAAGATTGAAAAGCCCGTTATATTTCTGCGCAACGCCTGCGGAAATCCAGATAGCCTTTGCGCTGCCTATGTGCAGATAACCGTTCGGCTCGGGCGGAAAGCGCGTGTGTATTTTCTTAATCCCCTTTTCGGCAATATCGGAATTTATTGCCTCGTGAATAAAGTTAGTCGGGTTTGTGTTAACGTCCATTATATCAAACTACCTCCGTTTGGCTTTTTAGGCATATTATAACATTCTACGTTATATTTTACCACAACTTCCGCACAATACTCAATAGTAAATTTCAAATAAAACTTGTTTTTTCTGACAACTCATCTGTTTTTTAGGCGCATCGCTTTTTTGTTCTATAAAAAACACTCCTTGCATAAGCTTTTTGTGTAAAGGAGCGATGCGTATGCCGTTTTCTGACAGAGAGCTTCTCGCGAGGCTTATTCAATGCGAGGCAGGAGGCGAAGGCTACACCGGAATGCAAGCAGTTGCAAGCGTTATTATGAACCGTGTATACGCGCCTGACGGCGAATATGCCCGCGTTGGCGAGCAAAACATCAGAAACATCGTTTTTCAGCCCGGACAGTTTGAATGTGCAACAGATTATTACAACAACCGGTATAATCCTCAGAACATATACAACATGAACCCCGAGCAGATACACTATGACATCGCTGACTGGGCAATCGCGGGAAACAGGCTGTCCCCGCTCGGGCAGGCGTTGTGGTTTTTTAACCCGTTTTCTGATGAGTGCCGCGAGAGTTTCCCAAGCTCTGTCGGAAGCTTTGCTGTGCGCATCGGAAAGCACTGCTTTTACAATCCCACAGAAGAATATTCTGAAACATAAAATTTGATAAAGGAGATTTTTTATGGATTCAATAAACGGCAGGCTCAACTTTTCGCAGACCCCTCCGACGAGAGATTTTTATGAGAATGGAACATCGGGCGACCAGGTCCAGATGCTTGGAGAGCAGCTGCAGACCTCCATCGGCTATTTTGTTTCCTGCGATTTTCTTATCGGAACTCAGCTTATAGAAACGCGAAACGGAATTCTCGCAAAGGTTGGAACGAACTTCTTAACGCTCTACCAGCCCGACCTTGAGCGCTACATAGTCTGCGACCTGTACGCACTCAAGTTTATCACAATTTACAACACAACAACCGTTCCGAGGCCTTAAAGCTTTTTTCTTTGGCAAACCGAAATTTCACTTTCGGTTTGCCTTTTTGTTTAAGTAACCCGTTTTAAGGCAATAATTCTATCAAAAGAAACGGAGGATACTTATATGCGAAATGATATTTTTCACATAGCCGCGCCGGACTCTCCATTCTCGTTTTTTGAAAATTCGCTATTTGATGAATCCGGCGAAATCTGCGGAGCGGCGGACAAAATAACGCCCGAGCTTGCGATGATACTCGGGAGAGCGTGTGCTGAAATTGACGCAAGAATTGCCGTGGGCTATTCAGACTGCACTATGTGCAAATTGCTGGCAAGCTCTTTTATTTCCGGTGCCGCAAGCTCAGGCGCCCAGGTCACAGAGCTTGGCTCAACATTTTTTGCGGCGGCGGCATATGTTGCGCGCACATATCTCTTCAACCTCACCGTGTTCTTTGAAAATGATGCACAGCGCCTGTGTATCCGCATTACGGACAAGTTTGGCCTCCCCATTGAACAGACAATTCAAAGCCAAATAGAAGCCTCGACAAGGGGAGTGAAATCTGCATCCGCCGGAATCTGTGATGTTATAATGCCAAAATCCATTACAGACTCTGCTGATGTTTTTGTTTCTTCTCTGCGAAAGAGAGGCTCGCTCTCAGGTTTTCGGGTGGCAGTCCCGGGAAGCTCAATGGCGGCAGAGGTGCTGAGAGAGATTCTTCTCGCTTCAGGCTGCGAGCTTCTCCCCCCGGAGCGCGGAATATGCGAGCTTGCAGTATCCGACGATGGAACCAAGCTCTTTGTACGCGATGAAAAAGAGCATTGGCACGATGACGGGCATACAAACGCGCTCTGCGTTCTCGTTCATTTTCGTTCCGGAAAGAAAGAGCTTGCCGTTTCTGCAGATTCACCGGGCGTTTTTGAGCAGATTGCCGAGGGATATGGCGGGCAAATTCTCAGAATAGGCAGAGACCACGGTGCAAAGGAAATCTACCTTACACAAAACATTTTCAGCAGCGCCGCGGCAGGTGCCGTTTCAATTCTCACCTACTTGAACAGAACAGGAGAAACATTTGAAAATCTCATTTCCGAGCTTCCTGACTTTACTCTCGTCTCCCGAGAACTCAACCTCAAAAGCGACAGAAAAAAGCTTTTGAAAACACTTGAAGAATCCTGTTCCGATATGTATAGCGAGCATATATGCGCGCTGCGGGTTTGTGCCGATGGCGGGTGGGTGAACATTCACCCCTCGCGCTCTTCTGCCCGGCTTCGTATAACCGGAGAAGGGATGAACGAGGAGATTGCCTCGGAGCTGTGCAACCTTTTTGTCGAAAAAGCAGACAAGCTTGACAGCTCAAATCTTAAAGAATAACTGGACTTTTCTTCCAATTTATGCTACAATGATAGCAGGCTTAGCTTTTCATATAACTTTGTCTTTATTCTTCGGAATTACTATATATTTAAATAAGCGTATAAGCACCTTGTCCTCGGATGGCTCCTTCTCATCTGCATAGTGGGGTATGCTGATTTGTGATTGTTGCCGTCGGGATTTTTCTCGCGCCGATTTCCAAGGCGCTTCTTTTGGTGTGCTTTTTTGCGCTTTGCATACATAGCAGTTTCGTTTTATATTGAAAACAAAATTCACAAAAAAGATTGGAGTTTGATAATTGAAATGGCACAAAAATTAAAAGTTTTTTCACTTGGCGGGCTTAACGAAATAGGGAAGAATATGTATGTCTACGAATATGCCGGTGAGATAATCGTTGTTGACTGCGGCCTCGCATTTCCTGACGACGATATGCTCGGAATTGATTTGGTCATCCCGGACATCACGTATCTCAAAAAACACAAGAACAGAATCCGCGCTTTTATAATCACGCACGGCCACGAGGACCATATCGGTGCGCTGCCGTATGTTTTGCGCGAGGTCAATGCCCCGATTTACGCAACAAAGCTCACCGCAGGCGTCATAAACAAAAAGCTTGAAGAACATAACCTTCTCTCGAAAACGAAAATTAAGATTGCCTCCCCGGGTGACAGAATCAAAATCGGTAGCTTTGAGGTCGAGATGATTAACGTCAATCACTCCATAGCAGACGCAGTTGCGCTTGCTATAAAAACCCCGCTCGGAACGGTCATCCACACGGGTGACTACAAGCTTGACGTTACGCCTATTCAGGGCGAGATGATGGATATTGCGCGCCTCGGCCAGCTTGGAAAGCGCGGCGTTCTCGCGCTTTTAGGAGAGTCGACAAACATAGAGAGGCCGGGCTATTCCCTGTCCGAATCTACTGTCGGAGACACGTTTGAAGCTCTTTTTAAAGATTGCAAGCAGCGAATTATTGTTACTACCTTCGCATCTAACGTTCACCGCGTTCAGCAGATAATCCGCGCGGCGGTGAAATATGGCAGAAAGGTCGCTATAAGTGGCCGGAGCATGGAAAACATTATGGAGGTTGCCCAGAACCTCGGATATCTCGATATTCCGAAGGATGTTCTTGTTGATCTCGGCACAATCACAAAACACCCAAAAAACAAAATCTGCATCATCACAACCGGCTCCCAGGGAGAAGCTATGTCCGGGCTTTATCGAATCGCTTTCTCCGCTCATAAGAAGATTGAGATTATGCCCAATGACCGCGTTATTATCTCTGCAAGCCCCATCCCCGGCAACGAAAAGGCGATAAGCAACGTTATCAACGAGCTTTATCGCAAGGGCGCCGAGGTTATTTATGAAAAGCTCGCAGAGGTCCACGTCTCCGGGCACGCATGCCAAGAGGAGCTTAAGCTTATGCTTGCGCTCACAAAGCCGCAGTATTTCATCCCGATTCACGGCGAGCATCGCCATCTCAAGGCTCACGAGGCTCTTGCGGTTAAGATGGGGGTCAAGCCGAAAAATGTTTTTGTCTGCGACATAGGCCGTGTTGTTGAGTTTACCGAAAAGGGAGCAAAGCTCGGCGCTACGGTTCCCTCCGGCAAGGTTCTTATTGACGGCTCAGGGATAGGCGACGTCGGCTCCGTTGTTCTGCGCGACCGCAAGCAGCTTGGGCAGGACGGCATCATCACGGTTGTTGTCTCGCTTGATTCTGAAACGGGCAGAGTTGTGACCGGGCCGGATATTATCTCTCGCGGGTTTATCTACGTCAAAGAAGCAGAGGACATTATGGAAGAGCTTCGCGCACTTGCAGCCGAAGTTGTTCAATCGTGTTTAAACGGAAAGCGGACAGACTGGGCAACAATGAAAAACACGATAAAAAGCAGAATGTCAGACTTCCTCTACCAGAAAATCAAGCGCACCCCGATGATTCTTCCGATTATAATTGAAGTATAGACAAAAAAGAGACCCCATATGGGGTGTGATCTTAAGGACACACATTAAGCCTTCCCCTTGAGGGGAAATGTTGAGCAAGGCGAGACTGTGGGCGTAGGGGACATTCACGAATGTCCCGCGGGCGATTCTTGAATCGCCCCTACATTGTCCCGAAAAG
>JAZOAI010000027.1:0-65614 GCA_045595365.1 Eubacteriales bacterium
GACTTCGATTATCGGTTACCGTGCTGACGATTCTTACTTCTCCTTTGCAAGAGCATTTGTTAATAACGAAATTTCACTAAATCAATTGTCTTATGCTATGCGACTTGGTAAACTTGGTGAACAGGTTGTATTGAAAAGCAAAAATGCATTTGATGAGATTAAATTTGTATCGTATGAAGTTTGCGACAACGCAATCTATTATGCAAAGCGAAAAGCAAGAGATGACGAAGCAAGAGAATCATTTAATGCTGAACTTGAAAAAGAAGATTTAGACGGACTTTATATGAGAGATATTATTCGTGAGGAGGTAACCCCTGATGATGCACGCTTACGATGAGCAGTATTTAGATGATGCAATGCGAAATCTTGGCGAAGCGGCAGATTATGCGGTCAATGCTTGCAAGATGAATTTGCAAAAATTCTTTGATTTATTTGTTGCAACCAGATTTGCTGCACAGTTTGGAAATGGTGTGCCTAAAATCATTTCAGGATTATCAGGAACAGAGCTTGTTCACGAAATCATTACAAAAGCAGGGATTGAACAAGACCTACCGGAAGTGCAGACCGAATATGATTGTTCCCCTGAATATTGGTGTGGTTGGATTGTAGCTTACTATCAATGGCATACAGGCAGAACATTTAAAGATATATTTCAGAATGTATCTGCAAAAGAAATAGAAAAGCTATATTCAACACTTCACGAAGCGTCAGAAGATAAGTTTGTTGATGTGGTTAATTCAATAATTGAAAGGAAAACTACCACAACAAGATTGCAAGAACTTCGAAAAAACATCGGTTATTCTCAAAGAGAACTTGCAGAGAAATCGGGAGTAAATTTGAGAACTTTGCAACAGTACGAACTGAAAGCAAAGGATATAAATAAAGCAGCAACAGCCACTCTTCTTGCACTTTCAAAAACACTTGGATGTAAGATTGAGGATTTGTTGGAAAATATGTAACGGATATCGCATAACATTTGTGTTTTTTTTGGAGGAATAACATTGGATATAATTAAATTCAATTTCGATAGTGTTAAGGCAAGAGAATTACGAAGAGCGATAAATGATCAAGAGAAGTTCTCTATAGAAAGAGTTGCCGATGGTGCAAAGGGAACAAACGGAGCATATAATGCATGGAATAGATTGTGTGCAACAATGACAAGATTAGAAGACACCATAAGCTATGTTAATTGTATGGAGTTAGGCAAACTTGGGGATGGACAAGCTGCATTTGATTTTTATGAATTTATTAATTGTTCATATGTCATTATTGAATGTATAAAAGTAGTTGTTCAAGTTTTTGGGTTAGACAAAAACATTATAAAAAATATAGAGGACTCAACGGAGGTCTTTGGAACAAAATATAGTGAGAGTGGAAGTGATTCAAAGTTTTTTGAATATATTCGCTCGCTATGTGGAGTGCACCCACTTTGCACAAGTTATCAAAAAGATTATTTAAATGGGAGTGCATTTCATTGTTGCCCATTTGTAGCTTGGACGGATCGTGGTTACGTGAGTTCAAGAAAACATAACGGAGCAGATTTGATTGCAAATGTTTATACAACAAAAAGCGATATTTCTATTGATATTGAACTTTATGTAAATGAATTTGAAACATATTTAAATAAATGGATAGAATGCATTCCGAACGTAATCGAAGCTAAAAACAAATATGTTGATGATAAACATAATGTATTTAGAAAGGAGCGAATGAAAAACTTATCTGATTTTAGAAATAATTATGTTGAATACATATCATATTTAAAAGAGGAATATATCAAAAGACTTGATGATGCAAATGAATATATTCTAGATGAGTTTATTGAAATTTTCAAAATAAAACTTTCAAATAATGATAATCAGCGTAAATTAGATAAATATAAAAATGCAATATTGTATTCTTTAGGTTTTTTACATAGCAGTTTACAAACGATGACATTTGTTGGTTTTGAAAATACTGGCATAAAATATCCGGATAATTTTATAGAAACAGAACTTTATATTGAATTAGCATCGCCTACTCTCTATAATGGAGAGTTTGCAAAATGTTCATATGAAATAGGAAAAGCATATAATTTATCATCAAATGGTAGTAGTAATGCATTTGATAAACACTATGCAAGAAGTTTATTGGAAAAACCAAAAGAATTAATTAACCAATACATACTTTTTACTAATCAAGAGTCAAATGAAGAGGTGTATGTGCTGATTAAAGTTGCGTTATATCTTGAATCGCTAACAAGAAAAAGTATACTAAACAAGAATATTCCTAATGAAGAACAATATAGAGAAATTCTTTTGACAGAAACAGAAGTTGAGGAATTACATCAGGAAGAACCTGAAAAAGAAATCGAGACAATAGACTTAAGTATATTCAATGATATAATTAAAGAATACGGCGGCTGACGAAAGTCAGTCGCTTTTGCATTTTAAACGATCGGTTATGCCGGTCGTTTTTTTGTGCTCAAAAGCCAGTTTGTACATTGTTATTTAAGTGAAAAGTAAAACATAAAATTATGAGAGGTGGTATTAATGAATGAATTTGTGGTTGAACTCTTCGTAGCGAGCGATGATAAGCAAGATATAATGCTCTCAAGCTTAAATGAAGATGAAATGGAACAATGGAAAAAAGATATGGAGGCACGAGCGTTGAGCGAATACCATAACCAAAAAATTAAAATTAAGAGCAAAAAAATTTGATTTCAAAAAGCGGCATTGATACAATAATCGTATAGAATAAATAGTTGCCGTTTTTCAGGGAAGGAGGTTAAACAAAATGAAAGTGGCGGCAGCTTACATACGAGTTTCTACTGATGATCAGCTTGAGTACAGTCCTGACAGTCAGTTGGAAAAAATAAAACTCTATGCGGAAAAAAATCAAATTTTATTGCCTGAAGAATTTATATTTGTAGATGAAGGCATCAGCGGAAGAAAAACAAAAAACAGACCTGCATTTAACGAAATGATAGGTTTGGCAAAATGCAATCCGAAACCATTTGACGTTATATTAGTTTGGAAATTCAGTCGATTTGCACGAAATCGTGAAGATAGCATTGTTTATAAATCTATGCTCAGAAAAGAGCGTAATATTGATGTTGTTTCAGTTAGTGAGGATATAGGAGATGACAAATTATCTATCCTTATAGAAGCTATTATCGAAGCAATGGACGAATTTTACAGTATTAACCTTGCCGAAGAAGTAAAACGAGGAATGACAGAAAAAGCAAAAAGAGGCGGTGTTCTTTCTATTCCCGGATTTGGTTATAAGGTTGAAAATGGTGAATATGTGATTGTTCCTGAAGAAGCAGAGATTATACGTAAAGTGTTTAATGACTATCTGAACAAAAAGGGATTTTTAACAATTGCAAAAGAACTGAATGCTATGGGAATAAAAACACATCGGAACTGTAAGATTGAGAACAGAACCATAGACTATTGGCTTCATAATATGTTGTACATAGGAAAAATCTGTTGGAGTCCAAACGGTAAACGCTCAAGAAACTATAATTTGGAAGATATGATTATCAGCGATGGACATCACGAACCTATTATAGATATGGAAACATGGGATAAGACACAGGAAAGATTGGTTAAGCAAAAAGAAAAGTATGGTAAGTATTATAATTCTGATCGTAAAGATTTATCTCACTGGTTAACCGGAATATTAAGATGTGAGAAATGCGGAAAAGTATTGTCTTATCAGGGCGGATACTTCGGTTGTTCAGAGCGAAGCAGAGGAAAATGCGACGGAGTTGGATATATAAAAGCAGAAAAAATAGCTAATATCATTCTTAATATTTTATGCGAAATAGAACTACCAAATGTTGAACTGGAATTTGCTGATCCTAATTCTGTTAAGGAAGTAAATATCAACGATGACAGCAGGATAGTATCTGCACAAATTCAAAGACTTGAAATTCGTCTGGAACGAGTAAAGCTTGCTTATGAAGATGGTGTAGATACTCTTGAAGAGTACAAAGCAAAGAAAAAAGCTATCACGGATGAAATTGATAAGCTGAAAGAGATGCTTGAACAAACTCAAGAAGAAAACCCAAAAGAAGAAGTTAAGCTAAACAAAAAAGAGCTTCGCAGATTGACTGAAGTTTTGAAAGATGATGATGTAAGTAATATGGAAAAGAACAATATGGCAAGGACAATTTTTAAAGAAATTATAAAAGGCGGAGATGGCGGAAAACGGCTTAAATGCGTGTTTTGGCGGCATTAGCTAGGCTACTCAAACATTTGCAGTACGCTCCACCAAGCTGGGTGATGATTATTTTTGCAGCTGCAGGATTCGGTTTTTTGATTTTTACAGGATACTGTAACTTTTTCTCATATATCCACATACTTTAATTCTCCCCCTCCCAAGGCCACGGTCCTGATACCCAGTCCCATCTATTCTCATTTTTGTTGCCGTGCATCGTTATGGGGCCGATATTTGCCTCATGTTCTGCAATAAGCTTTTCCCTCTCGTTCTGAAGCTTTGAATAATATTTGAGCGCTTTTAAGTTGTTAGGGTGAGTATCTAAAAACAGAACCGTTTCAAATATTGCGAAATCATATTCTCTTATTTTTCGCATCAGATGGCTTTTTTGTGATGAATAATTTGCGTTTCTGCTCATATTGGAATTTGTTCTCATCCCCATACATCCTCCCCGAAAAAAGGTTTGTCAAGATCCGGAAATTGCGTACCGCGGGAAAGCGCCTCGTGAGGCTCTTTGACATCTCTCCACATCTGCATGGGAGAATATATCATACCGACTACCATTTCGCCGCAGGTGAGCTCGCCGATATTCTCATCATGGCAACTCTCATGCTCATAATGCGGTTTCATATATGGATTCTCCATAGATTACCCGAGTCTCCTTTTATAGATTTTAAGGATTTTTTCCTTACAGCTTATCCTATGTATGTTATCGAAAACTTGTTAATAAAAAAAGAAATATAGCAGGGGATCTCTCCTCTGCTATATGCGGACTATTTCTTTTTTGAAATTCTGATAAACAGCTTGATTATCTCCTGAATCGGCATAATTGCGAGAGACAGCGCGATTGCGACTCCGTATTCCTGCACATCAAGCCGGGCAAGTTCAAATGCATTGGCGAGTACCGGAACTTCTATAACAAGAGTAACAAGAAGGAACGAGAGAACCGCCGCACCCCAGAGCCATAAGTTCTGACTCTTCATTTTAAAGATTGAGCCTCGTAGCGAGCGAAGATTGAAGGAGTGGACAATCTCCCCTATCGCAAGAGTCAAAAACGCCATTGAGGTGCCGAGCGTATCTGCATCATACGGCAACGTGCCGAACTTTGCAATATGGTCGGGATAGAGAATATCGTGACCTATGAAGTAAGATGCAAGAGTTATTGCTGTGACAATGACTCCCTGATACACAACGGCAGCTCCCACGCCCCCGGAGAAGATTCCCTCGCTTGTCTTTCTAGGCTCTCTCGACATTATATCTCGCTCTGCTTTTTCCATACCGAGAGCAAGCGCGGGCAGACAGTCTGTTACAAGATTTATCCATAGAAGATGAACAGGCTTAAAGAGTGTAAAGCCAAAAAGCGTTGCAAAGAAAATCGACAGCACCTCGGAAAGGTTTGACGCGAGAAGAAACTGAATACATTTTCTTATGTTATCGTATATTCTTCTTCCTTCGCCTACCGCAGAAACGATTGTTGCAAAGTTGTCATCCGCGAGAACCATATCCGCAACATTCTTTGTGACATCCGTTCCGGTTATTCCCATACCCACGCCAATGTCGGCATTTTTTATTGACGGAGCATCGTTTACGCCATCGCCCGTCATCGCCGTAATCTTGCCGAGCTTCTGCCACGCTTTTACGATTCTCGTTTTATGCTCGGGCTGAACTCTCGCATATACGGAGAAATTCTGAACGATTCTCTCAAACTCCTCTTCTGACAGTTTGGAAAGCTCAGCCCCCGTCATCGCTTCACTCGCATCTTTTATAATCTGAAGCTCTCGTGCAATCGCAACAGCCGTATCTTTATGGTCTCCCGTTATCATTATGGGGCGTACTCCCGCTCGGCGACATTCTTCAATCGCGGATTTGACTTCATCTCGAACGGGGTCAATCATTCCAACAAGCCCTATAAAGCAAAGGTCATTCTCAAGGTTTTCAGCATCATAACTATCAGGCACGGAGCTGTATTTTCTTTCCGCCGCGGCAAGAACGCGAAGAGCGCGGTCTGCCATATTTTTATTGTTTGTAAGTATATTCTCCTTTACACCTTCTGTCAAATCAACAATCTTGCCGTCTACATACGCGCTCTTGCAACACTTCAGGATTTCATCGGGCGCGCCCTTTGTAAACTGGACAATGCCGTTATCAGCTTTGAAAACGACTGACATCATCTTGCGTTCAGAGGAAAACGGAGCTTCACCGATTCGCGTATATTCCTTTACCATCTCGTTTTTATCAAGCCCGAGCGTGTATGCATAATCTATCAGCGCACATTCTGTCGGCTCACCTTGAGCGCTTTTTGTTTCAGGGTCAAGCTCGGCATCGGAGGCAAGTGCCATCGCTTTTGCGAGTTGCGTCTCGTCTGTGCAGAAGTTTTCGACAACCGTCATCTTATTCTGCGTGAGTGTTCCTGTCTTATCGGAGCAGATTATCTGCGTGCAGCCGAGAGTCTCAACCGCGGTAAGTTTTCTTATAATCGCGTTTTGGCGGGACATATTCGTTACGCCTATTGAGAGAACGATTGTGACAACGGTTGCAAGCCCTTCGGGAATTGCCGCAACAGCGAGAGAAATTGCAATCATAAACGTATCGAGAAAGGTTTCAAGCACGAACGTTCCTTCAGAGATAACTGAGCGGATAATGTTTATTCCGAAAATTACAACAGATATAGCTATGACAAGCTTTGTCAGAACCCTTGAAAGCTCAGAAAGCTTCATCTGAAGAGGGGTTTTTCCGTCTTTTGCCTGAGTCAGAGCATCTGCGATTTTACCCATTTCGGTATCCATCCCCGTTGCCGTAACCACCGCTTTACCGCGCCCATAAACGACAGAGCTGCCTGAGAAAACCATATTTTTTCTGTCTCCGAGCGAAACCTCGCCGCCCGAGAGAGCCTCTATGCCCTTTGTGACGGGGACCGACTCTCCTGTGAGCGCGGCTTCTTCGATCTTAAGGCTTGCACATTCGATAAGCCTCGCATCTGCGGGGACTGCATCTCCCGCTTCAAGAATAATAATGTCGCCGACAACAAGCTCTTCACTCGGGATTATCATATAATGGCCGCCACGGATTACTTTTGACGTCGCGGCGGACATCTCCTGAAGCGCGGCGATTGATTTTTCAGCCTTGCTCTCCTGAACAACACCGAGGACTGCGTTGATAATTACAACCGCCATAATAATTATGACATCTGCCGGGAACTCATTTTCATAAACCGCCATTATTCCGGCAATCGCCGCGGCAATTATGAGAATGATTGTCATAGGCTCGGCAAGCTGCTTTAAAAAACGTTTTATTATGCCATCTCCCTTTTCTTCTCTGAGCTTGTTTCTTCCGTTTTTCAAGAGCCGCCGCGCAGCTTCTTTTCCGGAAAGCCCGTTTTCGGAAACCGAAAGCTCTTTCATTACCTCGCCATAATCCTTAACATATTCTTTCATTTTTCCAACACCTCTCTATAAAATTATATACATAAAAAAGAGACTTATTTGTAGAATCTACAAATAAGTCTCATCGTTTCAAATAAAGCCAGAGCAATATGCCCGATTGTTGACTTCACTGCGCTTTCGCGCCGATTACTCCCTTGTTTGTTATTTAAAATGTTGTTAAAAAGCTTTATTATTTTTCGCTTTCTGCGGCAGGCTTCACAGCTTTTTTCTTTTCCTTTTCAAAGGAAACTCCGCCAACCTTGACGTTCGCCGCGACGACACGAATCCCCGTCATTGATTCTACCGAGGAAATGATGTTTGCCTGAACCGCCTTTGCAACTGACGGGATAACCACCCCTTTTTTGACGGTAATGGTAGCAAAAATCTCAACGGAATCATCATTAATCAAAACTCTGACACCTTTTGCAGAGGATTTCTTGCCGAGGAAATCTGCGACATTTGCTGTGCCGAGGTTTGCAACTCCATCTATCTCTCCTGCAGCGAGGGCGGCAATAGACGCAATAACCTCTTCTGATATTATAACCTTGCCGTTATCGTCAGCCTTTGCTGTATATTCCTTCATTTCAGCCATAACAAGCTACACTCCTTCAACTGTAGTATATCTATAGTATAACTCATAATTTACTTAATTTCAATAATTTTTATTTCACTCGGCAAAATACCTGTTTCGCTGACAACGATATCCTTTATTTTTGTTGTATCTGATGCCGACAACCCCTCCTCAGGTGCCGACACGATTATGTTTGCCCCTTTCCCGTTTATGAGGGCAACGCAGTCATTAAACCCCTTTGCTTTCACAAGCGTCTCTATGCGTGTTTCAGATATTGCCCCTGTCGAAATTGTTTCAATGCTTGCGGCTGCGCGGTCTCGCGATTCCTGTGATAAGTTCTCTTCCTTTATAGACTCTTCAAGCGTTGTTATCGCGCTGTCCCGCGCTTTTTGCTTTTCAAGGCGCGCCTCTGCAAAATATTTTTCTTCACTTTCCGTTTCCATCACTTCATTCGCACCACTGCCTTCATTTGTTCCGAGTGTGCTTTCCACACGAACACCGTCGTTCTCAAGCTCCGCCGTATTGAGGTTAAGATATACGGCAACACATATAAAAAGCACGATAATTGCGGCTACGGCACTCTTTCTCTTCATGGTTTCCTCCTACTTTTTCATTTTTATTATGCTGATTTTGTCGCTTCCAAGCCCTGTAAGTGCTGAAACAGAAGCCACAACCGAGCTTTGAACGTCTACTCTGTCTGCACCGTCGCAGATTACAACAGCTCCGCGAAATTCCGGGTAGATTTCCTTCACAACAAGCGGGCTTTCTCTCCCCGACCCTTCAGACACTATACTTGGCTTTATGTCACTGTCGCTCTCTAACATCACCCCGCTCTCGTTTTCCCTCGCACTTTTACGCGAATCTTTTTCATAAACGTTTTCCGGGCCGGATTCCACCGACAAAATCACCTTGCATCTGCCGACCCCGTTACATTCGAAAAGACATTCTTCTATTCTTTTTTCAAAGCTCTTAAGCTCAAATTCGACAATGCTCCCGTCCTTTTCCTCTGCCTTCTTTTCTCCCTGCGGCAACACGAGCAGAAAGAGGCCTACTGCGATAACAACTGCTATGTATTTATATTTTTGCAGAAATTTGAAAATCCCCGGCAGTTTAAACATATCCTTGTTCATTTATTTTCCCTCAATTTTTACTTCCTGTTTTTCAGGAGAAATTCCGAATTCTTCTTCCAAAACTGCACATACGCGCCCGGCCTCTTCGGCACTTTTTGAAATCACTGTCGCAGAGACAGGCATATCTCCATCAAGCTTTACGGACACTTCGCAAGCATTGGCTTTCGCTTTATTCAATACATATGCCGAAAGCTTCTCCCCTATGATTTCATTTTCAATTTCTTCGAATTTTTCTGCCGACGTTTCTATGCTTTTATTGATTTCATCTTCATATGCCCGACTCATTTCAAAGATATCCGATGAGGTTATCTTCTTAATCGGGGATATAAGCACGACAATGAGCATAACGCTGCCGAGCATTGAACAGACCCGTCCTGCGCTGTTTTTCGGAGCAAGGGAGGAGATTACCGACATTATGAGTGTCACTGCGGAGAGCGATGCAATCCAGAGTTTTATGCCTTCCATATCACAAAACCCCCACACTTCTCATAGCTGCGATTACGGATATAAGAATGACGGTTGCGACAGACGCACACATTGCAAGCACAAGCCCGAAGCTTTCGGCAAGGCGCGAGGAGAGTTCCGCTATGCTCCCACCCACTACAGGGCTTGCTATGAGAGATGCTGCTTTAAACGTGAAATAGTTTACGAGCATCGTGGCAAAGGGCGTTGCAAATGCCGAGAGAATCGCAAGCATTCCGAAAACACCGATTGCGTTTTTCATCATCGCCGCGCCTGCAATCACGGTCTCTGCCGCTTCCGAAACTGCAGCTCCTACTATCGGCACCGTGCTTCCGAGAGCAAATTGAGCTGCCTTGAGCCCTGCCTTATCAGCGCCACCTGTCACAAGCCCCGATACACTTATGTAAGACACAAAGGCCCCTAGCAAAACCTTCAGCGCCACCGACACTATCTTAACTGAAAAATCCGAAATTTTTTGAAGCGCAAGGTTTTTCGCGGCGGCATTTGCAGTGGCAGCGAAAATATTTATATATACAAGCGGAAGCAAAACCGAGCTTATCAGAGTTATGAGGACATCCGAAAAGATAAGGGTTATGCCTGCCTTCGCCGCCGCAGCAGACGGAAGCCCGCACATAGCCTCTGCCGCCGCCACAGACGGAAGCAAAGCTTTTGAAAAAAGCTCAACCCCTGATATAAACTCACGCCCCATCCCTATTACACTGGTTATGCTGCCTGAAGCGGCCCCTGTGACAGCTATTGCGCCTACAAGCGAAAGCGCGCATCTTACGGAGCTGCTTTCCCCCGGAGTAAGCGTTTCGACCGAGCTACACAAAAATGACACAGCGCAGATTATCGCAACGCATTTAATTCCGCTTCCGAGAAGGGATGAGATGTTCTCTTTTATTTTTTCGAATATCCCGCCTATTCCGTCTGACAGTGAGATGTTCTGCTCAAATTTTATATCTGCGCCATCAGGCACTGACTCTATAACGCGTGGAACTTCAAGCGCATCATAAAGCCTGTCCTCTGCCGAAGCCGCAGGGATAAGAATTATTGCAAGCATTAAAACACAAATAAATTTTTTCATTTGTTTTTCCTCACGATGTAATTTGTCCGAGAAGCCCGAACATTAGCGGAATGGCAAAGGATATTGCCACCGCACCACCCAAAAGCTCTATATACGACGCCGCCGAAACAACTCCGCTTTCCCTGCACAAATCAGAGGAAAGCTTTGTTATAATGCTTATTCCGAGAGCCTTTATAAGCGGCGTGAGAAGATTTTCTGAAAGCCCCGCATATTCTGCAAGCTCAAAAACAAGCTCTATAACCCGCCCGATTGCTCCGGCGGCGCAGAAAACGAGCGCACCAAGAAGGACAAGAGATGCTGCAACTGACATTTCAGTAAGTGTTCTGCGAAGCAGAACTACCGTGATCGCGCCCACAATTGAGAGCGCACAAACCTTAAGTACAACTTCCATAGCCTTGTCTCAGAGTCCGAAGGTTGATTTAATAAGGTCGAACAAGTCGCTTATCTCCTCGATAATTATCATAAGCACAACTATTAACCCCGCAAGAGTCGTCATCATCGCCTGCTCCTCGCGCCCTGAGCGCACAAGCAGCTGATTTAAAACCGATACGAGAATCCCTATCGCAGCAACTTTAAAAATCAAATCAACCTGCATTTTTCACTTCTCCGCTTCCGCTAAATTAGAATTATAACAACTGCCATTCCGCTTATAAGCCCGAGCTTTGCATACAACTTTCCAAGGCGTCCTCTGTCATTTTCAGCCGCTTCCCAAAGCGAGCTTATTCGCCTTTGACTGTGAGAAATAGCATTTATCTGCTCCTCTGCACCGTACCTTCCGAGAACGCTCCCGAGTTCTTTTATAACATCTTTTTCATTTGATTTGAGCCTTAGATAGTCAGCACGCGACAAAGCCTTTGACCATATCAGAAAAAACGGAACATCAGGCTTTTTATTTTTCTCTTCACAGCACTCTGAAAAAAAATTGCTGAGAGGGCTTGGGCTTTCATGGGAAAGCTTTTCCATAAGCTCGGAAATTGGCGTAAGCCTCCCCCCTATCTCTGAGCGCATTATGTCAAGTGCCGACAAAAAGCCTTCAAGAACGCGTGCGCGGACAGCAAGCTCACTTGATGCAAAGACCCCTATAATCGCAGCGCCTCCGACAAGTAAAATTGCGCCTATTATTTTTATCATTGAGTCCCTTCCCCCTTTTTGACTTCTTCGACTTTGTATGTAAACTCTCCGTTTTCTTTTTTCAGAATGACGGCAATTTTAAAAGCGCTGCGCTCGTGCAAATCTCTATACACAGGTTTTGAAAACACATCTTCCACACTGTCGCCGTGGACTGTTGCAAGGATTCCGACCCCACAATTTAAAACCACGGATATGGCCGCAGCATCGTCCACTGCTGTTATTTCATCAAGCGCAATTATGTCCGGAGAGAGGCTTCTTAGCATAAGAAGCGCCCCCTGTGCCTTATTTATGCCGTCTGAAACATCTGTGCATCGACCTACATCAAACTGTGGAACGCCCCGTCTTTTTGCCGCGACCTCTCCTCTCTCATCGACAAGAGAAATCCGAAACCCTTTATCAGAAAGCCGCCTCACGAGGTCACGAAGCATTGTTGTCTTTCCAAAACCCGGTGGCGATATTATGACCGTATTTAAAAATGCTCCGTTTCTGATAACCTGCGGAAAAATATGCTCCGCCGCATGCTTTATCTCTCTCGCAATTCTTATGCAAACGGAAGACAGGTCACGCACGGTGAGGATGCCCGACGGTGTTTTCGCATACGTTCCGCAAAGCCCGATGCGATGGCCGCCCGAAACCGTTATATACCCTTCGCTTATGCTTGTCTGAACACTGTGAACCGACCCGCGCGATGCAAGCTCAAGAACGCTCTGAAGCTCCTCATTTCTTATCGGGCACTCTCCTCCGCAGAGAATTTCTTTTTCGTTTACGTATACTGACATATATCTCCCCACCCGAAGCCTGAACTCCGATGCCGCCGCTCTCTCTTCTTCGCAAAGCTGCATAGCCTCATTCCGCAAACGGGGTGGCAGATAGCTAACTGCCTGTCCGTATCTGGCAAGCATATCCTTTCTTTTTTCCAATCCCTTTCAGTCCTTTCGCTTTTCGTTAAAATATATGTCCCTCTCTCAAGCGATAGAACAAAATTTATGCACGTCCCAAAAGGCGCACTATTTCGAAAATTCCATTTTGCTTCATCATATAGTTAATCATCTAAACTGACCGGAGGTTTTTGTTATGGCTATAAAAATATTTATTGATCAGGGGCACAACCCGGAGGGGGTAAACGCGGGTGCCGAGGGGTTTGGGCTCCGTGAGCAGGACATAACCTATAATGTGGGGATTTATCTGCGCGATATTTTAAGCCAGGACCCGCGCTTTGAAGCGCGCGTTTCAAGGCCTACTCCCGAGACAACGCTCGGAACAAGCAACGCGACAAGCCTGGCCGCGCGCGTGAATGCGGCAAATTCCTGGCCTGCCGACTATTTTCTCAGCATCCATGTAAACGCAAACACTGATCCTGACGTAAACGGAACAGAAATGTATATCTACCGCTCGGGCGGGACAGCCCAGGCTCTTGCAGAAGCACTTCTTGACGCAATAACAGACCGCCTTGACACGAAGCGCAACGGAGTTTTTGTTCGCCCGTCGCTCTATGTTCTGCGCAGAACCCAAATGCCTGCCGTTCTCCTCGAGCTTGCCTATATCACAAACGAAGACGACGCCGAAGAGCTTGAGGATCGTCAATATGCCTTTGCATATGCAATTTATGTTGGGCTTCTCAATTTTTTTGGTCTCCAGGTTATATAAATAACTGGAAATTTTCCCATATATATGGTAGAATATTTTAGAAGAATATTCGGAGGTCATATTATGGGTACGGTGTTTGAAAATATTGGATTTAACATAACGAGCGAGGATGACGTATACCGTCTTGCCGATTTCGTTTTGAATTCAGGGCGTATTCTCCCTGTTGATGACGGTGCTTATGCGGTTTTTTCAGACAAATGCGGTGCCGAAATCTGGGAACGCGTCGCCCTCGACCATAACACAAAAAGCGCATCTCTTCTTAATCTTGACCCGCACTTTAACGGAAGCACAGTCTGGCAGCTTGAGCTTGTCCGCGAGTTTTCCGCTGAACGCGATGATATGCTCGACTGCAAGGCTCTCCTTAAAAAGCCCGATTCTGACAGCTCCTTCTGCGCAAGAATTATGGGAGCACTTGCGGCAAAGAATCTTGCAAGCGGCGAGGAGTTTGATTTTCAGGTTTCGCTTATCCCCCATTCTATCGCCTTTTTTGAAAATGAGCTCGAGATGCGAAAAAAGCTTTCCGACGAAACTACAGCTCTCGGAGTTATTGCTCCTGTCGGTATGTATACAAGAATGCTTTCAGTAGATCAGGATATGTCGCAGACAGACATTCTCCTCTCCCGCGTTGCGGCTGAAATCGAAACGGGAGATGTCCGCTTTATGATAGCGGGAGATAGGCCTGTCGGAGAATTTCTTCATCTCACTATAAAAACCGTTTTCGGCCCGCTCGATGTGGCGGTCAGCCAGAATCAGTATGAAACAAAAGAGCTTCCGCGCCTTTGCGAGGGCGGATATATTGCCGTTGTAAACGGCATTATATCGGTTAAGCTTATTAACAGAGAAAAGGCAGATACAAATGATTGATATTTCAGTTTCGAACCTGAATAAATTTTACGGCGACCACCACGTTCTCCGCGACCTTTCTTTTACGATTGAGCAGGGAGAGCGCGTTGGTCTTCTCGGTGACAACGGTTCAGGGAAAACAACGCTCTTTAAAATCCTTTCCGGCGAGTGTGACTATGACTCGGGCGAGGTTTTAATCCCCTCAGACAAGAGGCTTGCCGTTGTTTCTCAGATCCCCGCCTTTCCGCCGGAATACACCGTTTCTGACGTTCTTGCAACGTCTTTCTCGCATCTTGCGGATATTTCAAAAAAGCTCCGCGACTTAGAGCGGATGATGGAGGTTTATTCCGACGCCGATGTCCTCGCGAAGTACGATTCTCTCTCCGCTCGATATGAGCATCTCGGAGGATATAACACGGAGACCGAAATAAACAAAACGTGCAACGGGCTCGGAATTTCAGAAGATATGCGTTCCCGCCTTTTCTCCACACTTTCAGGCGGTGAAAAAACGCGTATTATGATTGCCTGTGCGCTTCTTCGCAACCCGGACATTCTCCTTCTTGACGAGCCTACAAACCACCTCGACATTGATGCTGTTGAGTGGCTTGAGAACTATCTCCCGACCTTCCGGGGAACAGTTTTCATAATTTCTCACGACAGATATTTTATCGACAAGTGCATAACGCGCGTTATTGAGCTTTCCGACGGCGGTGCGGAGTTTTACCCCGGAAATTACAGTTTTTACGTTAAAGAGCGCGAAGCGAGGTATGTTGAACAGCTGAAGCGTTATAAAGCGGAGCAAGCGGCTATTGAAAAGCTTGAGTTTACCGCAGAGCGTATGCACGGCTGGGGCATGGGAAACAAGAAGCTCCAGGTGCGGGCATTTGCTATAGAGAAAAGAATTGAGCGTATGCGAAAAACCGAGAAACCGAAAGAAGTCCGCTCATCTCTCCACGCAAGCTTTTCCTCTGCTGATTTCTTCGGTGACAACGTTTTTAAAATCAATGAGCTTTGCAAGTCGTTTGACGAGAAGACCTTATTTGACTCGCTTAATCTCACTATGAAAAACGGTGATCGGATTGCCCTTATCGGGGATAACGGCTGCGGAAAAACAACGCTTCTTGACATTATTGCCGGAAAGTCTTCTCCCGACCGCGGAAGCGTCACATATAACCCTTCCGTCAAATCCGCTCTTCTCCCGCAGATTATTTCATTTGCGGATGAAAACCGCTCTATCCTTGACACAATGCTTTATGACCTCAACGTTTCGACCCAGACAGCAAGAAACCGGCTTGCATCCTTTCTCTTTTTCGGAGACGAGGTTTTCGACAGCGTAAATACGCTCTCGGGCGGAGAGCGGTCACGCTTAAAGCTTTGCGAAATTATGGCAGGCGACATAAACCTTCTTATGCTGGATGAGCCGACAAACCACCTCGACATAACCTCGCGCGAATGGATTGAAGAAGCCGTTGAGGATTATAGCGGCGCGCTTTTGTTCGTCTCACACGACAGATTCTTTATAAACAAATTTGCAAACAGAATCTGGGAGCTGCGCGACGGGAAGATTTATGACTTTGTCGGAAGCTTTGATGCCTTCAGGCGCGAAAAGCAGCTTGCCGCGTTATCCAAGCCCGCAAAGGCAGAAGAAATCAAGCATGAGAAAAAGGAAAAGACCAAAGCCCCGAACAAAAAACTCAATGATAAAAAAATCCGCGAGGTTGAACGCGAAATTGCGCGGATTGAAGCAAGGCTTTCTGAAATTGAAGATGAAAGCGCCGCATCTGCAAGCGATTTTGAGGCGCTGTCACGGCTCTTTGAAGAAAAAGAAATATTAACTCTCGAACTTGATGAGAAAATGCTTCTGTGGGAAAGCTTATACGAATAAAGTATTTAAATTTACCATTAAATGTGGTATACTGTAAGATAGTTGTATTAAATTGATATACGAGAGGTAAAATATGTTAGAGAAGCTTAAGTTTTTAGAAGAAAAATTCGAAGAGCTTGAAAAAAAGCTCGCTGACCCTAATTTGTATAACGACCCCGCTCTTGCCGCAAAAATCTCGAAGGAGCAAAAGGACTTAACTCCGATTATTGACTGCTACCGCAGATATTGCGACACTGAGCGCGAGATGAATGACCTGCGCGAAATGCTTGACGGAAAGCTTGACCCGGATTTTCGCGAGATGGCTCAGGAGGAGTATACCCTCGCAAAAGAAAAGCTTGCAGAGCTTGAGCACGAGCTTAAAATTCTGCTTCTCCCGACTGACCCCAACGATGACAAAAACGTTATTGTTGAAATCCGCGGCGGTGCAGGCGGCGAAGAAGCGGCACTTTTTGCACATTCACTTTACCGTATGTATTCCATGTATGCCGAGGCGCGAAGATGGAATATAGACGTTGTTTCAATAAACGAAACTGAGCTTGGCGGAATTAAAGAAATAAGCTTCCTTATTGAAGGTGCAGGGGCATATTCCCGCCTGAAATTTGAAAGCGGAGTTCATCGCGTTCAGCGAGTTCCCGATACGGAATCCTCAGGCAGAATTCACACTTCAACCGTTACGGTTGCGGTTCTCCCCGAAGCGGAGGAGGTTGAGGTTGAGCTCAATATGGCAGATGTTGACGTTGATACCTTCCGCGCATCTGGTGCCGGCGGGCAGCACGTTAACAAAACTGAATCCGCAATAAGGCTCACTCACCGCCCGACAGGGATCGTCGTTGAATGTCAGGATGAGCGAAGCCAGCATAAGAACAAGGACCGCGCAATTAAGATTCTGCGCTCAAAGCTCTATGACATCCAGCTTCAGGAGCAGACTTCTCAGATTGCTGCAGAAAGAAAGAGCCAGGTCGGCACAGGTGACCGAAGCGAAAGAATCAGAACCTACAACTACCCGCAGGGCCGCGTTACTGACCACCGCATTTCTCTCACGCTTTACAAGCTTGAGCAGTTTTTGAACGGTGACCTTGACGAAATGATTGACTCCATCATTACTGCCGATCAGGCAGAGAAGCTCAAAGCATCAGAAAATGCGTAATTTTTCCGAAAGGAAGTAGATTCCATATGACAACTGAGCTTATACGCATACGCGGGCTTATGGAAAATTCCGATGACTTTATGCGTGCCGGAAAGCTCCTTAAAAACGGAAGCGTAGTTGCAATCCCTACAGAAACGGTTTACGGCCTTGCCGCAAACGCATTTGACGTTTCTGCGGTGGAAGAAATCTTCAAAGCCAAAGGAAGGCCTCAGGACAACCCTCTGATAGTCCATATATCAGACCTTAGCGATATATCAAGCCTCTCAACGGAATTCCCGGATACTGCCGTCACTCTCGCAGAGAAGTTCTGGCCGGGGCCGCTTACTATGATACTTAAAAAGAGCGATAAAGTTCCGGCGGAGGTTACAGCAGGGCTTTCTACGGTTGCAGTCAGGTTCCCTTCCCATAAGGTTGCCCTTGCGGTAATTGATGCCGCAGGCGTTCCGCTTGCCGCCCCGAGTGCGAACCTCTCCGGAAAGCCAAGCCCCACAACCGCTCAGCACGTTATGCGCGACCTTTCAGGAAAGATTCCTATGATTTTAGACGGTGGAAAGTGCGAAGTCGGCCTTGAGTCCACAGTTATCGATTTAAGCGGAGAGATCCCCACCCTTCTGCGTCCGGGCGGGATTACTTTAAAACAGCTCCGGGATGCAATAGGCCGCGTGGATATAAACCCGAAAATTTTAGAAGAAGTTTCAGACGACGAGCCGGTTGCTTCTCCGGGGATGAAATACAAACACTATGCGCCCAACGCACCCGTCGTTATAGTTGACGGGGAAAGTGAAGCTTTCAAGAAATATGTTTTGGATGATATGGGAGACAAAAAAGCCGCAGTCTTATGTTTTGAAGAGGAAGCCGACTTGTTTTCAGATTCAGAAATCCCCGTTATAACATACGGCAGGCTTTCACATCCGGAAGAGCTTGCAGCAGAGCTTTTTTCTTCCCTGCGCGAGCTTGACGATCTCTCCCCTGATATTATTTATGCACGAGAGCCTGTCTGCGAAGACGGCATAGAGCTTGCTGTTGTCAATCGCTTAAGCCGGGCTGCAGCATTTTCAAAAATTTCTGTTTAGGCGGTGACTTTATGCTTACAATAGGAATTACAGGCGGAAGCGGCTCGGGAAAAAGCACCGTGGCTGAAGTTTTCTGCTCACTCGGAGCCGAAACTATTGACGCCGATGTCGTTTACCACGACCTTCTCAACAACTCCGACGCTATGATGAGGGAGCTTCGCCGCCGGTTTCCCGATGCAATCGGGAGTGACGGCCGTCTTTCCCGAAAAATCCTTGCAAACATTGTTTTCTCGGACAAAGCCGCGCTTTCGGATTTGAACGAGATTGCTCATAAGTTTGTAATTGAGGAAACGGAACGGCTGATGTCGTCACTCTATCAAAAAAACGTTCAATATATCTGCCTAGATGCGATTGCACTTTTTGAAAGTGGCTTATCCGGCATCTGTGATGTGACAATCGGCGTTATCGCGCCAAGAAGCCTAAGGCTCTCAAGAATTACCTCACGCGACGGAATCAACAATATGTCCGCCTCGGCACGGATAAATGCTCAGGCGCCTGATGAATTTTACCGCGAAAGGTGCGACTATGTCATCGTAAACGACGGCGACCGCGATTCTGTCACCGAAAAAGCCAAAGAAATTTTTGAGCTTATTACGAAAGGACTTGAACATAACAATGAGTAACAAAAAAAACAGCGCTCTTGATTCCCTTCGCGACTCACTTGCTTTTAAACCGAAGAACGTCTTCTTCTCGGAATATGACAGCGACAAATGCGATGCTTTCTGTGAGGATTACAAAGCTTTTCTCAATGACGGAAAGACCGAGCGGCTTTGTGTCAGAGAGGCAGTTTCGCTTGCCGAGAAGTGCGGATTTGTCCCCTATACCCGCGGGATGAAGCTCTCGCCGGGAGATAAGATATATAAAATCAACAGAGACAAGGCTCTCGTTCTCGCGGTCATCGGGAAAAATGGCGTTTTGTCCGGCGTAAATATTGCCGCGGCACATATCGATTCTCCTCGGCTTGACCTCAAGCAAATGCCGCTTTACGAAAGCGAGGGACTTTCACTTTTTAAAACTCACTACTACGGCGGAATCAAAAAATATCAGTGGCCTGCAATCCCGCTTGAGCTTTACGGCGTTGTTGCAAAGAAAAACGGTGAGGTCATTGACGTAGCTGTGGGAAACGAACCCGCGGACCCGGTTTTTGTTATAACCGACCTTCTTCCCCACCTCGGCAAGGACCAGCTCCAGAAAAAAGCAAGTGAGGTAATCCCGGGAGAGAACCTCAATATTCTCTGCGGAAGTGAGCCTGCTCCGGGTGCTGATGAAAAATCGACCGATGCTGTTAAGCTTAACGTTTTAAGGCTTCTCAACGAAAAGTACGGTATTTGCGAGGAGGATTTCCTCTCTGCCGAGCTTTGCGTTGTTCCGGCTTTTGCCGCGCGCGATATAGGCTTTGACCGCTCTCTTATCGGCGCATACGGCCACGATGACAGAGTTTGTGCATACCCCTCTCTCCGCGCCGTTCTGGATTTGGACGTTCCCGAAAAAACTGCAGTCTGCATCCTCGCCGATAAGGAGGAGATAGGCTCTGAGGGCGTAAGCGGTATGCAGTCAAAATTCTTTGATACCTTCATTGAAGATCTTTGTGCAACCTCTGGCACAACGCTCCGCGAATGCTTTGAGGCCTCGGCGTGCTTATCTTCAGATGTCACGGTTGCTATGGACCCGAACTTTACAGACGTGTGTGAAAAGCAGAACACGGCATATCTCAACCGCGGCGTTGCGCTGTGCAAATATACAGGCTCTCGCGGAAAGTCATCTTCAAATGACGCGTCTGCCGAGATGATAGCAAAGCTCCGCAAGCTCTTTGACGAGAAGAATATCTTCTGGCAGATGGGCGCATTGGGAAAAGTTGACCAGGGCGGCGGTGGAACAGTTGCGATGTATATGGCAAACAGGAACATCGAAACAATAGATGCAGGCGTTCCGGTTCTCAGCATGCATTCTCCCTTTGAAACAGTTGCAAAGACCGATGTTTATATGACGTACCTTGCAATTTCCGCATTTTTTGAAAAGTATTAGAAGGTGACACTTATGTATGACGTTGCGATTATTGGCGAAGGCCCTGCGGGAATGACTGCCGCAATATATGCGACACGGGCAGGTCTCTCGACCGTTATTATCGAAAAAGCTTTCTCCGGCGGGCAAATGGGAGTTACTCCCGAAATTGACAATTATCCGGGCTTTGAAAGCATTTCGGGATTTGACCTTTCAATGAATATGTCAAACCACGCAAAAAAGCTTGGAGCTGAAATTCTGAAGGCTGATGTGACTGATATTGAGTTTAACGAAGGTCACAACATTATTAAAACATCAAAGCAGGAAGTTGAAGCAAAAACCGTTATTCTTGCGCTCGGTGCCTCTCACAGAAAGCTTAATGTTGCCGGAGAGGACAAGTTCTCAGGGCTTGGAGTTTCTTACTGCGCGACTTGCGACGGTAACTTTTTCAGAAACCGCGAGGTCTGCGTTGTCGGTGGAGGAAACACAGCTCTTGAGGATGCTTTGTATCTTTCGAAAATCTGCACGAAGGTATACCTCATCCACAGGCGCGACTCTTTTCGAGGCTTTGACGCTCTCGCAAAAAGGATTTCCGAAACGGAAAACATCTTCCCCGTTCTTGACTCCGTAGTCGAGAAGTTAAGCGGAGAGGAACGCCTTTCCTCCGTCACCGTGAAGAATGTCAAAACCGGCGATATTTCGGATATTCCCGTTGCGGGTTGCTTTATAGCAGTCGGGATGATTCCCAACACAGAAATTCTAAAAGGGAAAGTTTCGCTTACGGAATCGGGCCATATTGATGCGGGAGAAAACACGGAAACAAACCTTCCCGGAGTTTATGCCGCGGGAGATATACGAAAAAAACCATCTTACCAAATAATCACAGCTGCAGCTGACGGCGCTGTTGCGGCGTCGCGCGCAGGTGCATATATTACAGAAAGAGGATGAAAAAAATGAGAGAAGTTTCAGTAAAAGAAATATCACGCGAAATAGCGAGGCTTTGCGAAGAAGCTTGCACAAAGCTTCCCTGCGATGTCGTGAAGTCTTTTGAAGACGGCGCAAAAAACGAAAAGTCCCCCGTAGGGCGCGATATCTTCAACGTTATGTGTGAAAATGCGCGCTACGCCGCAGAATCGGGCATCCCTGCCTGCCAGGACACGGGAATGGCTGTCGTTTTTATCGACATCGGTCAGGATGTTCACCTTACAGACGGCGATTTTTACGAGGCTGTCAACGAAGGTGTCCGCCGCGGATATGTTGACGGAAAGCTTCGCCTTTCCGTTGTTGGCGACCCTCTCCGCAGAGTAAACACCAACGACAACACTCCTGCAATTTTACATACACGCATAGTTCCGGGTGACAAGGTTTCAATCACCGTTGCGCCTAAGGGCTTTGGCAGCGAAAATATGAGCGCTATGAAAATGTTCAAGCCCTCGGCAACGACAGACGATATCCTCGACTTTATCGTGGATACAGTCTCAAAAGCGGGAAGCAACCCCTGCCCGCCGGTAATCGTCGGCGTAGGCCTTGGCGGGACTGTCGATATGGCTGCTCTCTGCGCAAAGCGTGCGCTTCTCCGCGATGTGGGAAGCAAACATGATGACGAGCTCTATGCATCTCTTGAGGCTGAAGCTCTCTGCCGCGTCAACAAGCTCGGAATCGGCCCGCAGGGAATGGGCGGCACGATTACTGCCCTTGCTGTTTTCTTTGAAAAGTATGCAACGCATATTGCGGGGCTGCCCTGCGTTGTAAACATAGGTTGCCACATCACTCGTCACGCATCGACAATCATTTAGGATATTTACTAAATTTGAACCTTGATTTTTAAATTTATTGTGTATTTTTTATAAAACCGTATTGTGCTTCTGCTTTTTATGTGCTATAATTTAGGTAAGGTACAGAGGTACCAAAACGAAAGGAGCGGACACATATGAAGTTTATCTACACAGAACGCAATTTTGATTTCACTGATGACTTGCGTGCATACGCGGAGAAAAAGCTTTCAAAGCTTGATAAGTATTTTCACTCGGATGCAGAAGCGAGCATCACCGCTCGGACAGAACGCGGGCACTGTTGCCTTGAGGTCACCCTCAGAAGCGGCGGTATGCTTATGCGCGCTGCTTGCCGCGACACTGACGTTTTCCGCGCCATTGACACGGCAGAGGTCACAATTGACAGGCAAATCAGAAAGAACAAAACCCGCCTTGAAAAAAGGCTGCGCGACGGGGCTTTTGAAAGTCTTCTCTTCCCCTCTGATTCGGAGCCGGTTGAGGAGGAGCGCGAGTTTGACATCGTTCGTACAAAGCGTTTTTCTGTCAAGCCTATGACGGTTGAAGAGGCCATTCTTCAGATGAATCTCTTAAACCACGAGTTCTTTGTCTTTAAAAACGCGGCAGATGACGAGCGTTTTTCTGTGGTATATAAGCGCCATGACGGCGGATACGGTTTGATTGAAGACGCATAAATTTAATAATAATTCTATGGAGCTGTATCGGGAAACCGATACAGCCCCATTTACTTTCACCAAGGAGTTGTTTTTATGTTTTCTGACCTGCTGACTCTTTTTGGACTTTTTTTCAAAATAGGAGCTTTTACCTTTGGCGGCGGCTACGCGATGATCCCGGTATTTGAACGCGAATTTGTGACCGAACGCGGATGGATAACCTCTGAGGATATGATGAACTACGTTGCAATGAGCCAATCATCTCCGGGCGTAATCGCCGTTAATATGGCAACGTTTATCGGCTATCGCAGGCGCGGGTTCTGGGGAGCTCTTTTTTCCACGCTCGGAGTTATAATCCCCTCCATAATCGTTATTTCAATTATTGCGGCATTTATCTCAAACTTCAATGAATACGTTTATGTGCAAAAGGCACTGCGCGGCATAAACATCGCTGTTGCAGTTATTCTTTCCTCGGCAGTCTGGGATCTTGGCAAAAAATCGGTTGTTGATATAATCGGTTTCGCTCTCGCGCTCATCTCTTTCCTCTCTGTTGTCATTTTTAGAATAAACAGCATCTGGCTTATAATCTTCTCTCTTATTGTCGGAATCGCCGTTAAAGGGGGTAAGGTCTTAAAATGAATATATTTTCTCTCTGCCTGATGTTTTTCCTTACCGGGCTTTTTGCTATAGGCGGTGGCCTCGCAGGAATCCCCATTATGCAACAGCTTATAGTTGAAAAGGGCTGGATTGCCCCTGAAATGTTCTATAATATGGTGGCCATAAGTGAATCCACCCCGGGGCCTATTGGCGTTAATATGGCGACTTACATCGGTTTTGAGCGCTTTGGAGTTCTTGGTGGAATTGCGACAACTCTCGCGCTTACTCTCCCCTCTTTTATTTCAATTCTTTTAATTGCTCGCTTTTTTCTGCGCATTGAAGACAAGCCCATTGTTAAAAACGCGCTATACGGAATCCGCGCTGCCGTTTCCGGCCTTATCGCTTCTGCGGCGTGGAGCGTGCTTTCAGTAACAATCTTAACTCCCGATAATTTTTTAGCAAACCCGTCACCACTGACGCTTTTTGATTTCCGTCAGCTTGCAATTTTCGCAGTTATCTTTACGCTGTATAAGGTTTTTAAAAAGCATCCTATTTGGTATATCCTGTTTGGTGCGGTATGCGGAATTGTTTTTCTTTGATTTAATTACACTTTATGCTATAAAACAAATCGAACCTCTCGACGTACTTATGTACTACTTCGGGTTCGATTTGTTTATTCTGCACTATTTTTCTAAAGCCCAAAAAAAGGGTTTGTAGCAAAATGCATTTTGCTACAAACCCTTTAAATTATCTTAATTTCTGTTCTGGAACATCTTGACGATTAATTCATATGGGTCATCGTCTTCCCCATCCGTTGCAGCAGAAGCCTCCTCCGCAGGAGCTGAAGCTACAGGAGCCGGAGTTTCTTCCTCATCAAAAAGCGAGGAGCGGAAACGAGGGAAGGAAGGTTCCTCCTCAACTTTTGGAGCCTCAACCTTTTCTGGCTGGATTGCTTTTGCCGGGGCAGGTGCTTCTGAAGCTTTGCCCTCAAAGCCTGTCGCGATGACCGTAACGCGGATTTCATCCTCGAGGTCGGGGTCAAACGCCGCACCAAAGATGATGTTCGCATCCTCGTGAGCTGCTTCACGAACCATTTCTGCGGCAGTTTCGACTTCATCAAGCCCGATGTCGAGCGAGCCTGTTATGTTGATAATAACGCCGTGAGCGCCGTTAATTGAGGTTTCAAGAAGCGGGCTCTGGATAGCTATGCGGGCAGCCTCTGCCGCCTTATCCTTACCTGAAGCGCGGCCAACGCCCATATGAGCATAGCCTGCATCCTTCATAATCTTCTTAACGTCAGCAAAGTCAAGGTTAACAAGACCGCCGCCGGAAATAAGCTCTGAAATGCTCTGGATTGCCTGACGGAGAACGTCATCAGCAACCTCAAATGCGTTTAAGAAGGTTATCTTCTGCTCCGAGACGCACTTTAAACGTTCGTTCGGGATGACAACGAGAGAGTCAACCTTTGCGCGAAGGGTTTCGATTCCCTCTTCGGCCTGAAGCATACGCTTCTTTCCTTCAAATGCGAACGGCTTCGTAACAACGCCGATTGTGAGGATTTCCATCTCACGGGCAATCTCAGCAACTATGGGAGCTGCACCTGTGCCGGTACCACCGCCCATACCTGCGGTAATAAACACCATATCAGTGCCTTCAAGCATTTTTTTGATGCTCTCACGGCTCTCCTCTGCGGCTTTTTTGCCTATTTCAGGGTCAGAACCGGCACCGAGACCCTTCGTGAGCTTCTCGCCAAGCTGAATTCTGTATGTAGCGCAGGACTTATAAAGAGCCTGCCTGTCTGTGTTCATAACTATGAACTCAACGCCGCGAACACCTGAATTAATCATCTGATTAACAGCGTTTCCGCCGCCGCCACCCGTACCGATGACTTTAATGGGAACTATAACTTCTGTGCCTGCATCTAACTCGAAAGGCATATGTAAAATCCTCCTTGAGACTTCTTTTGTTACTTATACTATAACATATACTATTTTATAATTTTTTTGCCAAAAGGTCAATAGGAATTATGCAATATTTATAATTTTTTTGAAGAAAGTTTTTCCAAATTTGGAAATAAGGCCGCTAAAAGATATAAAAAAGGCATTGGAAATTTCCAATGCCTTTTTGAGAAAAGCTTTAAAATTATGCGTTAATTCCGATAACAACGCCGGAACCAACTGTTCTGCCGCCTTCACGGATAGCGAAGCGGAGACCCTCTTCGATAGCGATCGGGGTGATGAGCTCAACGTTCATAACAACGTTATCGCCCGGCATGCACATTTCAACGCCGTCTTCAAGTGTGATAACACCTGTAACGTCAGTTGTACGGAAGTAGAACTGCGGACGGTAGTTGGAGAAGAACGGCTTATGACGGCCACCCTCTTCCTTCTTAAGAACGTAAACCTGGCCCTTGAACTTTGTGTGCGGGTTGATGGAGCCCGGCTTTGCAAGAACCTGACCACGCTTGATTTCGTCACGAGCAATACCACGGAGAAGAGCACCGATGTTGTCGCCAGCTTCTGCATAGTCGAGGAGCTTACGGAACATTTCGATACCTGTGATAACAGTCTTGCGGCTCTCGTCTGCAAGACCAACGATTTCAACTTCTTCGTTCATCTTGATCTGGCCACGCTCAACACGACCTGTAGCAACAGTACCACGGCCTGTGATTGTCATAACGTCTTCAACCGGCATAAGGAACGGAAGGTCAGCCTTGCGCTCCGGAGTCGGGATGTACTCGTCAACAGCATTCATAAGCTCAAGAATCGGAGCATATGCAGCATCGTTTACATCGTCGCCGCCTTCAAGAGCTGCAAGAGCAGAACCCTTGATGATCGGAATATCGTCACCCGGGAACTCGTAGTCAGAGAGAAGCTCACGGATTTCCATCTCAACAAGCTCGAGAAGCTCCGGATCGTCAACCTGATCACACTTGTTCATGAAAACAACAATGTAGGGAACGCCAACCTGACGAGCAAGAAGAATGTGCTCGCGAGTCTGCGGCATCGGGCCGTCAGCAGCTGAAACAACGAGGATAGCGCCGTCCATCTGAGCAGCACCGGTGATCATGTTCTTAACGTAGTCAGCATGTCCCGGGCAGTCAACGTGAGCATAGTGACGTGTGTCTGTCTCGTACTCAACGTGAGCTGTGTTGATTGTGATACCACGCTCTCTCTCTTCCGGAGCCTTGTCGATGTTTGCATAGTCTTCAAACTTTGCCTTACCCTGGAATGAGAGTGTCTTTGTGATAGCAGCTGTAAGAGTTGTTTTACCATGGTCAACGTGACCGATGGTACCGATATTTACGTGCGGTTTACTTCTTTCAAATTTTTCCTTTGCCATTTTGCTTAATCCTCCTCTTTATTTTAAAAAATTATTTACTTATTTTTTCTGCACACGGATTTATGTGCAGTTACATACTGTTATTTTATAGTAAAACAACAAAACTTTCAACTATTTTTTTGAAATTTTTTCAAAAATTAGTCTTTCTTTGCACGAACCGAGATGATTTCCTCAGAAATGCTCTTCGGAACCTCAGTGTAGCTGTGCGGCTCCATTGTGTACTGGCCGCGTCCCTGTGTTCTGGAACGGAGGTCTGTCGCATAACCGAACATTTCGGAAAGCGGAACAAGAGCTTCGATCTGCTGTGCGCCAAAGCGAGCCTCCATACCCTGAATCTGACCACGGCGGCCGTTAAGGTCACCCATAACGTCGCCCATGTAGTCCTCAGGAACAATGACTACAACTCTCATAATCGGCTCCATAAGAACCGGGTTTGCCTTGCGGCATGCTTCCTTAAACGCCATTGAACCGGCAATCTTAAACGCCATTTCAGATGAGTCAACCTCGTGGTATGAGCCGTCGTAAAGTGTTACCTTAACGTCAACTACGTTATAGCCCGCGAGAACACCGCTCTGCATTGCGCCCTGAATACCTGCGTCAACAGCCGGAATGTATTCCTTCGGAATTGCACCACCGACGACCTTGTTGATGAACTCGTAGCCCTTGCCGGACTCGTTCGGCTCAACAATGATCTTAACGTGACCGTACTGACCCTTACCGCCTGACTGACGGGAGTACTTGTGGTCAACATCGGCAGACTTGCGGATAGTCTCTTTGTAAGCAACCTGGGGCTTACCGACATTCGCTTCAACTCTGAACTCACGAAGGAGACGGTCAACAATGATTTCAAGGTGGAGCTCGCCCATACCTGCGATAATCGTCTGCCCTGTTTCTTCGTCAGTGTAGGTGCGGAAGGTCGGGTCCTCTTCAGCAAGCTTTGCAAGAGCGATACCCATTTTTTCCTGACCGGCCTTTGTCTTCGGCTCGATAGCTACACGGATAACAGGCTCCGGGAATTCCATAGACTCGAGAATAATCGGGTGCTTTTCATCACAGAGAGTGTCACCTGTTGTAGTGTTCTTAAGCCCTACAGCCGCTGCGATGTCACCGGAATAAACTTCCTCGACATCTTCACGGTGGTTAGCATGCATCTTAAGGATACGGCCGATACGCTCTTTGTTGTCCTTAACAGAGTTAAGAACCGTGCTACCTGCCTTAAGTGTACCGGAATATACGCGGAAGAAGCATATCTTACCGACATACGGGTCAGTAGCAATCTTGAATGCGAGAGATGAGAACGGAGCCTTGTCATCTGACGGACGGCTGTCCTCCTCGCCTGTTTCAGGGTTTACACCCTTGATGGCCGGAACGTCTGTCGGAGCCGGCATATAATCGACAACAGCGTCGAGAAGCATCTGAACGCCCTTGTTGCGGTAGGAAGTACCACAGCATACCGGAACCATCTTAACTGCAATCGTAGCCTTACGGATAGCATTTTTAATAGCTTCTTCGGAAACTTCCTCTCCCTCGAGGTACTTTTCCATAATTTCGTCATCAAATTCGGAAACTGCCTCAAGAAGAGCTGCACGATACTCCTCTGCCTTTTCCAGCATATCTGCCGGAATGTCCTCATCGCGGAAATCCTTGCCAAGGTCATCATAGTAAACCTCAGCACGCATTCTGACAAGGTCGATAATTCCGCGGAACAGGTTTTCAGATCCTATCGGGAGCTGAATCGGAACCGCGTTACAATTGAGTCTTTCTTTCATCATGGCGACAACGTTGTAGAAGTCTGCACCCATAATGTCCATCTTGTTGACATATGCCATACGCGGAACCTGATACTTGTCCGCCTGGCGCCAAACTGTTTCGGACTGCGGCTCAACGCCACCCTTTGCACAGAGAACGGTAACGCTTCCGTCAAGAACACGGAGCGAACGCTCAACCTCGATTGTAAAGTCAACGTGTCCCGGGGTGTCGATGATGTTGATGCAATGGTTCTTCCACTGGCAGGTTGTAGCAGCAGAGGTAATCGTGATACCGCGCTCCTTCTCCTGCTCCATCCAGTCCATCGTTGCTGTACCCTCGTGAGTATCACCGATCTTGTAGTTACGGCCGGTGTAGTAGAGAATACGCTCGGTGGTGGTTGTTTTACCTGCGTCGATGTGAGCCATGATTCCTATATTCCTTGTAAGTTCAAGGGGAAACTGTCTTGGCATTTCATATCTCCTTTCGGTAGTAACAGCTAAGGATTACCAGCGGAAGTGTGCAAACGCACGGTTTGCCTCTGCCATCTTGTGTGTATCCTCACGCTTCTTAACTGCGCCGCCGACGCCGTTTATTGCGTCGATAAGCTCGCCTGCAAGACGCTCGCACATTGTTCTCTCACTTCTTGAACGTGCATAAGCCGTGAGCCAGCGGAGACCAAGTGTCTGTCTGCGCTCCGGGCGAACTTCTATCGGAACCTGGTAAGTAGCACCGCCGACACGGCGAGCCTTAACTTCAAGCACCGGCATAATGTTTTCTAATGCTTCGGTAAAAGCTTCAATCGGAGCTTTACCTGTCTTTTCGCTCAGGATTTCAAAAGCGCCGTAGACAATCTTCTGTGCTACGCCCTTTTTACCATCGAGCATAATGCTGTTGATAAGCTTTGTGACAAGCTTGGAGTTGTAAAGCGGATCAGGCAATACATCTCTCTTGGGAATAAATCCTCTTCTTGGCACTGTTTTTCCCTCCTTCATATAGAGTAATGATTTCATAGGTACTCCGAAGCAAACTTACTTCGGTGTGTGCCCGCCCGAGGTTTATACATATATATAAACACTGGGCAAGGCATGACTTTGCCTTGCGCTGTGCGTGGTAAAGTCGTGTGTTAAAATTTTACTTGCCTGCCTTAGGCTTCTTTGCACCGTACTTGGAACGAGCCTGCATACGGTTTGCAACACCCTGTGTGTCAAGTGTACCGCGGATGATGTGGTAACGTACACCAGGAAGGTCCTTAACACGGCCGCCGCGAATCATAACAACGGAGTGTTCCTGAAGGTTATGACCTACGCCCGGGATGTATGCGGAAACCTCTGTACCGTTTGTAAGGCGAACACGGGCGATTTTACGAAGAGCTGAGTTCGGCTTCTTCGGAGTGGCTGTACGAACTGCTGTGCATACGCCGCGCTTCTGAGGAGAACTCTGATTCGTAACTTCCTTCTTTAAAGAGTTGTACCCGTTCTGCAGAGCCGGAGCTGTTGACTTGTAAACTGATACCTGGCGTCCTTTTCTAACAAGCTGGTTTACTGTAGGCATTATTTTTCCTCCTTTCCTCAAAAATAAATATATATTCTCTGCCGAGCGGCCTTGTACTAAGGCCGCCCGACCGGGAATTTTGAAAAAGTTTCCGACGCTATTTTACAAGCGCCGCTACAGCTGCGCCCACGTTTATCCCGCAGGCAGCGCCAAGCTCTTCCATAGTGTCGACTCTCACAAGCTCAATGCCTTTTTTCTCACAGAGAGCTGCAAAAGCGTTTACTATTTCAGGGTCGGCATCACGCGCAGCGAAAGCCTTTGTCGCAGACCCGTCAGAAACGGCTCTCCGAGACTGTTTTACGCCGACAACGTGTTTTGCGGCTGCAAATTCGCAAATCATCGTGAATTTACCTCCAAATACAAGCATCATAGCCGATGCCTAATCTGATTTCATAGCCATACATCATAGGATTATATCAGATTATTTGTAATTAGTCAATCTTTAATGCAAATTTTTCTAAATTTCCGTCTCAACAGGTTCTTCAGGCACTTCAGCTTTGTGTTCCATATCAAATTCACGGTACATTTTCATACCGGAACCTGCAGGAATGAGCTTACCTATGATAACGTTTTCCTTAAGGCCGACGAGCGGATCAATCTTACCTTTGATTGCGGCATCGGTAAGGACACGCGTTGTCTCCTGGAAGGATGCTGCTGAGAGGAATGAATCCGTAGCAAGAGCTGCCTTTGTGATACCGAGGAGAATCGGCGTGCAGGTAGCCTTTGTGAGAGCTTCCTCACCCGCTGCAATTCTTGCCTCAATCTTTGCATTCTCGTTTTCAAGCTCAAAGAAATCGACCATCGCGCCCGAGATAAGGCCTGTATCACCTGCTTCATTGACCGTAACCTTCTTAAGCATACGGCTGACTATAACCTCAATGTGGCGGTCGTTGATATCAACACCCTGCTGGCGGTAAACGCGCTGAACTTCCTGAATAAGATAATTCTGAACAGCTGAAACTCCGAGGATGCGAAGGACATCGTGAGGATTGAGCGCACCTTCCGTAAGCTCTGCGCCGACTGCAACCTCGTCGCCCTCCGAAACCTTTACGATTGCACCGAACGGAAGCGGGTAGCTCTTTGTTTCGCCGTCTTCCTTATTTGTGACGTTGATTGCACGCGGAACGTTCTTCTTTATCTCATCAAATGAAACAACACCTGCAATCTCAGACAGGATTGCCATCTTCTTCGGCTTGCGGCCTTCAAAGAGTTCTACAACACGCGGGAGACCCTGTGTAATATCATCACCCGCGACACCACCGGTGTGGAACGTTCTCATTGTGAGCTGCGTTCCCGGCTCACCGATTGACTGAGCAGCAATAACACCGACAGATTCACCAATGCTTGCAGGCTCACCGGATGCAAGGTTTGCGCCGTAGCACTTTGCACAAACACCGTGTTTTGCGCGGCATTTGAGAACTGAACGGATTTTTATGCGCTCAATGCCCGTGGCTATAATCTTATCTGCATCGTCAGAAGTCATAAGCTTATCTGTAGAAACGAGAACGTTTCCGTCTTTATCGCAGATATCCTCTGCAAGGTATCTGCCAACAAGTCTGTCGCGGAGCGGCTCAATGGTCTGACCTCCGTCACGGATTTCAAAGACTTCAATTCCATCAGTTGTTCCGCAGTCATGCTCACGGATGATAACATCCTGAGAAACGTCAACAAGACGGCGGGTAAGGTAACCCGAGTCAGCTGTACGGAGAGCTGTATCAGCAAGACCTTTACGCGCACCACGGGATGAGATGAAATACTCAAGAACCGAGAGGCCTTCACGGAAGTTTGCCTTGATCGGAATTTCGATTGTCTTACCTGCGGTGTTCGCCATAAGTCCGCGCATACCCGCAAGCTGACGAATCTGATTCATAGAACCACGAGCACCGGAGTTTGCCATCATATATATCGGATTGAAGTGGTCAAGAGCATTTTCAAGAGCCTTTGTAACATCATTTGTTGTTTTTGTCCACTCCTCGATAACAAGGCGATAGCGCTCATCGTTTGTTATAAATCCGCGCTGGAATTTCTTTTCGATATCTGCAATAGCCTTTTCAGAATTCTTGATATATTCATACTTTTCTTCCGGGATAACCATATCGGAAACTGAAATCGTTATCGCGCCCTTAGTGGAGTATTTATATCCGAGATTCTTAAGGTCATCAAGAAGCTCTGCAGTTTTTGTGAAGCCGTGCTTGTGGATAGCCTTGTTGATAATCTTTCCGAGTTCCTTCTTTGTAACAAGGAAGTTTACTTCAAGGTCAAGCTTTTTGTCCTCGTCTGTTCTGTCTACGAAGCCGAGATCCTGCGGGACCGGTTCGTTGAAGATGAGGCGGCCTGCCGTACAGTCAATAATCTTTGAGCATTCGACTCCGTCAATCTCGCGTGTTACGCGGAGCTTGATGGGTGCATGGAGCCCGATTATCTTATTATCAAGAGCAAGGATAACCTCTTCCATACTTCCGAATACTTTTCCTGCTCCCGGCTCATCACGCTCGATTGTGAGGTAATATGCACCGAGAACCATATCCTGTGACGGAACCGTAACCGGGAAACCGTCCTGCGGCTTTAAGAGGTTGTTTGCAGAAAGCATAAGGAAACGAGCTTCTGCCTGCGCCTCTGCCGAAAGCGGAACGTGAACAGCCATCTGGTCACCGTCGAAGTCAGCGTTAAACGCCGTACATACAAGCGGATGGAGCTTAAGAGCGCGCCCCTCAACAAGAACGGGCTCAAACGCCTGAATACCGAGGCGGTGAAGTGTCGGCGCACGGTTTAAGAGAACCGGGTGGTCCTTGATTATTGTGTCAAGAGCATCCCAGACCTCGGGCTTTGCACGCTCAACCATTTTCTTTGCGCTCTTGATGTTATTGGCGATTCCGCCTGCAACAAGCTTTTTCATAACAAACGGCTTGAAAAGCTCAAGAGCCATTTCCTTCGGAAGACCGCACTGGTAGAGCTTAAGCTCAGGGCCTACAACGATAACCGAACGGCCTGAGTAGTCTACGCGCTTTCCGAGAAGATTCTGCCTGAAGCGGCCCTGCTTACCCTTAAGCATATCTGAAAGGGATTTGAGCGGGCGGTTGTTCGGCCCTGTTACAGGGCGACCGCGACGGCCGTTGTCAATAAGTGCGTCAACCGCTTCCTGAAGCATACGCTTTTCGTTTCTGACGATAATGTCAGGCGCGTTGAGAGACAAAAGCCTCTTTAAGCGGTTATTTCTGTTTATAACACGGCGGTAGAGGTCGTTGAGGTCACTTGTTGCGAAACGACCGCCGTCGAGCTGTACCATCGGGCGGATTTCCGGCGGAATGACCGGAAGAACAGTAAGAACCATCCATTCGGGGCGGTTTCCCGATGAGCGGAAAGCCTCAACAACTTCAAGACGCTTAATAAGGCGAAGCTTTTTCTGCCCTGTTGCATCTTCAAGCTCGTGGTGAAGCTCTTCGCTGAGCTTGTCAAGGTCAATTTCAGCAAGAAGCTCGCGGATAGTCTCCGCGCCCATTCCCGCTTTGAAATCATCCTCATACTTAAGGCGATAATCGCGGTATTCCTTTTCGTTGAGAACCTGACCCTTTTCGAGTGGTGTATCACCCGGATCGGTTACTATATACAAAGCAAAGTATAATATCTTCTCAAGAATACGCGGAGAAATATCAAGGATAAGCCCCATACGTGACGGGATTCCCTTGAAATACCAGATGTGGGAAACAGGAGTTGCAAGCTCTATATGGCCCATGCGCTCACGGCGAACCTTAGCCTTTGTGACTTCAACGCCGCAACGGTCACATATCTTGCCCTTGTATCTGATCTTCTTATACTTTCCGCAATGACATTCCCAGTCCTTCATCGGGCCAAAGATTTTTTCGCAGAAAAGCCCCAGTGGCTCCGGCTTTAAGGTTCTGTAGTTGATGGTTTCAGGCTTTACTACCTCACCATAAGACCAAGAGTAGATCTTTTCCGGTGAAGCAAGACCTATTTTGATAGCTTCAAAGGTCGTATAACTCATACCATTTTTCCTCCTTAAAGTTCTTCCGAATCCGAGAAGTCATCGGGTTCTTCATCTTCATACTCTCCGGCCATATCGAAAATGCCGTCATCAGCATCGTCGTCGCCGTCTATAAAATATCCGGCATCTTCGATGTCTGTATCCATAACATAGCTTTCATCGGAAAGAGGCTCGTCATTGTTTGCAAATTTAACGAAATTGTCATCGTCATCGTCATCTGCAAGCTCAATCTCCTGCATATCCTTATCGAGAACGCGAACATCAAGGCAGAGGGACTGAAGCTCCTTGACAAGAACCTTGAATGATTCCGGAACTCCCGGATGCGGAACGTTCTTACCCTTGACAATAGCCTCGTATGTTGCAACACGCCCTGAAATATCGTCAGACTTGACTGTGAGGATTTCCTGGAGAGTGTATGCTGCACCGTAAGCCTCAAGCGCCCAGACTTCCATTTCTCCGAAACGCTGACCGCCGAACTGAGCCTTGCCGCCGAGAGGCTGCTGCGTAACAAGAGAGTACGGGCCTGTGGAACGCGCGTGAATCTTGTCGTCTACGAGGTGGTGAAGCTTTAAGAAGTATACATATCCGACAGTTACAGGGTTGTCGAACTTCTCACCTGTACGCCCATCATAGAGAATGCTCTTACCGTCAGGCGAGAGACCTGCAAGCTTCAGAGTTTCTTCAATGTCATTTTCGTTTGCGCCGTCAAAAACAGGAGTTGCAACCTTCCAGCCAAGCTTTCTTGCTGCATATCCAAGGTGAACCTCAAGAACCTGACCGATGTTCATACGCGACGGAACGCCGAGCGGATTAAGAACAATGTCAAGCGGAGTGCCATCGGGAAGGAAGGGCATATCCTCCTGCGGGAGGATTCTTGAAACGACACCCTTATTACCGTGGCGACCTGCCATCTTATCGCCGACCGAAATCTTTCTCTTACGCGCGATGTAGCAACGGACTACCATATTGACACCCGGGTTCATCTCGTCACCGTTTGCACGGGTGAAGACCTTGACATCAACAATGATTCCGCTTTCGCCGTGAGGAACCCTGAGAGACGTATCGCGAACTTCGCGAGCCTTTTCTCCGAAGATTGCGCGGAGGAGCCTCTCCTCAGCTGTGAGTTCGGTTTCTCCCTTCGGAGTTACCTTACCGACAAGAATATCTCCGGGGCGGACCTCGGCACCGATGCGAATGATTCCGCGCTCGTCAAGGTCGCGGAGAGCGTCGTCACCGACATTCGGGATGTCGCGTGTGATTTCTTCGCAGCCGAGCTTTGTATCACGCGCTTCGGTTTCGTATTCTTCAATATGGATAGAGGAATATACATCCTCTTTAACAAGGCGCTCGTTGAGAAGAACAGCATCTTCGTAGTTGTAACCTTCCCATGTCATAAAGCCTATGAGAACGTTCTTTCCGAGAGCGATTTCGCCTTCAGCAGTAGACGGGCCGTCAGCAATAACGTCACCCTTAGATACCTTATCGCCCGCAAAGACTATGGGGCGCTGATTGACACAAGTGCCCTGGTTTGAGCGCATAAACTTTGTGAGCTTATGAGTTTTAATCTCTCCGCTTGCGTATTTGATTGTGATGCTGTCAGCCTCAACCTGCGTAACAACGCCGTCATCCTCTGCAATTTCACATACGCCGGAGTCTACAGCAACCTTATGCTCAATACCCGTCGCAACGATAGGTGCTTCAGTAACAAGAAGCGGAACTGCCTGCTTCTGCATGTTTGAGCCCATGAGCGCACGGTTTGCGTCGTCGTTTTCAAGGAACGGAATCATAGCTGTTGCAACCGATACCATCATCTTCGGAGAAACGTCGATATAGTCAACTCTTGAGCGGTCAACCGCGACTATTTCATCACGGACACGGCAGGTTATACGCTGCGATGCAAGGCAACCGTTTTCATCAAGCGGCTCGTTTGCCTGAGCGATGATGAACTCGTCTTCTGCATCAGCCATCATATATGTGACTTCATCCGTAACTTTTCCCGTCGCCTTATCAACCTTGCGATACGGCGCTTCGATAAATCCGAAGTCATTTATTCTCGCAAAGCTTGCAAGATATGAGATAAGACCGATGTTCGGACCTTCCGGAGTTTCAATCGGACACATACGGCCGTAATGGCTGTGGTGAACGTCTCGGACCTCGAAGCTTGCGCGGTCACGCGAAAGACCTCCGGGGCCGAGAGCCGACATACGGCGCTTGTGCGTAAGCTCTGCGAGCGGGTTGTTCTGATCCATAAACTGAGAGAGCGGGGATGAACCGAAAAATTCTTTAATAGCCGCCGTTACCGGACGGATGTTTATAAGCGATTGCGGAGTGACAATGTCAAGGTCCTGAATTGTCATTCTCTCGCGGATGCCTCTCTCCATGCGTGAGAAGCCGATTCTGAACTGATTCTGCAAAAGCTCACCAACGGAGCGCAAGCGACGGTTGCCGAGGTGGTCAATGTCGTCAGTTGTTCCGATGCCGTAAGCGAGTCCGTTCAAGTAGTTGATCGATGCGAAAATATCGTCAATGATAATATGCTTCGGAATAAGCTCGCCGAGCCTCTCCATAATTCTTGCGCGAAGCTCGTCGCCCTCAAACTCATCGAGAAGCTCTGCAAGAACCGAGAAACGAACCATTTCTGTGATTCCAAGCTCTGCCTTTGCATCAAAGTCAACAAAATCGTTAATATTTACCATTCCGTTGCCAAAAACCTTAACCGCACGGTCATTGACATTGAGAACTACGGAATTTACGCCGCGGCGCGCAATCTCCTCAGCTTTGTCTCTTGAGAGAATCTCGCCCGCCTCAGCAAGAATTTCACCTGTGCGCGGGCAAACAGCCGGCTCCATGAGCGTTTTGTTTGCAATTCTGCGCGCTATGTTCATTTTCTTATTGTATTTGTATCTTCCTACAGCGGAAAGGTCATAACGACGCTCGTCGAAGAAGAGGTTGTTGATGAGGGTTCTCGCACCGTCAATTGTGGGAGGTTCACCGGGGCGCAGGCGCTTGTAAATCTCAATGAGCGCCTCGTCCTCTGTTTTGCAGGTGTCCTTTTCAAGTGTCTGGACAATCCTGTCGTCCTCTCCGAAAACCTCTTTGATTTGTGTATCCGTTGTGAGGCCGAGCGCACGGATAAATGCTGTTACGGGGAGCTTTCTGTTCTTATCTATTCTGATGCTGAAAATATCGTTGAGGTCAGTTTCATACTCAAGCCATGCCCCACGATACGGAATGACCGTAGCGCTGTATATCGCGCTGTCTGCCTTATCCATCTTAGCGTCAAAATACATTCCGGGAGAACGAACAATCTGGGAAACTATGACACGCTCGGCTCCGTTTATAACGAACGTGCCTGTCTTTGTCATAACCGGGAAATCTCCCATGAAGATTTCCTGTTCCTTAATCTCTTCGGTCTCCTTGTTGCGAAGCCTTACCTTAACGCGAAGCGGCTCAGCATATGTGGCATCGCGCTCCTTGCACTCATCCACGGTGTATTTGCATTTGTTGTCGAGCACATAGTCAACAAACGAAAGCTCGAGGTTTCCCGAATAGTCCTCAATAGTGCCCGCATCCTGCAGAACTTCGCGAAGCCCCGTTGTGAGAAACCACTCGTAAGACTTTTTCTGAACTTCAAGAAGGTTCGGCATTTCGAGCGGTTCTTCGATATGCGCAAAGCTCTTTCTTGCGGTTCTTCCGTACATTACGTCCTTCATCAGAAATCACTCCTGTTGAACTCAGGCAGGTCTCCTGCCCTGTATTTTTTGCTGCATCCGCAGCCTGACCCCTGTTTTCTCAAGGCTTGACAAGGAAGGTTCAAAGCCCGAAGAAACACCCGGGAAAGTTGTTGATTTTTCGCTGATATTTGTTGCTTTTTTCAATTAAATGCAATAAAATAAAAATGTAATAGTGCAAATTACCGCATTATAATTGAGACTATCATTTTATCACTTATTTTGCAACATTGTCAACCCGACACACAAAAATCAGCACAATGCATAAGCATCGTGCTGATTTTTTATATATTTTTATGCAAAATCACAATTCAGCGAGTCATACTTTCCTCAAGAACCTCTAAATTATGCCGCACCGCATCAATATACGCATTTTTTGTGTTGTCATCGAGCTTGCCGCCCGTGAGAGTATCAAGCACAAAAACCTTGCAGCCCGTTTCTCTCTTAACCGCTTTCATGGCAGCGCTTTGAGAATCGCCTTCCGAAACATAAACCGCATCAATATTATCCTTCTCCATATGCTCTACAACCTCAGCTATCTGCTTTGGCGACGCAGAGCTTCCGCCGTGCCCGGAGAGAAGCTTTATCACGTTGAACCCGAACTCATCCGCAAAATAGTCAAACGATTCATCGAAAACTATCATATCGCGTTTATTTATCTTTTCACATCTTTCGCTGCTCTCCGAAAGGAGTTGCGTAAGCTTTTCTTTATACTCTGCCGCGTTCTTTTCATAAATCTCCGAATTTTCCGGATTGAGCCTTATGAGCGTTCGTGCTATTTTGTCACACTGACTTATTGCATTTTCTATATTCATCCAATAGTGGGAGTTGTTCCCGCCCTCCCCTTTCAGGGTCTTGGGAATGTCTTCTCCGCTGTCGAGAACCTCAAGGTTCGGAAGCCCGAGAATGTTTTTCCCTACAAACGCTTCCATATCCATGCCGCTTGCAATAAATAGGTCAGCAGCGGAAAGTTTTTTCATATCGTTCGTCGTAAGCGCATAATCATGCATACAACCATAATCGGTTTTTGTGAGATTAGCAAGAGAAACATTCTCTGCCCCGTCAATCAGGTTGAGCGCTACTACATAAACGGGATAAAATGACGTAATCACCCGAAACTCGCCATCACTGCCGCTCTGATAACTATTTTCTCCACATGCGGAAAAAGAGACGACAAGAGTAAGCAATAAGCAAAGCGACAAAAGCCTTTTCATAGTCAATTCTCCTCTTTATGTTGTTTTTTCTTCATCAGTTTTTCTATCATCTTAAACAAAGGAAGCCCTGCGCCATAGCACGCGACAGCCTGCCCTGCCCCTACCGTGAGAATATTGTACCATAACGGAAGCGCTTCCATCCCATCTACAAGCACATATGTGAGCATCGCGCCGACAAACAGCGCATTTATGACAACAGCGGGAAGCGGAAGGAGCCATTTGTTCTTAATCTTAGCTGCCATATATGAGGCAATGAACGTTGCCGCCGTTCCTACCAGGACATCCCAAGGCAGTGTAAGCCCGAATGACATCCCGATAACATTTGCGAGGAAGCAGCCTAAAGTCAGCCCTATAACCGCTTCTCCCATAAAAAACGGAAGAATGCAGAGCGCTTCACTTATGCGAAGCTGGATGGGGCCAAAGGAAAGCGGCGAAAACGCGAAGGTCAGAACCGCGTATGCCGCAGCGACAAGCGCAGTGCGTGCAACACGAGAGGTTTTGTTCATGGTTATCCTCCAAACATAAATTAAATTTTCCTAATTATATCAAAAAACCAATTATTTTTCAAGTATACTTTCACGCCCCTCAGGTGCGCGGCAAAAGAACAGAGCAGATATCGAATCCGATATCTGCTCTTTTTGAGGGGCGCTTTTTCGTAAAAGCACGTACAATATTCAATTGTTATTAAATTTTACTTTTCCAAAAACAGGACTCCGAGAGTTCCCGGGCCGCAGTGGGTGGAAATCGTACAGCTTGCGCGGGAGATGTAAATTTCTTCAAAAATCCCGGCTTCCTCAACCTGCCGCTTCACCGCCGCGAGCCTTTCGTCTGACACGCCGGAATGGGTTATATACATACGCTTTCCGTCAATATCGGGGTATTTTTCAAACTGTTCTGCAACATACTGAGAAAGAACGCGGTCCATATTTCCGCGGTACTTCTTTGCAGCGTGAAGCTCGCCTGTTTTGTTGTCAACCTCAATCGAAACCTTAAGGCCGAGCACGCCTGCGGCAAGCGCCGCAACGCCTGAGCATCTTCCGCCCGCTTTCATAAAGTCGAGAGTTTCAAGAACAAAGCTGCAGTGGCTCTTCTCCCGAAGGGCAGACACCTCTTCAACTATCTGTTCTGCGCCCATTCCCTCGGCGATTCTGTCGCCTGCTTCCATAACAAGAAGCGCGATAGCTGATGAAACATTTCTCGAATCTATGACATAAACTCCGGGAAGCTCTGCCGCCGCAAGAACACACGACTGATAGCTGCTCGTTATTGCAGAAGAGAGTGTGAAGTGGATGACTTCACAGCCTTCATCTGTCCACTTTTTGAAATATTCTATATATTCTGCCGTGTTTATCGCCGAGGTTTTCGGCAAAATCTTTTTTTCGCGGAAAGTCTTATAAAGGTCATCCGGCATTATATCAACGCCGTCAAGGTACGTCTTATCCTCAAGGGTTATCGGATATGAAATGAGATTTACGGAATATTTTTCCGCAAGCTCTTTCCCGATATCGCAAGTGCGGTCTGCACTGAGAATAATCTTTGGCATATCTTTTCCCTCTCTTTTAAGATTAATTATTCCTCTTCCCAGTTGTGATATACATTCTGAACGTCGTCGTTATCGTCAAGCATATCAAGAAGCTTCTGCATATTTTTGATGTCATCCTCGCCCTCAAGCTTCATATAGTTCTGCGGAACAAGCTCAGCCTCTGCTGAAACTACGTTATACCCCGCGGCGGTGAGCGCCTCGCTGACGGATGAAACCGCTGTCGGGTCACAATAGACCTCTGCCGCCTCTTCCGAAACCTCAACGTCATCAGCGCCGGCATCAAGGCACGCCATCATGAGCTCATCCTCATCAGTTTCTCCGCGCTCGAGGATAACAATACCCTTATTGTCAAACTGCCAGCTTACGCACCCGCTCGCGCCGAGGTTCCCGCCGAACTTGTCAAAATAATGGCGCATCTCCGAGGCTGTCCGGTTTCTGTTGTCCGTCATCGTCTCAACGATTACGGCAACGCCACACGGCCCGTAACCCTCATATACTATTGTTTCATAGTTTGCGCCGTCAGCACCTGATGCGCGCTCAATTATGCGCTTGATGTTGTCGTTGGGAACGTTGTTCGCCTTAGCTTTCGCGATGCACGCGGCAAGCTTCGAGTTGCTGACCGGGTCGGGCCCGCCCTCTTTGACCGCAACAGACATCTCGCGGCCAATTTTTGTGAAAATCTTTGCGCGCTGAGCATCTGTTTTTTCTTTTTTATGCAGAATATTTTTCCATTTTGAGTGTCCTGACATTGTATTTCCTCATTCCTTATAATCTTACATATCAGTATACATCATCACAATGAATTTTTCAAGACAATTAAACTAATTTTACTTTTCTTTGAATAATCCTCGACAAATTTGTGCAGACTATGAATACATCATTGTGAAAACAGTGGTGATACACTTTTATGAGGTGACTTTAAATGTCAAAGGAAAACTACCAGAACAACCAGAGCCAGAGCAACCAGAACAACCAGCAGAACAAAAACAATCAGAATCAGAGCAACAACAAGAAGAACGAAAGCGAAAGCTACTAAGCTGGCTCAGAGAAAAGCTCCGGATTTTTCCGGAGCTTTTCTTATTGACTTTAGCTATATTTTGCATTATACTTATATTATCATTATAAATGATAATACGAAAGGAGGTATCTTTTTGGAACAGGCAATACTTCACTGTGACTTAAACTCTTTTTTTGCATCTGTCGAAGAAGTCAGAAACCCCGAGCTTCGCGCATATCCCGTTGCCGTCTGCGGTGACCCTAAAAAACGCCACGGAATTATTCTTGCAAAAAACGAAAAGGCAAAGGCGTTTGGGGTAAAAACTGCAGAAACCATCTGGAAGGCGCTTAAAAAATGCCCGAACCTCGTTCTTGTGCCTCCGCATTATGATGACTATGCTAAATATTCAAAAATCGTGAACGATATTTACCTGAGGTATACAGACCTCGTCGAGCCCTTCGGCATCGACGAATCCTGGCTTGACGTCACGGGGTCATTACACCTTTTCGGAACTCCGCGGGAAATTGCAGATGATATCCGCCGCGTCGTTTTTTCCGAAACGGGGCTTACGGTATCTGTCGGCGTGTCATTTACCAAATCTTTTGCAAAGCTCGGAAGTGACTATAAAAAGCCGGATGCAACAACAGAAATCTCCCGCGGGAACTTCAAAACCATAGTCTGGCCGCTTCCCGTTTCTGACCTTCTCTTTGTAGGGCGGAGTACGAAAGACGTTTTTTCGCGGCTCGGAATTAAAACCATCGGAGACCTCGCGCAAAGCTCGCGGGAAATGATTATCGCGCATCTCGGAAAAAACGGCGAGCTTCTCCATAACTATGCAAACGGGATTGACGACTCTCCCGTTCAGTCAGCCTTTGAGGAGACTGACCCGAAATCCATAGGCCGCGGAATCACCTTCCCTCACGACCTCACCGACATCACCGAAATCCGCACGGCGCTTACAGCGCTTTCAGATGACGTTGCCTCTCGCCTTCGCCGCCATAATAAGCGGGCGTGTTCTGTTTCCCTCACCGTTCGCGACCCCGCCTTTAAAACAAGCTCAAGGCAAAAAACACTCTCTCGCCCCACCCACCTTTCAAGCGAAATTCTCGCTGCCTGCATTGAGCTTTATAAAAAGCATTATGCCCGCGCCACAGCTCCTGTCCGTATGCTTACTGTCACTGCCGCGACACTTCTTGATGAGGAAGATGCTTCAGGTATGCAGATTTCCCTTTTCGGAGAGGATGAGATGTACCAGAAGCGCGAAAACGTTGAAATGACGATGGATGAAATCCGGCGCAGGTTCGGCCGCAGCTCGATGACCCATGCCTCACTCTTAAACGGAGACTTTTCGATTGAAAAATAGCTCGAAAAACCTTGACAAATCCCCTATTTTGGGTGTATTATATTTTTTAATATAATTACAAAAAAGGAGCGTTGCAGATTATGGATATTAATAACAAGGTTTGCGGTGAAGGCCTCACATTTGATGACGTTTTGCTTGTTCCGGCAAAAAGTGAAATTCTTCCTGCAGATATTGATGTAACTACTCGGCTTACAAAAAAGCTTTCACTTAACATTCCGGTTATGAGCGCTGCTATGGATACTGTCACGGAATCGCGCATGGCAATCGCGGTTGCCAGAGAAGGCGGAATCGGTGTTATCCACAAGAATATGACAATCGAAGAGCAGGCCAATGAAGTCGATATGGTCAAACGCTCTGAAAACGGAGTTATCACAAACCCGTTCTTCTTAAGCCCCGAAAACACACTCGGCGACGCGGATGACCTTATGGCAAAATATCGCATCTCCGGCGTTCCGATATGCGACAACGGCAAGCTTGTCGGTATTATCACAAACCGCGATATGAAGTTTGAAACTGATTATAACCGCCCGATAAGCGAGGTTATGACAAAGGACAACCTTGTCACCGCCCCTGTCGGAACAACACTTGAGGATGCTACCGAAATTCTTCGCAAAAATAAAATTGAAAAGCTTCCCATCGTTGATATTGATATGGCGCTTCGCGGGCTTATCACAATAAAAGACATTGAAAAAGCGCTCCGTTATCCGAACTCTGCGCGCGATGATAAGGGCCGCCTTATAGTTGCTGCCGCCATCGGAAACACTCCCGACGTTCTCGACCGCGCAAAAGCGCTCTCCGATGCCGGGGTTGACGTTTTCACTCTCGACAGCGCTCACGGCCACCACATCGACATTGTACGCGCAGTTTCCAAAATCAAAAACGCATTCCCCCACGTTGAGCTTATCGCGGGCAACATCGCTACCCCCGAAGCTGCGCGTGACCTCATAGAAGCCGGTGCTGACGCGCTCAAGGTCGGTATGGGCCCGGGCGCTATCTGCACAACCCGAATCGTTGCAGGTATCGGAGTTCCGCAGATTACAGCAGTTATGACGGTTGCTGAGGTTGCTGACAAGTTTGGCATTCCGGTTATCGCCGACGGCGGCATCAAATACTCGGGCGACATCCCGAAGGCTATCTGTGCAGGCGCCTCAGTCATTATGCTCGGCTCCCTTCTCGCAGGGTGTGACGAAGCTCCCGGCGACTTTGAAATGTTCCAGGGAAGGCGCTTCAAGGTATACCGCGGAATGGGCTCTCTCGGCGCTATGGCAAAGGGCGGGCGCGACCGCTACTTCCAGCACAATAACCGCAAGCTCGTTCCCGAGGGTGTTGAAGGCCGTGTTCCTTATAAGGGGGCTGCAGGCGACACTATCTATCAGCTCATCGGCGGTCTTCGCGCAGGTATGGGCTATTGTGGTGCGAAGAACATTGATGCGCTCCGCGAGAACGGCCGCTTCATAAAGATTACGGGTGCCGGCCTCAAGGAAAGCCACCCCCACGACATCTACATAACAAAAGAAGCTCCGAACTACTCGGTAAGCCCATAACAGAAAACATTAAAACCGGATGTGGAAAGCCACATCCGGTTTTTCTATTACATCTTCGAAATTGCGGCGGAAACGAGCTTTTTGAAATCTCCTCCGATTCGTTCTGCCATTTGCTTTATATCCTCGTGGGTAAGCGGTGCCGCATTCAGCCCTGCCGCCATATTGGATATGCAGCTTATCCCGCAGACACGCATCCCCGCGTGGCGCGCCGCCATCGCCTCACACGCGGTGCTCATTCCCACGGCATCTGCGCCCCAGAGCGCATATGTGCGGATTTCCGCAGGTGTTTCGTAATTCGGCCCTGAGGTCTGGATATATACACCCTCAAAAAGCTTCACGCCCTGGCCCTTCGCCGCTTCTTTTATTATTTCTCGCAGTTCTTTATCGTAAACGCAGCTCATATCCGGAAACCGTGTTCCCAGCTCTTCTATATTCTCACCCGCAAGAGGCGACGGCACAAGGCTTGAGATATGATCCTTTATCATCATAAGCGCACCTTCACCAAAGCTTTTGTTAATTCCGCCCGCAGCGTTTGTGAGAAAAAGAATTTCCGCCCCCATAAGCTTCATAAGGCGAATGGGAAGAACAACCTCCTGCATGCTGTATCCTTCGTAGAAATGCACTCTCCCCTGCATCATAACCGTAGGGACTCCTTCTATATACTTAAAAACAAACCGTCCCTTATGTCCGACGACTGACGAAACGGGAAACCCCGGAAGCTCGTCATACGAAATCTCGGCAACAATATCATCGCCCTCTGCAAATTCGCCGAGCCCGGAGCCTAAAACCAGCGCAACCTTGGGGACAAAGTCCGTCTTTTCTCTCACGGCGTCAAGCGCCAAAAGAAGTTTTTTATACATATCCGTCACTTTATTCTCCTCCGAATTTTAATTAAATGCATTTTTTCCGTCTGAAACATCAAACATTTCTATTATGCGCTGTTTTAAAAGCTTATGCTCGGGAAGTGAAAGTTCCCTGTCTGAGACAACAATTCTCTCAGCTTCACTCTTCGCCGCTTCAAGCACCTTCATATCCGACATAAAGCTCGCTATCTTAAGCGTAGGAAGCCCGTGTTGCCGCGTTCCGAAAAAATCTCCGGGGCCGCGAAGGCGCAAATCCTCTTCAGATATTTTAAACCCGTCGCTCGTTGCGCGGAGTGCTGAGAGCCGCTCACCGGCAGGAGTCCATCTCCCGACGTTGGAGAATAAGATACAATATGACTTTGCCTGACCTCTTCCCACTCTTCCGCGAAGCTGATGAAGCTGTGACAGCCCAAACCTTTCGGAATTTTCTATTGCCATAACAGTTGCATTGGGGACATTCACACCAACCTCAATAACCGTTGTCGAAACTATAGCAGAAGTCTCCCCCGATACGAAACGGCGCATAACCGCATCTTTCTCTTTCTGCCGAAGCTTTCCGTGGAGAACCTCTACCTTTTTCCCGAGAAACACAGTTTCAGAAAGTTCCTTTGCAAACTGCATAGCCGAGCGAAGCTCGCTCTCCTCATTCTCATCAATGAGCGGGCAGACTATATATGCCTGATGCCCCTGCTCAAGCTGCTTATTTATGAATTCATATGCATCGGCTCTCTTTGCATCGTTTACAATGAGCGTATCTACGGGAATCCTGCCCGGCGGAAGCTCATCAATTACGGATATGTCAAGGTCACCGTACATTATTAGTGCAAGTGAGCGCGGAATCGGGGTCGCCGACATAACAAGCTGGTGCGGGTTCTCCCCTTTTGACGCAAGCGCTGCACGCTGGCGGACTCCGAAGCGGTGCTGTTCGTCAACAATCATAAGCCCCAGCTTTTTAAACTCCACGTCTTCACTTATAACCGCGTGGGTTCCGATAAGCAAATCTATTTCTCCTGCGGCGCAGGCCTCTTTTATCCTCTTCTTTTCTGATGAACGAAGGCTCCCCGTAAGCAAACCGCAGGTCATCCCGAGTTCTTTAAGTTGCGGGGACAGAGAGATGAAGTGTTGCTCCGCAAGAATCTCCGTCGGAACCATAAGTGCCGACTGGAGATTATTTATATGTGCAAGATATGCAGAAAATGCCGCAACGGCAGTCTTTCCCGAGCCGACGTCTCCCTGAACAATTCTGTTCATAGGTTTTGGCTTCTGCATATCCCGGCTTATTTCCTCCGTAACCCTGAGCTGTGCGCGTGTCATCTCAAACGGGAGAGCTTTATAAAAAGCATCTGCAGAAACGTTTTTTATTGCAAACCCGGTTTCCGTATCGCGTCGCCCTCTCAGATGCATAAGCCCGAGAGAAAGAACGAAAAGCTCTTCAAACACTAGGCGCCGTTTTGCTATTTCAAGCTCCTCCTCGCTTGAAGGGAAGTGAATTTCGCGATAAGAATACCCGACATGAGCAAGCCTGAATTTTCTCCGGATATCCTCGGGCAAAGATTCTACCAGCCCTCCCGAAAATTCGGATAAGGCGTTACGGATAGCTCCGCGCAGAACATCTGCCGAAATCCCCGAGGTAAGCGGATAAATCGGAAGGATAGCTCCGGTTTTTACCCCCGAGCTATCCTCGCTTTCAAATGTCGGATTTGTCATAGTAAGCCTGCCACCGCGTTCCTCAACCTTACCGAAGAAGATGTAGGTTTTGCCGGGAACAAGCTTGTCCACACTGTATTTCTGATTAAAAAAGGCGATATTTATCCCGCCCGACTCATCTACCGCCCGAAACTCCGCGAGCGAAAAACCCCGCCGGATTTTGCGTGTTCTGACGGGTGATGAAATGCGGGCTCGTATACACGCCTTGTCCCCTGCCCGAAGCTCCGAAATATCAAGGATTTTCCGTCTGTCCTCATAGTCGCGCGGGAAGAAGTTGAGAAGGTCTCCGACCGTAAATATGCCAAGCTTCGCAAAAGCCTCGGCACGCTTTTCTCCGACGCCCTTAAGGTAACGTATTCCGGTGTTTAAGTCAGGGTTTGTCATAAAAAACTACTCCGCAGAAATCAAATAGTAATAAACCGGCTGACCGCCGTCAAGAAGCATAACCTCGGCATTTTTTGCCTTTTCCTTGCAGATGTTCTCTACGGGTTCTGCATCCGAGGCAGTCACGCCCTCGCCGTGGAAAATCGTGACAAAGCTTTTATCCTCGATTCCCATCGCAGAAACGAGCTTCTCAGCGACTTCTGAAAGGTCACAGCCCGATGCGGCAAGCTTGCCTTCGTTAAGTGCGAGGTATTCACCCTGTTTTATTGAATATCCGTCAAACTCGCTGTCGCGCGCAGCATAGGTAATCGAACCGGTAGAAACGTTTTTCGCCGCCTCGCTCATAGCTTCTATGTTTGCTTCAAGCTCTGCATCGGGGTCAAACGCGAGCATAGCGGAAATGCCCTGAGGCATAGTCTTTGTTTCAAGAACAACGACCTTCTTTTCCGTAAGCTCAACTGTCTGCTGTGCCGCCATAATGATGTTTTTGTTATTCGGAAGAACAAAAACTATCTCAGACGGCGTTGCGTTAACCGCAGCGAGAATATCGTCAGTAGACGGGTTCATCGTCTGCCCGCCCTCAACGAGAGTGTTTGCGCCAAGGTCACGGAATACGTTCAGTATCCCCTCGCCCGCTCCGACAACTGCAAACCCGTATTTTGTCTCGGCCGGCGCAACCTTCGGCTCATCCTTCTCCGGAGCCTCTCCTGCAAAGTTCTCGCTGTGCTGGTAGCGCATATTATCAATTTTTATGTTTGTAAGCTCGCCGTAAGTAAGTGCGCGGCCTATTGCGCGGTCAGGCTCGTTTGTATGAACGTGAACCTTTATGATGTCGTCATCATCAACAACGACAACGCAATCGCCTATCGACTCAAGAAACGCGCGAAGGCTTCCCACATCAAGCTTTTTACCCTCGCGGCTTATGTTTACGATAAATTCGGTGCAGTAGGCAAAGGTGATTTCCTCATCAGACGGTGCAAATCCTGCAGAGGATGAAGCGGAAATCTCCTCACCTGACATCGGAACAACATCGTTCCCGAGAAGAGTGGACTGCATAGCCTCAAGGACAAGAACCCATCCGCATCCGCCTGCATCAACAACTCCCGCCTTTTTGAGAACGGGGTTCTGCTCCATCGTGTCGGCAAGGGCCTCTTTTGCCGCTTCAATAATTTCAACAAAAATAATGTCTATATCGCTGTTTTCTTCCGAGACTTCTTTTGCCTTCTCCGCCGCGACTCTCGAAACGGAAAGGATGGTCCCTTCGGCCGGCTTCATAACGGCACGGTATGCCGCCTCTACACCGCTCCCAAGAGCAGCCGCGAGGTCTTTCGCCGCAAGAAACGCCTTCTCTGCACACGACTTTGCAAAACCGCGGAAAAGAAGGGAAAGAATAACACCTGAGTTTCCTCGTGCTCCGCGAAGCAGAGCAGATGCCGCGATGCTTGCCGCCTCGCCCACGGTTTCGGGGCTTGCCCCCGCAAGTGCAGACGCTGCCGCGCGCGCGGTGAGGGACATATTCGTACCCGTATCGCCGTCGGGAACGGGAAAAACGTTAAGCTCGTTGAGCTTTTGTTTGTTATTATCAATCGCCGCAGAAGCCGAAATGACCATACGTTTAAACTCTGCGGCAGTAATCTGTTCTCTCAAAATAGGCACCTCCGTTATTCAGCCATTACAGAGTCAACGTTTACATTAACGCATCCGACAGAAACGCGTGTCACGCGCTCAACATTATAACGGACCTCGTTTATTATCGACTCACATATTGCAGTAATGTTCACACCGTGGTCAACGATGATATGAACGTCTATATTAACCTTGTCATTTTCGAACGTAACTCTTACGCCCTTGGACATATTCTCACGCTTGAGCAGGCTGACAATTCCGTCTTTAACGTTTCTGTATGCCATACCGCGAACGCCGAAGCAGTTCGTAGCGGCGTCTCCTGCAATAACCGTAAAAACTTCATTGGTAATCTCTATTGAACCTTTATCGTTATTGATTATCATAACCGGTCCTCCTTGTAAAGATATAGAAGCTCGACACACATTATCTGCACATCGACACTAATATAGGATTAATATTATTATATTCTATTTTTGTCAATAACTCAATAGGAATTTTTATAAAACACCTAATTTTATATTTCGATTAGAATTTTGATATTGAATCTTATTTTTCATTTTGATATAATTATTTCCATAAATCGAACATTTAAGGAGGACTTTTAGAATGCTTGAAATCAGCGAAGTCAAGTACGGACAATGGGGAAACTGTGTTCGTCTGTGTGACGGAAGAAATGAGCTTTTAGCTACGCTCGACTTTGGACCCCGAATTATAAAGTTTTGCGCTCTTGGAAAAGAAAATATGTTCTTCGAGGATAAAAACGACGAAATAAACGGTTATGATTTTGAAAATGAAACCTCAAAAACTTACGGTAAGGATTCCGGAGTATGGCACATAAGAGGCGGCCACCGTTTATGGAAGAGCCCCGAAGGACTTCCCGATACGTATTACCCCGACAACAAGCCTGTTTCCTATGAGAAGATAGAAAACGGAATAAGGCTTCTCCCCCCTCCCCAGAAAGAAATAAACCTTCAATTTTCAATGGAAATAACAATGCCTGAGGAAAACTGCACTCACATTGTCCACACAATCCGGAATATCGGTGACAAGCCCGTCACTCTCGCGCCGTGGGCGCTTTCCGTTCTCTCCCCCGGCGGAACGGAGATTTTTCCGGTTGCAGACCGCCCCGCTCCTTTCCTCGGAAACCGTCACTTCGTTTTCTGGCAATACACAAGGATGAACGATAAGCGCGCAACCTGGGGTGATAAGTATATCCGTCTGCGACAGGATTCTGACGCTGAAGTCAACTTCAAGGTGGGCACGCTCTCACAGCACGGATGGGCAGCATACTTTAACCACGGCGATGTTTTTGTCAATTACTTTGATGTGAACGACGGTCTCCCCCATCCTGACCACGACTGTAACTTTGAAACCTATACCGGGAAATATATGCTTGAAATGGAAAGCCTTGGTGTCCTTTCCGAGCTCGCGCCGGGAGAAGCTGTTTCTCACAATGAATGCTGGAGCTACTATACCGATGTTGCGCTCCCGGCAAACGATGAGGAAACTGATTTGTTCGTAAAAAACATAGTCGAATAAATCCGTCAAAACAAGCAGCGACTTTTTTCTTCAAAAATTTTATTAAATTCTGAAAAAATATTGACAAAGCTAAAACGTTTTAGTATAATTCAGTTATACTCAAATTTTTATAGGAGGCGACTACTATGGCAAGATCAGGCGGTCCCGGATCCTTCGTATTCGGCGACGAAGAAAGAAAAGAAGTTATGGAAGTCCTTGACGGGAGATATCTTTTCCGTTACGGCGCAGCAGATGCAGAAGGCTACACACATAAGGTTGTAGACTTTGAAGATGAACTCAAGAAGGTAATGGGCGCAAAGTACGCTGTTGCTACAACAAGCGGAACCTGCTCACTCCTCGCAGCTCTTGCAGCTCTCGGAATCGGTGGCGGCGACGAAGTTATCGTTCCGGGTTATACCTTCATCGCATCAATCTCTACGATTATGCTTGCAGGTGCTACCCCTGTTTTGGCTGAAATTGACGAGTCTCTCACAATTGACCCGACAAAGATTGAAGCTTTAATCACTCCGAAGACAAAGGCAATTCTTCCGGTACATATGCTCGGCAACCCGTGCGACCTCGATGCTATCATGGCTATCGCAAAGAAGCACAACCTCTACGTTCTTGAGGACTGCTGCCAGGCTGTCGGCGCAAGCTACAAGGGCAAGCGCGTAGGTACAATCGGCAACATCGGTGCTTTCTCACTCAACGTCTTCAAGACAATCTCTACAGGTGACGGCGGCGCTGTTATCACAAACGATGAGAACCTCTACGAGAGAGCTTTCGGTTACCACGACCAGGGCCACAAGCCGAACCGTACAGGTGTTGAAATCGGAAACCGCAGCCTTATCGGTATGAATATGAGAATGAACGAGCTCACAGGTGCTGTTGCTCTTGCTCAGACACGTAAGCTTGACGAAATCCTCTCAACCCTCAGAGCTAAGAAGGCTCTTCTCAAGAGCCTCCTCGCTGACCTTCCGCACATCTCCTTCAGAAAGATCAACGACGAGGGCGAGTGTGCTACACTCCTCACAATCCTCTTCGATACGAAGGAACTCGCTGAGAAGTTCTGTGAGAAGACAGGCGGCAGACCGATTGCTTACTCCGGCTGGCATGTTTACAACAACATGGAGCAGGTTCTCAACAAGCTTCTCCCGGCTCCGACAATGAATGTAAACGACAGAACCTATACAAAGCATATGCTCCCGCAGACAGATGCTATCCTCGAGCGCGCAGTCAACATCAGCGTAGGTGTTGTTGACAAGGGTCTCGGATCAGGATATGGCATCAATATCCTCTCAACAGAAGAAGAGATCCGCGATGTTGCTGCAAACATCCGCGAGCTCATCCTCAGCCTCTAATCTTAATCAACCGCTTAATTTGTCTTGAATGCCCCGGGGCTTCCCCCGGGGTAACAATAAAAAATCAAAAATTCAGGAGGTCAATTATTATGTCAAGATTTAAGTATTCAGTAGGTCCCTGGAACGTTCACGAAGGTGCAGACGCATACGGCCCGGCCGTTCGCGACAGCATCCCCTTCGAAGAAAAAATCAAAACATTTAAGGAAATCGGTTTTGATGCTATTCAGTTCCATGATGACGACGCTGTTCCGAACATCAACAACTACACAGAAGCAGAAATCATCGAAGAGGCCAAGAAGGTAAAAGCTCTCCTCGACAAGTATGATCTCGCTGCTGAGTTCGTTGCTCCGCGTCTCTGGTTTGACCCGCACACAACAGACGGCGGCTTCTGCTCCAACAGTGCTGAAGACCGTGAGTATGCAATGTGGAGAGCATACCGCTCAATCGACATCGCAAATGTTCTCGGATGCGACAAGATTGTTCTCTGGCTTGCTCGTGAAGGCACACTCTGCTATGAAAGCAAGAGCCCGGTTGAGTCCACAAAGCGCCTTATCGAAGCTATCAACAAGATGCTCGACTACGACAAGAACATCAAGATTATGATCGAGACAAAGCCGAACGAGCCGATCGACAGAAGCGTTTGCCCGACAATGGGTCACTGCATGGCTATCTCTGCTGCTTCTAAGGATCCGTCACGTGTTGGTGGTCTTCTCGAGTCTGCTCACGCAATGCTCGCAGGCCTTGATCCGGCAAGTGAAATCGGCTTTGCTTCAGCTATGGGCAAGCTCTGGGGCGTTCACCTCAACGACCAGAACGGCATCAAGTACGACCAGGATAAGAGCTTCGGCGTTGAGAACCTCCGTGCTGCATTCAACCAGATGAAGGTTCTTATGGAAACAGGCTTTGGTAAGAACGGCGAGTACATCGGCCTTGACGTTAAGGTTATGAGAACTCAGAAGCAGGAAGGCAGCTATCAGCACCTCATCAACAGCCTTAAGATTGCTAAGGCTCTTGAAGCAAAGGCCGAGAAGTTCGATTACGACTATCAGGCAAAGTGTGTTGCAGAGCGCGACTACGAGAAGCTCGAGATGTATGTCATGGAGCTCCTCATGGGCCTCAACTAATCAACCTGCTTAAAAGAATTAAATTCCAACAAGTTTAATACTTGAGGGTGGGTTAAAACCCACCCTCTATTTTTAAAAGGAGCTTAGATTATGAATATTCTCGCTATTGGCGCACATCCCGACGATATTGAAATCAACTGCGCGGGCACACTCGCGAAGTATGCAGCCCAGGGGCATAAGGTTTTTATTGCCACTGCAACTAACGGCAACATCGGCTCGGCTACGCTTCCCAAAGACGAAATAGGCGCTATCCGTAAGCGCGAGGCTGCAAAGAGCGCAGCTATCATCGGCGCGGAATATATCTGCCTTGATTATGACGACGAGCTCTTCTATGAAGACGTTTCAGTCCGCATGAAGTTCATAAACCTTGTTCGTCACTGCAAGGCTGATGTCATTCTCACTCACAACCCGCACGACTACAACCCTGACCATATGCTCACAAGCAAAATCATAAACGACATTCAGGTTATGATTCCTATTGCGAAGCTCCCGACAGAAGAACCTCCCTGCCCGACTCTCCCCGTAATCTACTACTTTGAGCCGGCTAAGGGAATGGGTTTCATCCCGACGGACTATGTCGACATCACTGACTACTTTGAAACAAAGAAGAAGATGTTCCTTTGCCACGAAAGCCAGCAGGCATGGATGGCTGATAACTATGCAGGCTATGGTTCCGGAGAAGATGTCTTCACAGAAGATATGACAATCACCTCAAAATACAGAGGTATGCAGTGCGGTGTTAAGTATGCAGAAGCTTTCATCCGTTGCAACGATGCTTATCGTATGACAGCAGAAAGACTTCTTCCGTAACTTAATAAATGATAAAAAAGCTCAAGCAGATTTCCGCTTGAGCTTTTTTATCTTCAAAGGCTCTTGTTTTTATCCTGAAAATGCGGTATTATATTTGTATAAAAACACTAAAGGAGATTTACATATGAACATACTTGCAATCGGCGCACATCCCGACGATGTCGAAATAGGCTGCGGAGGCACTCTCGCCAAATACGTAGCCCAGGGGCATAAGGTTTTTATTGCCACTGCAACTAACGGCAATATCGGCTCGGCTACGCTTCCGAAAGACGAAATAGGCGCTATCCGTAAGCGCGAGGCTGCAAAGAGCGCAGCTATCATCGGTGCGGAATATATCTGCCTTGATTATGACGACGAGCTCTTCTATGAAGACGTTTCAGTCCGTATGAAGTTCATAAACCTTGTTCGTCACTGCAAGGCTGACGTCATTCTCACTCATAACCCGCACGACTACAACCCTGACCATATGCTCACAAGCAAAATCATAAACGACATTCAGGTTATGATTCCTATTGCGAAACTTGAAACGGAAGAACCCCCATGCCCGACTCTCCCTGTAATCTATTACTTTGAGCCGGACCTTGGAATGGGATTTATCCCGACGGACTACGTCGACATCACTGACCACTTCGAAACAAAGAAGAAGATGTTCCTTTGCCACGAAAGCCAGCAGGCATGGATGGCAGATAACTACGCAGGCTTCTCAGCTGAAGATACATTCACAGAGGATATGATAACAACCGCAAAATACAGAGGCATGCAGTGCGGCGTTAAGTATGCAGAGGCATTTGTCCGCTGCAACGATGCCTACCGTATGACACCGCATAGACTTCTCCCGTAACTTAATAAAAACAGCAAACAAGCCAAGTGGAAATTCCACTTGGCTTTTTATTACCCCATCTTCTTCACAGAATCGCGCACGACAAGCTGCATCGGAATAGAGTAGCTCTTAACGGGTTTTCCGCTGATCATCCGCCTGAGAAGCTCCATAGCAACCGCGCCCATTTCCGTTTTGTCAATTTTTATTGTCGTGAGTTTCGGCTCAATATAGCGTGCGAGGAGAATATCGTCAATCCCTATAAGCGAAACGTCATCCGGAACGGAGAGGTTCATATCCTTGACACATCGCATAGCGCCGATAGCAAAGCTGTCAATCGCGCAGAGAATCGCAGTGGGGCGCCTCTCGCGCGAGAGAATTTCCTTTGCGGCAAAGTATGCACTTTCCTCGTTATATGCCGTCTGCTCAACAAACTCCGGCAAAACGGCAATCGAGTTCTCTAAAAGCGCGTTTGCAAATCCCTGCAGGGTTTGCTTATAAAAATCCGGAATAATGTTGGAAGAAAGGAGCGCTATGTCCTTATGTCCGTTTTCAATCAGATACGCCGTCGCGAGATACGCCGCTTTTGTGTAATCCGCACTGACTGAAATAAGAGACGCATCGCTGTCGTGAGTATCAACGACAACAAATGGAATCCCGCTTGCAAGGGCTTTTTTCTTCATCGCCGGGGTTATATCCTGCATAAAAACAAGCCCGTCAACGTCCCCGGAATACACACTGTCCGGCAAATCACCGCGTTTAGGCTTGCTTATTACGATATTATATCCATGCTTTGTGCTTTGGTTTAAAATACCGTTCATTATTTCAAAGTAGAACAAATCTTCAAACGGCGAGGAATACTGATTGACAATAAGGGTTATATTAAAGCTCTGATTCATCGCAAGCCTCTTTGAGTTGAGGCTCGGCTTAAACCCCGTTTCTTCAATAATATTTTGAATTTTCTTTCTTGTTTCCTCACTAACGCCGGGCTTCTCATTCAAAACAAAAGACACTGCCGTGACAGATACGCCCGCCATTTTAGCGATTTCCTTAATCGTCAGCTTTTTCATCTTATCCCCCGAAGGTTAATTATTTACTAAACTAATCCGTTTTAGTAAATTAATTATACACAATTTTGCTCAAAAAAGCAACGTTTATTCTCATAATGCTTTTTATGGTTTCTACTAAACAAAAATTAAAGCGGCGCGAATTTCTGCCGCTTTAATAACTTTACTTTGTATCTATACTTTTTCCGAAAACGAAAAATCTCTGATATAAAAACTCCGTTATAAAATTCAGAAGCATATTAAGCGCTGTGACGAGATATTCATTCCAGAAAAGAGTCTCAACCAGATAATCTCCGAGGATTGTTGAAAGCGGTGTGAATACCACATAAAACGCGAAAGTCTTTGCCATCGCAACAGGAACATTTGAGGCTGACTTGAAAGTAAAATTGCGGTTGAGCGTAAAATTCCAAACAACCGACAAAACAAGCGCCGCAAGGTAACAAACCCAGTAATTCCACTTAAACACCTCGTTAAACAGCGCGAAGCTCGCCATTTGAATTACTCCTGCGCTGATCGAAAACAGAACAAACTTAAAAGCGCGGGTAAATTCCTTTGAATTATCCTTAAACATCGTTCTCATCCTCATCCCATAAATATTTAGATTAATTTTAACAAACATAAACTCCCTTGTCAACAGAGATAAATTTACGCCCGTTATGTCTTGACTAAGATTATTTGCTTTGATATAATGACCTTATCTTTGCAGTAAATGGAGTTTCTTATGGAATTTAAAGCTAAAATAATGGATGAAGCGAGCCTTCACCGTTCTGTTGCACGAATAACTCACGAAATCATAGAAAAAAACCGCGGTGCGGAGGGCATCTGCCTTCTCGGCGTAAAAAGGCGCGGGATTCCCCTTGCAAAAATGCTTAGGGATAACATCAAGAAATTTGAAGGTGTCGATGTTCCCATAGGGCATACGGACATTACCTTATACCGCGATGACCTTTCGGAATCCGACCCTCTCCCTTCCTCGGAGGGCTGTGAAATCCCGTGTGACATTACCAACTACAACATAATCATCGTTGATGACGTTATATACACAGGCAGAACCGCGCGTGCCGCGATTGAATCCGTCTTTAAGTTCGGGCGGCCCAAGTCAATCCAGCTCGCCGTTCTCATAGACCGAGGTCACCGCGAGCTTCCTATTCGCCCCGATTTTGTCGGCAAGAACATTCCGACTTCTAAAAACGAGCTTGTTTCCGTTCTCCTTGAGGAGATTGACGGTGAAACGGGAGTTTGTTTATACAGCATATAAAAAACAGGATGCCGTATGGCATCCTGTTTTCTTATTCTTATACTCTTTCTTTGATTTCGCGTGTAATCTTTTCTACAAACTCGGAAAGCGTCATTGTTTCGTTTTGTGCAGTGTCGCGGTATCGGACTGAAACGGTTCCGTTCTCTACCTCCTGCTGACCAATGATTACCATATACGGAACGCGGCCGACAGTCTGCGCTTCACGAATCATATAACCGATTTTCTCATTTCTGTTATCCATCTCAACACGGACACCTGCACGGCGAAGCGTCTCGAAAACTTCCTTGCCGTACTCTGCGCTCTTTTCTGAAACAAGGAGAACCTTAGCCTGAGTCGGTGCAAGCCATACGGGATACTTTCCTGCAAAATGCTCGGTGAGGATACCTATAAATCTCTCTATTGAGCCGAAGCAAACGCGATGAATCATAATCGGGCGCTGCTTTTCGCCGTTTTCGTCAATATACTCAAGCTCAAAATTGAGCGGCATCTGGAAGTCAAGCTGGATAGTTCCGCACTGCCAGGTTCTTCCGAGAGAATCCTCGAGGTGGAAGTCTATCTTCGGGCCGTAGAAGGCGCCGTCGCCCTCGTTGATTGTGTACGGCAATCCAAGCTTTTCAAGCGCACCCTGAAGCCCGCTTGTCGCTGCTTCCCAGTCCTCATCGCTTCCCATGCTGTCTTCAGGGCGGGTCGAAAGCTCAACGGAATATTTGAACCCGAACTTGCTGTAAACCTCGTTGATAAGGTCAACAACTCCGACGATTTCGTCAGTTATCTGCTCGCGGCGCATAAAGATGTGCGCATCATCCTGAGTGAAGCAACGAACGCGGAAGAGGCCGTGCAATGCGCCGCGAAGCTCGTGGCGGTGGACAAGCCCAAGCTCTCCCATGCGAATCGGAAGGTCACGATAGCTGTGCGGCTGTGAGCGGTAAACCATAACCCCGCCCGGGCAGTTCATCGGCTTAACGCAGAAGGTTTCCTCATCTATCGTCGTTGAATACATATTGTCTTTGTAGTGGTCCCAGTGCCCGCTCGTCTCCCAGAGGTGACGGTTCATAATGAGCGGGGTCGAAACCTCTACATAGTTGTTGCGTGTATGAAGCTCGCGCCAATAGTCGATAAGCGTATTCTTAAGAAGCATACCCTTCGGAAGGAAGAACGGGAAACCCGGAGCCTCGTCAGCAAACATAAACAGCCCCATTTCCTTGCCTATGCGGCGGTGGTCGCGCCTTTCAGCCTCTTCAAGAAGCTTGAGATAATCTTCACGCTCCTGCTGCGATGAAAACGCGATTCCCTTGACGCGTGTGAGCATCTTGTTGTTCTTGTCGTTTTTCCAGTATGCACCTGACTGGTCAGTAATCTTAAACGCCTTAAGCGCCTTTGTGTAGCAGAGGTGCGGGCCTACGCACATATCTATATAATCGCCCTGCTGATAGAAGCTAATCTCAGCATCCTCAGGCAGGTCCCCGATATGCTCAACCTTATATTTCTCGCCGCGGCTCTCCATAAGAGCGATAGCTTTATCCCTCGGGAGAACGTACGGCTTTATCGGGAGATTCTCCTTAACGATTTTGCGCATCTCCTGCTCTATCTTCTGCAAATCCTCGTCTGTAAGCTTTTCATCGCCGAGGTCGACATCATAATAGAAGCCCTTGTCAGTAGCAGGGCCGTATGCAAAGTGTGCATTCGGATAAAGCCTTGCTATCGCCTGAGCCATAATATGAGCTGCAGAATGGCGAAGAACGTGAAGTTCTTCCTCCTTCGGGCATTCGCCCACTGTTCCGTTGCTGTAAATTACTTTCATATTTTATACCCTCTTTCGGATAGTGAATCATTTGCTGATAATAACGAACACAATTCGCCATTATTCACATTACATTGTATAATAAAAACAGGCTGATTGTCAATGCTTTTGTCAATTTAAAAAAGAAAAAGTCGGCTTTCTTTTCAGAAAACCGACTGGCGCGCTGTGGAGAATTCGAATCCCCGACCTTGTGGTCCGTAGCCACACGCTCTATCCAGCTGAGCTAACAGCGCATATCGTATTCGACAGCTTTACTATAATATCATATAGCAAATAAAATTGCAAGCACTTTTTTCAAATTTTAACAAAAATTTTTCTCGCCTATTTGCCCTGTTATATGTTATAATAATATCAGGTGATTATCTATGAAATATGAAATCACGATATATACCGAAAATAAAAAAGAAGTTCTTTGTGCAGAAGAAGGGGTAAGCCTTCATTCGCTCCTTTCAGATTCCGGTTATCCGCTCTCCTCTCCCTGTGGCGGTAACGGCAGGTGCGGAAAATGCAAGGTTTTCGCTTCGGGAGACTTTCTCCCGCCGTACGGGAAAGTTTCGGATGTACGCGAAATTCAAGCTTGCAAGGCCTTCCCTTCAGGAAGCTGCCACGTGCATTTAAACGCCAACTCCCATTTCTCATCCGAAGCATTGTCTGACATCCCCGCCTCCGGAAACCTCGGAATCGCTTTTGATGTAGGGACAACCTCCATCTCTGCCGTGCTCTGCACCCTTGATGAAAAGCGAGAGCTTTCCTCCCTCACCTGCAAAAATGCTCAGGCGGCCTTTGGTGCAGATATCGTCACCCGCATTTCGCAGGATGCAAAAAAGCTTTCTTCCGTTCTCGTTGCTCAAATAAATTCGATAACCGAAAAGCTCTGCCCTGATACATCGCGCATTTCAAAGCTCACTTTCTCGGCAAACACAGTTATGTCGCATTATATCGCCGGGATTTCGCCCGAGGGGCTTGCATCATTTCCTTTGACACCTGCGGATACATTTGGCAAAACATATTCCGCAAAAGAGCTTGGTTTCGTTGCAGACAAAGCCGATGTATATATCTTCCCTTCTCTCGCCTCTTTTGTAGGTGGAGACATAAGCTCAGGGCTTTTCTCGTTAAATCTTCCCGCCACGGGCGCGACAACTCTCCTTATTGACATCGGAACAAACGGAGAAATGGCGCTTTGCAAAAACGGCAGAATTTTTGTTGCTTCTGCCGCCGCCGGCCCTGCCTTTGAAGGTGGAGAGCTTTCCTGCGGGATGCCGGCCGAGCCCGGCGCCGTTACAGGGTTTGACGTGGCTTCTTTCACAACAGTCGGAAATCTCCCTCCGCGCGGAATCGCAGGGAGTGGCGCAATAGATCTCCTCGCTCAGCTTTCCTCAATCGGAGTTATCGACAAGGGAGGGCGGCTTCTCCCTCCCGACGAAGCTCCTTTCTTCAGGGAGCGGCTTTCATTTTCGGATGGAGAAGTAGTTTTTTCAATTTCAGGAAACGTATTTCTCTCTGCGACCGACATCAGAAAGCTTCAGCTTGCAAAGGCAGCGATAAGAGCCGCGCTTTCCCTTCTTCTCATACGGAGTGAAACGACAATTTGCGAAATTGATTCAGTATACATAGCAGGTGCTTTTGCGTCTTCTGTAAACCCGGAAAACGCTGCTAAAGCAGGGCTTATCCCACCTGAGCTTCTCCCCGTATGCATCCCTGTAGGAAACGCCTCGCTTGACGGTGCCTGCAAAGCGCTATATGATAATAATTCACTTTCAAAACTTATAGCACTTCAAAAAAACACAACACACATAGAACTCTCCGGAGATTCTGACTTTGAAGACGAGTTTTTAAAACACATTCATATGTAAAAGGCGGGGTGTTCCCCGCCTCGGGCATAAGGCATATAACTTTTTATGCCTACAGAATTGATTGCAGGCTGTCAATCACGCTTCCCGCGCTTTTTAGAACTTTTCCCACGCTGTGCTTCATGCATTTGCAGCTTTTGCTCTTTTTCGGAGTTATGACTGCTGCAAGAGTTCCGCCAACAATCAATCCTGCTGTCATCCCCTTCCAAAAGGGCGTCATCATAATACCACTTCCCTTACAGTAATATTATCTCCAAAACTTCGCGGGCCTTTCGCGGTAGTTTGTGGAAAAACATTTTTTAAGGAGACATACCATATGAAAAAACTTATCCCTCTTGTTCTCGCGCTTGTTCTGCTTCTCTCCTCTTGCATTTCATCAGAGGTGGACAGAGTTCCCGACATCCCCGATGAATCACTTCCCGCTCCCCAGACTGTGGAGGAGCTCTATTCTCTCTACGATGCAGTAGGACAGGATATGCCGAAATCCGAGCTTGACTTGCTCTACGGCGAACCCACTCCGTCCTATGATGACTTTGGAGATGTAAAGTTCTATACATACTTTAACGCTTCAAAGTCTGCAGGGGTTTCGGTAATTTTTGACATTGATGAAAAGCTTTCAACCAAAATGCTTTTCTTCAACACAAAGAAGAACCTTATCCCCTTTTCAGGAAGCTACATTAACGAGAAAATTCCGCTTATAAAAACTGATATGTCGGTGGATTCCGCAATAAAAGAAATGGGTTCTGTTCCACTCGAGCTTTCGTGTCAGTACACAAGCGACGGCCCTGACAACACAAAGAACATATACTGCTGGTACAATGAAGACGGCTCGAATTTTATGATTCACACAAGCCGCGGCCTCATCGAAAATGTCGCACTCTACCGCGACTGAAAAAATACATAAACAAAAAGGGGATTAAGAAAATGAAAAAAATCAAATTTATTTCTGAGTTCAAGGAGTTTATCTCCCGCGGAAACGTAATCGATATGGCAATAGGCGTTGTCGTCGGTGGCGCATTCAAGAGCATTGTTGATTCGCTCGTAAACGACATTATAATGCCGGTTGTCGGCTTCCTTATAGGCGGGCTTGATTTTTCAAGCTATGCCTTAAAGCTTTCATCAACCATCGCCGATGACGGAACTGAGGTCGTAAACGCCATACTGTACGGAAAATTTATAAACAGCATCATAAGCTTTCTCATCATCGCCTTCTGCCTTTTCCTCACTGTTAAGGTCATAAACAGCTTCCACAGAAAGCAAGAGGAAACCCCTGAGCCGCCCGCACCTGCAGCTCCGTCTGCAGAGGAGGCTCTCCTTGCCGAGATCCGCGACCTTCTCAAAGAAGGCAAATAAGTCTCTTAAAATTCCGGCTCGTGCGACAAAATTCTTTTTTTGTTGCATGAGCCCCTTTTTTGTGGTATACTGTTTTTGTCACAAAAAGGCAGAGTAGGAAATATCGGGCCAGTGCCGTGCGAACGGGGAGTTGTCGCACAGACGAATTGCGCAAGCTGCGCTACCGTGGTATTTCCGCATCCCGCTGCTCTTAACCTCAGCTTGCTGTCCTCTTTGTGGTCAAAATTTTCAACTCACAAGGAGGACTATAATAATGTCAAACCGCATAAAATCTTCAGCAAGAGAGCTGAAAAACACCCGCTCTCTCGTCACCTGCGCTGTCCTTATAGCGTTGTATGTAATCGCAGATGTTTTTCTCACATTCAAAACTGATGCATTTGAGATCACCACTTCTTTCCTCGCGCTTGCGCTCATAGGTTATTTCTTCGGTCCGGTTCCCGGTTTTATTTCTGCAATCGTCGGTGACCTCGTCGCATATATTTTTCGCCCTGCAGGCCCGTTTTATCCGGGTTTTACACTTTCTGCAATTTTAATCTGCGTTATCTTCGCCTTCTTTTTTTACGAAAAAAAGGTTACCCTCTGGCGCATTATTCTGGCAAGGAGCATAATAAACATATTTGTCAATATAGGCCTTGGCACACTCTGGATTTCCCATCTCTATGGCAAGGCATATATTCCTCTTCTGATTTCGCGCGCTGCCAAAAACATAATTGCACTTCCCTTTGAAATTTTGCTTTTATACCTTCTTCTTAAGAATATCGAAAAAATAATGAAGCATACCGGCGGCAAGAGCCGCATATAGTTAATATCTTATATCGGAGTTGATTTTTTTGGATATCATCAAATCAATTATTCTCGGCATTATCGAAGGCATAACCGAATGGCTCCCCATAAGCAGCACCGGGCATATGATTCTCGCAAATGAATTTATGGGGATAACTGAGGACTCTTTCTTCAATTCGCAAATCTTTTTATACGTCATTCAGCTCGGTGCGATTCTCGCCATCGCAACTCTCTATTTTAAAAAGCTCAACCCCTTCTCCCCGTCAAAGTCATCTCAAGAAAAAAGAGATACGTGGCAGATGTGGTTCAAGGTCATCGTTGCATGCATTCCCGCGGCAGTGCTCGGGCTCGCCTTTAACGACGCGATGGATAAGATTTCAACCCCCGTTGTCGTGAGCCTCATGCTTGTGATTTACGGCATCGCCTTTATCCTTTGTGAGAGAAATCGCCGGGATGCCAAAATCAATACAATGAACGAGATGACCTATAAAACCGCGCTTCTCATCGGCCTTTTTCAGGTGCTTTCAATTATCCCGGGAACTTCCCGCTCAGGCGCAACAATCCTCGGCGCGATGCTTCTCGGCTGTTCCCGCTCACTCAGCGCGGAGTTCTCATTCTTCCTCGCAATCCCCGTTATGTTCGGGGTAAGCTTTTTAAAAATCGTCACAAACGATTTTCTCCTCACTTCAAGCCATTGGATTTTGCTGATCCTCGCGATGGTCGTTGCATATGTTGTGTCAATTCTTTCCGTCAGGTTCCTTATGAACTATGTCCGGAAACACGATTTTAAGGTCTTCGGGTGGTACAGAATAGTACTCGGCATTATTCTCCTTTCATATTTTTTGATTTTTTAAAATCTCATATCACTGAACCGCGATTCGGAAAACCCGAATCGCGGTTTCACATTTTTGCACATCCGGCAATATAATGTAACGGACTGTAAAAAATCCAAACAGAACCTGCGCCGGAAAGGATGAATTTTATATGAGAAAAAGGCTCGACATTTCTGTTGTCGGAGGAGATACACGCCAGGTACAGCTTGCAAAGCTTCTTTCAGGCGATGGCCACCGCGTTTTTGCATATGCCCTTGAAAATGCACCGCTACCGCAAGAAATCATACGCTCGGGAGATATTCTCTCCCTCTCAAAGAGCGTAGATTGCGTCATTCTTCCCGTTCCCATAAAATCTGATAAAGGGCTTTTAAATGCTCCTTTTTCAGAAGCAGAACATTCAATCAATTCTCTTTTTTCGCTTTTCCCGACGGGACAGACAGTAATTGCGGGAAAGCTTGATAACGATATGTTTGAGATTGCCGGAAAATGCGGCATCCGCCTTTACGACTTCCTTGAGCGTGAGGACTTCACGGTTATGAACTCAGTCCCCACGGCAGAGGGGGCAATCGCCGTCGCAATGCAGCTGCAGCAGACAACTCTCAACGGCTCAAAATGCCTTGTTCTCGGCTATGGACACATCGGAAAGCTTCTCTGTGCGTATTTAAAAGGCCTCGGTGCGAACGTAACTGCATCGGCAAGAAAATCGGGTGACCTCGCATGGATTTCCGCCTACGGTTATACGCCTGTCAAAACCTCTGATATAAATGCATCGCTTTCCGAGTTTGACATAATCTTCAACACGATTCCCTCACTTATACTCAATGAAGAAGCGCTCATGTCTGTCAAGAGCGATGCTTTGATTTGCGACCTTGCCTCACGGCCGGGCGGAGTTGATTTCAGCGCGGCTGAACGCCTCTCACTCCGAACCGTTCATGCGCTTTCCCTCCCCGGAAAGGTCGCGCCCCTTACAGCCGCAAAAAGCCTGCGCAGCACTGTTTATAATATTCTCAACGAATGGGGGAAATAATTAATGAAAAAAACTGTGGTCGGCTTTGCGCTCTGCGGCTCCTTCTGCACCTTCAGCAAGGTCGTTCCCGAAATTCAAAAACTCAAAGAAAACGGATATGATATTATCCCCATAATGTCCGAAACGGCCGCCTCCACCGATACGCGTTTCGGAAAAGCCTCGGACTTCGTTAAAACCATAGAAGAAATCTGCGGGCGCAAGATAATCCATACGATATGTGACGCCGAGCCGATAGGCCCAAAAAAACTTCTCGATGCTCTTGTTATCGCTCCGTGTACCGGAAACACGATAGCAAAGCTTGCGTGCGGAATATGTGACACCTCGGTAACTATGGCGGCAAAAGCGCATCTCAGAAACGGGCGCCCGCTTATTATTGCAGTTTCCACAAACGACGGCCTTGCGATGAATTTAAAGAACATCGGAACGCTCTCATCTACAAAAAACATCTTCCTCGTTCCCTACGGCCAGGATGATGCTTTCCTAAAGCCCACCTCGCTCGTAGCAGATATGAAGCAAATAGGAGATACTCTGAGAGCTGCACTTGAAAAAACTCAACTCCAACCGATGCTTTTTGAGAAATAACCCTCTCAAGCCCTTGTTTTATACAGAAAAGGGGCTGTAGCAAAACAGCCCAGACCGCATAAAGTGTAAAAGTAATAATTTTTGCGGATAACATCGAAAAGTGTATGATTTAGAGTGTAAAAGTACAATGGAAATTCGGCTTGTGCCGAATTTAAGGATTTAATTACACTT
>JAZOAI010000028.1:0-80791 GCA_045595365.1 Eubacteriales bacterium
ATTATGCCAAATCACATCCATTTGATTGTAGAAATCAACAATGATACCGAAAAACGGGCGATTCGTGAATCGCCCCTACGATGCCATCGTTCTATTATTGATAAAATGGTAGGATTTCTAAAAATGAATGTATCAAAGAAAATTCATAGTAAACACTCTGATGAAATATGGCAACGCTCATATTACGACCACATAATTCGTGGTGAGAAAGATTACAAAAAGATATGGGAATATATTGATACAAATGTTATAAGATGGGAAAAGGATTGTTTTTACAATGATTAAAGGTCGCAGCAGATTGTTGCGACCTTTAACTGTCCTTAACGGTACGCCCCGTACGTGTAAGCATTTTTGTTTTACTTTTACGGGCGCTGGCCGAGGCCGCCCTCGAGCGTGATTGTCTCACCTGTCATAAACTTAAAGTCCGGATGTGCAAGCTGAACGCAAACTCTGCCAATCTCCAGCTCTGCATCGCCGAAATGGCCTACCGGCGGCATCTTGACGTTCTTCTCGAATGCGTCGGGGTATGCATTCTTAAACTGCTCAAGCTGAGCTGTCCAAGCAAGCGGGCAAACGATGTTCACGTTAACGTTATCCTTTCCCCACTCTGTTGCCGCAACGCGGGAAAGACCACGGATGCCTTCTTTCGCTGCAGCATATGCACACTGGCCGAAGTTTCCGAAGAGGCCGGCACCCGATGCAAAGTTGATGACTGTCCCCTCAGTCTTAACAAGGTGCGGATAGCACGCCTTCATATAATAAAATGTTGCATAAAGCCCTGAATAAAGGGAGAGGTCAAACTGTTCGGTGGTATGCTCTGCAAGCGGAACTCCCGAAGCCGAAGCCTGAGCGTTATTGATGAGAACATCGATCCTGCCGAATTCCTCGATTGTCTTCTCAACAACCATATTTACGGTGGCTTCGTTATCTGTCCCAGCTGCGATATCCGCCTGAAGGATAAGAACCTTTATGCCATAGAGTCTTTCAAGCTCTTCCTTTGCATCCTCAAGCTTTTTTACGTTTCTCCCGGTAATTACGAGGTTTGCACCCTCTTTTGCATATGCAGTTGCAATTCCGTAGCCTATCGAGCCGCAACGCCCGTCTGACAGAACTGCGCGGCCTGCGCCCGTGATAATGGCTGTTTTACCTGTTAAAAATCCCATTTTTTCTCTCCTTCTGATTTTATTAAAGTTTTTTATGTAAGGTTTCTGGTTTCATTATAGCATACTTTGTGAAAAAATCAACAATCTTTTAAGGATTGTTGATTTTCGTTCTATATCATTTCTTTTACGATTTGATTGAGCTCGTCATATTTGTTTATAACCTCGCAAGCGACTATATCCCCTTCTATCCCAAAACTCCTGCAAATCCCCTCAATAGTCATAAAAGCACTTCCTAACACTTTTATTTTTTCATTCTTTTTATTTCTTCGTATGTTATAAGGCTGTTTTTTGCTAAGGAACCTATGTCGGAACCAAGAACGTCACAATAGGCAAAATCGAGCATCTCGGCATCATGGCAGTCGGATGACAGAATCACCCGTGCGCCACCATCTATAATCCTTTCTAATATCCACTTTTCGGGATACGGCACGCTTCTGTATCCCCGCGCCATAGCACCGGTGTTTATTTCAAAAACCGCGTTTGTTTTGAGCAGTGAGTCAAGCGCTCTCTCTGCTGCAGCTATGTAACGCGGGTGACTTCGCGAAAAAAACTTTTCTCCCTCATTAAACTTTTCGATAAGGTCAAAATGGCCAATAATGTCAGCATTCGTCTTCCTCACCACATCCGAAAGCGTATCGTAATACGCCTCTATAAACGAATAGACATCGCCGCCAAAGGCCTCCGTTGTACGGACAAAGCGCTCAACTGAACCATCTATTGAATAATAAACTCCATCTTTTTCGAGATAGTGAACAGAGCCTATTACGTAATCAAAGCAGCTTGTATTTTGATATGAATAATAGTCCATTTCTATTCCGCGAAAAATGTCAATTTTGTCCCCGTATTTTCTCCTTAGCCTGGAGATTTCAGACTGGTATATCGCCGTTTCATCGGGATTCATAGAATATTCCGGCTCGCACGGGGTGTACGCGTGCCCCGAAAAGCCGAGTGCTGAAAAGCCAAGTTCTATCGCCTTTTTAACCATTTCTTCAAGCGAATTTTTTCCGTCACAAAGGTTTGTGTGCGTATGAAAATTTATTTTTGAAAGCATTGATGCTTCTCCTTTAAAGCTCTGATAAATTTGATTGTATCATACCATGCCGAAAATTTCCACAAAAATACCTGAAAAAGTTTTATTTTATATGTTTTTTCTATATTCTTCGGCAAGTTTAACATATTCGTCTGCGTTCTTTACAACAGACAAAGCTTCCTCCTCAGAAAGCTCTCTCACGAGCTTTGCGGGAGACCCGAGAATAAGGCTTCTGGGCGGAAATGTCTTATTCCCCGTCACCAGAGCGCCCGCACCTACAATAGAACCTTCTCCGATAAATGCGCCATCTAAAATGACAGCACCCATTCCCACAAGAACATTATCAGATATTTCACAGCCGTGGACTATCGCATTGTGCCCGACAGTGACCCCGTTTCCTATTCTTGTTTTCGAGTGAACCGTTGCATTATCCTGAATGTTTGACCGCTCACCGATTGTGATTTCTCCCTCGTCTCCACGGCACACCGCGCCAAACCATACGCTCGAATCCGCCCCGACTTCAACATCTCCTATAATGCTTGCATTTTCTGCAACAAATGCAGTTTCTGAAACCTTCGGCGTCTTTCCGTCAAAATTTTGTATCATTTGAACTTTCCTTTCAAAATATAAATACACATATAATGATATACAATAAAAATGCTTTTTGCAAGTGGTATTTGTGAGAATTAAATACTTGTAAATTTTACACATAGATAGTATAATAGACATAATACTGAAGTATTTCTAACCTTCTTAAAATACAAAAGTGGGTGTTGTTAAAATGAAAGTAATGGTTACAGGCGGATGCGGTTTTATCGGCTCACATATTGTTGACCTTCTCTGTGAGGCAGGGCACACTGTCGCAGTTGCGGACAATCTCTCAACGGGTAATCTCTCAAATTTAAACCCGCTCGCAAAGCTTTATGAGGTTGACATCAGAAGCGATGCTTTCCGCGATGCTGTCCGCGACTTCTCCCCCGAGGTTATTTACCACGAGGCAGCTCAGATAGACATTCAGAAGTCCATTCGCGAATCCTCTTTTGATGCCGAAATCAACGTTGTCGGAACAGTCAAGGTTCTTGAAGCCGTTCGTGACTTTGGAGTTAAGAAAATCATATATGCCTCGTCTGCGGCGGTTTACGGAAACCCGGAGTATCTCCCTGTTGACGAGAATCATCCAAAAGCTCCTATGTCATTTTACGGCATCTCAAAATTCACTCCCGAATACTATATCCGTACCTTCTCAGAGATGTACGGCTTCAAGTTCACAATTCTCAGATATGCAAACGTCTTCGGAGTCCGCCAGGACCCCAAGGGCGAGGGCGGCGTTGTTTCAATCTTCACCGACAAGCTCCTCCGCGGGGAGTCCCCGGTCATCTTCGGTGACGGTGAGCAGACACGCGACTTTGTTTATGTAGGCGACATTGCCGGCGCAAACTTCGCGGCACTTAAGGCGGGAGACGGCGAGGTTATAAACGTCTCTACCTGCAAGAAGACTACCGTAAACGAGCTTGTCGAGATTATGTCCGGCGGAAGCTGCAAGCCGGAGTATCGCGATGCAAGGCCGGGAGACATTCTCCACAGCTATCTTGACAACACAAAGCTTAAGACCTCTCTCGGATATGATATCAAATACTCTCTCGAAGAGGGTATCCGCCTCACAATGGATTATTACCGAAAAAAACTTGCGAAGTAAAAAAGCAAAGGCTCCCCTGTGTAAGGGGAGCTGTCGAACGCAGTGAGACTGAGGGGTTGACATCTCGGCTGGATGTAGGCATCCGCCCCTACCTTTACAATTTCTCCACCGCAAGAGAGCCCCGACAAACCGAGAAGAAAGCGAGAAAATTCACATTGCAGGGGCGATTCAAGAATCGCCCGCGGGACATTCGTGAATGTCCCCTACAAAAAAAGGAAGATAGTTTTTTATTTTGCCCTGCAGAAAAAGAAAAAAATTATAAATGTTGAAGAATAAATATAAAATTGACGATGTCGTTCCCGACATCGTCATTTTTTTACCATGATTTTAAGTAGTCTTCCTGCTCCTTTGAGAGCGAATCAATTTTTATTCCGCAGGCGGCAAGCTTTTCTCTTGCAACAAGCGAATCTATTTCCGCAGGCACCTGATAAAGCCCGGGTTTAAGCGGCTCCGGAAGGCGTGCGATATGCTCCATCATAAGCGCCTGAACCGCAAAGCTCATATCCATAATCTCTGCAGGGTGCCCGTTACCCGCCGCGAGGTTGACAAGCCTGCCCTCGCCTAAGAGATTGAGGACTCTGCCGTCTGCCATTTTATATCCTTCAATATTCGGCTTTCGCTCGACGATCTCAACAGCGAGTGAATTCAAATCATTTTTGTTTATCTCACAGTCAAAATGCCCTGCGTTTGCAAGCAGAACGCCATCTTTCATTTTCTCCATATGTCGGCGAAGGATTATATCGCGGCAACCGGTTGTAGTGACAAAAATATCTCCGATTTCCGCCGCCTCGTCCATAGTCATCACCGAATATCCCTCGGCATACGCTTCAAGTGCGCGGAAGGGGTCCGCCTCGCAGATGATTACGTTTGCGCCAAGGCCCTTTGCGCGGAGCGCAACGCCTCTGCCGCAGAAGCCGTACCCCGCGACAACAACGCGTTTGCCCGCGATGAAGCAGTTTGTCGTATTCATTATTGCATCCCATACGGACTGGCCGGTTCCGTGGCGATTATCAAAAAGATGCTTGCATTTTGCGTCATTGACGGCAAACATCGGGAAGGAAAGCTCATTTGCTTTTGCGCGGGCTGCAAGGCGCGCAACACCCGTCGTCGTTTCCTCACAGCCGCCGACAATGTTCTTTGCAAGCTCTGGAGAAGAGCTGTGGAGGATTGCAACGAAGTCACCGCCATCATCTATTATTATATCAGGCTCACAGCGGAGTGTTTCCGTCAGGTGTTTTGTGTATTCCTCTTCATTTACACCGTGGATAGCGAAGGTTTCAACCCCAAGGGCGGAAAGCCCTGCAGCAACATCGTCTTGCGTAGAAAGCGGGTTGCACCCCGTTGCGCAGACCCTTGCGCCGCCTGCAGCGAGAGTCAGCGCGAGATACGCGGTTTTTGCCTCAAGGTGAATTGACATCGCAATGGTTTTCCCCTCAAACGGGCGCTCCTTTTCAAAGCGCTTCCCGATAGCTGAAAGCACCGGCATATATGACTTTACCCATTCAATCTTTTTTATTCCCGCTTCCGCAAGGGCGGGGTTTTTAATTATACTCATAATATTATCAACTCCTTACGCTATAATACACCATTTTCCAATATTTTTCAACATTGTAAATTTTAAAATAATTTTATATAAAACTCTTTTCTATCATATTATTATGTGATATACTAAATTGAATAGATATATCTGAAAAAGAAACTATTTTTCTGAAAGGAATTTACAAATAAAATGAGTGTTATTTCAAAGCTTTTCGGCACAAGAAGCGAGAGAGAAATCAAGAAAATTCTCCCGCTCGCAGATAAAATTGAATCGCTTGCAGAGGAGTATCGCGCACTGTCGGATAGCGAGCTTTCCTCAAAAACCGTAGAATTCAAAGCTCGGCTTAAAAACGGCGAGACTCTTGATGGCCTTCTCCCCGAAGCTTTTGCAACCGTGCGCGAGGCGGCGTGGCGCGTTCTCGGGCTTTACGCTTTCCGTGTTCAGTTAATCGGCGGCATTATTCTCCACCAGGGCAGGATTGCCGAAATGAAAACAGGAGAGGGAAAAACGCTTGTTGCCATTCTCCCCGCATATTTAAATGCGCTCACTGAGCGCGGCGTTCATATTGTCACGGTTAATGACTACCTCGCAAAATATCAGGGCGAGCTTATGGGCAGAGTCTTCCGTTTTCTCGGTATGAGCGTCGGAATCATTATACACGACCTTGACCACAACGAGCGCAGAATAGCTCACCACTGTGACGTAACGTATGGCACGAACAATGAGCTCGGATTTGACTACCTGCGCGACAATATGGCGCTTTATAAAGAACAGATGGTCGGGCGCGGGTATCACTCCTTTGCAATTGTCGACGAGGTTGACTCTATCCTCATAGATGAGGCGCGCACACCGCTCATTATATCGGGGCAGGGTGAAAAGCCTACCGTCATTTACCGCGAGGCTGACCGCTTTGCGGCATCGCTTAAGAAATTCGTTGTTGCCTCGGTTGACGAAAAGGAAGATAACGACAATGTTGACGGCGACTATATCGTAGACGAAAAGCACAGAAGCGCGACCCTCACGGCATCGGGAATTGCAAAGGCTGAGCGTGCTTTCGGAATCGACAATTTATCTGACCCCGAGCACGCGGAGCTTTTCCACCACATCAACCAGGCTATCCGCGCACGGGGCATTATGAAGCGCGATATTGACTATGTTGTCCGCGACAACGAGATTATAATTGTTGACGAATTCACGGGCCGCCTTATGATGGGCAGAAGATACTCTGAAGGTCTCCACCAGGCGATAGAGGCAAAGGAGAACGTTGATATTAAGAACGAGAGCAAAACACTTGCCACAATCACCTTCCAGAACTATTTCAGGATGTACGACAAGCTCTCGGGTATGACGGGAACAGCGCTTACCGAAGAGGATGAGTTTGAGGCAATATACAAGCTTGACGTTGTTGAAATCCCAACTAACAAACCGATGATACGCACAGACCTTACCGATGCGGTTTACAAAACCGAAAACGGAAAATTCCGCGCTGTGATCCGCCAGATTGAAGAATGCCATAAGCGCGGCCAGCCCGTTCTTGTGGGCACCGTTTCAATCGAGAAAAGTGAGCTTGTCTCCGCTTTGCTCAAAAAGACGGGAATTGCACACGTTGTCCTCAACGCAAAGCATCACGAGAAGGAAGCTGAAATCGTTGCCCAGGCGGGTAAGGCCGGAGCTGTCACGATTGCCACCAATATGGCAGGCCGAGGCACCGACATTATGCTCGGCGGCAACCCGGACTTTCTCGCAAAAAGCGACCTTCGCCGCGGCGGGATGAGCGAGGATTTAATAGTGGATGCGGGCGGCACAACGCCGACAACAGATGCAGAGATTCTCTCTGCCCGCGAAAAGTATAAAGAGCTTTATCTGAAACACAAGGCTGTCTGCGATGAGGAGGCCGCGCGTGTCCGTGAATCGGGCGGGCTTTTCATCATCGGCACGGAGCGCCACGAATCGCGCCGCATAGACAATCAGCTTCGCGGCCGAAGCGGCCGTCAGGGAGACCCCGGTGCTTCCCGTTTCTTCCTCTCGCTTGAGGATGACATTATGCGTCTTTTCGGCTCTGAGCGCATAATGGGGATGATGAACGCGCTCGGAATTGACGAGGACACCCCCATTGACCAGAAAATTCTCACAACCGCGATAGAAAACGCTCAGAAAAATGTTGAATCCAGAAACTTTGCAGCGCGCAAAAACGTTTTGCAGTATGACGATGTCATAAACACCCAGAGAACAGTTATCTATAATCAGCGTCAGTCCGTCATTGACGGGCGTGACGTCGGAGATGTTATAAAGAAAATGATTTCCGACTCCATATCTGATTCGGTCAACGAGGTTCTCGGTGAGGAAAGGTTCGTTCAGACGGAGCATCTCGATATGATTCGCGCAAAATACCTCGGAATTTTCCTCGGTGAAAATGACCTTCAGATGACGCGTGACGAGCTTGATTCCGTCGACTATAACGGAGATGACTTAAAAAGCGACCTTTTGGAGATTGCGGAGCGCGTATACTCTGCGCGCGAGGTGGAATTCACTTCTGAAAAGATGCGTGAAATTGAGCGTGTTATCCTTCTCCGCAACGTAGACGAGAATTGGATGGAGCATATCGATGCTATGAGCGATCTTCGCCGTGGCATCGGCCTTCGCGCATACGCCCAGCACGACCCGATTGTTGTTTACAAGAGCGAAGGCTATGAAATGTTTGAAGAGATGATAAACACAATCCGCGACAATACAGTCAGAACGATGTTCACCCTGAGGCTTTCATCGGGCGATGCTCCCGAGCGCCGTGCCGTTGCAAAAATCACGGGAACTCACGGCGGCGATGGTTCTGATGTTAAAAAGACTCCGCGCCGCGTCGAAACAAAAGTGGGACGAAACGACCCCTGCCCATGCGGAAGCGGAAAGAAATACAAGAAATGCTGCGGAAGCGGCGAATAGACCATACCAAGCCTTTTTTGGAGGATAAAAATATGAAAAACAAAAGACTTTTAGCTCTGATTACGGTGCTTTTCCTCTCTTTTTCGCTCGCACCGGCAGCATCGGCGTTTTCGTATGCCGATATGTCTGCAGAGTTTGGCATATCAGGCTATGAAATCACCAAAGTCGCACCTGAAACAAACTACATCTCCCTCTCGGCTTCGAATGAGAGCGGAAAACAGAATATAAATGCTGTTGAATTTAATCCCCAAAATCCTTACACCTCTCTCCGCGCAGGAAAGAGCGCAGGGTATGTTTACAGCACTCAGACGGTCAACACGATTGCAAACAATATGAGTGATACAAACGGTGGTGACGTTGCTGTTGCCGCAATAAACGGGGACTTTTTCTCCTTCGGTGTCGGCGTTCCTCACGGCATTTTTATTGACGAGGGTAGAATTCTCTCCACCCCTCCCCAGTATTATGCAGCTTTCGGGCTTACCTACGACAACAAGCCGTTTATCACCCGCCACGGGACCATTCTCGATAAGGAATTTCGCATAAACGGAATTCTCTGCGACATAACAGGCATCAACAATGCCCATGCAAAAAACGCAGATTCGCTTATGCTATACACCTCTGACTATGCGCGCGGAACAAAAACAGGGACTGAAGCCTATGAGCTTTTATGTCGCGTAAACTTCGGAGACGTGCGCCATGGTGAAACATTGAACTTTACGATTGAAGAAGTCTTTGATGCCGTCGGCAATACCACGCTCAGAGACGGATATATAGTCCTCTCAGCCCAGGGCACAAGAATTAACGACCTTAAAAAGCTGAGTGTCGGTGAGACACACGAAATAAGCTTTCGATTCAACGAATTCTGGTCAAACGTGAAATTTGCCGTGGGCGGAATCGAGCTTCTTCTGAAAGACGGAGAAATTTACAGCACAGCAGATTCATCAAACGAACCACGCACATCTGTCGGAATCCGACCTGACGGGACTGTTGTTATGGCAACCTTTGACGGAAGGCAGGACGATGCTAAGGGAATGTCATACAAAACCGCCGCACAGGCTATGCGGGCACTCGGATGCACAGATGCGCTCAACCTTGATGGCGGCGGCTCGACCACCTTCGTTCTCCGCGCACCGGGTGAAAAGCAAACAAGCATTGTGAATAAAGTTTCAGGCTCAAGCCCGCGCCAGGTTGCAAACGCGCTTGTTCTTATGAACACCGCACCTACCGGAAGAACAGAGAATATCACGATTTCTCCGAAGTCACGCACTGTTCTTGCCGGCGGAGCTTATACTTTCCGAGTTTCAGGTGCATATGACGAAAACTTCAAGCCTACCTCCATTCCCTCAGACATAACGTGGGAAACGGATCTTTCGGGCATAATAGATGCAAACGGAACCTTTTATGCTGATGAGGCAGGCGTGTTTGACATTTTTGCACAAAGCGGCAATATAACTGCCACGGCGAGCATCAAAGTCTGCGACAGGGTTGATGCAATAATTCCCGACACAAACCTGATGATTGCCCGTGCAGGAGATAGCTTTGAGCTTTCCGCTTCGGCAATGCTTGACGGAAAGAAAGTTGAAGCATCAAACGAGCAGTTTACCTGGAGTGCCCCCGAAACCCTCGGGTTCTTCACCGCTCCCGGAAAATTCACGCTTTCCGAGACTGCCGTTAAAGGAGAAATAACAATAAGCTATGGAGAGACCTCGGCAACAGTTAAGGTAGAGCCCGAAACTCCGCCGGTTCCCATCACAGGCTTTGAGGGAGATGAGGTTTCCTTCATCCCGGCAGGAATCGGAACAAAGGTAAACCCCAATTCAAAATACGAAATTGACCCGAAGTTTGTATATAGCGACAACCGTTCCTTAAAGGTTTACTATAACTTCTTGAACACGGAAGGCTCCGTCGGTTCTTACTATGCGATTTCTCCCGACTCTGCCGATAATTCCGCATATAACCTCACAAACATTCCGAAAAAGCTCGGTATGTTTGTGTACGGTGACGGAAGCGGGATTACACTCCGCAGCATTCTTGAGGAGACTTCGGGGAAACAGCATTACGTTTCCTTCGGCAAGATTGAGCATATCGGTTGGAAATATATGGAAGCCGAGATTCCTACAGATATTGTCTCTCCCATATATATAAAGGCTCCGGTGAACCTTGTTTCAAATCCGGAAAAGCTCACGCACGGCTGTCTCTACTTTGACAACCTCCGCGCAGTTTACAGCGACACTGCAGACGACGTCACCCCACCTACGATAACCAAAGCATGGCCGTCAGAGGGGATGATGACATATGGCAGAAACCCCTCAATCGGAGTAATCCTCGCGGATTCGGATACAGGAATTGACCCAGAAAGTGTCCAAATCCACGTTAACGGCTACAACTGCACAGATCGCCTTTTTGACGAAACAACCGGCAAAATCTCATACACCGTTAAAAACGCACTCAAGCCCGGATACCATTCCATCTATATCCGTGCGCGTGACAAGGCAGGAAACCTTCTCTCACGCGAATGGAAGTTTGAGGTACGATAATGTTTAAACGCCGGATTGATTCCTTAAGAGCAAAGCTTTCGGAGAATTCGCTTTCTGCTTATCTCATAACTTCATATGAAAACTACCGGTATTTTTCAGGCTTTTCGGGGAGCAACTGCGCACTTATAATAACAAAAGACCGCCTCTTTGCTTTTACAGACGGGCGGTATGATGTTCAGATTCACTCTCAGACAAGGGGCTTTGAGATCACGATAATATCAAATCCGATGCACCGCCATATTGCGGAGTGTCTCTCCTCTCTCGCCCCGTTTTCTGTTGGCTATGAAACTCACAGCATAACGGACTTTTTCCTTCGCAACATAAAAGAGCTTGCGGGTGACGATGTTTCATTTGTCCCCTGCGCTGATTTCGGAGAAGAAATCCGCATGGTAAAGGATGAGCTTGAGATTTCCCAAATCCGCCGCGCGGCAAAATGCGCCGATGACGCCTTTGCCGTTCTCTGCAAAAAACTCTCGCGAGGGATGACCGAGCGCGAGGCGGCAGCTCTTTTAGAATATGAAATGGCCTGCCGAAAAAGCGAAGGCGCAGCGTTTGCAACCATTGCGGCTAGTGACCTCCGCGGTGCTATGCCACACGCCGAGGCTGAGGATGTCAAAATCCCGCCCGATTGCCTTATGACCTTTGATTTTGGCGCAGTCTGCAGCGGTTATCGCTCTGATATAACGCGGACAATCCACATAGGAAACCCAAAACAAGAGCTTCTTGACCTTTGGGAGCTTGTTTTTGAGGTTCAGCAAAAATGCGTTGCGGCAGTCCGCCCCGGGCTTTCCTGCCGCGAGCTTGATGCTATGGCAAGGCGGCTTTTTGCAGACCGGGGAATGGAAGAATATTTTACCCATTCTCTCGGCCACGGTGTCGGCCTCGCAGTCCACGAATCTCCGACACTCTCGAAACGCTCAAATCAAGTTCTTAAGGAAAATATGATTGTGACCGTTGAGCCCGGGCTTTATGTAGAGGGGCTTGGCGGAGTCCGCATTGAGGACACCGTTCTCGTCACAAAAGGCGGCGGAGAAGCGCTTACCCTCGCGCCGCACAGAATAAATATCAAGCTATGATGTCATTTCAGTTAACTCTGAGGTTTTTGATATGAAAAAGAAAGTTCTTGTAGGTATGAGCGGCGGGGTTGATTCCTCCGTTGCTGCGTATCTTCTTATGAATGACTATGACGTATGCGGCGTTACGCTTCTCCTTCACGGGAATGACGACCGCGATGCAAAAGAAGTCTGCAATCGCTTGGGGATTCCGCATATCTCCCATAACGCAGAAGCGGATTTCAAGCGGCATGTTATAGATAATTTTACAAGTGAATATCGCGCCGCAAGGACTCCGAACCCATGCATTTTGTGTAATGAACACATAAAGTTCGGCACAATGCTCACGCTTGCTGACAAGCTTGGCGCCGATATGATTGCAACCGGGCATTATTCTCGCCTTACGAAGCATAACGGTGAGCTTTTCCCCGCCCGCGCCCTTTTCTCTGAGAAAGACCAGACCTATGCGCTTTGCCGCTTGTCTCAGAAAAAGCTTTCGCGCTCGCTCTTCCCGCTCGGCGAGATTTCAAAAGAACGCGTGCGCGAAATAGCTCGGGAAATCGGGCTTTCCGTTGCGGAGAAGGGCGACAGCCAGGACATTTGCTTCATCCCCGATGGAGACTATGCCTCGTATATCGAAAACCGGTTTGGCAAATCCAAGCCCGGCATTTTCCGCGGTCCAAAAGGAGAGAACCTTGGAAAACACAAGGGGCTCATCCACTATACAGTCGGTCAGAGAAGAGGGCTTGGCATCGCCTATTCCGAACGCATTTTTGTTTCAAGGCTTGATCCGGGAACAAACGAGGTAATCCTCGGCTTTGAAGGCTCGCAGAGCCGAAGCGAGGTCTCGGCATCATGTATGAGCTGGATAAGCGACACTCCTCCCGTCGGCCGTTTTTCATGCATGGGAAAAATCAGATACAACTCCCGCGCGGCCGAGTGCGAGGTTGAAGTTTCGGAAGACAGAGCCTTTGCTCTCTTTTCGGAGCCGCAACGCGGCGTTTCTCCCGGGCAGTCACTTGTTCTTTATGATGGCGACCGTTTAATCGGCGGTGGCTTTATAGATTAACTCTTTTAAAAAGGGGGTAGCCCATATGTTTGAAAATATGAAAGCTGATCTTCGCGCGGCGCGCGAGCGCGACCCTGCCGCAAGAAGCAACCTTGAGGTTTTTGTTCTCTATTCTGGTTTTCACGCTATATGTCACCACAGAGTAGCTCATTTTTATTACCGACACAAGCTTTTCTTTCTTGCAAGGCTCACGTCGCAGCTCAATAAGTTTTTTACGGGGGTCGAGATTCACCCTGCCGCAAAAATCGGCCCGGGTTGCTTCATTGACCACGGAACAGGCGTCGTCATAGGCGAGACGACCGAAATCGGCTCAAACTGCACAATATACCAGGGCGCAACTCTCGGAGGAACCGGAAAGGATGTCGGCAAGCGCCACCCCACCCTTGGGAACAACGTTATGGTTGGCGCAGGCGCCAAGGTCTTAGGACCGTTTACGGTCGGCGATAACTCGAAGATTGCAGCAAACGCCGTTGTTCTGGATACGGTCCCGCCCGATTCGACCGCTGTCGGCGTTCCCGCAAGGGTTGCAAGGAGAAACGGAGTTAAGCCTGAAAGTGCAGACCTTGACCAGATACATATTCCTGACCCCATTGCCCAGGAGCTTTGTGCGCTTCGCATTGAGCTTTCGAAGCTAAAAAAGGAGCTTGACGAGATTAAAAATGATTAAGCAATATACCGAATCTCCGGAAAAAAGCGAATATTCAAGGCGAGAGTATCTCTCAGGGATACTCTCGCTCATTGACGTCGGGTTTTCCACCCTTCCTCATAAGAAAGACGCCTCTCCTCTTGAGCTTGCCCTCGGCGCACCGCTTGACCGCGAGGTTTCCTCTCCCTGCCCGATGTCGCAGGAATATTTAGGGCGTGATGACCTTTGCGAAATATACCGCCTGAGGTTTTCCCCACTGCCCAAAACGCCGTTTTACGCACTTTTGTTTGTCCCCCACAAGGTAACCTCTCCGTCGCCGCTCGTAATCGCCGCGCACGGGCTTTTGGGAACTGCCGAGCTTATGTACGGAATGCATGGCAAAAACGGATACAGCAATCTCATAGCGCGCTTGCTTTCGAAAAACGTTTGCGTTCTTGCGCCGACCTTTCTTCTCTGGAACTGTGGCGCAAGCCCTGCAAGGCCGTGTTATGAAACAAAGTATGACAGAGTCAAAATTGACAGAGAGCTTAAAAAGCTTGGTGGGAGCATAACGGCCCTTGAGGTTTTCTTTCTCCTCCGCGCGATTGATTCTCTCTCAAAGCTTCGTTTTCTCGACACTACAAAGCTCGCTGCCTGCGGAATGTCATACGGCGCTTTTCTCACGCTTCGCGCTATGGCAGTTTCTCCCTTGATTAAATCGGGATACTTTATGTCGTGTGCAAACGGAAGCCTTGACAAGCGTTGGCCTGAATGGCAATTCCGCGAGCCATACAGAACACTTCGGGATTCTGAGCTTCTTGGCCTTTGTGCCCCTCGCCCGGTATATGTCGAAGTCGGGAGATACGACGATATTTTCCCTGTTTCCGGAGCTGTGAGCGAGGCCACGGCCGCCGAGTTTCATTATAAATCCGCAAATTGCGAGAAGAACTTTCGTTTTTCAATATGGGAAGGCGGGCATATAGTAAACCCGGCAGATAATGGAATTGAGTTTATGTTAAAATCTCTTTCGTAATAATCTGACAGCATCACAAACTTTTTTTACACATACCATTTAGTTGACAAATCTTCAAAAGATGATATAATTTAAAAAGGGGTAATACCCAAATTTTTTCTGTGAGGGAGATAATATGACAGAATATATGCAGCGCGTTCTTGACTCTGTCAAGGAACGCAACAAAGGAGAAACACTTTTCATTCAGACAGTTGAAGAAGTTTTTGCAAGCATTGAGCCGATTGTCGCAAAACACCCTGAATACGAAAAAGCAGGGCTTCTGGAGAGGCTTTGCGAGCCTGACCGCCAGATAGCTTTCCGCGTTACGTGGGAAGACGACAACGGAAAGATTCACACAAACCGCGGCTGGCGCGTTCAGTTCAACGGCGCGATCGGCCCGTACAAGGGCGGGCTTCGTTTTCACCCGTCTGTCACTCTTGACACGATGAAGTTTCTCGCCTTTGAGCAGACTTTTAAAAACAGTCTGACAGGGCTTCCGATTGGCGGTGCAAAGGGCGGCTCGGATTTTGACCCGAGAGGCAAGTCCGACTCTGAAATTATGCGCTTCTGCCAGAGCTTTATGACGGAGCTTTATCGCCACATTGGCCCTGACGTTGACGTTCCCGCAGGTGACATCGGCGTTGGCGGGCGCGAGATAGGCTATCTCTTCGGTCAGTACAAGCGCATTAAGGCTTGCTGGGAAAATGGCGTTCTCACGGGCAAAGGGCTTACATACGGCGGCTCATACTTCCGCCCCGAAGCTACGGGCTACGGTGCAGTTTATTATCTCCAGGAAGTCCTTAAGCACTTTGGCGATTCCATAAAGGGCAAGACAGTTGCGGTTTCAGGCTTTGGCAACGTTGCGTGGGGCGTCTGCAAGAAGGTTGCAGAGCTTGGCGGGCGTGTTGTCACGATCTCCGGCCCTGATGGTTATTGCTATGACCCCGACGGAATTATTACTGACGAGAAGATTGAATATCTCCTTGAGATGCGCTCTTCAGGCCGTGACCGTGCCGAGGATTATGCAGACAAGTTCGGCTGTAAGTTTGTTCCGAAAGCAAAGGTCTGGGGTGAGAAGGTCGACATCGCTATGCCCTGTGCTTATCAGAACGAAATCGGCATGGATGAAGCCAAGCAGATTGTCGAAAACGGCGTACCGTACTACATAGAGGTTGCAAATATGCCGACAACAAATGAAGCTATTGCATACCTTCGGGACAACATTAAGATTGTTGCTCCGTCAAAGGCGGTTAATGCCGGAGGTGTTGCAACAAGCGCACTCGAAATGGCTCAGAACACCATGAGATACAACTGGGAGCCCGCAGAGGTTGATGCAAAGCTCCACTCCATTATGAAGAATATCCACGACAACTCCGCAGCTGCAGCTGAGGAAGTCGGCCTTGGGTACGACCTTATCGCAGGCGCGAACATCGCAGGCTTTAAGAAGGTCGCAGAAGCTATGCTTCAGGAAGGCATATACTAAAAAAATATTAATAAAAACGAGCTAACCGTACGGTTAGCTCGTTTTTTATCTTCTATTACCACTCGCACTCGAGAAGGCCGTCATCACGAAGGATTATCTTTGTTCCGAACGGCTCACACATTTTTGCAAAATATTCTGCAATTTCCGGATTATAGCTGCGGCGCGGCAGGCCGTTTTCGGACTTATTGCCCTTCATCGACATCTCAACCGGCATAAACGTAAGCTTTTTAAGCTTTGTCCCCTCAGTTTCCCAGAACGGAATTACGGAGCGGAACATACGCGGGTCTTCCATAAGGCCGACAGTAAAGTTCTTCGAGCGCTTTTTGAGAAGCTCGTGAACGGTTGAGCCGGATGTAAGCCCATGCTTTGTGAAAAAGTCCTCAGGCGCAACCTCTACGTTGTAAAGCTGAAGCACGAAATCACCGAGCGAATAGAAAATCGGGCAATCCTTATAAACCTCAACAGGGCGGAGAAGATGCGGGCCGTGGCCAACGACTGCGTGAGCACCGGCATCAATGCAGTGGTGAGCAAAATCCTGCAGAAACTGTGACGGATTTTCCTTTGCATCTCCGCTGAGCTGATGAGAATGAACGGAGACCATAATATAATCTGCCTGGAACTGGGCCTCATAAATTGCCTTTTCAACGCGGGCAATATCAGCCTGATTTATCTCCATAACATACTTTGGCTTCTCACCAAGCTTAAACTTCATTGTGCCGAATTCTGCCTCGTCACTTGCAAGCTCTGCATAATAGCCTTCCTTGCGGACAATCTCACGTGAAGCGTTGATATTAGTTTCCTTTGCGATGCGCTTGATTATGTCGATATCCTCCTGCGGAAGCTCAACATAGCTCTCAACACGAAGGCCGTTTATGCCGGGGCGCCCCGGGAAGAGCGGAGACTGCTCACCTGCCATCATTGATGCATCGAAGGTGGAATTGACTGCAATAAGTGCAACGCGGCCGTTTTTGGTTTCGAGGTACTTTGGAGCAGAAGCTTCGGCAAGGTTTCTGCCGACTCCGGCGTGGACAAGCCCGCTGTCTTCAACTGCCCTGAGAGTTGTCTCAAGACCGCCGTATGAGAAGTCGAGAACGTGGTTATTGTTGAAGCTTGTCATATTGAAGCCGAGCTTCTTGATGTCATCAAGAACTTCGGGGTTTGTGCGGATGTATGTACCGCCGCTGAACTGGGAAGCGCAGGTTTCGCCAACGTGGTTGAGCGTGGTTTCAAGATTGAAGAAGCGCGCATCACCCTGCTCAATAAAGGGTTTAAGTTCGGTATATCCTTCATAGTCCGGATAAATTCTCTTCTGGATAATCATATCCCCTGCTGCAGTGAATTTCATTTTCTATTCCTCCATTAATTTTCTTTCACATACTGCTTTATTGCAAAATCAAGTGCTGAAGATTCCATCATCCTTTTCCTTTCAACTCTGCACGTACGATAATTATATCACACGTCAAAAAAGAATCAAGAAGAAAAGACAGTTTTACCCGTCTTTTCTTCTTGATTTTTAAACTTCAATATTCTCAAGTGCAACAAGATACTGCGCGCGGCGCATTTCCTGTTCTGCGAGATACGACCCATCGCCCGAGGCGTGGAGTTCGGTAAGATACTTGTGGTGATTCTTCATTATCTCCGCATTGTTTCTGCCGAGGAACTGCAAGGCTATGCTCGAACACTGGTCCGCGGTACGCTCAAGATGCGTAAGCGCTTCAAGGAAGATAAGGCCTGCATCGACAACGCAGATTCCCTCGCGAAGTCTTGCCGCGTGGCGCTCACGAAGAACAAGAACCATATCGTCTATTACCTCTTCAAGCGGCTCTATACGGCGCGCAATCTCCTCGCTGTTATTTTCCAGGGCATCGACCGTCAGGCGCATAATCTCAAGCACAGCATCGCTCATAATCTTAAGCTCCTTCTGCGCACTTTCGGAAAAAACGCGCTGATTCTGTTTGAGTTTAAGCCCCAGTTCATCAAAGTTTGTTGCATAGTCACCTATGCGCTCAACATCGGGGATGCACTGCATAAGCATATTGAGCTGACGGTTGTCACTTTCCCTGTCAACCTTGCGGGAAAGGGCTATGAGATAGTTATCTGCCGAGTCAGCAAAGGAGTCGAGGCGATTTTCACACTCTGCAATCGTCTCTGCGGTTTCCTCGTTATAATCTATAAGCTGAGAAAGCCCTGCAGCTACGTTGTCGCGGGCCGCCTTTGCCATTGTGATGAGAGCTTTGCCGACACCTTCAATCGCGACACTCGGAGAAATCATAAGCTTTGTATCTAAAACTGCAAGCTCGGGATACTTGTCTTCTTTTGCAGGGTCGTCTTTAACAACCTTGCAGGAAATGTTGACGAGAAGCTTTGTGAACGGTAAAAGCGCAAGAGCCGTGATAATGTTAAACAACGTCTGGAAGTTTGCAATCACGCCGCTGTCTGCCGTACTGTCCCACAATGTCGGAAATGCTCCGAAGTGACGCAGGAGCATCATAACAATCATAAACGCGATTGTCCCCACAACATTGAAAACTATATGTACTACACCTGCCCGCTTCGCATCTTTCCCTGTCCCTATGGAGCAGACAAGTGCCGTTGTGACGCACGTGCCGATGTTTATTCCCATAATAATCGGATAAATCAGATCAAAGGTCATAACTCCCGTCGATGAAAGCGCCTGCAGAATTCCGACAACAGCCGACGAACTCTGGATGATGACCGTGAACACCAATCCGACAAAGATGCCCATAACCGGCATATTGCGGAAATATTCAATAATATTTATGAACAGCTGTGACTCTGCAAGAGGCTCAACAACCTTTGTCATAGTCAAAAGCCCCGTGAAGAGGATTCCAAATCCCATCGCTATCATACCGATATGCTTGGAATTGCCGCGCTTGACAAACATAATAAGAATTATGCCGATTACAAGTGCAACAGGCGCGAGAGTGTCAGGCTTAAAGAGGGTGAGCAGCGCGTTGCCTGTAGAATCAATATCCATAAGGCGGATAATCTGCGCGGTAATCGTTGTTCCGATATTTGCACCCATAACGATGCTGACCGCCTGACGGAGATTAAGAATCCCCGCGCCAATAAGGCCTACCGTCAGAACGATAGTTGCGGTGGAACTCTGAATTATAGCAGTTACAAGTGTACCTGTAAGGAGACCGAGAAAAACATTGTGCGTAAGCTTTCCGAGAATATTCTTGAGTGTTTCTCCCGAGCCGTTTTTCAGCCCGTCGCCCATAATCTCCATTCCGTAAAGGAACATGCCAAGCCCGCCAAGCAACGTAACTATCGTTATAAAGGTATTCATACAAACTCTCCAATCATACAAATTTCCCTATGTTAGATTATATAGCATTTTTCGCCATTTTTCAATAGTTTAATCCACTTTTTCAACAGAATCAGAAAAGTCTTGAATCTCGCCTCACACAAACAAAACGCGATATTTTTCTGTTTCCGTTTTATGCAGATATGCATATTATGATACTGAAATAATATTTCTGGTTGGTGAATTAAGCTTGAAAACTACACGCATTTTATCCAATATGAGAAGAAGTCCCGACGCCATAGCAAGGCTCAACGGTAGCGGAGATTATCCCGGTTTGCGAGGCTTAGTTGAGTTTCTCCAGACGAAAGACGGCGTTTTTGTTTCAGTTTTTGTCTCGGGCTTGCCGAGAAGTAATAGCATATGCGAAAAACCGATTTTTGCGATGCATATCCATAGCGGCTCCAGTTGCACCGGAAATAACGCAGACCCTTTTGCCGATGCTATGACTCATTATAACCCGCACGACTGCCCCCACCCCTACCACGCGGGAGATATGCCCCCTTTGTTCGGCGCAAACGGCATGGCTTTTTCTGTGTTTCTGACTGACAGATTTTCCGTAAACGAAATCATCGGAAAGACCGTTATCATCCATTCTGGCTTTGACGACTTTTCCACCCAGCCTGCCGGCAACTCCGGTGACAAAATCGCCTGTGGAGTAATAGAGAAAGCATAGTTGGTGATAAAAAGCTCGCGCCCTGCCAAATTTATAGCACAAGACCTTGATTCTGTGGAAAAAACTGTGGAAAACCTCAAAAAGTTGTCACAATCTTGTCAAGCACGAAATTAATTTTGTGATATAATTTATAACAGTGATGCTTTGGGAGCGAGCTGTTATGAATTTGTGCGCGATTCATAAAAGTCGCTCCGTGTGCGCAGGCATCCGTTTTTATTGCAAAAAAAATACAAATATACTATAATGGAGGAAATAAAACAAATGATAACTCGAAATTTATTTTATAAAAAACCAAAAACCTTTATGGACTATGAGCCGTGGAAGGTGCCAAGCAAAAACGAATGGGACATAAAGACAACGACACAGAGTAAAGCTTATGACCCGTTTGCATCCAACGTAAAATTAGTTGGAGTCGACATGACGGAAAAGGACTATGATGATTTCTTCGAGGGGTTTAGTGACCCGTACGGAGAAAAAAGAGAGCAGGAACGGCAACAGAAAGAACAGGAGCGAAAAGAAAAGTTTGCCAATATCCGCGCAAACGCAGATAATCGAATCTGGTCTTCGCAAAGTACGGCTTTTTCACAAAGCGACCCGTTTCTTGAAGGGTTTAACGGAACATTAACCGAAGAAAACAAACGTATGCTTGATTTGTTTAAAGAAAGAACAACTAGCATATTAAATCCACATCTTCCCTATGATACCGACCGTGCTTTCCGCGGCTCGCAATTTGAGGGCGAACTGAAACCGACGGTGCAAAGACTCGATTCTGCACCTACAATAACAAATGCCATCAATCGAAATCCCAATGCCAAAAACGAATACAAGCCCCTTGGCACACATAATCCGAAGGAAGAACCTGTTTTAACACAGTTTTCTTATCAACCAGCATCAGATAAATCTGGAAGGTCAAATGAAAATGCTTGGTCATATAAAAACGACGAACAAGGTATTTCTATATTATCACATTGGTTGTTTGGCGGAGGCAAAGATTATATTCAAGAAGATGGTATTTGGGGTAACTATATGAAATCCAATGAAGCGTTGACGTTACAAGTGAAGAAAATTGTACTTCCTCTCGCGGATGGCCTTGGTTTAAATGACAGCAAGGAGGTGGATATTACAATACCTATGAAAATTGACACCGGAGAAAGTATTATAGGTTATCAATATTTGCACGGAACCAATGCTGATGTGGGCGGTTTTCAAATCAAAGGAACGGTTTACAAGGACGAAAAAGGAGATATTACATATGATTTAACATATACATGGAATGATATAATTGATCCTAACTATTACTACGACACTGATGCTGAAAAAGTTGAATTTGCAAAATCTATTCCATTTGCAAATCCCAAAGACTACATAATCAGAATTTCTTGGCATGATAAAACTAAAATTAAAGCTAACCCGGGACTGTTTAATCGAAATTCCGGTTGGCTTAAATAGGAGGATTAAAAAATGCAAGTGAAAATTATGAAAATTACAATAGTTGTATTAGTTTCAGTTGTGTTGGCAATGGGCTGTTTAGCATATCTTCAATATAGTAATATGTTCATAATAGAAGAAAATAGCTACCATTCCCATTTCTATGTTAAAGGCGATAAAGCATACATAGAATGTGTAATGGTAATCAAAAGCCCACGTGATTGCGACATCCGTCTTGTGGGTACTTTCCCAAGAGACGAAGGAAAACTTTTAAAGAATTCCTCAATTTTTGCCTATGATACGGAAGGCGGAAGTGATACTTTTCATATGGTACGCGGAAAAAATCGTTTCGAAGTAGTTTTCATCGGAGAGTATGGCGGCACATATCGAAAACACGACAGACTTCTGCCGGAAATAGAAATCATTGCATTGAATTAAAAAGCAAAACTTTTTGATAAGTAAAAAAAATGAGTAATAAAATTTTTTGTCCATGTATTTCATAAGCGCTTCTTGTTTGTCAACCTCTGTTTGTAGCGGATGCCGCAACCAACCCCCGTCTAAAATGAGTTTTGGAAGAGCATTTCTCCTTAATTATTTTACTTTCCCTTAAAATAAGCATCATTTTAATGGAAAGCTTCCGCGTTTTCGCGTGGTCGAGGGTGTGCAAAGTTTCGCGAAAAGGAAAAAATCGCAGGTGGGTACACCTGCGATTGCCACAAAGCAAAGCGCCGCATAGCCAGTAAATGTTGGCTATGCGGCACTTTTCTGTTATTTCACAGTCACTTCAAGTAACAAAACGCAAACCAACAAAGTTTTGCGTTTTGAAAAGGAGCTGTGACGTAAGGAACGCAAAGTGACTTTTAAAAGTCACTTTGCGTGGCAGAAGTCCACAGCGACGCCGAGGCGGGGGAGAGAAGTTGTGCTGTGCACAGCTTGCACCCTCGACGACCCAAATGCTTCGCATTTCGGTGCCCGTCTTCAGGCATATGCGCTAAAAACGATTATCAATCGTTTTCTTCACGCGCATACCCTCTCAGGGTTAGACTCCCCCTCATATCCGAACTCAAACGGAAAGAGGACACCGTGTGGTGTCCTCTTTCCGTTTGGTGGAACAAATGCTTTGATATCCGAACTTTCTCTAATAGGACTTCCGGGGTCCCCGAAAAGCCGTTGGCTTTTTGGGGAGAAGGAAGAGCAAGGGAGTGGACGGATGTTTTCGCCAAAAGGCGGAAACGAAGTCAAACGCACTTTGCTCTGACGTGGTGGAGCAGATATCATCAAGGATGAACACTCCTCTGCACCGTCATTTTCTCCTTCAAGAGCTGCTTCAATATCATCAAGTGGGATGTTCTCAATGTTCAATGGCTTCTTACTCGCATTGATAATTAATGTGAAATGATCATCATACAAATAAACAGAACGGACAAATATATTTATAATCGCACGGCGCTTGTTTACATCATCAAAAGGTATTTCGCATACATAGTTCAAAAATGCTAAAACTTGTGCTTCTGATAAACATATTTTCTTATTATTCTCAATGGCAAGCTGAGTTTCCAATTCTGCCTTTTCCGCCTGTCTCTTATTTAGTCGCTCGGTTAGCATATCAACCGACTGACCTTGTTCGATACCTTTCCACAGATTTTCGATAGCAATATCTATTTCTTTGATTGCCCTTTTGAGACCTTTTACAGAAACATTATCCGGGCTTTTGTTGCATTCCTCCGAAACACGTTTGGCAATGAATTTGATTTTATCATCAGTGAGCATTTTAAGGCATTCGCTTACAACTCGTACTTCGATATATTCCTTGCCAACCATCTTTTTGTTGCATTTCTTTTTACGAGCATTTTTACACATATAATAGTGATACTGTTTTCCGGATTTTCCCGTCCCACCATATCCGACCATCATCTCTTTACAATGCCCACAGTAAAGCTTTGTAGTTAAAAGATATTCATTTTCACCACGTGTTCGTGCAGGTGCGGTTTTATTCCTATTCATAAGGTCTTGTACTCGGTAGAACAAATCGTCATCCAGTATGCGAGGCATTCCTCCGGGTGTTTCAACTCCTTTATATAAGTATATACCTATGTATCGTTTATTACTGAGTAGGCGGCTCAAACTGTTGTAAGTGAATTCGTTGCCAAGCGAGGTCTTTACCTTTCTTCGCTGTAAGTCTTTTACAATATCGGCTTTTGTCTCTCCGCTTGCATAGCGCTCATATATTTCGCGCACAATAGCGGCTTCCTCTTCGTTCACGTAGAATTGGCGCTCCTTGTTTACTTTAAAACCCAAACCGGGATTGCTTCCATTTGATAGACATTTTTCTGCATTAATTGCCATTCCTCTGTGAATTTTTTGTGCCAACTCTACCGAATAATATTCAGCCATACTTTCAAGAACGCCTTCGATTAGAATTCCCGAAGCATCATCTGAAATGTTTTCCTTTGCAGATAAAACCCTCACTCCGTTTTTCTTTAATTTTGCTTTATAAATCGCACTATCGTATCGGTTTCGTGCAAAGCGATCAAGCTGATATACAAGCACGCCTTCAAAAGTGTGTTTTTCACTATCTGTAATCATCTTTTGAAAATCGGTTCGAGTATCGAACTTGCCACTTTGAGCTCTGTCAATATATTCGCCGACTACGGTATAATTGTGCGATTCAGCATATTCATAACAAACTTTTAATTGTCCTTCTATAGATTGCTCTGTTTGACTATGACTTGAAAACCGAGCGTATATTACAACATTCATCAACATTCCTCCAATCTATACAGTATATAACTATAATCACTCTCCCTCAAAAGTCGATTCTGCAAAAAATCAGGCATCCGAAATATTATTATCGGATGCCGATTTAATATATTCAGGATGCTCGATCAACCACTTTTCAAAGTATGCATTCCCTTCGTCGCTGTTATAGAAATCTATGATTTCCGGAACTAACGCTTTAGCAAAGCAAATAAGCAGTTCTTCGGGAAGATCCACTTTAGTATAGTCGATATTTGGATGTTTCTGCATAGGCTCACCTCATCGTTCTCGTTCTTTTTGCCGCAAGAGGAATTTTTGATAGTGTTCGCAAGCTTTAAGCACAAAATCATCCATTTGTTTTTTGCTTGCTTTCGGAAGATACTTTTGTATGCGTTCCATTGGCATTTTAAACATTTCCTTTTGATTTGCTTTTTCTTCTGACATAATTTCAAGAATTTTATCATCGTCAAGCTCTCCTGCCTGACTTAACTTTTTCATGCGAACCGCCTGAGATAATGACGGAGTGCAATCCTCGCTTTCAATAGCTTGTATCAGGTCTTGTTGTTCAATGTCATTGAGGTATGAAAGCTCAACTGCCGGAGTGAAGGAAATTCGACCCTCGTCCACATATTCTAAGAGTTTTGGATGCAGATAAGTAAGCCGTATATAGCGTTGTACAGTTTTGTAGCTTTCGCCATATGATTCGCCAATTTCAGCAGATGTTCTGCTGTCATCCGACTTCGGGACAAGTTGTCCCGAAGTTAAATCTGTCCTATGTCCCTGTCTGCTCATTGCATCCATCTTTAATTTATAAGCAAAGGCTTTTTCGCTTGGCGAAATGTTATCTCTGTGCAGATTACTGTCAACAAGTGCTATTGCGGCATTATCTCTGTCCATTTCAACAACAAGGGCAGGAACTTCTGTGAGCCCTGCCCGTTTACTTGCAAATAATCTGCGATGCCCTGAGATTATTTCGTATTCATCATTTTCAAGCGGTCTGACGATGATAGGGGATAAAATCCCGTGTTCCTTTATGCTCTCAATCAGCATTTCCATTTCATCATCATGATTTACCTTGTAGGGATGATTTTCAAATTCCCTTAATTTTGTTACATCAAGTTTTTTCATATTTTTCATCGTGATTTCTCCTTATTTCTCTTTTCAATTTTTCTTTCCATTTCCCGTTCAATATCAAGGAGACGTTGCACTTTCGGTACAGTTTCCAAAGTAGCTTTTGCGATTTTGAGCTTATCCCGTATAGGTTTTATTTGTGCAGATATACCCCTGATTTCGGATAAATACATATCTTTATCCTCAACGGTTTTAGCTCGTCTACGTTTGTTATCCGTTTTTGAACGTTCTTCCTCAAGCTTGGATATCTGCTTTGATAAATTACCTATAAAAGCTTCAAGCTCCGGCACGGTGTTGATATTCTCATCGTGCAAGAGCCTGAATTGCTTTTGATATTGTTCGAGTTTTCTTAATTCCTGCCGTAGCTCAGGAGATAACGGTGGCGTGTAGTTTGGTTTTGGTGTGCTTGGCTTTAACAGTTCCATAAACAAATAAAACAAAGCTTCAAGCGTATCCATATATTTCACACGCCTTAGTTGATACTCAAGTTCTTTAAGCGGTGTTTGACGATACTTGGCTTTTGTTTTCTTACATGGTTCGCTGAACTGATTTAAATGAGCACGATTACCCGTTTCCCTGATCCTTTCTAAAATTCTGTACTTTTTATACTCGTTACCCAATCTGTCAAAACGAATTGCTTTTTCCCAAGTGAGAGCTTTAACAGATGGATGGTCTGTCGCTTCGGACCGTGAAAAGACATATCCCTTATGTTTCATAAGAGCGACAAACTCCACATAGCTTGCAGAATTATTTATTGCATCATCAACATCCTCACGGAGAATATCTCTGCGAGTTTTTCCACCTTTCTTATGTACCCAATATGCGTTTCTGTCACCGTTATAAAATTCCGCATTCTCAAGAACCGATTTTCCGTATTCCTTACATATCTCATCGGATATTTCTCGCAAGAGCTTATGGTCTGAAATATGGTTTTCAAATTTAAGCCCCGTTTTAAATGACACGGAATTTATGACAAAATGGTTGTGGAGATTATCGGTGTTTAAATGCGTAGTAACAACGATTTCGTATTCTTTACCCCACATACGCCGTGCGGTCTTCATTCCAATCTCAAAAGCTTCTTCGGGAGTCACCTCACCTGACTTAAAGCTCTGATACCCATGATATGCTACATTACCGCCCATTTTTCCGTATCGGCGTTTTGTTGCCATCATCTGTTCACAGGCTCTTACGGGTGGACAGTTAATAGCTCCCACAAATAATTGCTTATCTGTCTTATCATCATTTGACACATATTTAAGAGCCGCTGCCAAGTCATCATCAAGATATTTTGGATTAGTGGTCTTGTCTGGGTTTTCTGCATATTTTACAACATCTTTTAATGAGCCTTTGACAGGCCAAAATCCCGTGGTTGCCATTTATTCATCACTCTCGCTTTCAATCTTACTTTTGTCTGTTACAAGAAGCTTTGCATAAATTTCATCAAGAACCTTTACAACCTCTGTTTGAAGTTCGATACTATTTAAAGTTCCAAGTGCTTCATACAGAATACCGATCCTTTCTGTAAACTCATAAAAGCTTTCAGGCATAAGAGCCTTGGGATAATATCCTAAAGCTCTCTTTCTCAAATATTCAGAAACCGACAAGCCACATTTGTTAGCTTTATTTTGTATGCGAACCTTTTCCTTTTCGGTAACTCGCGTTTTTAACTGTACTTTTCGTTCTTTCAAAATTATCACTCCTAACATAAATTTTTAAGGGGGGATTGGGGAACTCCCCAAAAGGGTAAAGGCAGGATTTCCGAAAGGAAGTCCCGCCTTTTTCGGAATTTGTGGTACACAAGTTCCCTGCTCGTTACAGTACCGGACAGTTATTCTGTTCTCTGTATTGATTTAAGGCGAATATTGCCTCGTTTTCCTCTTTCATAGACAACTTCCACTCTTGTTCCAAAGTCTATTTCAGGTATTCCTAAGTAGTCATCGGGTTGCTGAAAGGCAGTGCACATGATTTTTCTGCCATCGTCCAACTCGACATAAGCAATGGCATTGCATTTTCTGCCCCATACCGCAAATCTCATTGTGCCTTTGAAAGTACCCTCAATCTCGTTAAACTCATAACCATCTCTGCTGAAGTTTGACATTGCAAACTGATTTCTTGATAAAATTCTCATAATGTTTTCCTCCTGTAAATTTAATTTTGAGCATAAAAAATACACCTACCGATTTATCATCAATAGATGTATTAGTTTTCTTCATCAAAGCCTAAATCAACTTTGGTGAATTCCTGATAAGCTAAGCCTATCTTTGTTATTCGTTTTTGAACTCCGCTGTGGTTTTTATAACCTAGCACTTCTGCGATTCCTTCTTGTGTGTATCCCTCCAATCTCATTTCAAGTATTTTTCTGTCTTTTTCTGATAAGATTTCCATAAACTGTTTTACTATCACCTCCGATATAACTTGTTCTTCTGTGTTTTGACTTGAGTCCTCAAATACCAACTCCTGCCCATCGTTATATTCTGCATACTTGGCTATTTCTGCATCAAGAGATATAATTGGATGTTGAGTGCGAGTGTGATACCATTTTCGTGTAAAATCAGTTTTTTGATTGCTGTTGCGGTAATCAAAGTCCTCGTGGCATTGAAACTCTTTTGCAACATCAAGAATTTCGTACATTTCATATTTTGCCATAACACTTTTGACAGTGTGGTTAAGATAAACCTCAATGTCTTCAAATTCAAAAAATTGAAATTGCACAGAGCCTTCCTTTTGGCAATGACGATAGAGTTCGTTAACAGATAGTATAACTCTTTCTTCTATCAGACCTTCAAGCCAATATTGTGGTTTGTGTGCAAATATCCACGAAGGCTCATAGCCTGAGTAAATTTCTCTTGCCGCGCCAATCCCCATAAATGGCCACACTATGTATGCAGTTGCATCAATGATGAATTGAAGAAATAAGTCACTTTCTACAAAATCTATCCATTTTCTATCAAAAAATAGAAAATTAGGATTTCTTGGCACTTCGAGAAATATTTGACCGGCTTCTTCTAACATTTCTTTTGGAAATATATAGAATAGCGGAATATACTCCGAATTCCTATACGCAGACACAGTTCCGTCTAAACGAGTGATGTGCAGTTGTTGTACTTTGGGTAACATTTTTATTCACTTCCTTTCCGAGAATAGCATTCTCTATTTATAAACGACATAAGTATATATAAAATGTTCCTGAAATTTAAAAATATTTTATCATATTGATTGCATCTCGTAAATATCTAGGTTCGTCAATAATGATGATATTTTAAAACTAATTTTATAACACATCATTGACAACTCCACAAAGAATTCAACTTCAATTTTGGAAAAGAAATTGAATATTCTAAACTATTTTGATATAATTATAAGTAATATTATTGAATCTCCCTAATGATTTTAATGAATAGCATCAAAATTTAAATATGCAGGTGAGATTGAAGTTCTAAATTCATCTAATGATTAAAAAAACACCAAAGGAGTGACAGTAAAAATGAAAATCTCATCATTGAAACTATCTGCAGATAGGAATTGCGAAGGAATTAAAATTGGCAAACAATTTAAAGGAGAGATTGATAAGCTTGGAGATATTGTTGTCTTAACGGGAGGAAACGGATCTGGCAAAAGCAGGTTTTTAAGACTATTGTATAATAGTTTTCAAAATATAAAACATAAAGATGGCTCTAATGAACTTTGTTTTAAAGTCGTAGACACAGATGGGGTTTGTAAGGAATTGACAAGTGAACTTGCAAGTGAAATGAATATCATAAACTATTCGCATTTTGATGCAAAATTACAATCTCCTGAAAAATTTTCGCCGTATGTTATACATCAAGCAAAAAACAAATTGAAACAGTGTAATTATGAGGAAACAGCTTTGAACTCATTATTGTATTTAAAGGATTTAGTTGAAGGGTATTCTGATGAATCTAATCAAGCAAATTCATATAAGGAACTCAGAGAATTTATTGAATTTGCAAAAGAATTCGAATTAGAATTTACTTTTATTGAAGAAGAAAGGAAATTAAAAATATTTGGTAGAGACATGGAAAAAGCAAATCTGTCCCCAGGCCAATTATATGCTTTACGTATCGCAGTAGCATGTAAAGTTCATGATATAGATGATAACTTGATTTTCTTATTAGATGAGCCAGAAACTCACCTGCATCCCAGTCTGTTGATTAAGGTAATTAATCAACTTTTAATGCGCTTCAAAGCCTCTCAATTTTGGATTGTCACCCACTCTCTATCACTTGTTTCATATTTGACAGTAACCAAAGAGGATACATCGGTACTTTATTTAGAAAAAGGAGAGGTGAGAGATCGATTGCGAAGCAATTCCGAATTAATTCTCAATGGATTGATTGGGGCTGATGAGGAACAATTCGCACTTAAACAGTTATTTGCATCACCAGAGGAAATGGCTTGCAATAAATTTTGTGCAGAATGCTTTATGGATCCCTTTGTTGTAACAGGAGGAAGTTCAAATGATCCCTCTACTAGTATGATTGAAAATGAGTTGTATTCAGGTAAAGAACTTAAACCTGTTACTATAGTAGATTATGGTGCTGGATGTGGAAGGTTATTGGAATGTTTGGTCGAAGATGGGATCAAAAATGGCTACGAGTACTATGCTTATAACGTTGATCCTGAGGATGCACATTGTTGTAAGAATATAATAGAAAATTTCAATGTGAATGGTCGATCATATTTTAAAAAGGAAGAATTATTAGAACTTAAAAATAAAGTTGATAAGGTTATTATGGTAAATGTATTACATGAAATTCATCCTGATGAGTGGAAATGTGAATTTCAGACGATATCAGATTTACTAAAAGACGATGGGGAACTTATTATTGTAGAGCGTGAGGAATTAACAATAGGAGAGGCTCCTCATATAAATGGATACTTAATGTTAACAGGCGAAGATAATAAGTCTAGTGCAGCAGAAGAATTGTTTGGACCTAATAATGTTATATTAACAAGACATAAACAAAAACCATATATTATTAGATATACGATTTCTAAAAACGGTGTCACAACGGCGATTAATGCAAACATAGAAAGGGTTTTAAAACAGCTTGAAGAAGATGCAATTTCGCATATTGCTGAGCTACGTAAAGATCGAAAAAACATTTCTCAATGCAAGGAAAAATATAAACTTGGTCTAAGTTTAGCCTTTTGGCTGAATCAACTTTCTAGTGCGATTATGTATCTAAAAAAAGATTAAATTTTGCTATAATCTAAAAAATTTTAACGCTAATTTGCGATGATACAAGGAGGAAATAACGGTGTTTACCATTAATAATATAAAAACCTTCAAAGACTCTGTTCATGGGTATATTGATGTACCTAAATGTTTTGTGGATAGATTAATAGATAATGACTATTTTCAACGTTTGAGAAATATAGATCAAACAGGTATGCGTGTGTTATACCCTAATGCAAAGCATGATAGATTCACTCATTCTCTTGGCGTTTTTCATTTAGGTCAAAGGGCTGTTGATGCCTTGCTTGACAATTTTTCTAAAGATCAATATTGGCATATTGAGTCTGATAATCAATCCTCTCTATATTGGGCTAAAAATAAGGTTCTTTTTCTAATTGCTTGTCTTTTGCATGACATTGGACATGCTCCATTTTCCCATGCCCTTGAATTACAAATGCTTAAAGGCAGTAAGGCTCCAGAGTTAGTTGGCAAGAAACGAAAAAAGAAAGTAACAACGAATGTAGTTGAGAACAAGGATTATGTTACAAGCGAACTTCAAAGGATCATAACTGAAAACGAAACCGCATATGTAAAACTAAAATATCAAGAACAAAGAGAAAATATAGATTTAAAAATCGAAAAGGTGGCGCCTCATGAACAAATTGGTGCACTTTTAATTCTTAATGACTTTTTCAAAAAACAGATTATGGATATTCTAAATACGTTACATAACGAATCATTTCCATATTCAGAAAGAGAGAGCATATTATATTCAGAATACTATCAAGATAGAATTATTATTGATAAAGTTGATGAAGAAGATATAGAAAGTATGGTCATATTTAATGATGATCTTTGTTTTATAGCACGAATGGTGATGGGATTAAAGTATGAAGATTGGCGACCAGAGCGACAAATAAGAAATTGCTTTATCGAACTCTTGAATGGCGATAATTTTGATGTTGATAAACTTGACTATATAGTGCGTGATACTCAAATGTCTGGCATAAGTAATATTTCTGTTGATATTGATCGTCTTTTGAATTCATTGTGCATAGTTACAAAAACCAAACACTTTAACAAAACAAATTTAAAAAATAAAAAACTTCAACGCATGACTATTGTTCATGTTAAAAACACTTCCAAAAATAGTCGTTTTCACATTGAGGGAGAATTTCAAGGTACTATCGTTATTAAAAAAAATGCCAATGTAACAATAGAAGAGGGCAGTAAATTTGATTCTCTAATTGGTGTGGAACAAGGTATGGCTAAACTAAAGTACCAAAATGCTGACATCGCAATATTTGATTCAAATACAGTAGCTTATGAAGATTCTGAATTGGTTCCATATGATGAAGCGGAAAATGGTGATAAAATTATACAATTACGCGGAAAGGGAGGAAAACGACAATTTAGTTGCGACATAAAAAATGCTACCGTAATAAAAAAATTCCGGTTTGTTGCAGCTACAGATATTGTTTTGAAGATCCATGAAAATTGCAACATTACTATTAATGGTGAGTTTTATTCAGATAGACCCATTAGATTATTTAATGTTGAAGATATGAGCGGAGATGTATCTGAAATAGAATTGTTGGGTGATAGTTTTAAACAAAACTTTACTAACACAAAGATTCCAGGAGAAGATGGTTATAACACTTTTTCTGTTGGTTTTAAGAAACAATCAATAAATGCAATTGCAAATGTAATGGAGGCAAGAAATTATTTGTATCTTTGGATATATGCACATCATAAGGTTATATATTATGCAAATTTTCTTATTCCGGTACTAGCTAAAGAAATGATGTTAAACAAAAATAATATAAGCATGTGGAATTTGGATTTTGATAATATAAAGTATTTAGATGATGCATATTTATGGACTATCATTAAATATAATTATTACAATGAAAACAAGTCAACCAAGAAAACGAAGAATGAGTTAGCGGCGCTTTTAAGGGAACTTTTTACCAGAAAATATAAAAAGAGTTTATATAAATCATTAGCTGAATATGATTTATTTTTTGAAAAATATGATGAGAAAACTAAATCAAAATTACCAGATTATATAAACAGAGTGCTTAATGACAACGTTAAGAATGTTAGACCATACATTAAGGTTCCAGGGAAAAATGGGAAAGATAAATTTATAGTTGGATATTTTAAAGATTCAGAATTGAGAAAAATAAATATGCTACTTAAATCAATAATTAATGAAAAATTTGCACAAAAAAGTACTCTCAAAGAATATGAAAATTTATCTTTATCTGAACTAGTATATGTTTCGGCAGAGTACAAGCTGAAGCAACTTGAAACCTTGAAAACTTTTGTAGATATGAATGATGACATAATTCCTATTAGTCATATTCCTTTGTTGGAAGCTCAAACAAAAAAGGCTGAGCAAAATACAACAAATGCGTACTTTTATCTCTATTATCAAACAACATCTTCTAAAGTGAATTCAAATAGAGAATGCGAGTTTGTGAAAGAAGCATTAAAAAAATATTTTGATGATCTGGTTGAGCAAAATAGTAATACAAAAAAATGATTAGTTGATATAAATTGCTACTCTGATCTTGTATTATAGGGAGATATGTCTATGGTAACGAGAAAAAGGTATTTATACTACCGTAATCAAAGATAGTGAGATTATATTGTATTTATGAAATAAATAAATTGCAATAGAGAAAGAGTATAATGCCAAAATCATCGACATCTAAACCGTTCAATGTTTTAATTCTAAATACACAATTTCATGGAGGAATAAAGTCTATGAAAGATAATAAAATTCAAGTTTTTGAAGATAAAAAGATAAGAGCTGCTTGGAACGAAGAGGCGGAAGAATGGTATTTTTCTGTCGCTGATGTTGTTGAAGTTCTTACCGATAGTAAGGATGTAAAGCAGTACATAAAGAAAATGCGTAGCCGTGATGCAGAGCTTAATTCGAGATGGGGTACAATTTGTACCCTAACTGAATTGATGGCCGCAGATGGCAAGAGATATAAGACAACCGTTGCCGATATTGCCGGAATACTTCGTATAATTCAGTCTATACCATCTCCAAAAGCAGAGCCATTCAAAATGTGGCTTGCCGAGGTCGGCAAAGAGCATATTGACGAAACCATCGATCCTGAGCTTGCAATAGACAGAGCTTTAGAAATATATCAGAAAAAGGGATATAGCGAGGAATGGATACATCAAAGACTTTTGTCAATACGTGTACGGAATGCATTGACCGATGAATGGGATAAGCGTGGCGTAGAAAAAGGCAAAGAATATGCTATCCTTACCGATGAGATTTCAAAGGCTTGGTCAGGTATGACAACTAGAAAATATAAAAATCTTAAAGGTCTTACCAAAGAAAATTTGCGTGATAATATGTCCGACCTTGAACTTGTACTTAATATGCTTGCGGAAGCGACTACAACAGAAATTTCCAAAAGAGAACAACCTACAACTTTTGACGAAAACATAAAAATTGCAAAAAGAGGTGGCTCTGTTGCCGGAAATGCACGCAAAGAAATTGAAAAAGAGACGAGCGAGTCCGTTATAACCTCTAAAAATGCAGCAGAGCTTAATAAGTTTGTTGCAGACTTAATCGAAGGCGTTGCCGAAAATATATACGAAAAATAAATACATAAAAACACAAAAAGCCCGAATATGTAGGCATTATGCTTACACATTCGGGCTTTAATAATATCCGCACATTTGGCTATATCACACGTACAAAATATACTTTTGAGTGGAGATTTGTGTAAATGCTAAAATTCATTGATAACTTCTAAATAGTATATTTATGTAAGTGGTAGAATACATAGAGGAAAGGAAGTTGATTTGAATGAAAAAAATCACAAATGAGCTAATACTTAGCTTTAAAGAATATTTAATTGAGGAGGAAAAAAGCGAAAACACCTGTGATAAATATATCCGTGATATAACCTTCTTTATGGCTTGGCTTTGTGGTCAGGAAGTAACAAAGATATTGGCTTTAGAGTATAAAAAGGAGCTTTGTGAAAAATATGCTCCTGCAAGTGTGAATGCGGCAATATCTTCCCTTAATAGCTTCTTCGCTTTTATGGAATGGCATGATATGCGGATAAAGGCACTAAAAATACAAAGGCAAATATTTTCAAACAAAGACAAGGAACTGACAAAAGCGGAATATGAGCGATTGCTTACGGCAGCAAGAAGTAAAAAGAATGAGAGATTGTATTACCTTATGCAAACAATTTGTAGTACAGGCATCAGGGTTTCAGAACTTCGCTACATTACCACATCTGCTGTACATTCGGGACAAGCGATAATAAACTGCAAAGGCAAGATGCGTATTGTCATTCTTCCAAAAGAACTTTGCAAAATGTTAAAGGGATATATTCGAGAAAATAAAATTGAAAACGGCACCGTTTTCGTAAGTCGTAATGGTAAACCTTTGGACAGAAGCCATATATGGAAAATGTTGAAAGACTTGTGTGAAGTCGCCGGAGTGTCAAAAGATAAGGTGTTCCCGCATAACTTTCGTCATCTTTTTGCGAGAACTTATTATAGCTTGCAAAAGGACATCGTAAGACTTGCTGATATTTTAGGGCATTCTTCGGTAAATACAACAAGGATTTACACAATGAGTACGGGAGAGGTGCACCGTAGGCAAATACAAAAACTAGGACTTTTAAGGTGTTAAAATAAAAAAACCACATAATTCTCATTATGTGGAACTCCTGCACAAACACTTGTGAAGTTACATAAGGAATTATATCATATGCAACCAAAAAAATCAATGATTTAAAGGTAATTTGCGATAAATCTCCGTTATGCATAAAAATTGGCACCAAAAGTTGACCGATGAAAACTTATCAACTAACATCGGTCTTATTTTCGTGCCCAAATTACAAATTTCACAGCACTTGATATTCTATTTCTCCACATAATGAGAATTATGTGGAGAAAGTATTGTTTTTGAAAGGTGGAATGTCTTTATGAATATGACTATCGGTGCTTGGACAGCGAATGTTGCAATTGGTATAATTGCGGGAGTTGTGTCATCTTTTATCACACATATTTTAATGAGGTTTTCTAAACCTAAAATAAAGATTGCGGAACAGATAGCTAAGAGCAAAACTGCGAACGGGTGGGAGTATCGCTTTAAAATAGTTAATCTTTCACGAGCATATGCCAAAAATGTTAGAATTCAATTTGAAATGGTAACTGATATCATTGGAAATGGTGGAACAATTTCGAAGGTATATCCTATTCGTTTGATGAGGGAAAACATCGATTTTATTGAAGCTTATAGCAAAAAAGATACTAACGCCAATTACGCTGTGCGTTTTGCTTTGAAAGATAATTTGGACGATATTTGGACTGACGATAATTACTCCTACTTGCGTTTAAAATTCTATTGTGAGAACGAATCGACAGGTGTAGGTAAAGTATTTGTGCAAAAATTTCAGAAGAAAAATAAGTCTATTCGAGTTGGGAAATATATGTTCGGGAAATCTTGTGAGATAGTTTCAGAATAGTGTATTGCTAATAAATATATTGGAGTTGCTAATATGAAGAAAACGATTGCAGTGATTATGATATTGTTGCTATGCACCTCAATTATTATTGCATGTGCAACAGTCAATAGTTCAACAGCGGCTAAAAACTACGATGCCCCATTTTCTGATGTAAAAGATACAGATTGGTTCTATGAGGATGTTAAGTATGTTTATCAAAACAACTTAATGAATGGTATAAGCAATACCGAATTTTCTCCATCTGGAGTTACTACGAGAGGGATGATAGTTACAATCTTGTGGCGACTTGAAGGAGAGCCAATCGAAAAAGGAAAAGATTTCGATGATGTAAATAACGATGCATATTATTATAATGCTGTAGCATGGGCATCAAACAATCAGATTGTAAACGGATATAGAGAGTCAACTTTTGGCCCAAATGATACAGCTACTCGTGAGCAGCTTGTCACAATAATGTATCGCTATGCTTCATATAAGAAATATGATATTTCAAAAGAAGCAGAACTTGATAAATATGTTGATGCAAATCAGATCAGCGAATATGCAATAAAGAGCATTAAATGGGCGAATGCAAACGGAATTATTTCAGGAACTTCAAATCAAACAATTTCTCCTAAAGATAATGTTCAGAGGTGTCAGGTTGCGGCAATATTGAAGCGCTTTTGTGTGAACACTGCTGGAATCAAAGACGAAATCTCAAGCGAAGAACAGCCCGAAAAAGATGTTGAAGAAGAAATCGTTCAGCCTGGAAACAACAAAGGCGATGAAGAATTCACAAGCCAAGAAACGAACACATCCCCAATAATAGTTGCAGATAAAGTTCATGCTAAACCCGGTGACGAAGTTGAATTTGTAGTCGAAGTAAAAAACAACCCAGGTATTTTGGGAATGACATTAACGCTTTATTATGATGATACTTTCTGCACATTAGAGTCAGCCGAAAATGGAGATGCAGTAAAAAACATCTTGGACTTAACAACTTCGAAAGAACTTGGTAATGGTTCTCGTTTCGTATGGGACGGTGTTGAAATAACCGGCAAAGATATTAAAGATGGCCCTGTTTTGTTGCTCAAATTTAAAGTTAAGGATGATGCTCCTGAAGGGACTTGTCCAATCACGGTAAAATATTTTAACGACGACATTGTAGACAATAACCTTGATGCCGTTTATCCGGTTATTAAAAATGGCGAAATAGTGATTTCAAAATAAATATACAGAAAGGACAATGTCAAATGAAAACCAAGAAGTTGATAGCTTCCTTGCTATCTTTAGTTATGATTTTAAGTATCATAACACCCACTTCAGTATTAGCTTCTACATCAGTTGCTAAATCAACAATCACGGTAAAATCTGTTACCGATACTGCCGGAGCAACAGTAGATGTTGATGTTATTATTGAAAACAACCCCGGAATATTGGGCGCTACATTAGAATTTGCTTATGATGAAGGATTAACGTTAATCAATGCGTCGAATGGCGAGGCTTTCTCATCATTAACAATGACTAAGCCCGGAAAATTCATATCTCCCTGCAAATTTGTATGGGATGCTCAGGAAATCACATCAGATGATGTAAAAGACGGAAAAATCTTGACATTGCAATTCAAGATAGATGATAATGCGCAAGCCGGTGATGAGTATAACATTAATGTATCATATCAGTCGGGTGACATTATTGATGCCGACTTGGCAACACTTGAGGCAAATTTAGTAAACGGTTGTGTTTCTGTTGTTGATTATCTTCCCGGAGATCTTGATGGCGACAGAATTGTCAACACAAGAGATATTGTTTTGCTAAGGCGACATGTCGCCGGCGGATACGACCAAACAGTAAATGAATCCGCAGCTGATGTAAATAACGATGCGAAAACAAATACGGCAGACATTGTTTTGGTTCGTAGATATATTGCCGGTGGATACGGCGTTGAGCTTAAGCCGTCAAAACCACAGTGCGACCATACAATGACGGAAACTGCATACAAAGCTCCGGATTGTACAACAACCGGCAATATAGCATATTGGACTTGCACGAAATGCGGCAGAATATACAGCGATAAGAACGGAACTACGGAGATTTCTGCTAAAGACGTTGAAATAGCTTCACCGGGCCATTCTATTGTAATTGATGCTGCTGTAGCTCCGACTTATAGCAGTTCGGGATTAACCGAGGGTAAACACTGCTCTGCTTGTGGCGAAATCATTGTTGCCCAGCAGATAATCCCGGCGTTGCAAAAAGAAGAGTATTCTATAACGTATCATATTGATAGCAACGATGAATATCTGCAATCTATAAATATAAACAATCCTAATCCTAATACATATGCAAAAGAAGAAGGGTTAGTATTACAAGATTTGATTGTTAAGGGCTACAATTTCGTCGGCTGGTACACAGCGCAGATTGGTGGCGAGAGAGTAACTAAAATCGCAGCAGGAGAAACGGAAAACAGAACACTGTATGCTCATTGGGAGAAAGTAGAATATAAAGTGCAATTCTCTTCTGATATGGTTGCAATAGGAGATATGAAGTTCACTGCAGGCGAAGAAAGAACTCTTCCGAATCCCACCTTGGACAGATATACTTTTGTCGGATGGTCAGATAAAGAAGGTAACATCTGGAAAACAATTCCTAAGGGAACTTCAAAGAACGTAGTTCTTTACGCAAACTGGGCAAGCAATCGAAATAAAGCTGTGCCTGTAAAGAAGCTTGCAGACCCGATAATCTGTGAAGATTCAGAGAATGGTTTGATGTTGTTCACTTATGAGATTGGTGAAATTCAGAATGTGCCGTTGTACACAATATTGAAGCTTAATTGCGTCAACGGAATTATCTCAACCATTTCTACAACCACCAGCCAGGAAATAAGCTCAACACAAGCTAAAACAATTGCGCAAACGATTTCCAATGCCACAACAAATTCAGCGTCCTGGACATTGGAAAACAGTTGGAATAACTCGACTGAAGTAAGCCAGAGCTATCTTGATCAGACAGGTCAAACTCGTGAAGAGGCAGAATCTCTTGCAAAGAGCAACAGCGGTACATATAATCTGTCTTCAAGTAGCGGAGGCTCAAACGGATATACTGATACAAACAGTGGCTCCTACACCCTTTCAGGAAATCAGGGACACTCAAACAGTTCCACAACGGAAACGGGTGAGAATTTTGACTTATCAGTTGATGCTAAATTCTCAAGCGAAACCTCAATAGGCGCTGAAGCAAGCATAGAGCTCGTTAAATTAAATGCAAACCAAAAATTCGGCTTTGAAATAGGCGCCGGAGCAGGTTATGGAAACTATGTGAAAAACACAAATACAGGTACGGACAGTTGGACAAGTGGAATTGATATCAGCAATGAAACGTCAAATACCACAACTGCTCAGAAAAATTGGAACACGGCAGAGGGTTATTCGAACAGTAAAACTATAAGTTCGAATACATCTGTTGCAAATGCCGTTTCAAAGCTCATAAGCCAGGAGTACGGATATGGCTCATCTTATGCAGAAGGTGGAAGCAACAGCAATTCGCAGGCGTTAGCATCCACCGACACAAAAAGTGATGAATACAGCACAACGATGACATATCATACGTCAAAAATCGAATCAACAACAAAATCGATTGAGACTACCGGAAATACAATCGGTGATTATCGTTATGTTATGGCAGGAACGATTCATGTTTTTGCAGTAATCGGATACGATGTTGCGGAAAGCAGTTACTTTGTCTATACATATAATGTGCTTGATGATGAAACCTATGAATATGTAGACTATTCATTTGACGGAACATTTAATGACTATGAAACAAGCATCATACCGTTTGAAATTCCGCACTTTGTAAATGATTATGTCAACACACGAATTGCAAAAACATCAGGTTTGCAAATTGATCCTGACACGGGAATGATAATGAACTATATTCCTGATTCGAACAATCCTGATACAATCGTCGTAATCCCGTCATATATGTCAATAGACAACGGCGACGGCACATTCAGCTCGGTTAAGGTCAAAGGCATTGCACCGGGATTATTTAAGAACAATACAAATCTTGTCGGAATAAAGCTTGGAAACTTCATTACCGAGATTCCGGATTCGGCATTCGAGGGTTGTTCGTCACTGAAATATGTTGTTTCTCCGGGAATAACAAAGATAGGCAAAAATGCATTCAGCGGTTGCTCATCTTTAAGTGAGTTCACTATGTCAGAAGAACTTACTTCTCTTGGTGAAAACGCATTTAAAGGCGCATTGAAAATTAAAGCAGTTGCATCAAATGCGGCGGTTGCAAAAGCTGTAGCATCCTCAGGTGCAAAAAATATTGTTCTTGATATTTCTGATATACCGGAAGCTGATGCTGAGAATATGGAGCTTAACATCGGCGATATAACTTCATTTGAGCTTCAGGGTAAAGACAAGGAGTATAAGGGGCTCAGCGTTAAGTCTGATGCTACGACAACGGTTATAAATGGCGTTAAGTTTGTTGGAGGAACAAAGATTCCTATGGAAATTTCCTCGCCCAATGTAACGCTTAACAGAGTGAGTGCAAATGTAATGGGAACACCGCTTGTTCTTAGTGCAGAGAATGCAACTGTAAAGCTTAATCAGACGGTATCACTTTCATCCTCTGCCGGCAATTCTGTGCTTTGTAAGAATGTATCATTCTCTTCTTTGAGTACAGCCGTGGTAGGAAAGTTGGTTCTTTCGGGTAATATGGTTGTCGCCGGAACAATTAACGGCGCAACCTATATAACCTTTAACAAAGGCGAACTCAAAACCGTCTCCGCAAATGAATTTGCAAATTATTACGCTTTTTGTGATGTGATTTGGGACGGAACATCAATAGAGCCTGCATACAACGCAAGCACAAAGACATACACCGTAACAAATGCGAGAGAGCTTGCTTGGATATCCGATGTTTCAAACGGCGTGATTACAAGCGGAAAGAACTTCCCATCAGACATTACATTTAAGGGATATACCGTTAATCTTGCAAACGATATTTACCTCAATGATCCAACAGGATGGGAAAACTGGGAGGCAACTGCACCGCGTAATCGCTGGAAAGGATTTAGCTTTGGTGGAGCTTTCAAAGGAAACAGCCATACAATTTATGGATTATATGCAAGCGGTAATACATACTTCATGGAGGATTGTTTGTTCCAGACTATCTCTACTTCTGGAAGTGTAGAAGACTTGAATATCGTTGAAGGATATTTTGGAGCAATAAGTTATGGCAACGACGGCACTATATCAAGATGCACTACCGACGGAAAGGCTTTTTATGCAGGTGTTGTGAGATTTAACGAAGGTACAATTATAAACTGCACTAATAACGCCGATTTGATAGCGGCCGACGGCAATATATCATTTGGCGGAATAGTAGCATCTAATGGTGGAAGTGTATATAACTGTGTAAACAATGGAGATATACATATAAAAAGAGGAGAATCAACAGGCGGAATAGCGGGAAGTTCCAGCGGAACAATTGAATTTTGCAAGAACTATGGAAATATTTTGCGTTCCGGTGGCACTATCGGCAGTACTTCAACAGGTGGAATAGCAGGATTAGCCTCAGGAACGATTGAAGGATGTGCTAATTTTGCGACAGTACGGTCTGAAGTAGGATGCTATATCGCCGGAATAGTAGGAGATGGTGGTTCCTCCCTATACATTTATAAATGCTATAATGCCGGACCGATATATTGCGATGGCTCAGGCTGTGCAGCAGGCATTCTGGGCGGTGCGTATGGTGATAAGACTTCCATAACTATTAAAGATTGTTACAATGTGGCGGATATTACTGCAAGTGGAGAAGATGGGCTTGCATCTGGAATAGTCGGAAGGGTTACCGTTTCTACTGTTGGAAAGGGAGTTGCTAATATCTCTTGTGTATATAGCGTTGGAAAAGTAACTAAAGTTTCCGACACTCGACCGAGTCTGTTTGATCTCCTATCGACCGGAGATGGAGAAATTAAGTACTGTTATTCTCCGTCAACCCCATTATATGGATATATAGAAACAGATCCTGACTTTAGTTATATTACGGTATCATATGTAAAACAGGTGTCATCTGAAAAAATGAAAACCCTTTCTAACCTTACGGGATTCAGTTCATCAATTTGGGGAACAGATCCTAACATCAACAACGGCTATCCGTATCTAAAAGATTTGGAGGACACATACAAGTAGAAACAAAGCTTCTCTGACGGGAAAACGTAAGAGTTATTGCAGTGAAAAACAAGTAAATTTATCGACTTGTGATTGCCCTCTTGGGCAATCACAGGTGGAAAGGAAATGATACAATGTGAAGCAGAAGAGAATAATTGCTTGCTTGCTGTCAATGGTGATGTTATTAACAACATTTGCGCCAATTTCCGCTTTTGCTATAGCAGAGCCAACCATAACGGTGCAAACAGTAACAGATGTTGCAGGTGCTACTGTTGAGGTGGATGTTGTTTTAGCAAATAACCCCGGAATATTAGGTGCTATATTGACAATTAGCTATGACGAAGGGCTGACACTCCTTGATGCATCATCAGGAGAAGCGTTTTCAGGCCATTCGATGACAAAGCCCGGAAAGTTTACATCTCCTTGTAAATTTGTTTGGGACGGTGAGGACATTGATTCCATCGAAGTAAAAGATGGAACGATACTTACACTTCAATTCAAAATCTCCGAAGATGCAGAGGCAGGACATGAATATGCCGTAAACGCATCATGTGTAAAAGGAGATATAACAGACAACGACTTAAATGACATTGATGTCAAGATTGTCAACGGAAGCGTTAACGTTGTCGATTATATGCCCGGAGACCTCGACAATGATCAGATTGTTAATACAAGGGACATTATCTTGCTCCGCCGAGACATTGCCGGAGGCTACGAACAAGAGATAAATAAATTGGCCGGTGATGTCAATGCTGATGCTACAAGAAATACAAAAGATATTATTCTTATCCGCAGATTCATTGCAAGCGGATATGGAGTAGAACTATTGCCCGGCAAGAGTGCCTGCGATCACAATTTGACAAAAACAGATTACAAAGCTCCAACGGAATCAGCTGCAGGTAATATTGAATATTGGACATGTTCACTTTGCGGAAAGTATTACAGTGATAATGGCGGAAAAACAGAGATTACACTTGCCGATACTGTAATTGAAGCAACAGGTGGTGAGGTTGATCCCAATGCACCAACAATAACTTACCACATCGCAAACAATGATACATATCTTGAAAGCATTATTATAGATAATCCCAACCCGAAAACTTATTCAACAGAGACCGGATTGGTTCTCCAGGATCTGATTGTTAAGGGATATAATTTCAAAGGTTGGTTTACTGCTCAGACAGGTGGAACACAGGTAACAAAGATTGATGCTGGAGAGACAACAAACAAGACCCTTTATGCTCATTGGGAAAAAGTAACTTATACAGTAAGCTTTGCATGCGATATGGTTCTTCCTGGTGGAGAGATAAGTGATATTACATACACAGTAGATAAAGAGTATGTCTTGCCTAAACCTACAATGGATAAATATACATTTGTTGGTTGGACAGATAAATCAGGTCAATTGTGGAAATCGATACCTGAAGGTACAACAGGAAACATTAACCTTTATGCTAACTGGGCAAGTAATAGAAATAAAGCTGTTGCGAAAGAAAGCCTTGATGCACCGTTCATTTTTGAAGACACAGATAATGGTCTGATACTCTTTACCTATGAAATTGGTGAAATACAGAATGTTCCTTTGTTTACAACACTAAAACTAAATTGTGTAAATGGTATTATTTCAACTACAGAAGTAACTAAAACAAGTGAAATTAGCGACACACAAGCATCTGCTATTGCACAGTCTATTTCAAACGCAACTACAAATTCTTCATCGTGGACCTTGTCAAGCGACTGGAATGAGACGACCGAAGTTAGTGAAAAATATTTAGAAGAAACAGGCAAGACAAGAGAAGAGGCTGAGACTTTATCAAAGAGTGAAAGCAATACATATTTCCTAAACTCTAGCAGCGGAGGTTCAGCGGATACTGTAACAGTAGATGGTACAACATATAAGCATTCAGGTAATGTTGCAGGTTCATCAACGACTGACATGGGAATCAAACAAACTTCCTCACTTAATTCAAAAGTAGGCGGTGGCATTGGACTTGGAAATGAAAAAAGTTTAATTAGTGGTAATGTTTCTGCGGAAATCGAAGCAGGGAAAAGTCAAGAATTGTCAGTTAATATGTCTGGGACAAATGGATGGGATGAAGGCGAAGAACAAGGGACGGATCATTCAACCACAAAAACAGAGTCTAGTAACTGGAATTCAACATCTGGATATGAAAACAGTAAAACCACTAGCCAGAGCACAACAATCTCAAACATTATTTCTCAAGTCGTAAGCCAAGAAAAGGGATACGGTGAAACATATTCTTCTGGTGGAAGCAATAGCGAAGCACAAGCTTTTGCGTCATCAAACACACAAAATGATGAATATAGTTCAACTATGACATACTATACATCTACAATTGAATCCTCAACTACGTCTTTCTCAAGCACAGGAAATACAATTGGAGATTATAGAATGGTCATTGCCGGAACTGTACATGTTTTTGCAGTAGTTGGATATGATATTGCAAACAAAGAATATTTTGTTTATACATACAATGTTTTGGGTGATGGCTCGAAGGATGATGGAACTTACGAGTATCTCGACTACTCATTTGATGGTTCCTTTAAAGATTATGAAACAACAGTTATTCCTTTTGAGGTTCCATACTTTGTAAATGAGTATGTTGCGAATAGAATAGCAAAAACAGATGGATTATTGTTTGATCCAGATACAGGAATGATAGTAGATTATCTTCCTGAAGATGGAACAACAGCGAATGTTGTTATCATACCGTCCTATATTGTTGTTGATAACAACGATGGTACATTCAGTGCAGAAAAGGTTACAGGCATAGCACCTGGATTATTCAAGAACAACACAACTATAAAAGCTGTTCAGTTAGGACGATTTATAACTGAAATACCTGATTCGGCATTTGAAGGTTGTACATCATTGGAATACCTACTATGTCCGGGTGTAACAGAAATAGGAAACAGTGCATTTAGCGGATGTACATCGTTAGAAAGCTTTGCGCTTCCTGTTGAAATAACAACAGTAGGCGAAAATGCCTTTGAAGGTGTACCGGAAGTTAAAGCGACAGCATCTAACGCAGATATTGCGCAGGCTGTAGCGGCATGTGGCGCAGAGAATATTGTGTTGGATATCTCCGCTATTCCTAGTGAAGAAACTGAAGGAATGGAGTTTGTCATTGGCGACATTGAATCGTTCGAACTTCAGGGCAAAGACAAGGAATACAAGGGATTAAGCGTCAAGTCAGATGCTGCCAAAACAGTTATTAACGGTGTCACAATCACAGAAAATACAAAAATTCCTTTAGAACTTTCTTCAAGCGAAGTTGTTCTTGACCGTGTAACCGTTGAAGCAACAGGATACGCGCTTGTTCTCAAAGCTGAAGAAGCAGCTCTTTCAATGAACAGAACCATTAACCTCAGATCATTAAATGGTAATGCGGTTCTTTGCAAAAACATTGACCTCGCGCCTCTGACGACAGGCATTGTTGGCAAGTTAAGTGTAGCTGGAAATGTTATGGTATGTGGTCAAATTGCAAACGATAGATACCTTGCAGTTTCTGATGGCGAAATTATTTACATCACCGCAGAAGAATTTGAAAACTATCTATCCTCGCACAAAATCACATTTGATCCAAATGGCGGCTCAGTTACAACGGAGAGCAAAATTGCATCGCTGAATATGCCAATCGGCGAATTACCTGTTCCAAGCAGAGATTATTATTCGTTTGATGGATGGTACACTGAGGTTGATGGTGGCGAAAAAGTGACTGCAGAGACTCTTATGACTGCACTTACAGATATTACGCTGTATGCGCATTGGATACAGAATGATGTATCTGCATGGACTCTGGCCACTGAGGTTCCGGAAGATGCTGAGATAGTTGATAGAAAGTTCACTTATACTCAAACATTGTACACAACATCAAACTCATCTTCATTAAGCGGATGGACACAGTATAATTCTGAAAGAACTGATTGGGGAGCAACCGTAGGTCCGGTATACTCTAATCCAACGAATGGAAGCAGAAATGTATGGAGTGAACGATATGTGACTTCTACCACTACACACTATAAGTATTATCACAGATATACTGGCAGTGTTTGGGGATCGGATTCTACTGCACCGAATAGTGCAAGACACTCAGCTCCTGATATAACATATCAGCTTTCACCGTCAGGAAAATACGGCACAAGTATTCAGTTCTATGGATCATTGGCATGCCCGGCATGTGGTGCTAAGAATATGTGGATTCCGGATGGCACAACTAAAACAAACAATTACGGTACAAGATGGTACTATCAAGAACCTGTATATACCTATTACTACAGCAAGACAGAAGATAAAGAATCGCAGAGCGATCCGTCAGAACTAGCTGATGTATCTAATGTTGAGGAATGGGTACAGTACAGAATAAAGTAAGTAAGTCGCCAGATGCCTACCTCTGACTTAAGAGGTAGGCTGAGGTTAAAGAATTAAGGAGGATTTTTATGAAAGCAATAGCAAAAAGATTTGTCGCATGCTTGTGTGTTATATCAATGATACTGTCTATGATGATGGTCGCACAGGCTTCCGGCACAGAAATTGTAGTTGGCAAAACTACTTTGGTACAAGCAAACGGAGAAGAAATTGTTCAAATCCCAATTGATCTCTCAGGTAATACCGGTATCGCAGGTATGACTTTGAGAATTTCATACACTGAGGGCTTGACATTAACGGAGATAGCAAAGGGTTCTGGCTTGGCTTCTTTGACAATGACAAAACCTGGTGTTTTAACATCAAATCCTTTTAATCTTGTTTGGGATGGACAAGATGCCGACACATCAAATGGTACAGTTGCAACATTAGTTTTCACAGTACCTAAGAATACAGTCAAAGATTATGAAATCACTGTAATTCCTGATGGCGTTTTTGACAATGATCTTAACGATGTTACAATAAATATTACAAATGGAAAGATATCTGTCGAAGAAAAGCCGAAGGAAAACTTCGCTGGATTATCATTCGCTGATGCAACTTTTACTTATGATGGCACAGAAAAGGCTCTTGCAGTATCAGGACTTCCCTCCGGAGCATCTGTCACATATACAAGTGCAGATTTTGATGCGGATGGCAAAGCAATCGATGCCGGAACATACAACATTACAGCAACAGTTAAGAAAGATGGATATAATGATTGGTCCGATGAAGCTACATTAACAATCGATCCTAAAGCAATTTCCGTAACAGGAATTACCATATCAAATAAGGAATATGACGGTACTGACGCAGCTATACTGAGTGGCGGTACAATTTCAGGACTCGTTGCTCGTGATGCGGCAGATCAGTACTGTGATGAGCATCAGGGATATAGAATTAAGTATTACATCCCTGAATTTGGTACATTCGCTGATGCAAACGCAGGCACAAATAAAGCGGTTACAATTGATGAGATTGTTCTTACTGGTTGCTCGGCTGAAAACTATGTTTTAACACAGCCTACAGGTTTAAAGGCTAATATTACTAAAGCTCCGATTACTGTTACAGCAAAGGACGTTACAATAAAGACAGGAGCTACTATTCCTAATTTTGACGAGAATAGTTATGAAATCACTTCCGGAAAATTGTTTGGTGACGATAAAATAACAGGTAGTTTAGCAACAAATTGCACATCTACTTCTGCTGCTAAAGACTTCAATATTACACAGGGAACTTTAACAGCAGGTAACAACTATAACTTGACATTTGTTGCCGGCAAGTTGTCTGTTGTTGATAAAACAGTACAAAATGTAACTGTTGACGGTGTTGTTACCGAAAAAACATATGGTGATGACGGATTTAAGATTACGGTAACACCTGATGTAAATTCTAGTCTTGACAACTTCACAATTACATCAAGCAATACAAATGTTGCAGATATTGATGAAAGTGGCAATGTTACAATCAACAATGCAGGAACAACAACTATTACTGTAAAAGAAGCTGGTAATGCTGAATATGCTCCGTTCGAAAAGAGCTGGACACTTACAGTAAAGAAATTACCTCTTACAATTACAGCTGACAACAAGACGAAGAAAATCGGTCAGGAAGACCCACAGCTTACACATCAGCTTGCAGGCGAATTGGTAGGTTTTGATACTCTTGAAGTAACCCTTGTTAGAGAACAAGGCGAAGCAGTTGGTAAATATGCTATTACAAATAAAAAGATTGTAGTTAGTGATAACTACGAAATCACTTTCAATCCGGGTGTATTTGAAATTGTTGACAAAACACCACAGGTAATTACAGTAGATGGCGTTGTAGAAAAGAAGGCATATGGTGATGACGGGTTTAAGATCACTGTAACACCTGATGCAACTTCTAAGCTTGACAATTTCTCAATAACTTCAAGTGATGCAAATGTTGCAATTGTTGACGAAAGTGGAAATGTTACAATTAAAGGCGCCGGTATTACTACCCTCTCTGTAAAAGAAGCTGGCAACGAAGAATACGCAGCATTTGAAAAGACTTGGACACTTACGGTAGATAAAGCAAAGGTTACAATTACAGCAGATAATATCACTAAGAAAATTGGCCAGAATGATCCGGAACTTACATATTCAGTAAATGGTAATTTGTATGGTGAAGATAAAGTAACCGGTGAGCTTGCAAGAACAGCAGGCGAAGAATTAGGCAAATACGACATCCTTATTGGTACATTGGCAATCAACAATAATTATGAAATCGCCTTTAATAAAGGTATATTCGAAATCGTTGATAAAACTCCTCAGGTTATCACCGTTGCTGATATTGATGCAAAAACGTATGGCGATGCATCTTTTAAACTTGAAGTAACACCTGACGCTACTTCAAAGCTTGATACATTTACATATGTCAGCAACAATGTTGATGTTGCAGATGTTGAATCTGACGGAACAGTAACAATTAAAGGTGCTGGTGAAACTACTATTACTGTTAGCCAGGCTGGTAACGAAGAATATGCAGCAACAGAAAAAACTGTTAAATTAGTTGTTGATCCCATTACAGTAGCAGTTACTGCAATTGATATGGACAACAAGACAGCAACAATTGAAGGAGTTTTAGAAGCTGATAAGGCAGGCGTAGAGCTTGACTTCGATAATGTTAAAACAACGGTTATTTCTTCAGAGAAATCAACTGTTGAAGAAACAACAACTATTACCTCAACACTTAAAGTAACTAACCTTAAAATTAAAGGTGAAAAGGCGAAGAATTATGTTGTAGATAAGGGCACTTCATTAACAACGACTGTTGTGTCAACAACAGTAACAGAAAAACTTACTGAAGATGAAAATGTTACAATCGAAGCTGCTCCTGTTGATGATAAAACTATTATAGTGACAGACGTAGCTGTTGCTCCTGAAGCGGAAGTTAAGAAGGTTACCATTGACGTAACTGCAATAGCTGATACTAAGATTAATACGGTTGCAATTCCGAAAGCAACAGTAGATACAATTATTGGTATCGATGCTGAAGCTGCTCTTGAAATCACTCTCAAAGATGGTAGTGATGAAAACAAAGAAAGTACAATTACCTTGAATGCGCAGGCACTTGCAGCAATCCAAACCGCCGGTACTTCGGCAACAACAATATCCATCTCTGTAGATAAAACAGAAAAAGAAGAATTGGCGACTGAACAGGCTGCAACGGTTGAAGAAGTATCAACCAAAGCTCCGGTAGTTTACACCTTGAGCATCGTAGATGAAGATGGCAATTCTGTAGCAGGTAGCTTTGGAGATGGTGGTTCAGCTACTGTAAAACTTCCTTATGCAAAACCTGCTGGTAACGGAAATGTTGTTGTGAAGTATTTGGACGATTTGGGTAATTTAACAAACATAACCAATCCTTCATATGATAGTGCTACACAGCTTGTAACTGTTGTACTTGGACACTTCTCTGAATACTTGATTTATACCGAACCTGTAGTTAGCCACGGCGGTGGCGGCGGTGGTGTTTCAAGATACACCATAAAATTTGAAACTAATGGCGGTAGCGCAGTTAAAGCAATTACAGTTAATAAGAACGCTGTTGCAGAAGAACCGACTGCACCGATAAAAGAGGGTTTCAAGTTTGAAGGCTGGTACACAGATAAAGAACTTACAACAGCTTACAATTTCACAGCAAAAGTTACAAAGAACTTCACCCTTTATGCTAAGTGGATAGAAACTGAAAAAGAACCTGAAGTTGTTGAACCCGAAACATCAACTGCATTTACAGACGTTAAGGAAAACGATTGGTTCTATGCAGATGTTCAGTATGTTGTTGAAAACAACCTTATGAATGGTGTTGGCAATGATAAGTTTGCTCCTAATGATACACTTACAAGAGCAATGCTTGTAACAGTTCTTTATCGCAACGCAGGTGAGCCTGCTACAAATAGAAGCATTCCGTTTGCCGATGTTGATATGGGTGCATATTATGCAAATGCTGTTTCTTGGGCAAAGCAGAATGGTATTGTAAACGGTGTAACTGAAAACGAATTTGCACCTGATGCAAATATCACTCGTGAACAGATTTCTGCTATTATGTTTAGATATGCACAGTACAAGGGTTATGATGTAAGCGTTGGAGAAAACACAAATATTCTTTCCTATACCGATGCAGAAAGCGTTTCTGAATATGCAGTAGCTTCTATGCAGTATGTAGTTGGTGGCGGCCTTATCAAGGGCAAAACAACTACAACACTTAATCCGAAAGATAATGCTACAAGAGCTGAAATTGCAGCAATTCTTCAGAGATTTATTGAAGCTAACAAATAATCCTAAAAACATAGTTAACCCCCTTGCCGTAAGCAAGGGGGTTAATGCTATTCTAGAATCAATTTTCTTGCAAGTATAAACAAGCTATTGTCCACGGATGGAATATCCCTCGACAGAGGATCTTTCATATGTTCCACATTAGGATTAAAGTCAGGTTTGACGGATTGATAAATTCTTGTTCGGGCATTGAACTCTGCTTCCGCATAAGTAATTTTACCGCATTTATAATCTTCAATCACAGGAGCGATTATAACTCTGACTTTTTCGATATTGTTTGCGTAAAAATCAGGTCGCAGATACATATCTCGGTATTGCCATATTGCAGCATTGGCGATGTCAACCAATTCGCCGGAGCTATAACCGTTTGTCTGACCGTTGAGCCAAGCATTAAAGAATATGCGATTTGATTTTGCTCTTGCATCGGCATATCCCAAGCCATTCTGTACCTCGGTTAGCATATCGTCTATAAAGCTTTCTACAATAACGATTGCCTCGTTTGTTGCATTGTAGGGTGCCGACTCTCTCGGAACCCCTGCTGCACTTACAGAAAAAGAACTTATTAAAATTGATACGATTGATATGATGGATATGATGGATTTCTTCATTTCAATGCACCTCCATAGAACATACAAATTCTCGTAATACAATTTCTTCTGCAGAGTAGTGAATGTTGTTCATAGCACCCACCCAAGCCATTTGGTCTTTCTCTTTTAATTCTTCTGTGATGCCTTGTTTGACTGCCATATCTTTTATAAGATTATCAACCATTTCCTTTGCAGTTGTGTCAATTTCTTCAAGATACGCAAGCCAAGTGCCGTTAAGCATTTTCATTGAGTAGAAAGCAGGGCGATTTTCCTTAATAAATATTGAGTGTAACTTTCCATACCTGCCAATGTTGTAAGTCCCTTCAGGTGCTTTTAGATTTGGAATGTAGCAATCGCCATTTCTTACATACTCAATTCCATTTTCAATGATTTTTTCTTTCATAGCGTAAACGCCTCCTTTAAATTTGGTATCTTCATTTTATCAGAAGGCATTTACTTTGACGAATGTGCGGATAAAGTTAATATTCTAAACATAATAGGTTGCTTTAAAAATGAATTGTGATATAATAGTCATAGATGAGAGGTGAAAAAGATGTTTGGTGATCTGGTTAATCTCTTTAATTTGGGGGCTTTTTCGGATGAGGAAAAAGAATTGCTCAGAACCGATTTTACATATAAGAAGCAAATGAGCCGACTTTTAAAAGAAGCTCGTCAAGCTGCAAAGAGAGAGACTTGCTATTTTTGCGGAAAGAGCGTTACGAGTTTTTGTAATTCGCATTCTGTTCCGAGATTTTGTCTTGAAAATATAGCCACAAAAGGCGATGTACTAACACTAAATACCGTTGTGGATAATCCTTTGATGGATATTGAAACCGGAGTGAATAAAGCAGGAACATTCCATTTGATTTGCAATGATTGCGACAGCAAGATTTTTTCAGATTATGAAAACCCCGATAATTATTCAAATCAACCTACTCCGAAAATGATTGCTCAAATGGCATTAAAAAATAGTTTGAAATCTATTAGCAAACGCCTGTTTGAAATTGAACTTTTTAATATTTCGGCCAAAAAAACAGATGTAGCACGAATGTTCAGCGAAATAAAAAACGCCGTAAATGAAATAGACTTAAAGGAATATGACGATAGCTATAAAAAAGCAAAGAAAGCAATTGAAAAAGATAGTTCAACAGACTACTATGTGTGCTATTATGAAAAAATAAATTATGTAGTGCCAATCGCTTTTCAATGTTCATTAGCATTAGCAATTGATTTTAACGGGAATATTATCAATGACATTTATAACCAGTCTCCTAAGTATAGAATACAAAACATTCATATAAGTATATTACCTTTGAAATCGGAAACTGTAATCGTGATGTTTATTGAGAATGGAGATAAACGTTATAGGCAGTTTTATAAACAGTTTAATAAACTTTCATTAGAAGATAAACTTGCCACATTAACATTAATTATGTTTATGTATTCAGAGGATATGTACTTTTCAAAATCTATTGAGAAAGAAGTTCGTGAAAGTAAAGCGCTTTGTGAAGCGGGAAAAACCGGACAAGACATCGTTTCGCTTACACCTTTCTTTGATCCTTTAGAAATACTAAGAGAATCGCATTCTTTAGATAAAAGGAATGAGATCCCGAATTTGCTTTCAGAAAAATATAAATTAGCATAACAAAACCGCTACCTTAGACTTACATCTAAGATAGCGGTTTTTTCGTTTCGTATTAGAGCATCACCTTGACGGCAAAGCCGCCGCTAAAGAAGTAGGTGTTCGTCCAATACACATTTGGTGGAGGCGGGGGGAGTCGAACCCCCGTCCGAAAACATATTCACATAAGCTTCTCCGGGCGCAGCCTGATGTTTACATTCCCTCATTCGGGCGCCAACAGGCGGGCTTCCGAATTTGGTAGCTTCATATTACATGCCGCGCTCAAAGCTTTGCGCGGTCACGTTCACCACTGTGTGACACCTTACTCCCGGGCCGTGGTCCTCCCGGGGAAGATGGCCGCTATAATTTAAGCAGCAATAAGTTTATTGTTGTTATTTAATTTATAAAAATTAAGTTGCAGATTTTAAAGCGGCTCTGCGCCTCTGCCCGCTGCTCGTGCTTCAACATCCCCGTCGAAGCCTTTACGCCCCCTTATTTATCAATAAACCTTGCAAGCCAACGCTCGCAAAGATCTATCCATGATGATATATGCAGGTTGAGTCTGTCAGCGTTTGGAGAAATTGTCTCACGCGTGCCGAGCGAAAGCCCGTGTGGCCCATCGGGATAGATGTGCAGCTCGAACGGAATTTTGGCCTTCTTCATTGCGTTCGCGAAAAGGAGAGAATTCTCAACCGGAACCCCGCCATCTGTCAACGTGTGCCAGATAAAAGCCGGCGGAGTATGCTCTCCGACAGAGTTTTCAAGCGAACATTTGTAGAGCAACTCTTTTTCCGGGTTCTCACCAAGAAGGTTAGTAAATGAACCCCGGTGTGCAAATTCTCCGCTTGTTATAACCGGATATGCAAGAATCATACCATTTGGTTTGTTTTCGCCAAACTCAATGCCGAGACTTTCCGTAACAACGCTTTCGTTCCAGAGCGTTCCAAGCATTGCCGCCATGTGCCCGCCTGCGGAAAAGCCGCAAACAGAAACACAATCCGGCTTCACGTGATATTTTTCGCAATTTCTTCTGATATATGCAAGTGCTGCGCTCGATTCCAAAAGCTGATTGGGATACTTTGCATCATTTAAATTGGCAGTTGAATAGCGAAGAACAAATGCGTTATAGCCACGCGCCACAAACTCAAGCGCAATCGGCTCGCTCTCGCGCTCGCTGACTACGTGGTATCCACCACCAGGACAGATAAGAACACCCGCACGCTTGCGGCCCGGCTCAATTTCATCAGAGGTTGACCGCACATATGTCGTTAGTGTTGCATCGGTTTTGATGCCAGCAAACACTTCTTTTAAAAATACTTTTTCGTAAATCATTGGCGCTATCTCCTCAGAGCCGTTGCTCTTTAATCGCGCGGTCGATTTCGCGCTTTGCGTCGCGCGCGGCGGCGGCATCTCGCTTGTCATGGAGCTTCTTACCCTTACAAAGGCCGACCTGGACCTTAACGAGCGACCCTTTAAAGTAAAGAGACAGCGGAATAATCGTATATCCCTCCTGCGCTTGCTTCGCGGCAAGGCGGCGGATTTCGGATTTGTGCATCAGAAGCTTTCTGTTCCGCCTCGGCTCCTTATTAAAGATGTTCCCCTTTTCATATGGGCTTATATGCATACCGTGAACAATAAGTTCGCCGTCTTTGACCGAACAGAAAGAGTCTTTCAAATTAGCCGCCCCTTGACGGAGAGATTTAACTTCGGTTCCGCACAGAGAAATCCCCGCTTCAAAAGAGTCTTCAACCGTGTAGTCATGCCAGGCTTTGCGGTTTTTTGCAATCTGGCGAATGGACTTATCTTCCGTACGAAACACCTCACTTTCCGAATCTTCGATATAATTATGCCATATGTTTTTGTCGAAGTCAAGGAGATTGCGTGTTTCAAAATAATTACAAAATCGCACTTGTCAAAACGCAAAAGATGTTGTATAATATTAAAGATATTGGCCGGTGTGATGGAATGGCAGACGTGACGGACTCAAAATCCGTTGGTGGCAACACCGTGTGGGTTCAAGTCCCACCACCGGCACCAGAAAAAACGACAAGTTTCGACTTGTCGTGTTTTCAGTTATATTTGCCTGCGGCAAGTTATATTCGGCTTGCGCCAAGTGTTATTGTGCTTCACACAGTTTAATGGCAAATATAATATCACTGAAACCGAAGGTTTCAATATCACTTTTGATTAATCAAAAATATCACTCCAACGAAGTTGGAATATCACTTGGATAAAAATATCTCTTCTGGTCTTTTGATGCGGAAGGACTTGAACCCTAAGAAGGTATGTGCGTTCAGAAAACGATTATCAATCGTTTTTGGCACATATTTCCGACGACCTAAAACGTAAGAGGACACCGCGAGGTGTCCTCTCTTATTACATTCCGTTTATTGTTCCTTGATATATTCCGCGATGTCTGAAAGAGTGCAATTCAAAGCTTCGCAAAGCCTGTTAAGCGTCTTCGTTTCGATATTCTCATTTGCTTTTAATCTGCGAATTGTTTTGCTGTCGATACCACATTTTTCGCGAAGCATGTACGTGGAGACCCCTTTTCGATTCATTGTTTCCCATAACTTGTCAAAAACTATCATAGCCACCCCTCCTTGACAAGTTATATTATGGGGGTTATAATCTAAAATATTAAGGGGATATAATCCCCATACAAAGAAGGGGTAAGTCAATATTGCTGAATAAACTTCTGAAAACTCTCCTTTTGAGCATACAAAAAGCGCGTTGCTTTCGCAACGCGCTTTAAAGCTTTTCTTACTTGTGGTCAACAGAGTACATGTGCTTGATAAGCTCAAGAACCTTGTTGGAGTAACCGATTTCGTTGTCGTACCATGAAACGACCTTAACGAATGTATCTGTAAGAGCGATACCTGCACCCTTATCGAAGATAGATGTGCGTGTATCTCCGAGGAAGTCAGAAGAAACAACAGCTTCTTCTGTGTATCCGAGGATGCCCTTAAGCTCGCCTTCGCTTGCAGCCTTCATAGCAGCGCAGATTTCGTCATACTTAGCCGGCTTTGCGAGGTTGACTGTGAGGTCAACAACAGAAACGTCAAGAGTCGGAACGCGCATTGACATACCTGTGAGCTTGCCGTTGAGTGACGGGATAACCTTACCAACAGCCTTTGCAGCACCTGTTGAAGACGGGATGATGTTGCCGCTTGCAGCACGGCCGCCTCTCCAGTCCTTGAGTGACGGGCCGTCAACTGTCTTCTGTGTAGCAGTAGCAGAGTGAACAGTTGTCATAAGGCCGTCTGTGATGCCCCAGTTGTCGTTAAGAACCTTAGCGATCGGAGCGAGGCAGTTTGTTGTGCAGGAAGCGTTGGAAACAAAGTCCATATCAGTTGTGTATGTGTCGTTGTTAACGCCCATAACGAACATCGGAGTGTCGTCCTTAGACGGAGCAGACATAACAACCTTCTTTGCGCCTGCCTTGAGGTGGCCTTCAGCCTTTTCCTTTGTGAGGAAGAGGCCTGTGGACTCTACGACATACTCAGCGCCGAGCTTGCCCCACGGGAGGTTTGCCGGATCGCGCTCTGCAGAGATCGGAATCTCCTTGCCGTTAACGATGATAGAGTTTTCTGTAGAATCAACAGTGCCTTCAAAGTGGCCATGCATTGTGTCATACTTGAGCATATATGCCAAATAATCTGCCGGGCAGAGGTCATTGATGCCTACAACTTCGATTTCGGGATGGTTAATGCTTGCGCGGAAAACCATACGACCGATACGGCCGAAGCCATTGATACCGATTTTGATACTCATTGTGATTTCCTCCTAAAATTTTTCATATGCTACTATTATAAACGATTTATTTCAAATTTACAACTGTCTTTTTTGAAAATATTAGCAAAAATATGCAGAATTTTTTGTGTAAATGGTATAAAAAAGCGACACGACGGATTATTTGAAGGCCTCAGGGTGGAATTCTTTTGCCAACTTTTCAACGGAATATGCCATTCTTGCCCCGGGGAGAACGCTCTCAAGCGTTATTGTTGCAAATCGCTTTTCTTTCACGCAGTCAAGGCGCGAAAGTGTTGGGTTTGAGCATATTTCTGCAATTTTCGCTTTCACCGAAGGAGAATCATAATCGTGAATCAGGATTATGTCAGGATTTCTCACAAGAACTTCCTCGTAGCTCACCGTGACCCACTGTTTGTCACGGATATCCGAAAAAATATTTTCGCCGCCTGCAAGCTCTATCAGTCTCGTTTCAAAATTTTCGCCGGAACACGTGAAAACTCCGTCGTTTCCGCTATCGTACACAAGAACCTTCACCGTTTTTTTCCCGGAAAGCTTCTCTGCGACGGAACCTATGCGCGCCTTCTGGTCATTTATAAAGCTTTCGGCCTTTTCTTCAACACGAAAAATCTTTCCGATGTCAGATATTTCCTTATACTGCTCCTCTATTGTCATCGCGGAATTTACATACACATTCATCCCGAATTTCTCAGCTTCTTCAATGTTGCAGCCCGCATCGCCAATTTCCCAGTCTATTGCGTAGATAAAATCCGCGCCGCTTGAAAGGATCCTCTCGCGGGTCGCTGAAGCATAGTTGAGCTCGGGAATTGAATTCACCGCCTCTGCATATTCCGGAAGCGGCCCTCGGCTGTGGTTTATGAGTGAGCGACCGCATACCTTATCAGAAAGCCCGAGGGCTGCAAAAAGCTCCGTACAATTAGGGCCGAGAGTCAGCACCCGCTCGGGAACCGCAGAAATTTCGACTTCCCTTCCGTAGTTTGAAACAACAAGCGCGCCCGGTGGGGCAACCTCAGATAAAGAAACGTTGCTGCAAGCACCGAAAAGCACACACATAAGAGCAAGCAAAACTATTTTCTTCATAGTTTACATCCCCTTTCTTGAATATCCGCTGAAATACGAAATTGCCAGCTTTCCGTTTTCGGAGTTTTTCGAAACCATTGAGTGAACCCCGAATATGTCTAGTATATTCTCCTTTGTCAGCACCTCTTCAGGGGTCCCTGAAAGCACAATTCCCCCCTCCTTCATAACATAGAGCCTGTCGCAGTAGAGGGCAGCGAGGTTTAAGTCGTGCATAGCGGATAAAACCGTTATATTAAGCCTTTTTATAAAATCAAATATTTCAAGCTGGTAGCTTATATCAAGATGATTGGTTGGTTCGTCAAGAATAAAAAAGTCGCTCTCCTGGGCAACTGCGCGGGCAAGCAGAACGCGCTGCTTTTCTCCGCCTGAGAGGCTCATAAAGCTTCTCTCCCCCATTTCCTCCATGCCGAGGTGTTCAAGCGCGTGGTGAATCATATGCTTATCATCGAAGGTATCCGGCTCAAAGAGGCGTTTATGCGGAGTTCTTCCCATCGCGACTATCTCGGACACTGAAAAATCAAACGGAACTTCGTTCTCCTGCCCGACTACCGCCATTTTAAGCGAAACTTCGCGGTTTGACAGCTTGCGAATGGGCTTTCCGTCAAGAAATATTTCTCCCGATGAAGGAGTGAGGGCGCGGTAAACGTTTTTGAGAACGGTTGTTTTCCCTGAACCGTTCGGGCCTATTATCCCGACAAATTCTCCGTTTTGGACATCAAGGCTTATGTTTTTTACCGTACTTTTGTTGTCGTAGGAAAAGCTGAGATTTTCTATCTTTAGCTTCATCTCATTCTCCCTTCCCTTCCGTTTCTTTTGAGCATGATTATAAACACAGGCCCGCCTATTACTGCCGTGAGAACGCCAACCGGAAGCTCCTCCGGAGAAACAAGCATACGTGCCGCGACATCAGCCCACACGACAAATATGCCGCCGAGAAGAGCGGATACCGGGAGAAGGCGCCTGTGGTCACTGCCGACAAGCAGCCGTGCAAGATGTGGCATCATAAGCCCCACAAAGCCGATGCTTCCGCTTACCGAAACGCAAGCCCCCGCAATTACAGATGCACAAAGAATAAGCTGTTTCTGCAGACTTTTTACATTAACGCCGAGCGTAATTGCAGACGACTCTCCGAGCAGGAGCGCATTGAGGCCTCTGTAATTAATCAGAAGAAACACTACGGACAAAATAAGAACCGCCGTCGGAAGCGTGAGATATTCCCACCTCGCCCCGGCAAGGCTTCCCGACATCCAGAACTCCGCGTTGTGAAGCCCGAGAGAGTTCGGAGAGGAGAGCTTTATTATGCTTGTGATTCCGTCCATTATCATAGAAACGGCAACGCCCGAAAGCAAAAGCCAGGTTATGTTGATTCTGCCGCTCGTGCGCGAAATGATGTATACTGCAATAATTGTTACCGCCGCGCCTAAAAATGCGCTTATTGAAAGCGAGTATATCCCGAAAAAGGAGAATGCCCCGAAAAGCATCCCGAAGGTTGCAAATGCGCTCGCTCCGGAGGAAACGCCGAGAATAAACGGGTCTGCTAGCTTATTTCTTACAAGCGCCTGCATTGCAACTCCGCAGACAGAAAGAGACGCCCCGACCACAAAGCCCAAAAGAGCGCGAGGCAGGCGCAGATGTAAAACTATGTTCCGGGTGACCTCATTCCATTCCCCGGGGATGAGTTCCCCAATAAAAGGAAGTTTCGAGAGCAGGATTCCGAGTGTCGCCCCGGGTGACACGGAAACAGGGCCGATTCCACTTGCGATTATCACCGAAACAACTGCCGAAAGCGCAAGCAAGGCTAAAACTCCTGCCGTATTTTTCCCTTCTCTTTTTAATTTCTTTCCTTTTTTCATCATTCCAACTCCAGGTATGATAATAAATTTCAACTAAAGGCGCAGAAATCTGCGCCTTTAGTTGCATACATAATCTATTTAATTCCCTTTATTCTGTCAAGCGTATCCCAGATGCCGTGCATATACATAATGCCAAGTGCGCGGTCATAGAGGCCGTACCCCGGTCGGACCTTACCCGGGCCTTCATCCCAGAGATGTCTGCCGTGGTCAGGGCGGATATACCCATCAAATCCGCAGTCGTGATATGCCTTTACTATCTCAAGGATTCCCGTGTCCCCATCGCAATCGCGGTGAGATGCCTCGGAGAAGTCGCCGTTCGGGAAGTTCTTGACGTTTCTGATATGAGCAAATGCGATTCTGTCGCAGTGCTTGCGCACAATGTCTGCAACGTTGTTGTTCGGGTTTGCACCGAGAGAGCCCGAGCAGAGGGTGAGGCAGTTGTATGGGTCGTCAACCATCTTGAGGAAACGGTCGATGTTTTCTTCATTGATGAGAAGACGCGGAATTCCGAAAATATCCCATGGTGGATCGTCCATATGGATAGCCATTTTGACATCGCACTCATGGCAGGTGGGCATAATAGCCTCAAGGAAGTACTTAAGGTTTGCCCAGAGCTTTTCGTGGGTGATGCCTTCATATGCCTTGAAGAGTTCATCAAGCTTTGCCATTCTCTCAGGCTCCCAGCCCGGGAAGGACATATTATACTTCTCGGTAAAGCCGAGGATATAATCGGCCATGGCCTTGTAGTCGTCCTGAATCATTCCCTTTTCATAGAAAAGAGCAGTTGAGCCGTCGCCGACCTCATGGAAAAGATTGCTTCTTGTCCAGTCAAAAATGGGCATGAAATTATAGCAGATTACCTTTACGCCGAATTTTGCGACGTTGCGGATGCACTGCTTGTAGTTTTCTATGTATTTATCTCTTGTGGGAAGACCTATCTTGATGTCATCGTGGACATTGATAGACTCGATAACATCCATATTGAAGCCGTATTCATCAAGCTGGCGCTTGACCTCGGCAATCTCCTCTTCTTCCCATATCTCTCCCGGCATTTTGTGATGAAGAGCCCATACTATTCCATCAACGCCCGGAATCTGCTTGATATCAGAAAGGCTTATATTGTCGTTTCCCTTTCCGTACCAGCGAAATGTCATTTTCATAATTACCACCCCTTTATCTGTGTTCCTTTATATTACCATAAATTTGCAAAGTATGCAATGACCTCTTTTTGATTTTTAGCTCCGCGGAAGCACAAATTTGCGTTCGCGCCGCGCGGAGACTTTCACTTCCTTCCCCGTTACGGGGTGTATAAAGCCCAATGTCGCGGCGTGAAGCCCGAGCCTGCCTATCGGATTTTTAGTGCTGCCGTATTTTTTATCCCCGACAACGGGATGGCCAAGCTCTTTCATATGCACACGAATCTGGTTTTTTCGACCCGTAAGAAGCTTTAGGCGCACGAGCGAAAAATCCCCTGACTCATGCAAAACCTCATAGTCCGTAATCGCGCGCTTCCCCGCTTTTGCGGAATACATAACGTGGACTGAGTTTTCAGCAATAAGCGAGTCACACCGCCCTGATTTTTCTTCAAATATGCCTTCGCATATCGCCGTATATTCGCGCAGCGTCACTCTCTCGTTCCAATTCTCCTGCATCATATCGCGTATCTCGCGGCTTTTGGCAAAAAGGAGAACTCCCGATGTTTCCCGATCAAGGCGGTGGAGGACATATACCTCGCCCCGCCTGTGTTCTGAAAGCAGTGCATAGGCTGTTCTGATTTTCTCACCGTCAGTCGCAACTGTCAGAAGCTTTGCAGGCTTATTGACTGCGACAAAATAATCGTCTTCATATATAATTTCTATGCCACGCACCTTGACGCTGCCCTCAGACATTGATATTTTGACGATGTCCCCCGCATTTATCTGGTGGTCAAATTTCGTTGTCACAGTTCCGTTTACGGAAATCTGGCGGTGTTCAAGGTATGATTTCACCTTCCCGCGCGGTGTTTTTTTCAGCTCACCATATAAAAACGCTAAAAGTGCGGCAGACTCTCTTGCCGTAAGAACTATGTCCTTTTTCATAAAAAACAATCCCGATTCTTTATTTTTTATACAATCTCGCTGTAGCTTCCGAAGTATTTAAAGCCGTCCATATCGTTGCTCAAATCACATATAAGCTCAAAAAGCTCAGGAGAATAAACTGATGCCCCGAGGTCAAAATAGAACATAAACTCAAAATCGCTCCCTGGTTTCGGGCGGCTTTCAAGCTTTTCAAGATTTATCCCGAGAGAATTTATACGCGCAAGCACGCGATAAAGCGAACCGGGCTTATGCGGAATTTTGAGCATAAGGCTGGTTTTGTCCGCTCCCGGATAAATCTCGAGTTCCTTTGAAATGCAGATAAATCTCGTGTAGTTGCCGATATGGTCGCACACGTTATCAGAAAGCACTGAAAGCTCATACAGCTCGGCGCACGCAGGAGAGGATAGCGCCGCAATATCCCGTCTGTCAGATTCGGCGACAAGGCGCGCCGCAACAGCGGTGTTTTCGCATACGGTTACCTTTATGTTTTTGTTTTCGGAGAGAAATTCACTACACTGATTTATTGCCTGCTCGTGTGAGAAAATCTCGCGGATTTCCGAAAGCTCCGTGCCGCGCTTTGCAAGAAGCGCGTGGCCAACCTGAATCCTCGCGCCGCGCACAATGTGGAACTTGTATTTTGCCATGAGGTCATAAATTTTGTTGACGGACCCCGCCGTGCTGTTTTCAATAGGCAAAACGCCGTATTTGCACAGACGTTTGTCGACCGCTTTGAAGACATCCTCAAAGCTTCCGAAATACATAATGCTCGGCTTTTTAAAGAGCTTTTCACACGCTATCTGCGAATATGCCCCCTCTACCCCCTGGCAGGCAACAACGGCACTTTCAGGAAAAATCTTTTCAGTTTTTTCGATTGCACCTTCCATAAGCGAGCGGATCTCGCTGTCATTTGCGGAGAGCTTTTTCTGATATGCGCGCGAGGTATCCATCATGGTCTGATAAATAACTCTGACGTAATTTGCGATGTTCTTATCGGAATAGCCTTCCACGCGGTCTAAAAGCTCGCGCTCACGCTTCGGGTCATAGACAGGAAGCTTGTTCTCGCGCTTATATTCACCTATTTTTGAGGCGATTTCCATTCGCTTGTTTATAAGCCCAACCAATTCGCGGTCGGTTTCGTCAATTTTCTTTCGAAGGTCCCGAATATCCATTTTCATTTTTCCTCCTAAATCATCATATCAAGAATCGCAATCGCAAGAGCCGCTTCCATAACCGGAACTGCACGCGGAACAATGCACGGGTCATGACGCCCGTGTATGACAAGCTCGCGCTCGCACATCTCAGAAAGGCTCACGCTCTTCTGCGGCTTTGCGATAGACGGCGTCGGCTTTATTGCTGCGCGGAATATTATCGGCATCCCTGACGTTATCCCGCCGAGAACCCCGCCGTGATTATTCGTCTCGGTTTTTATTCTTCCCCGGGAGATACAAAATGCATCATTACACTCACTTCCGCGCATTGAAGCTGCCGAAAAGCCTGCGCCGAATTCAATTCCCTTTACCGCAGGAATCCCGAAAACGATGCTTGCTATTCTGTTCTCGACACCGCCGAACATCGGCTCACCGAGCGATGCGGGCACTCCTGTTGCCGCGCACTCAATGACCCCGCCGACGGAATCGCCGTCTTCCTTTGCGTTGATAATTTCCGAGAGCATTTTTTCTCGCGCACGCTCATCAAGAACGGGGATGTCTCCTCCGATAACCTCCGAAAGCTCGGGGGCAACCGAGTTAAAAAGCCTGTCGTTTACGTCTCCGATGCTCGCTGTATGTGCCGCAATTTTTATGCCGCGCTTTGCGAGGTACTGAAGGCTTATCGCGCCTGCAATGCAGAGCGGTGCGGTGAGCCTTCCCGAGAACTGCCCGCCGCCGCGAATGTCGTGAGCGGTTCCGTATTTCATATATGCCGCAAAGTCTGAATGACCCGGGCGCGGAACGTCGCGAAGATTGCTGTAATCCTCTGAGTGCGTGTTGGTGTTTTTTATTATCGCGCAAATCGGCGCACCTGTGGTAACCCCATCGACTACTCCCGAGAGAAACTCAGGAACGTCTTTTTCGCATCTCGCCGTTGTATGCGCGCCCTTTCCGGGAGCGCGGCGCGCCATAAATGCGGAAAGTTCTTCCATATCAATCCGGAAGTCTGCGGGAAATCCGTCAATCACAACTCCGATTGCTTCGGAATGTGACTGCCCGAAAATTGATATTTTAAAATTTTCTCCAAAAACAGAACTCATTTTCTATTCCTCCGACACGTGTATATTGCAACCGAGTTTTTTGTACTCATCAAAGAAGTTCCCATAGGATTTCTTCACAGCTTCAGCGCCGAGAATGTTCACCTCCCGATCGCTGACTGCCGCAGCAACTGCGGCGCTCATAACTATTCTGTGGTCATTTGCAGATGAAACGCTTCCTCCGCAAAGCGCATCTTTTCCCGAAATATAAATACAATCATCTTCCGTTCTTATCTCGCCTCCGAGATTTCTTATCATAGCTTCAGTTGTCAGAATCCTGTCGCTTTCTTTGATTCTGAGCCTGCCGGCGTTGTATATTTCCGTCTCGCCTTTCGCAACCGATGCCGCAACCGATAGTACCGGAACGAGGTCAGGAATGGGCGCCGCATCAATCCGGATTCCGGAGAGCTCGCCACGCCTGACGGTGAAAAAATCCTTTCCGCAGATTACCTTGGCTCCAAAACGGCCCAAAATATCAAGAATTTCACGGTCGCCCTGGATGCTTTCATTATCCACCCCGCGGCAAGTTACGCCCTCATCTGAAAATGCGCCGAGAACGGCCCAGAACGCCGCGTTTGACCAGTCACCTTCAACGATAAATCTTCCGGGGGGCTTATATTTCTGATTTCCTTTTATATATATCCTGTTTTCGCATCGAATAGCTTCTATCCCGAATTTTGAAACGGCGTCGAGCGTTATGTCTATGTAGCTTTCGGACTCGACCTTCCCCGTTATCTCAATTTCACTATCGCCCGGAAGAAGCGGAAGCGCAAAAATCAGCCCTGAAATAAACTGCGAGCTTATATCTCCGCGAATTATGAACTTTCCGCTGCGGAGGCCGCCCTTCATAACGAGAGGAAGGGCTCCGTTATACTCAAACTCTGCGCCGTTTTCAGAAAGAGCTTCAAGAAGTGGCGCAATGGGTCTCGTCGGGAGCCGCCCGAAGCCACGAAACTCAACGTCAAAACCGAGCGCCGCCGCAACGGGAATCAGAAACCTGAGCGTTGACCCGCTCTCGCCGCAATCAAGCGTAACCCTTTCTCCCGCGCGGCCGGGTTTTACAAAAATCGACCCGTTTTTTCTTTCGACCTTCGCACCGAGGGACTCAATGCAACGGATTGTTGCTTCTATATCCTGCGACATCGCATCACATACAAGCTCCGTCATCTCTTCTGAAAGTGCCGCGCATATGAGCGCTCTGTGGGCAACGGATTTTGAGGGAATCACCCTGACTTCTCCGCGCGGATTTTTGCAAGAAAGTGAAACGTTCATTTATTCTCTCTCCAATCCCGCCTCAAAAAAGCTTTTAATCTCGTTTTCAGGTAATCTCACAAGGATGCTCTCACCACGTTTTTTCGGAAGAACGAGGGTTATGCTCCCCGCGAAGCGCTTTTTATCCGAAAGCGCCACCGAAAAAAGCTGCTCTGCCGAAAATTCACATACTGTCGGAAGCGAAAACCGCCCGCAGAGCTTTGAGAGTTCATCCGCCACTCCGCTCTCGCAATATCCGAGTTTTTCAGCCGCGCGCGCCATAATACACATTCCTGCGGCAACTGCTCTGCCGTGGGAAATTTTAAAATTGCTCAGTTTTTCTATCGCGTGTGCCGGAGTGTGCCCGAAGTTGAGAAGCTGCCTCTCACCACGGTCAAACTCGTCTGCCGCGACGATATCGCTTTTTATCCTGACGCACGCACCTATTATTTCAGGCAGATTTTTGAAAACTCCGTCTTCTATCAATCTGAAAATTTCATCGTTTCTGATTGCGCCATATTTTATTACCTCTGCCATTCCGTCTGAAAAAATATCCTCCGGAAGAGCTTTTATGATTTTCGTATCACATATAACGCAAGACGGCTGATAAAACGCGCCGGCAAGGTTCTTCCCTGCTTCAAGGTTTATTGCAGTTTTTCCCCCGACCGAAGAATCCACCGCCGCGAGAAGGGTTGTCGGAATCTGGATAAATGTGACCCCGCGGAGATATGTCGATGCAACAAATCCCGCAAGGTCCCCCACTACGCCGCCGCCGAGCGCAATTATGCAGTCTGCGCGGTTAAACTTCTCCTTAGCAAGGCGGTTTATGAGCCATATGAAGTTTTCTGCACTCTTTGATGCCTCTCCCGCCGGAACAGTAAGCTCCAGTGTCTTAAAGCCCTTGTCCTCAAGAGAGCGTCTGACAATGTCTGAAAATAACTTTTTTGTTGTTGTGTCGGAAATTATTGCGGCGTTTTTCCCCACGCATACCTTCGAAATAATTTCCCCTGCCTGTTCGATTATCCCGTCTTCTATGATAACATCATAGCTTTTTGTCGCCGGGACTGTTATTCTTTCCACTCTACATCTATCCTTTCCTTGCGCAATCTCCCCTCACGCAGAAGCTGCATAAGGCGAGGGGCGTCGTTTTCCGCAAGAGCGTCTCTGTATTCAGCAAGCGAATCTATAAGAAAATCTATCTCAGACATAAGGTTTCCACGGTTTGCGAGAAACAGCTCCGTCCACATGGCTTCCGAGAGCTTTGCAACGCGGGTGAGGTCGCGGTAGCTTCCCGCCGAAAAGCCTTTGTGGCCCTCAGCTCTCGGGCTTTTCACATAAGCGTTTGAAACGACGTGAGCAAGCTGAGAGGTGTATGCTATTATTTCATCGTGCCGCTCGGCACTTGTGACGGTTATGTGAGAAAAGCCGGCACCCTTTAAAACCTTCTTGACCTTTTCGAGAAACGTTATATCCTCGCCCGCTTTCGGAACAAGAATCATACACGCCCCTGCAAAAAGCTTTTCCGTTGCATACTTAAAACCCGAAAACTGGCGCCCCGCCATAGGGTGACCGCCGACGTAATCAAACCCGAACTTTTCCGAAAGCTCAAAAAGCCTCGGACAAACGCTCTCCTTAACTCCGCAGCAGTCTATAACACAGCAGGATGAGCTTATATATTTTGCGTTTTTCTCCATATATTCCACCGCGGCAGAAGGATACATCGCGAGAAAGAGAAAATCACACTCGGCTATATTCTCCTCAGATAACTTCCCATCGACCGCGTTGACGAGCACCGCACGCTTGAATGTAACCTCGTCGCAGTCTGCGCCGAGAACGGTGAAATCGGTATTGAACTTATACGCCTTTGCAAGTGAGCCGCCTATAAGACCAAGCCCCGCTATCCCTATCGTCATTGTCCCACCGCCTCACGGACAGCAAAGACTGCCTTTGCAACATCGTCAAACTGGTCGGGAGTAAGTGACTGCGCCCCATCACAGAGAGCCCGTTTCGGGTCGTTATGCACTTCTATCATAATGCCGTCTGCTCCGCACGCGGCAGCGGCAAGCGCCATCGGCTTTACGAGGCGCGATATTCCGCTTGCGTGGCTCGGGTCTACTACAACAGGGAGATGCGAAAGCTCCTTGAGCATCGGGACTGCGGAAAGGTCAAGCGTGTTTCGGGTGTATGTTTCAAATGTGCGGATTCCGCGCTCGCAGAGAATTATATTTTCATTCCCGCCCGCCATAATATATTCTGCGCTCATAAGAAGCTCTTTTAGGTTATTTGCAAGTCCGCGCTTTAAGAGGATTGTTTTGTTCGTTCTTCCAAGCTCTTTTAAGAGGTCAAAGTTCTGCATATTTCTCGCTCCGACCTGGATAACGTCAACATTCTCAAAAAGCGGAAGGTGATTTGCGTTCATAATCTCCGTAACAATCGGCATCCCGGTAGCTTCCTTTGCCTCAAGAAGAAAATCAATCCCCTCGGCCTTGAGGCCCTGGAAATCATACGGCGAGGTTCTCGGCTTGAATGCACCGCCGCGAAGGAGCGTTGCGCCTGACTTCTTTACGGAATTTGCAATTCCGAGAATCTGCTCCTCCGACTCAACCGAGCAGGGCCCCGCAATCAGCGCAAAATTACCTCCGCCGATTTTCACGCCGCCGGCATCGACAACTGTATTTTCAGGATGAAACTTCCGGTTTGCGCTCTTAAACGGCTCGGTGATTCTCGTTACGCCCTGAACGATGTCAAGCCCTTCTATAAGCTCTACATCTATATTGCTGGTATCGCCGATAAACCCGAGAACCGTCTGATATTCTCCCTCGGAAACGTGAACCCTGATATTCTGCTCATTGAGCCATGCGATGAGGTTATCAACCTGCGCTTGCGGAACGTCCTTTTTCAGTATTGCTATCACAATGTTTTCCTCCTTATTTTATACGCTGAAATATCTTATAAAAACAAATAAAAGCTTTACAGTGATTTACTGCAAAGCTTTTTAAAAAGTTTTAACAAAAACTTCTCTTTCGAGCAACAGAAATCACTTTTACTTTTGTTTTGCAAAAAAGTAAAAGTAAAAGTAATAAAATATTGCTGATGCTGAAAGAGAAAGTGTCATTTTCGTACTCGCCTTTCTTTTTTTATGATTATATCACTGTGTTTTGCGTTTGTCAATGAGTTTTTGTTTATTTTTAAAGCTCAGCCGTCGCATCCTCTCCCGAGACTTGAGCGTCGCCGCGAAGATAGAAGAGAAAAGATGCATATACAGTCCCCGAAAGTGCGAAATAGACATAATACGGAAACATATACGTTGAGAAAAAATCCCATATAAAATATGACAGACGAAGCATAATACATTCCTTTGTCCGCCCACGCATCAGCTCAATGCACTCACGAAGCGATGAAAATGCGCCGTTTTTCCCTTCTGCAAAAATGTAGCTTGCGAAGGCATATCTGCTGTTCCACAGAAGTGCAAACACAAATGCGACCGAAACGAGAAGGGTTGCAAAAAACGAAATAACCCTCGAATTTGCAATAATTCCCAAAACGATAAGCGCTATGGGGATGAGCATAAAAACTACTGACCAGAACGAAGATATAAAGAACACAAGAAGCGTGAGCCAGACCGATGAAAACACGGTTTTAAGGCTTGCATACACCGAAAAGACAACTGAAATCTTCGGGCGGTGTCCTTTCGCAACCTCAAGGAAGAAGCGACAGACCCCTATCGAAAACGGCGACATAACAAAAAGATAGAGGAGGATTGTAACTATAAGCGACACCGCCGTCTTTGCCGTAAAAACCTTCGGCAAAAACAGCTTGAGCAACGCAATGCCGTCATTTCCCGCGTTGATGATTTCTTCTACCAAAGGTGTGCGCAACGGAAGAAGCCTTGCTACAATCATAGTAAGAAATAACTGAATTGTGATAATCAGAAAGGTTTTAAGCCAGTTCCCCGCAAGAAGCCGGGATGCCTCTGCTTTTATTTTTCGTCTTGCATAAGTTCGGTTCATTGTAGTTTTTTCTCCGCCTTTTGAAAATTTATTGAGCTATCCAGTCGGGTGCCTCTCCTGCTTCCTCTTCGGATGTCTCTGCCTTCTCCTGCTGATTTGCAGTCGCCTCCTGGTTTATATCAGGAGTTTCCTGCTCTTTCTCCGGTGCCTCCTGAACAGGCCCCGCGGGAAGTTCTTCCTTTTCCTCTGTTTTAGGCGCTTCCGGCTCTGCTTTTTCTTCCGATTCCGGCGCAACTGTCGGTTTTGCCGCTCCGGCGCCTACAAGAACAATTTCGGGCATCGGTTTGTATTTTGAGTTGTTCTCAAGGTACGACTCGATGAGCTTTCCGTTTTTGTCATATACGTTTCTGTAAACCGTCATAGAAAGGCCTTCCTGCCCCTTCTGGTCCACCTTTCTCTCCCCTGCTGCGAGAAGAGAACTCTTTTTTTCCTGGGTGGTAAACGGCGTTGTTGAATGAGTCTTCTTCGTGAGCTTTACGGTAACCTTCTCATCAGGCTCGGTTCCCATAAGCCGGATTCTTATATAGTTATTCTTTGAAGTTGCGACGATTTTAACCGGATATTCGCTTGTGTTTTTAAAGCGGAAGTCAATTGACCCGTAAACAACGGTTGCATCCTCGCCTTTGGGCGCATAGTCAACATAGAACGAATGATTTCTTCGCTCGGTTATCTTCATATTAGCGCGAAGCGCCGCCATATAGAGAGTTGATGAGACCTGGCAGATTCCGCCGCCGATGCCGTCAACCACCTCGCCCTGGGCGAAAATCGCGGCGGCTTTAAAGCCTCTCTCAGAGGTTCTCGGGCCTACGGTTTTGTTGTAGGAAAACTCCTCGCCGGGATTTAAAATTGTTCCGTTGATGAGGCTTGCGGCAAGGCGGACATTTGCGGTTCTCTCAACCTTCTTCGGGCTGAAATGAGTTTCAACCTCTGCAAGGCAGTATTTAAAAAGGTTTATCTCAAGGTGCTTTGTATATACCTTCGGCTCCGTAATTGAAAGCGGGATTCTTATAACCTCACCGGGGGTCTTATCATATGCAGCTCTCGCAGCTTCAAGGTCAAAGTCAACACCGAGAACGTGCGGGATAATCTTGTTCCCGTCCTCTCCCTTTTCGAGGTATGCGTCTTTGACCTCTGTATGAACCTCGGAATAAACCTTGTCTATGTCAAGAGCGACCGACGGCGCAACCTCTCTCTCAAAGGAGAGGTCAGCATAGTCCTCCTCTGCAAAGGCTTTTGAGATTGTCTCAAGTGCCGCTTCGAGGTTAATTTTCTTTCCGTCAGTGCGCGGATGAAGAATGAGGACATCCTCTTCGATTGTATACGCGGCATCAACCGGCGCTACATCATATTTTGCAAGCTTCTTTGAAAGCTCCTCGCGCGCCGATTCTTCCATATTGACAGAAACACCGACATCAACGCCGCCGAAGATTGTTTTTAAAACATCATAAATTCTTCGGAAAAAACCGTTTTCGTGGCCCACTGCCGCTGCCTTCTTTGCTATATCGGCAGACGGGAAAGAAAGCCCGAGTTCCTTCGCCGTGACATCGAAAGTTTCAAAGTCTTCAAGGGAGATTTTGAGCTGCGCATCGGAATATCTGTCACCGCAGGAAGCATCAAGCAAACCGGCAGCTTCTGCTTCGGTCTTCCCCGAAAGGAAAATCCCCCCTGCAGACACACCCGGAAAAATGCATGTGTAGGCATAGGTGTAGATGACAAGTGCAACAAAAAGCGCAAGCATAACCCCAAAAACTGATGCGGAGATAATAGCTGCCTTTGAAGCTTTGATGTTCCCAAATAATTTCATCTTACTCAAACCCCTGTTTTCTTTGTGTCGGAATAACTTTTTCTACATTATATAGTATATCTTTTCGCAGATATAATTTCAACTACATATTTGTAACTTTTTTAATTATTTGGGATATTTTTATATACCGGTTGCAAAATTTCCCATATTTATGTTATACTAACTTCGTACAGTTTAACAGAAAGAGGAATTTGATAATGGAGCAGAAAAAATTTTATATCACGACTGCCATTGCATACACATCAAGAAAGCCTCATATCGGAAACACCTATGAAGTCGTTCTCACCGATGCGATTGCGAGATTCAAGCGTTCAATGGGATATGATGTTTTCTTTCTCACTGGAACAGATGAGCACGGGCAGAAAATTGAAGATATTGCAAAGGAAATCGGCGTCACTCCGAAGGAATATGTTGACGGTGTCGCCGGCGAGATAAAAGATATCTGGGATATGATGAACTCAAGCTACGACAAGTTCATCCGCACAACTGACGATTATCACGTTGACGCCGTTCAGAAAATTTTTAAGAAGCTCTACGACCAGGGTGATATATACAAGGGCGAATATGAAGGCTGGTACTGTGTTCCATGTGAATCTTTTTTCACCGACACTCAAATCGAAAACGGCGTTTGCCCCGATTGCGGCCGCCCCGTCAAAAAAACCAACGAAGAGGCTTACTTCTTCAAAATGAGCAAGTACCAGGATGCCCTCATGCGCCATATTGAGGAAAATCCGGACTTTATCCAGCCTGAAAGCCGAAAGCGCGAAATGGTAAACAACTTCTTAAAGCCGGGGTTGCAGGACCTCTGTGTTTCGCGTTCTTCTTTCAAATGGGGTGTCCCCGTTACATTTGACGACAAGCACGTTATTTACGTCTGGATTGATGCGCTTTCAAACTACATCACCGCGCTCGGGTATTCTCCCGACGGCTCGGGCGAGCTTTATAATAAATACTGGCCGGCAGATGTCCATATCATAGGCAAGGATATTCTCCGCTTCCACACGATATACTGGCCGATTATGCTTATGGCTCTCGGCGAGCCTCTTCCAAAAAAGGTTTTTGGCCATCCCTGGCTTCTTTTCGGAACGGATAAGATGAGCAAATCAAAAGGCAATGTCATTTATGCTGATGACCTTGTCCGTCATTTCGGAGTCGATGCAGTCCGTTACTATGTCCTCCGTGAAATGCCGTTTGCGCAAGACGGGACAATTACCTACGAAACCATTATCGCGCGTTTCAATGCCGACCTTGCAAACACTCTCGGAAACTTAGTCAACCGTACTGTTGCCATGGCGAACAAGTATTTTGGCGGAAAGGTTACATACAAAAACGTATGTGCCGATTGTGATGCGGACCTTAAAGCAACGGCGATCTCCGCACGCGCAAATGTTGAGTCAAAAATGAACGAATACCGCGTTGCAGACGCGCTTGAGGAAATCATCTCCCTCGCCCGCCGCAGCAATAAGTATATTGACGAAACCGAGCCGTGGGCACTTGCAAAGGATGAGGCAAAGCGTGACCGCCTCGAGACCGTTCTTTTCAATCTTCTCGAAGCTATCCGATTTATCGGAACTCTCCTGAATCCGTTTATGCCGGAAACTGCAGACAAGATTATTTCACAGATTGGCGCGGACAGGTGCAAAATCTCCGACCTCTCTGATTTTGCGGAATGCGGTGAAAAGACTGTCGGCACCGCCGAGGTTCTCTTCGCGAGAATTGACGAGGCTAAAAAGCTTGAAGAGCTTGCCGAGGAAAACGCTGCTCCCAAGCGCGAAGTCGCCCCGTATAAAGACGAAATTTCAATTGACGATTTTGACACGGTTGACCTCCGCGTTGCAAAGGTTGTCGCGTGTGAGCCTGTTCCGAAATCCGACAAGCTTCTCCGCATAATCGTCAACACAGGCGAAGCCGAGCGCCAGATTGTTTCCGGAATCGCCAAAGAATACAAGCCTGAGGACCTTATCGGAAGAAAGATCATTCTTGTTTCCAACTTAAAGCCCGCAAAGCTCCGCGGAGTTGAGAGCAACGGAATGCTCCTCGCCGCAGATATGCCGGATGGCGGCTGCAAGGTTATCTTCGCTGACGATGCAATCGAAGAAGGCTCACAGATTCATTAAAAATATACTCTATGATAACACACAACCTCTGTGCAAATATTGCACAGAGGTTGTGTGTTTGTGTAGCAACATAAAGCCTTAACTTTAGTAATATTATATACTACTTTATACTACTTATCAATACATTATCTTATTTTGTGATATATTATGTATTGAGGTGATATTATGAGACCTTTGAAAGAAAAGATTAGCATCACGATAGACAGCGATTTGCTTGAAAATTTGAAAGCTGAAGCAGATAGGGACGAGCGTTCTCTTTCGCAATACATTAATCTCATCCTTCGCCGGCATATTGATGCTAAAAAGAAGTAAAAGAAAGCAGAAGGCCTTGTGTAAATGGAACTGCCAAAACGAAAACCAACAAGATTAAAAGGATATGATTATTCACAAAATGGTGCATATTTTATTACGATATGTACGCATAACAAAAAACATTTGTTTTCAAATATTGTAGGGGCGATTCACGAATCGCCCGAAAATAAATTAACGCAATATGGAGATTTTGTAGAACAAATTATCGAAATATTGCCTGACAGATTTAATGTGTCAATTCCTAAATATGTTATTATGCCAAATCACATCCATTTGATTATAGAAATTTACAATGATGATGAAAAACGAGCGATTCGTGAATCGCCCCTACAATACCATCGTTCTATTATTGATAAAATGGTAGGATTTCTGAAAATGAATGTGTCAAAGAAAATTCATAGTAAACACTCTGATGAAATATGGCAACGCTCATATCACGACCACGTAATTCGTGGCGAAAAAGATTACAAAAAGATATGGGAATATATTGATACAAATGTTATAAGATGGGAAAAGGATTGTTTTTATAATGGCGAAAGGTCGTAGTGAATTTCACTACGACCTTTTACTGTCCTTTATAGCATTCCTATAAGCGGCGCGTTTCTCATTCAATGGTGTGCGAGCAGGCCTGTAAGCCGAGTTCTGTCTTGAACGGTCATCTATCTACGCGACGTGTTGCCACGGCGCTCAAGCCACCTTCCCGAGGACAGCCGGGCCAGCCTTAAGTCCTCCTATGCGGTGTTGCTCCGGATAGAGTTTGCAGGATGAGTCAGTTCCCTGCTCACCCGTGAGCTCTTACCTCACGTTTCCACCCTTACCGAAAAAACTTTCGCTTTTTCGGCGGTATATCTCTGTTGCACTTTTCCTGAAGTCGCCTTCGGCGGGCGTTACCCGTTATCCTTGCCCTGTGGAGCTCGGACTTTCCTCATGCGCCGCCTTTCGGCATATGACGCATGCGACCATCCGGCCTACTCGCAAAAATTATTATAATTCAAAATCAAAGTCGTTGTCAAGACAAAGGCATCATTTAGCTCCGCCTTATATCAAACACAGAGCTTAACACAGCCCAGTTCTGTGGAAACGGCCGCATAAGATTCCAGTACCCCGCACCGAAAAGGCGGTACTCCTCAATGAGCGAAAGCTTTGCAAGAATGCTTCTTGCATCTTCAAAATGCACCTCGTGCAAAACGCCGTCGGCGGCGGTGTAGTTGAAATACGGGCTTTGGGAGACCGTATTAAAAAGTATTTCAACTCCATACTCCCGCGCAAGCTCCACTGCACGCACATTCGATATCGACTGCGCCCGCGTCTGCCCCTGTACAAACGGCAGTGGCCAGTCGTAGCCGTAGTTCGGGATGCCGAGATATATCTTCTCCGGTGGAATCACGGTCAGGGCATATTCGATAACCGCGCGCACGTTTGGTATCGGCGCAACGGCTCTCGGTGGGCCGTAGGTGTACCCCCATTCATACGTCATCAAAAGCACATAATCCGCAGCCGCGCCGAGAAGCGCATAGTCGTGCCCTTCATAGAGAAGCCCGCGTTGCTGAGGCGATGTTTTCGGCGCAAGCGCAACTATGACCGTTTTTCCCTCGGCAGCAAGCCTTGTTCGGAACTCCCCTACAAGCTCGGCGTAGGCCTCGGCGTTGCCGGCAGAGATATATTCAAAGTCTATATCAAGCCCCGAGTATCCCTTTTCATCAATGGTTGCAATAACGTTTTCAAGAAGGTTCGCCCTTGCGACTTCGTTATTTAACACAGCATCGGCAAGAGCGCTGTCAAAGCCCCCGTCCTCTGTCAGCGTGGACAGATGCATAAGCGCGGTGGTGTTATATTCGCGCGCAAGGGCGAGCAGCGCGCCGTCATCCAATTCCACAAGCTCCCCCGCCGCCGTGAAGCCGTATGTAAACGGCACGAGGTATGTATTAAACGGCAAAACCTGCCTGAGAAGCTCGGCATCAATAAACGGATAGGCATACCCATAGACCGATGCCGTATACCTCGGTGTATCCGCAGGGGAGGTTATTACCACCGTCTGCCCCACGACAAGACCTTCACTCAGAGGAATCTGGTTTATCACAGAAAGCTCACGCGCGCTTACTCCAAAAGCTTCGCCGATGCTCGTGAGCGAGTCTCCCGGACTCACAACATAAATTTCTATAATGCATCACTCCTCTCACCAATATATGCCTTTTCCCATGCTTTCATAACGACAGATTTTGTTTTTTTATTTTTTTTGCAGAAAAAGTTAAAAAATAGCTTGATTTTTGCACGATAATATGATATTATCTATTTTGCTATTTAATGCATAGCGAAAGAGGTGAATTTCATGAAGGCAGGTATCCATCCTGATTATAAGCAGACAACAATTACCTGTGCATGCGGCGAGGTTATAGAAACAGGCTCTACAAAGGAGAACATCAAGGTCGAAATTTGCTCCAAGTGCCATCCGTTCTACACCGGCAAGCAGAAGCTCGTTGATACGGGCGGCCGCGTCGATAGGTTCAACAAAAAGTTCGGTTTGTCCCAGGATAAGTAATTATCTTTGTGTCAGAGCTTATGCCGAAGCTGTTTTCAGCTTCGGTTTTTGTTGTATTCCGAGATATTTTTCGAGGTGAAAATATATGGTTGATTTGAAGAATGACTGGAACGAAATTCTAAAAGATGAATTTTCAAGCGAATATTATCAAAAGCTCCGCGCATTTCTGCGCCGCGAGTATTCAGAGTATAGAATCTTTCCCGAAATGCAGGATATATTCACAGCTCTCCGCCTGACGTCGTATTGTGAGACGCGCGTTGTCATTCTCGGGCAGGACCCCTACCACGGCGAAGGCCAGGCGCATGGGCTTGCCTTTTCCGTAAAAGACGGGGTTGCGATCCCGCCGTCACTCCGAAATATGTATAAGGAGATTTATGACGAAACAGGAAACGTTCCACCCGAGTCGGGAAACCTCACGCGCTGGGCAGAGCAGGGCGTTCTTCTTCTTAACACCTCGCTCACGGTCCGCGAGGGTCAGGCAAACTCGCATCGCGGGTGTGGATGGGAAACGTTCACGGATGCGGTCATAAAAAAGCTCAATGAGCGCGATAAGATGGTTGTCTTTCTCCTGTGGGGCAGAAATGCAAAAGAAAAGGAATCCCTTATCACAAACAAGCTCCACAAGGTTTTTACCGCCGCTCACCCAAGCCCGCTCTCCGCTCATAACGGCTTTTTCGGTTGCGGTCACTTCAATGCGGCTAACCGCGAGCTTGTCCTCGCGGGCGAAATGCCAATAATATGGTAGAAATATAAAAGTGGCTATTTTTCTAAAGCAACAAAGGGTTTGTAGCAAAATGCATTTTGCTACAAACCCTTTTATTGTATTTGAATTTTTACTTTACAAGCTTCTTTGCTGTGTTGACGACGTTTTCAACAGTGAAGCCGAACTTCGGGAAGAGCTTTGCATACGGAGCTGATGCACCGAAGCCGTTCATGCAGATTTTTGCGCCATCAAGACCGACGTATCGGTCAAGGCCGAAGCCGCAGCCTGCCTCGACGAATACACGAGCGCGGATGCTCTTCGGGATAACGCTTTCGCGGTAAGCTTCATCCTGCATCTCAAAGAGAGCAACAGACGGCATACTTACAACTCTTGCTGCGATGCCAGAAGCTGCAAGCTCGTCATATGCCTTATAAGCAAGCTCAAGCTCAGAGCCTGAAGCGATAAGGATAACCTTTGCATCCTTGCTGTCGCGGACAACATATCCGCCTTTGAGTGCGCCGCGGCCTGTCTCCTCGTAGTACGGGAGGTTCTGGCGGGTTACTGCGATACCGACCGGGTTCTTACCGTTTGTAACTGCATAGTACCATGCAGCAGCAGTTTCGTGGCCGTCTGCCGGGCGGAAGTCAACAAAGCCGGGGATAGAGCGCATCGCTGCAAGCTGCTCGATGGGCTGGTGAGTCGGGCCGTCTTCTCCGACGCCGATAGAGTCGTGAGAGAAAACATATGTAACCGGAAGCTCCATAAGAGCTGAAAGGCGCATAGCGGGCTTTACATAGTCAGAGAAAACGAAGAATGTAGCAACAAACGGATGGATTCCGCCGTAAGCTGCCATAGCGTTTGCGATAGCACCCATAGCGTGTTCGCGGACACCGAAATGGATATTTCTGCCTGCATAGTCATCCTTCGAGAAATCGCCGCCATCCTTGATGTTTGTCTTGTTAGACGGAGCAAGGTCAGCAGAACCGCCGAAGAGGTTCGGCATAATCTTTGCGAGGCGGTTGATCATCTCGCCGGAGAGGTTACGGGTCGCATTTGCTTTATTCTCAAAGCCCCAGAACTCGTCAGAATCAAGCTTTGCCATATCGAGCTTTCCGGACATGAGAGCTTCCCATTCCTTTGCAAGCTCAGGATATGCCTTTGCGTACTCTGCAAAGAGCTTGTTCCACTCGTCTTCGTTCTTGTTGAGGTTCCCTACTACCTCTGACATATGAGCGCGAACTTCGTCTGACACGAAGAACTCGTCTGCCGGAGCGCCGAGGTTTTCCTTAAGAGCTGCAAGCTTCTCAGCACCGAGAGCTTCTCCGTGAACCTGGCTTGTGCCTGCATTCGGAGCGCCGTATCCGATTGTGGTTGTAATCTTGATAAGGGTAGGCTTCGACTTTTCTGCCTTTGCCTCGTCGATAGCTGCCGCGATAACGTCTGTATCGTTGCCGTCGGAAACCGTGAGGGTCTGCCAGCCGTAGGCTTCAAAGCGAGCGCAGACATCTTCTGTGAATGCGATGTCGGTGCTGCCTTCGATTGTGATTGAGTTTGAGTCATAAAGAACTATGAGCTTTCCGAGGCCGAGTGTGCCTGCGATAGAAGCAGCCTCAGATGCGATACCCTCCATAAGGCAACCGTCGCCGCAGAGAGCGTATGTATAGTGGTCTACGATGTCAAAGCCGTCGCGGTTAAACTGCGATGCAAGGTGGCGTTCTGCCATAGCAAAGCCGACAGCGTTTGCAATACCCTGACCGAGAGGGCCTGTTGTGATTTCAACGCCGTTGACCTCGCGGTACTCCGGATGGCCCGGAGTCTTGCTGCCTTCCTGACGGAAGTTCTTAAGGTCATCAATCGTGAGACCGTAATCAAACATATGAAGGAGTGAGTAGAGCATAGCTGAGCCGTGGCCTGAAGAAAGAACAAAGCGGTCGCGGTTCTGCCACTTGGAGTTCTTCGGGCTGTGCTTCATTTTTTCTGCCCAGAGAGTGTATGCCATCGGCATAGCGCCGAGAGCGATTCCGGGATGCCCTGATTTTGCCTTATCAATAGCTTCTGCGGAAAGGATTCGCATGGTATCGATAGTTTCTTGTTTTACTGTTTTCATATCGTCACCTCATATAATAATTCAGATAAAGTTATTTTATCACAAATACCCCGCTCTTGCAAGCACAAAAAACGACGTTTTATCAGTTATTTTAACGGAAATAAAAGTTTTCAAAAAACAGTTGACACTTTTTGCGTTTATTAGTATAATAAATAAATGTTACGGGGGCGTAGCTCAGCTGGGAGAGCGCTTGAATGGCATTCAAGAGGTCATGGGTTCGATCCCCACCGTCTCCACCAGAGAAAGGATGCAACCTTTATGGTTGTGTCCTTTCTTTATTTGATGTGAGGGGATCGAAAGGCGGCTCTTGGCGGGGTGCCGGTGGCACGCCGCAACCGCCGTGGCTTTTCCGCAGAAAAGGATCCCCACCGTCTCCACCACGTCACGGCAGGTCTTTTTGGCTTGCCGTGCTTTTTATGGCACGGCGGCGCTTTTCAGACTGCCGCTCCTTCTTCCCACAAAGCAGGCTTTGTGGGAGCCCTTTTTGCACCAGCCAAGGCTTCGGCGGTTTTTGTTTGGTGTTGCGCGAGAAAAATCCACCCACGGTTAAATTAACCGTGGGTGGATAAAAACACAGGCGAAGCGAAGTTTTTTAATTCAATGCAATGATTTCTATTTCCGGCAGAAGTCTGTCGTGTTTTCGATATGTGCCGCCATACTCTCCGATGAAAACTACTTCGAAACGATTTTTTCCGCGTACCATATGAAAAGTATCACTTCCGCTTTCCGTATCATAGGCAAAAACTGAGGAATTCTTCAAAAGCTTTCCTTCATCTCTCGGAAAAGTACCGACAAGACGGATATCGCAATCTCGTGGGCTTTTGATTACCATTACACATCCTATGTATGCTTTATCGCCTTTAACATAGAAATCACTAAAGTAGCTATTTTCTTCTATTATGAACATATTACTATATTGAAGATATGCTAAACAGCCCATCACCAGCACAACTAAAAGTAATACAACTATTGTAATTTTCATAATTTTCACTTGCATTTTTTAATCCTCCTATTTAAGCCAACCGGAATTTCGATTAAACAGTCCCGGATTAGCTTTAATTTTAGTTTTATCATGCCAAGAAATTCTGATTATGTAGTCTTTGGGATTTGCAAATGGAATAGATTTTGCAAATTCAACTTTTTCAGCATCAGTAGGATAGTAATAGTGTCGTTGTCTGCGTGTCCCATTCGTTTTTGCTTGGCACCTTGCCCGGCTCGTAGTCCATAAAGGTTTTTGGTTTTTTATAAAATAAATCTTGAGTTATCATTTGTTTCTTTTCCTCCATTATAGTATATTTGTATTTTTTTTGCAATAAAAACGGATGCCTGCGCACACGGAGCGACCTTTATGAATCGCGCACAAACTTATAACATCGACATAGTGTAAAGACGAAAACAGGGCAAGGAAAAACCCCTTGCCCTGCCGCTTAATCAGAAAGTTTTGCAAGCTTTTTTTCGGAAATGTCGAAATGAAAGAACTCTTTATTGTACAGCTCAAAGAAAATCGAATCTCCTGCAACACTGAAAGATACGACATTGCTCTCTAACAGAAGCTCTTTCGTCTTACCGTCTTTTGACATTCTGTAAATATCTCCCTCTCCGTCCTTGGTATAATATATCCAATCACCGTGAAGGTTTCTTGCTTCTA
>JAZOAI010000029.1:0-6871 GCA_045595365.1 Eubacteriales bacterium
TAATTACACTTTATGCTATAAACAAATCGAACCTCTCGACGTACTTATGTACTACTTCGGGTTCGATTTGTTTATTCTGCACTATTTTTCTAAAGCCCAAAAGGGTTTGTAGCAAAATGCATTTTGCTACAAACCCTTTTTACTATATTCTCCTCGCAACGTAGTAAACTCGCATACTGTCATCCTTTGCGGGGGAAGTTGAAAGGTCGTCGTATATGGCCTCAAGAGAAAAACCGTTGTGTGAGAGGCAAGCCTTGATTTCGTCTTCAGAGAAGGCGTATTCCTCGTGTTCTTCACAGCTTCTCGACCAGAGATTGCCTTCCCTTTTGAAAACATCAAGCATCATAAGACAACGCCGCTCGTCTTCGTCAAACGCCGCTCTCCATATGCAGACATCTTCTTCACTGTCGCGCATAAAACACTGCCCGTCAATTGTCCTGAATTTGTGAGCAGTATTAATGTCAAAAAGAAACAATCCCCCCGGGCGGATAAAGAACTTAAGCCGCGAAAGTGTGGCATCGAGAGCCTCGGGGCCGTTGAGATAATTTATGCTGTCAAGGCAGGAGATAGCCGCGTCAACAGTTCCGTACAAATCAAGCTCCTCCATCTCCTGACAGAGAAAGAGCGGTGGCGTGGCAGACGGTGAGCACGGCTTTGCGGCGGCAACGCTCAGCATATCGCAGGACGCATCAACTCCTATAACCTCATATCCGCGCTCTGCGAAAATAAAGGAGAGAGTCCCCGTTCCGCAGGCAAGGTCCAAAAGGCTTGAGACCTGCGTGTTGTGGATGTTAAACAAATGCTCAAAAAAATCAGCCCGGATTGGATATGAAACATCCTCGGTGAATTCGTCATAGCAAGCGGCAAGGCTTTCGTATCGGCTCATCGGCAGACCCTCCTTCAACTTGATTTTGCTGAAACTATCCCGTTTGCTGATTAGGATACTATAAATTTAGCATCAAGTCAAGAGAAAAAGATATACTTTGCAACATATTTATGTTATACTATAGATAACTGTATATAAAATTCCCGGTTGTTTTGCAAAGAGAGGGATTGATTATGAAAATAGACTCGCTTATAACAAAAATCATAACAGGGGCGGCGCCTTGTGTTTTAGGGCTCGATATGGGATATTCCGAGCTTCCTTCGGAATTTATGCGCGGATATTCCGACAAAGCAGAGGCTGTTCGCGCCTTTAACCGGGTGGTTATCGGGACACTCGCCGATATCATCCCCGCCGTTTCGGTGAACGTTCCCGCGCTTTTGCCGTATGGCACCGAAACCGTTGCGGATGCGATTTCCTTTGCCCGCGAAAAGGGGCTTTTTACAATCGCCGATGCAAAGTGCAGCGGCGATGTGCGCGCAGCTTCTGCCGAGGCAGAGCTTTATTTTGATATTATGGGAGCAGACTGCGTTACCGTCTCGCCGTATTTCGGGACTGCGGGTCTTCTGCCGATTCTTGAAAAGAGCAAGCAGGAAGAAAAATGCGTTTTCGTTGCGGCTCATTCCGAAACCGGCTCGCCCCGCGAGGTGCGAGAGCTTATTGCGGGAACGCGGAGCGTTTACCGCGTAGTGTGCGAGCGGGCAAGCCGCCTTGGCGAGGACAGAATAGGCGCTATGGGATATTCAACAATCGGTGCTATGGTCGGCGGAGTTGCAAACAGCACGCTTTCCGAGCTTCGTCGTGTTCATAAAAATATGCTTCTTCTCGTTACCGGGTATGATGGGGAGAAAACTGCCGCCCACGATATAAACGGCGCGTTTGATATGCGCGGGCTCGGCGGGCTTGTCTATGTTACTCGAACGATAACCGAGCCTGAGGGTGAGGGTGCATATTCAGAGCGTATGCGTTCCTCGGCGGAAAAGGTTATCCGTGACTTAAAACTTTGCTTCTGAAACAAGAAAGGTAAGCTTGTATGACAGACATATATTTTATCCGCCATGCAGAATCCTTCGGAAACCTCACCCGCCGCGTATACGGCTGGTATGACGGGCTTGTGACTCCGAAGGGCTATGCTCAGATTGAAAAACTCAAGACCCGCTTTGAGAGTATTCAGATAGACGCGGTTTACTCAAGTGATTTGCTCCGCGCCTGCGAGACGGCAAAGGCAATATATGAGCCGAAGGGGCTTGCACTTAATAAAGAGCCGGCCTTCCGCGAGATTTCCTTTGGCGCGTGGGAGGACAGACCCTGGGGCGAGCTCGTGTCGGAATTCCGGGATGAATATGACGCGTGGCAGAGCCACCCTCTAGATTTCTGCGTTGATGGAGGAGAGACATATGATGACGTTTATTCCCGCGCAAAACGCGCACTTTTGAGGATAATCTCCGAAAATGATGGAAAATCCATCGCGATTGTGAGCCACGGTGCTGCAATCCGTATGCTGATGTACGGCATTAAAAATTCTGATAATCTCTGCGGAGTTGAAAATGCAGATTGGGGCGATAACACCTGCGTCAGCCATTTTAAAGTGTCGGGCGGGAAGTTTTCAGAGGTGTTTTCAAATTGCAACGAGCATCTGCGCGAGCTTGAGGGCTTTGCAGACGGCATGGCCTGGGTTCGCGAGGGTGGCGGGAAAAACGTCTGGTTCAAAAATGCTCATCTTCCGGAAGATGGCGAGAAAATAAGGGAATACAGAAGCCTCGGCCAGCGCGAGGTTTTCGGAGATAAGAAGATTGACTTTAGAGCTATTGATCGCCACGCAAAGCGGCTTCTTAAGAAGGACAATGAAAACATCGTCTTCGGATACCTTGCAGACAAAGAAATAGGAATGATAGAGCTTAACGGGGCGGTGAAGGTTTATCCTGAGGCCGGGCACATCTCGTTTTTATATTTAAAGCCCGAATATCGCCGCAAGCGTTTCGGAATCCAGCTTATCGGCCATGCGATGAGCCGCTACAAGGCCTTGGGTAAAAAATACATAAGTGTCCGCGTGTCTGAAAAGAACACATCAGCGTGTGAGTTCTATAAAAAATACGGCTTTTATGAGGTGTTCCGGGAAAATGACGGCGGCGTAATTTCGCGCGTTATGATTCTTGGTATATAATATAATGAAAAAGGGTGAAAATTTTGTCTGAGAAAAAAGGGGCGTCGTTTGTTCGCGGCGCGTTGATTCTTGCAATATCAAGCATATTGATAAAGATTATAGGGGCAGTGTTCCGCATTCCGCTTACAAACCTTGTAGGGGAATACACTATGGGGCTTTACAGTATGGCATACCGCTATTATTCCATACTGCTTACTATTGCAACAGCGGGAATTCCGATTGCTATATCGAAAATGATTTCCGAAAGTCGCGCTCTTTCAAGAGAACGCGAGACGAGAAAGATATTCCGGACTGCTATGAGTATGTGCGGAGGAATAGGCCTCGTCGGGATGCTTGTTCTCATTGTTTTTGCAAAGCCGCTTGCGCTTGCAACAAACGACATCAACGCTGTGCCGTCAATAATCGCGCTCGCTCCCGCAGTTTTTTTTATGGCGGTGACGGCAGGCTTTCGCGGGTATTTCCAGGGCCACGAAAATATGGTTCCGACAGCGCTCTCTCAGATAATTGAGGCGCTCTCAAGGCTCTTTATCGGGCTTGCACTTGCGTGGTTGCTTCTCTCTGCAGGCTTTGCGGAAAAGTACATCTCATCAGGCATAATTCTCGGAATAACCGCAGGAACCGTGCTCTCCGTTTTGCTTATGATTTTCTTTGCCATCCGAGCAAGGAAAAAAGGAGAAAAGCTTCCGCATAATGACGAAAAGGCGCGTAAAAGCTCTGAAATTTTGTCGGCGCTTTTAAAAATTGCAGTCCCCGTTACATTAGGCTCGCTTGTTATGAACATCACAAGCACGATAGATATGTTCCTTATAACAAACCGCCTCTCCTCGCTCGGATACAACTCCGAAATGACAACGTCACTTTTCGGGATTTATGAAAACTACGCACTTCCTCTGTTTAATCTCGTTCCGTCAATCATCATATCCTTAAACGTCAGCGTCACGCCGACAATTTCTGCCGCTCACGCGGTGGGAGACCGCGAAAAGCTTCACAAAACACTCCTCTCGGCGCTTCGGATAGTAATAATTTTCACGCTTCCCGCCTCTGTGGGAATTTCCGTTTTGTCAAAGCCGATTCTCTCTATTCTCTATAATTCTCCGGCAGATGTCGCAATCGCGGCGCCTGTGCTTTCAATCCTCGGAATCGCGTCATTCTTCCTTTGCGCTTCATCGCTCACATCAACCTCAATGCAGGCTTTGGGCCGCGCGACCATTCCGCTTATCACGATGCTCTGCGGCGCAGTTGTAAAGGTTTTTGCAAACTATGTTCTGATTGCAATCCCGGGGGTCGAGCTTTCCGGTGCGGCAATAGGGACTGTCCTCTGCTATGTTCTCATAACGGTTATGAATATGGTATTCTTGAAACGTTTTGTCGGGTTTCGCCCGAAGCTTTCCGAAACGTATCTTCGCCCGGTTTTCTCATCCCTGATAATGGGCGCTTCCGTTTTTCTGATTTACAAATTTGTTTCACCCATAGCTGGAAACCTCATCGGCGTTGCGGCCTCAATCTTCGTAGGCGTGATTGTTTATTTCGCGGCGATGCTGATTTTAAAAGGAATAACGCGGGAAGACATAGAAGGGCTCCCGAAAGGAGAAAAAATAGCTGCAAAGCTATTTCCAAAATAATAAAAAAGGAGTAGAGGCATTGGCCAAAGCCTCCACGCTTTTTTTATTATTCAGCCATAAAGTCGCTTATATAAGAGAAGGAAATTTCATCGCCGTCAGAAAGCATATATTCCGATGCGGCAACCGAGGGGATTTCACCGTTGACGAGGTATCCCCAGCCGGAATATTCTCCGCAGTCAAATTGATAGAGGTTTGAGATTCCCTCGATGTATTTTGAAGTCGTTCCCGTAGTCTCGGAAAACTCAAAATGGATGTTTTCTTCGCGGAGCTTTTCAATAATGATGTCAAATGCGCTATCTCCCTCGCTGAATTTCACTTCGCATTTTTCAATGATGGCGCCGTCTTCGGGGAGAAGCTCGCGCTTTTCATCTGAAAGTGCATCGGATGAGAGCGCGTCATCACAACGGACCTCAAGGTAGCATGTGAGATTCTTTCCTGCATCGGCAGGCGTGCCGCAAGAGGAAACGGCGAGAAGGAGAATAACAGAGATAAAAAGGGTAATCAGTTTTTTCATTTTTAACACTTCCTTATATAGATTTAATTGATTTTGGTTTTCTAAAGTATGCGCCGAGAGCCATAACCGCTCCGAATACGATAAGATACCACAGACATCCGATGCCGTGAGCGAGAACGGTTGCATATATCATAAAAAGCGATGCGATAACCGCGAGAGAAGGAATAACAAAGCGTTTTATCATTCCAAGCTCTTTTGATTTCACCATCCACATAATAAAAATCGGGATAAAAAAAGCATAGGTGGTAAGAACGGGAAGCTCAGTGGGGTCGAAAACAAAAGGACCCGCCCAGGTTTTTGCAAGATTAGAAAAGTAGAAGAAGACAAAAATGATAACCGAGCAGACAAGCCCGAAAACAGACGAGTTTGCCGACATATTCGTGTTTCTGTCAAGCTCACCGAAAATTTCGGGGCGCGGGCCTTCACCGCGGATGCCAAGCGAATACATACCGCGTGAGCAACCGAGCATAACGCCGTTGAGGGTCCCCATGCAGGAGATTGCAACAAACAGGTTCAGAACATTTCCGAAGACATTTCCGAAAAGGCGGGTGAAAGCAACGGAAGTCCCGTGTTCAATAAGCTCCCGGTTTGTTGCCGCGCCCGCAACACCTATGAAATAGAGAACATATACAGTGATGATTATAAGCGACCCTGCAATAAGAGCTATGGGGAGATTGCGTTTTGTATCGCGAAGCTCAGAGTTTATAGAAGTTGCGATAATCCAGCCGTCATATGCAAACGCGGTTGCACATACGGAGGAGAGAAAAGGGCTCTCCGATACGCCCGAAACTGCGACAGAGGCGGTGAAACTGTTTGCAAGGCCACCGGTGAAAATTCCGTATATAATTCCGCACACCGCCATAAGAACAAGCGGAATGAGTTTTATCACAGTCGCCCCGACCTGAACTTTGCCCGCAAGACGCGGAGAAAGTGTGTTTACCGCAAAGGAGAGGACAAGATAAAAAAGCGTAAGTACCATACATTCCGGGCCATAAACGAGGCCACCGGCATCTGCGGGAGTAATCAGAGGAAACTCGGAGTTGACGGAAACAACAAAAGTGAGAGTGAACCGCGCCGAGAGCCAGGCAAGTGACATTGTAAGTGCGGGGTAGTAAATGGTAGAGAGAAACCAGCCGACATAATATGCAAAGCCTTCTCCGAGAGCAGCTTCGGCATAGTCGATAATTCCGTTTACTTTTTCGTGCTTCTGCGCCATTTGTGCAAAAGCGAGAACGGAAAAGAGCATAACAAGCCCGCCTGCAAGCCACGCAAAAATTCCGGTTTGCATATTTCCGCCGGTTTTTTCGAGTATTTCCTGAGCTTTGAAAAAGACACCACTGCCGATAACGATGCCGACAACCATGCATATGGCAGTGAACAAACCATATCTTTTGTGAAACTTTTCTTCCAACAAAAATTCCCCTTAAAAGAAGTTTTAAAAAGCAGTAGCTTTTAAAATATTTTCTCTGGGAAGCATCTGTTATATTCACACTGAAAAGATAATAAGTAAGTATAACCCCGGGAGAAGAAAAAGTCAATCCTCGCGCAAAAAAGTTGTCACAAACTTGTCAAGCACAAAATTAAATTTGTGCTATAATTATAATAGTGATGCTTTGGAGTGTACTGTTCGGGACTTTGTGCGCAGTTCTGCGTGGTCGCTCCGTGTGCGCCGGGCATCCGTTTTTATT
>JAZOAI010000030.1:0-13628 GCA_045595365.1 Eubacteriales bacterium
AGTTGCAGACAAAGCCGGCGAGGTTTATGAAGCAGGCAAAACAATCACCAAAGTTGACGAATCGGCGAAAAACCTGACCAAGGCAAGAAAGAAGCTTTCTGATGTTTCAAGCTACGCCGGTGAGGTGTCAGATGCGGCAAATGATTATGCGAGGAATGCGCAAAACGGATTTTCACTTTCGGAAGTTCTCAAAAACTCTCAAAATCCGCTTGATGAAATGGCAAACCGCGCGGAATATGTCGCAAGAACCTCGCCTGTGGATATCCCGAGCAACGCCGAGGTAATAATGGACGTAAAGCCGAACGGATATTACCAAATGGAATACAGATATCAGAATCCTGATGATGGGTATATGTATAATAGCCGTTGGCACACCAAAACTCCCGATGCTCCAAGTTATCAGGGTGATTCCTGGGTAGTTGAGAAGAAAATCAAAGGCATAAACTACGGAAAGAATCGGGTCCAAAGGCAACATAAGGTTTTGCTTGATGACGGAACCTGGATTGACGGAGATGTTTGGAAACAAGCAAAAAACGCTAATGGTCGGAGAACATGGGAACAAATGGAAATTTTAAGAAGAGGGCATATCGCCCCGAAAACAAAGTAAGGAGGAATATGTAATGAAAAATATAGAAAGATTTATCCGAAACGAAACTCACTACGATGAGAGGTATTACGGTGATCACGAAATGACTTTGACCATTAAGGAAAACCCCAGTTTCTATCTCCATATGTGGGATGGATATCTTGATAATATCTTTCACAATAATCTTCGCACACTCGGAGATTATTGGATAGGCTTCACCCGTGACAACCAGGAATTCATCAGGACCTACAGCGGAGATGTCGTGGAAATAGAAAATATTGACGAGTATATAACCGATCTTCTTTTGTACAAAAATGTGGACTTCCAAAATAAGTGTTTTAAGGAAACGAAAGAAGTATACGAGCTTATTCTCGATTTTCTTACCTTCGCAAAAGAAAATAACCTGACGGTTCTGGCAGAATACGAATAAAACGCAACAAAATCTGTGCAGAGCAAGGGAGTGACCCCTTGCTCTGTTTCTCTCTCCTAACCTTGAAGTCGAGCAGAAAATATGTTGAGATATGAATACTTAAAAAATGGCAGGCTTTTTTGCCTGCCATTTTTGATTATCTAATTATTTTGCGAATTCCAAAAACTTATCTGCCGAGAGCTTGTCATAGCCCTTTATGAACTCGGAAAGCTCTGCCGCAATCTTCTTTGCGCCGCCGACCTCATCGCTTTCGATATTGAGCGGGAGAAGCGGGTCATGCAGTGACAAGCGGAGAAGGAACCAACCGTTGCCGTGGTCCTTATCAAGATTTACGCGAACTCCCTCGAAGTTGCTCTCTTCAAGGCTCCAGCCAGACTTTGACTCGGCATAGGCTTTAAGCTCGTCAATAACCTTCTGCCCGTATGCCTTAAAGTCATCAAGCATAATGTTCATTCTAAACTCAACGCTCTCTGCCGGCTCACGGAGGGTTTCAATGAGAGACTCAAGAGTATAGCCCTCACTCTTCCCGCGCGCAAGCTCGATAAGAAGCTTTGTGACAAGATATGCACCATCATCAAGGAAGTAGTTTTCCTTCAAAGCGCCGTGGCCCGAAGTTTCAATAGCGAGCTGGCTGTCGCGCCCCTCATTATTTAAGCGGATTGACTCATTTATAACGTTGCGGTAGCCGCGCTTAAAGCGGTGGTGAACTCCACCCTTTTCCTTTATAAACGCAGCAAGTCCCGTTGAGGTAATGGAGTCCGTGACGATAGTTGTGCCGGGATGCTCTCTGAGAAGGATTGCCGAAAGCATAGCGATAATGCGGTTGCGGTTGAGCTCACTGCCGTCAGAGAGAACTGCGCCTGCGCGGTCAACGTCGGTATCAAAGATAATTCCGAGGTCTGCGCCGGTGGTCTTAACCGCCTCAGTAATGCTCTTCATTGCATCTTTATCCTCTGGGTTCGGGATATGGTTCGGGAAAGAACCGTCGGGTTCAAGAAAACGGCTGCCATTAGTATCTGCGCCGAGGGGCTTCAGAACCTTATCAACATAGAAGCCGCCGGCACCGTTGCCTGCGTCAACAACTATCTTAAAGCCGAAAAGGGGCTTATCCTCTCCCGTTGCCGCGCGAATCTTATCGGCGAGGATTGCGGCGTATGTATCCATAAACTCGCCTTTTACTATCTTTCCGCCGGATGCGCCCGTAGTCTCATCGCCTTCAGCAAAAGCGAGGATTTCCTTGATGTTTGCAGACTCAAGGCCGCCGTCGCGGGTGAAGAACTTAAATCCGTTGCGGTTAAAGGGAAGGTGGCTTGCGGTAATCATAACCGTGCCGTCAAACTCATACCCTTCGGTTATTGTAGCCATAAACATCGCAGGCGTGCTCGCCATTCCGAAGTCTGTGACCTCAATCCCCTGCTCTGACATAGCCTCGCAGATAAATCCCGAAAGTCTCTCTCCTGAAAGGCGCGAATCACGGCCCACTGCAACGCGAAGGCCGGATGTCTTCCCAGTCTTTTTAGAAAGCCAAAGCGCAAAACCACGGCCTATATCGCGGCTTGCTTCTTCCGTAAGCGTAACAGGCTGACCTTCAACACCCTCGATTGCGACACCGCGGATGTCGCTTCCGTTTTGTAGCTTCTTATAGTCCATAGTCAGTTCCTCCGTAAAAAATATTTTTAAATTTTCCAATTTTTCCTTTTTATTTTAGCACATTTATTTTGATTTTACAATGGCGACAAATCAAATATTTGACCTTATGGGAATATACTGATATAATTATAAAAAACTTTTGCGCAGGAGGAGATAATATGAACGAAGTGCAGTGTGAATATTGCTTAAATTATGAATATGACGAGGAATTCGGAGATTATTATTGCATTATAGATATGGACGAAGACGATGCGGGAAGGTTTGATATTTTCTCAAAGAAAGGTTGCCCGTATTACCACCCGGGCGATGAATACACAATCGTCAGAAAACAAAATTAAGCAGAGAGGTGCTGCAAGAATAGCTTGCAGCACCTTTTTTGTCACCTCAAAAATCTTTTTGGCATAGAGTAGACTGAGAATATAACGAGGAGTGAACCCAATATGAAGACTCTCTGTCTTTGTGATATAGAGTGCGGAAAACGCGCAAGAATTCTCTCTCTTCTAAAAAATGATGAGTACAGCCGAAGGCTTTCCGACCTCGGCTTCATCTGCGGAACGCAGGTTGAATCTGTTATGAAAAGCCCGCTTGGAGACCCTACGGCATATCTTGTCCGCGGAGCTCTCATCGCGCTGAGGCGCGAGCACGCGGAGAACATCCTTGTTGAGGTGATATAAATGGGGCTGACACGAACCTCGGCATACGACACCGCGCAGACCCCTGACGAGCGAAAAGAAGGTGACATTGTCGTTGCCCTTGCAGGAAACCCGAATGTCGGAAAAAGCACGGTGTTCAATGAGCTTACGGGGATGAACCAACACACAGGCAACTGGCCCGGCAAAACAGTTTCGAGCGCGTGCGGATACTGCGAAAGAGACGGCAAAACCTTTTTATTTGTGGATATTCCGGGTACATACTCACTTCTTCCCCATTCCCCGGAAGAAGTAGTTGCCCGCGACTTCCTTTGTTTCGGCGGTGCTGACTGCGTTGTCGCAGTGTGTGATGCCACCTGCCTTGAGCGGAATCTGAATCTTGTTCTCCAGATTTGTGAGATCACTCCAAAGGTTATTGTGTGCATAAATCTTATGGACGAAGCAAGAAAAAAAGGAATTTCAGTAAACCTCGAGGCTCTCCGGGATGAACTGGGCGTCACGGTTTGTGCAACGGAGGCAAGAAGCGGAAAAGGGCTCTCAAAAATCCTTGACGAAATCCCCCATGCGGCAAGCTCTGATTCTGCTCGCCTTATGAAATATTCATCCCAGACCGAAGCTCTTCTCGGCACACTCACAAAAGAAATTGCAGCTCTCTGCCCATGCCCCTTCCCTCGATTTGCAGCGCTCAGGCTTCTCTGCCGCGACGACAGCTTTCTCTCGGAATTTGAGCGCAAATATAATGTTTCCCTCATCGAAAACGACGCGATAAGCGAAATTCTGAAAGCTGCTGACTCAAATGAAATTTCAAACGAGATTTCAGAAAGCCTTGTTCTTGAGGCTGAGAAGATTTATAAGAAAACCGTTTCAGGCGGATGTAGCTATACCGCCCGTGAAAGACGGCTTGACCGCATCGTCACAAGCCGCGCGGCAGGCTTTCCCATAATGATTCTCGGGCTCCTTGTCATCTTCTGGCTCACGATTGAAGGGGCAAACTACCCCTCAGCATACCTCTCCTCTCTTTTGTCGGGTTTTGAGGCGCCGCTTTATTCGTTTCTCCTTTCAATCAGAGTGCCGGATGTTGTTGCAACGGCTCTGACCTGCGGCGTCTGGCGCGTTCTTGCGTGGGTCGTTTCAGTTATGCTGCCGCCAATGGCAATCTTTTTTCCTCTTTTTACGCTTCTTGAAGACTCGGGCTATCTCCCCCGAATCGCTTTTAACCTTGATCGCGCATTTAAAAAATGTAACGCCTGCGGAAAGCAAAGCCTCACGATGTGTATGGGTTTCGGTTGTAACGCGGCGGGGGTCGTTGGATGCCGCATAATCGATTCACCGCGAGAGCGCCTGATTGCGATGCTCACAAACACTCTCGTTCCGTGTAACGGCAGGTTCCCGTCTCTCATCGCCATAATAACAATCTTTTTTGTCGGCTCCTCTTCCGGCATCCTGCAATCTTCTATGGCAGCCGTTTTTCTTGTCCTTCTGATACTTCTCGGAATCGCGATGACCTTCCTTTCCTCGCGGCTTCTCTCCGCAACCGTGCTTCGCGGAGTCCCCTCCAATTTCACCCTTGAGCTTCCTCCCTATCGCAGGCCGCAGATAATAAAGGTCCTCATCCGCTCTGTTTTTGACCGCACACTCTTTGTTCTCGGGCGCGCTGTGGCAGTCGCCGCGCCTGCAGGGCTTATCATCTGGCTTATGGCGAATATTTCAATAAACGGGCAAACGCTTCTGTTTATCTTATCAAATTTCCTAAACCCTTTCGGCGAGCTTCTCGGGCTTGACGGCGTCATCCTCACAGCATTCATACTCGGCTTTCCTGCAAACGAGATTGTGCTGCCGCTCATCATTATGATATACACTTCAGGAAGTGCGCTGACTGAGCTTTCCGACATATCAACGGTCTCTTCCCTTCTTATTCAGAACGGCTGGACCATAAAAACCGCCATATCCTTTATGTTGTTTTCAATTATGCACTGGCCATGCTCCACCACGCTTCTCACGATAAAGAAGGAATCCAGAAGCATTCGCTGGACACTTCTCGCCTTTCTCCTGCCTACGCTTTTGGGAATTGTTTTCTGTATGCTTTCAAATCTTCTTGCAGCATGCTTCTGAAGCTCAGGGCTCATCCTGATGGTGATGAGCCCTGAAAGCTTAAAAAAGCTGATATTTTTATTTGACTATTCTATTTTGATGTGCTATAATAAGTGGCAGTGGATTTGTGTGCAGGTGTAGTTTAATGGCAGAACTTCAGCTTCCCAAGCTGATAGCGTGGGTTCGATTCCCATCACCTGCTCCAAAAGAGGGCACTTGCAAAAGCAAGTGCCCTTTTGATTAAAAAACGGGATGTGGTTTTTATGGCAGATACTATCGCCGCGATTGCAACCGCGCCCGCCCGAAGTGCCGTCGGAATAATCCGCATCTCGGGCGAGAAGTCGCTGGAAATAGCGTGTAAGGTCTTTTCGGGAGAGCTTTCTTCCCGCCCGCGTGAGATGGTTACGGGGCGTTTTCTCTCCAAAAACGGCGAGGTCCTCGATTTCGGGATGGCTGTTTTTTTCAAAGGCCCGAAGAGCTTTACCGGGGAAGATTCGGTTGAATTCTTTTGCCACGGCTCTCTTGCCGTTCTGTCATCCGTTCTGAACGCTCTGTTTTGTGCAGGTGCCCGCCCGGCAGAGCCCGGCGAGTTTACGCGCCGCGCATTTTTAAATGACAAAATGGACTTAACTCAGGCAGAGGCCGTAATCGACCTTATCGATTCGGAAACCGAGCTTGCCGCAAGAAACGCGGCTGAACAGATGAGAGGCGCGCTCGGCCGTGAGATTTCAGAAATTTCTTCTGCCCTCACCTCTGTTGCGGCGGAGTTTTACGCTTTTGTCGACTATCCCGATGATGAAATTGAACAGACAGAACGCGACAAAATCGCGGATACTCTTTACGAAGTCGCTCTCCGTGCAGACAAGCTTTTTGGCACATACCAAAAAGGGCATCTTCTCCGAAGCGGAATCCGCGTCGCGCTGATTGGCCGGCCAAACGTCGGAAAATCCTCTGTTTTAAATGCGCTTCTCAAAACCGAGCGCAGCATCGTCACCGATATTCCGGGGACAACTCGCGACACGGTCGAGGAAAGCATTTCAATAAACTCTGTTGCGCTTCATCTTATAGATACAGCAGGGATTCGCGATGCTAAAACCGAGCCTGAGCGGCTTGGAATTGAAAGAAGCCGCGCGGCGGCAGAAAGCGCCGACCTCATAATCGCCGTTTTTGACGGTGCGTGCCCCCTTAACGATTATGACTTTGAGGTTTTGTCGCTTGCAAAATCAAAAACAAGCATTTGCGTGATAAACAAAAGTGACCTCGGCACCGTTATTGACAAATCTCTTTTCGGAGGACTTCCGCTGATTGAAATTTCCGCAAAAGAAAATGTCGCAATTGATGAGCTTTCAGACCTCATATGCGAAACTGTCGGCGTAAACAATCTTTCGTGTGACGGGAAGATAATCACAAACCCGCGCCACGCCTCTGCAATTGAGCGCGCAAAGGCCTTCATTATCTCAGCCGCAGATGCATTCCGCAACGGAACTTTTCCAGATCTTGCCGTCAGCGATGTTGAAGCGGCAATAAACACTCTTGCAGAAATAACGGGCAACTACGCGCAGGATTCTGTTATATCCGAAATCTTCTCCCGCTTCTGCGTGGGGAAATGAATATTGGAACACAAAAAGAGCTGTCATATGACAGCTCTTTCTTATATCTTTCGAATAATGCGCGGCTTCCGTTAAAGACGTTCATATCTATATACTTTTCTTCTCCGTCATATCCGGGAAGCTGTTCTGTGTGCGAATACTGCCAGAAGGTCCACTCTCTGCCGTCGGGCAGGGTGGGCTTTTTGACTATATCACAGATCCATATATCACAGTTTTTGTATTCTCCCGAAACGTATAACGTGTATGCACGGCGGTTTGTGTATATAATCGGATACTCGCCGTATTCCACATAAAGCCTTGTTATCATTTCATCGAGAATTCGCCTGACTTTGGGAGAAGATGGCGGGGTATTCGCATATTCGCCATAAAGCTCAAGGTCGATAACCGGCGGAAGCGTTATATCCTCGCGTTTTACCGAGTCTATAAAATTCTCCGCCTGAGCTGCCCCGTCACTTTCAAAGCTCAAGAAATGATATGCCCCGGCGGCAAGCTCCGTTTCTGCTATGCCCTCAATGTTTTTTTCAAAAAAGCGGTCTTTATATGAGCTTCCCTCGGTTGCTTTGATGAAAGCGAAATCTATTTCACTTTGCGAGAGAGTCTCCCAATCAATTTCTCCCTGATAAGAAGAAACATCAACTCCGCGAACCTCATAGCTCTCAAGCGCGTGTCGGCTCACCAGCACCACTGCCCTGTATATCAGAAGTGATGCAAGGAGAAGGATTGCCAAAGACTTGGTTACGATTTTCAGCTTACTCATAAGGTATTCATAAACGTGTCAAATGCCGCGATGCCGCCATCTGTGCGTTTGAAAACGCCGGCATCCTTTAAGCATTCAAGGAAAACATATCCCACCTCGCGAAGGAAGAGGCTCTCAATATCCTCGCCGTTTTTGCGCTTTTGCATTACGCCCTCTGCCCAGTCTGCGTGCTTCTTTGTTTCCTCATGTGATGCGAAGCTCTCGCCCTTTTCGGCAAGCTCAGTAAGCAGCGCAATCTCCTTCTTAAGCCGCGCGGGCAGGACTGCAAGACCCATAACCTCGATCAGTCCTATGTTCTCTTTCTTTATATGATGAAGCTCCTCGTGCGGGTGGAATACCCCCATGGGATATTCATCTGTTGTTATGTTGTTTCTGAGAACTATATCAAGCTCATATTCGCCGTTTTTCTTTCGGGCAATCGGGGTCACGGTATTATGGCGCTCGCCGTCGGTTTCGGCAAATATAAATGCGCTCTCGTCAGTATACCCGCTCCACGCCTTAAATATCTTTCCCGCAAGAGATATGAGCTTCTCGCGGTCAGCTGTGCGAAGGCGGATAACAGACATAGGCCACTTGACACGCGCAACGCTGACGTCCTCATAGCCTTTTATGACATACTTCTTCTCCTCTTCCGCGCGTTCTATTGCAAAGGTATATCTCCCCCCCTGGAAGTGCTCGTGCGAGAGGATTGAACCCCCGACAATCGGAAGCCCTGCGTTTGAGCCTATGAAATAGTGCGGAAACGCATCAAGAAACGCAATAAGCTTTGGGAAAACCGTTTCGTCAACCCGCATGGGAACGTGTTCGTGGTTAAACACAATACAATGCTCGTTGTAATACACATACGGAGAATACTGCAGATGCCAAAGCTGCCCGCAAATCTCAATCGGCATAATTCTGTGGTTCTGCCGCGCGGGGAAATCAAGCCTCCCCGCATAGCCCTCGCATTCGGGGCAGAGCATACACGCGGGATACCCCGACTTCGGCGCGTTTTTGAGCTTTGCAATCTCTTTGGGGTCTTTCTCAGGCTTTGAGAGATTTATTGTTATATCAAGTGTGCCAAACTCCGTGTCAACCGGCCATTTCATATCGCGTTCTATGCGGTAGCGCCTGATATAGTCCGTATCCTGCGAGAAATTATAATACCATTCCGTCGCGCTCTCGGGAGACTCGAGGTATAACTCGCAAAAGCGGTTTACTGTCTCAGAAGGTTTCGGTGTAAGCTCTCCCATGATGCGAGTATCAAAAAGGTCAAACTCCGTCCGGCTTTTTTCGATAATTCCTCTCTCTGCCGCATATTCGCAAAGAGACTCTAAGATTCCCTCAAGGCTTTTTTCAGAGCTTTCTTCCTCGCAAAACTCAGAAAGCCCCAAAAGGTCAGAAAGCCGGTTTCTTATATAAGTCCTATCGAGCGGAGAGATAAGCTCTCTCTCCTCGGCGTATTCTATAAGGGCCGCTATGTCTGCAAAAACGCTCATTTCAAATACCCCTCCGGATGTGATTTATGCCATTTCCATGCAGAGCCGACGATTTTGTCTAAATCATCGTGCTTCGGGTCCCACCCGAGAACTCTTTTTGCCTTTTCGCTTGACGCTACAAGCAGCGCGGGGTCACCCGGCCGCCTTTCGCAGACAAGCTCGGGTATGGAGTGCCCGGTTACGCGCCGCGCGCTTTCAATAACCTCTGAAACAGTAAATCCAACCCCGTTGCCAAGATTGAATATATCGCTCTCCCCGCCTTTTTCAAGGTACTCCACAGCGAGAACGTGTGCATCTGCAAGGTCTGTCACGTGGATATAGTCGCGGACACAGGTCCCGTCTTTCGTGTCATAATCCGAGCCGAACACTGAGATTTTCTCTCGCTTCCCGTTCGGAACCTGGAGAATAAGCGGAATAAGGTGGCTTTCCGGGTTATGCGCCTCACCGAGGTTTCCGCTCTCATCCGCGCCGCAGGCGTTGAAATATCTCAGGGACACAAAGCGAAGATTGTGCGCCTTTGATGCCCAGAAAAACATTTTTTCCATAGCGAGCTTTGTTTCGCCATAGGGGTTTGTCGGGCAGGTCATGTCGCTCTCCAATATAGGGATTCTCTCAGGCTCGCCGTAAACCGCCGCAGTTGAGGAAAACACTATTTTGTCTATCCCCGCCTCTGTCATCGCCTCAAGAAGTGTTATTGCCCCGCCTACGTTGTTGTTGTAATACTTAATGGGCGCCTTGACGCTCTCGCCTACAAGCGAACAGGCGGCAAAATGAATAACTGCGTCAAAATTGCCGCTACTGAAAACACCTTTTAAAAATTCGGAATCGCGGATGTCTCCCTCAAAAAACTCGGCGCGCTCATCAACCGCCGCGCGAAACCCCGTCTGGAGATTGTCAATTACAGAAACCTCGTGCCCGCGCGAAAGAAGCTGTTTTACTGTATGCGAGCCGATATATCCGGCGCCTCCGAGAACTGCTATTTTCATAAACAAAAACTCCCTTTATTTTATTTTTAATCCGCCCTCAAGGCGTATAGAAAGAAGCTTTGACATATTATTTCCCAATGTTTTTTCAATTCCGCTAATGAAATCTTCTGTCATATCGTTCGGGACAAAGGCTTCGAGCGTTCCTCCGAAACCGCCGCCCTGAATTCTGACGGCGCCACGCCCGCCGAGAAGCCTCTCGCATATGGCAAGCGCAAATGCCATAGCCTGGTTCTTCTTTGCTCCTGCCGGATAGATGTTCTGCAGGTATTTAAAAGACGAATCTCCCGATTCTCTTATACGACGTAAAAACCCTTCAAAGTCACGGTTTTTGAGGCAGCCCGCCTCTTCCTTTGCGCGGCGGCTGTCAGAGAAGAAGTGAATGGCGCGAAGTATTGCGCGATCCCCGAGAGCTGCCCTTGCAGATGAAATATCGCCGTAGAAGGTTTCTTCATCAACCTCGCCAAGAATCTTCTTCCCGAAAAAGTTTGCAACGGCGCACATCTCGCGCGGAATATCCGCATATTCCTCTGTCAAATCGGCGTGGTCTGCGCCCGCATCTATGATAACGATGTCGTATCCATACTCACTTATGTCGCATTCTATTTTTTTTATTTTAGCGGGGTTTTCAGAAAAATCTATTGCTGTAATCCCACCGACAGAGCTTGCCATCTGGTCCATCAGCCCGCAGGGTTTCCCGAAGAACTCGCGTTCCGCAAACTGCCCGATCTCGGCCATAGCTTCCGCAGAGAGATTCCCCCCGCAAATATCCGAAAGCGCCTTTGCGACAAGAACCTCAAACGCCGCCGAGGATGAAAGCCCCGACCCCGGAAGGACTTCGGATTCAATATACATATCTACTCCAAAAAGGTCAACTCCCCGCAAAGAAAGCCCTTTTGCAACGCCTCGAATCAGAGCGGCCGTGGTATTCTTTTCCTCCTCGAAAACCTCAAGCTCTGAAAGTGAAATTTCAAACTCTCCATGCTTGTCGCAAAAGGCTCTTATGACATCGAGCCCGTTTTTTGCAACTGCCGCACGGCTTTCAAGATTAATCGCCGCCGCAAGAACCACTCCTCCCTGGTGGTCTGTGTGGTTTCCTCCAATCTCTATGCGCCCGGGTGCTGAATACATGTGTACATTCTTGCCACTCCCGAATTTTTGCTCGAATGCAGCTTCAAGCATCTTATATTTCATGCTCAGTCCTCCGATTTTTCTCATTTTTTCATTTTACAACAATATAAGAGAAATAGCAATGGAAAAATGTCTTTTTATCTGCAATGAATGAAGCTTTCAACCTCGTGCCATTTCACATTGAACCCCGCACCGTGCGCGCAAAAGACTGAATCCGCCGTGTTTTCCACATCGCGGTTCGGCTCGTATCCGATTTCTTCTATAATCTTCTTTTCATCATTACACGGTGAGTATCCGTCAAATCTGAGGAAAAAAGAGACATTCCCACCTGTCGTTGATATAATCTCCTCTGCATATTCGCCAAGATACCGCGCAGGGGCTCTTCCTCGCGTTAAGGCAACTTCGCCGTCAATCTCAGGCGGGGTGAAGCTCCCGCCGAGTTTTGTGATGTCTGCCATAATTCTCCCGGCAGTCGCCATATCGCTTCGTGCGGAAAACTTATAAAACGGCTCAAGCAGTGTGCTTTCCCCTCTCATAAGGCTATGCCTTATCGCCCTGTACGTTGCCTCGCGCAAATCACCGCCCTCGGTATGCTTTTCGTGGACTCTGCCCGTCACGAGAATATAGCGCACATCGCAAAGCTCGCTGCCGGTGAGAATTCCTTTATGAGCCTTTTCAAAAACGTGTGTTCGTATGAGATTCTGCACTTTTCGCGGCAAAACATCCGTGCTGCATTCGCTTATAAAGCTTATCCCGCTTCCCTCGGGCGCCGCCTCTACCCTTATATGGACCTCGGCATAATGCCGCAGAGGTTCAAAATGCCCATAACCCGTAGCAGGTGTCTTAATCGTCTCGCGGTAAACGACGCGGCAAGACCCGAACGAAACCTTTATGCCGAATCTGCGGAACATCTCATACTCTATAACCTGCAAGCTTATTTTGCCCATAACACTTATGTCTATTTCATCAAGAGCCTGTGAATATTCGACGGAAAGTGTCGGTTCTTCTTCTGAAAGCTCAAGAAGTTTTTCATAAACCTCGCGGGTAGTATGCTCATGGCCGAAAATAACCCGGGCTTTGAAAATCGGAGCTATTTTCATCACCTCGCGCCGCGGGAAAGAGCCGATTACATCCCCGCAGGAGATGTCAGAAAGCCCTGAAACCACACAAATTTCTCCTTTTTCTGCCGATTGCACCGCAGAAAGCTTTTTCCCGCTCGGGAGCTTGATTTCATCAACCTTTCTCTGCCCATTCGGAGTATCAACTGTATCTTTCACGCGAAGGCTCCCTGAATTTATCTTCAAATATGCAAGCTTTTTTGCCCCATCGCGGCGAATCTTGTAGCAGGTCGCAGAAAAACCCTCGTCTTCTCTCTTTTCAACAATGAGAGAGCTGATTACTTCCATAAGCTTATCTATGTTTTCATCGCGAAGTGCCGAGCCGCAGATGCACGGGAAAATCTCGCGCGATAGAACCATTCTCCGGACTTCATCCGAGATTTTGACGGCGCCGCTTTCCGTATATTCCTCAAGCAGAGCTTCGCTTCTTTCGGCAAGCGCCTCCGAAAAATCCTCAGAAAAATTTATTGCATTATCCGCGAGTCGTGAGCGAATGTCTGAAATTGCTCCTTCCACATCCGCTGTCGCGGCATCTGTTTTGTTTATGAAAATGAATGTCGGGACATTGTATTCCCGAAGAAGCTGCCATACGGCCTCGGTATGGCTCTCGACCCCCTCTATCGCGCTGACAACCAAAAGAGCATAGTCCATAACAGATATTGCCCGCTCGGTCTCTGCGAAAAAATCCGCGTGGCCGGGAGTGTCAATGATTGTTATGCAATCGCCATCAAGAGATATGCGAGCAGCATCGGAAAACACAGTTATTCCGCGCTCGCGCTCAATGTCGCTGTAATCAAGATATGAACTTTTGTCGTCAACCCTGCCAAAGCTTCTTATCGTATTCGTATGGCATAGTATACGCTCGGCAAGCGTTGTCTTTCCCGCATCAACGTGAGCAAGGATTCCCAATGTAACTTTCATAATTTCACCCTTTTTATTTTACCATATTATCAAATTATAGTCAAAAGGGGCTGTAGCAAAACAGCCCAGACCGCATAGAGTGTAAAAGTACAATGGAAATTCGGCTTGTGCCGAATTTAAGGATTTAATTACACTTTATGCTATAAAACAAATCGAACCTCTCGACGTACTTATGTACTACTTCGGGTTCGATTTGTTTATTCTGCACTATTTTTCTAAAGCC
>JAZOAI010000031.1:0-31935 GCA_045595365.1 Eubacteriales bacterium
ATTCGGCCTTGAAGCTCTCGAAAATTTTAACAAAACAAACGCGGGCGTGGCAACAAGCTCCACAGCATCCGCGGGCAAACCAACAAGCACAAGCGAGCCGAAGAAGGAAAAAAGCCGGGCGAGCGACCCGTTCCTTGAGGGGTTTAATTATTATTCCAACGAGAGTAAGAAAAAACCTGCAAGGGCTTCAATGATTATGCAACCTTTCAGTGTTTTCGGGCCTTTAGCTGCGGCGAAAAACAGATACGCCGACTCAAAGATAGTAGAAAAACCGAAGGACGACTTTTTAGAGGGTTTCAACCAGGCAACGGAAGACGAGAATGCGTGAAAGCGGATAATTGATACCGTAAAAACGGGTGTTACCGACACTGTTGGGACTGTGAAGGAGACAGCAGGAGACGTTGTGAACAGTGTAAGCAGCTGGGCGAACGAAAAAGGGATTTTTGACAATGCCACAAACCTGCTTTTTAAAGCATACGATAATTTTCGGCTTATTCCGGGAATGGAAGTGCCTATTGATTTAGCTCATAATGTACTTGCGAATGTAAATTATAAAGAAAATCAAAAAGTTGATTTGAGTGAGTATGAAAAAAACGGAGGGTATATAACAGACCAGGGCAAAAAACAGGAATCTGACAAACTGCAGTATGGTGTGGGAACTTTTGGTAAAAATGCTTGCGAGCTTATAGCAGTGAATAACGCGCTCTGCACTCTTGGCGACAGAAAAGACATAAGGGATATTGCAAAAGAGTTTGAAACGGACGGGCAGACATTGTTTGGGGTGTTCGGAACAAGCCCTTATGCAGTAGGAGATTATTTCAGAGAAAATGGGTATCAGGTAGATACTTATGAGGGAGACAAGACGATCTATAATCTTGACATCCCTGATGCCGACACGTATATCCTGAGTTTTTGGAATTCGGACAAAGCAACTTCTCAGATTCACACTGCATCTGTGGATAAGCTAGGCGATAGGAAATACAGAATCTACAATGTAGGAAGAAGCGGGACTAGAGATGTGGATTCTCTGAATGAGTTTTTCCGTGAAAACAATCGAGTTCCGCTTGTTTTGCACTGCATAAGGAAAGGACGACGATAAGAAATGGAAAAGAAGCTCTCTGTTTTGATGTTAATATGTGTATTGCTTATGCTCTTTTGCGGCTGCACAAATGAAGTGCCGAAATTTCTCCCTGGGCAGCAAGGCGGGGACGGGAAATTTGTTTGGGTATGCGAAGCGCCGGTTGCATATTTTGCATTAACTGGGGATCATGGGCAAAATTATTATGGTCATATGAAAGGGTATATTGAAGGTGAAGAAGGATTTTCTTGTTTTTATACGTATTTTGATATTCATGGCGGTATAACAGAGTTTATGGAATCTGAACTTTGGGATGACCCTTCGGGATACGCAAGTTTTTGGGGATATGCAAAATATTATGAAGAATATTTTGAATTTGAAACAGAACGCGACCGCATAAACTTTTTTGGCGGAGAGCTTCCGACTTTGAAATTTGAAAAAATGCCGAAGGAAGACTTTCTGGAAGAATATCCCGACTTTGAAAATGCATCAGAGCTTGTGGGTTGAGGAACAAAACACCCGGGGGTCTCCCTCGGGTGTTACGTTTAAAGTTTGTTATCATTTAAAATGATGATAAGAAAAAACAAACCGTAGGGGCGATTCAAGAATCGCCCGCGGGACATTCGTGAATGTGCCCTACAACACCTTATTAGTCACTGTGTGACAGCATCATATCATATATCGGGCGTTTTCAATCAATCACTACTTGAAAAAGGCAGGGAATAATTGTATAATAAAAAGAAAACGGCGGTGAACTATGGAATATCTGTGCAAAAATGAAGCTGAAACAGAAAAGCTCGGTGAGGATTTTGCGAAAACTCTTTCCCCGGGAGCCTGCGTTGCTATGCGCGGAGGAATGGGCGCGGGGAAAACCGCTTTTGTGCGCGGTGCGGCGCGCGGCCTTGGAGAAGCAGGGCGCGTCACCAGCCCGACGTATACTATAGTTAATGAATATGAAACGAAGCCGCCGATGTTCCACTTTGATTTATACAGATTGGGAAGTACGGATGAGCTTTTTGAAATCGGTTTTGACGATTATCTCACGCGTGGCGGAATATGCTTTGTGGAATGGTCAGAAAACGCTGGCGATGATGTCGCATTTTCGCATATTATTGAAATAAAGCGTATGGAAGATGACGAAAACGCGCGTTGCGTCATAATTTCGGAGGTGTAGAATGAAGATACTTGCCATAGAATCCTCGGCAAAAGCGGCATCTGTCTGCATAACCGATGACGGGAAAATCATCGGCGAAGCATTTCTGAATTGCGGGCTTACCCACAGCGTCACGATAATGCCATCGGTGGAATGGCTTCTCGGTGTGTGCGGGCTTTCTGTCGCAGATATTGACAGAATCGCAATAACCGAAGGCCCAGGCTCTTTCACAGGGCTTCGAATCGGGATGTCGGCCGTGAAGGGGCTCGCGTGGAGCCTTGACATTCCGTGCGTTGCAGTGTCGACACTCTATGCGGCGGCGAACGCACTTTCGCATATTGACGGCATAATTTGCGCGGTTATGGATGCGCGCGCCGGGCAGGTTTATAACGCGAATTTCAGAGCAGAGGGAGGGCGGCTCACCCGCCTTTGCGACGACCGCGCGCTTAAAATCGAAGAGCTTATAGGAGAGCTTTGCGAGGAAGAAAATATTATAGTTTGCGGGGATGGGGCAGAGGTTCTCATGAAGGAAGCCCCCGCAAACTTCCGAATTGCCCCGGAACACATAAGATATCAAAGGGCATCAGCCGTTGCGCTGCTTGCTGAAGATATAAACCCGATTTCCGCTGCGGAGCTTTCGCCCGAATACATAAGGCTTCCTCAGGCAGAAAGGGAAAGAATTGAAAAACTGAAAAAGGAAGGTAAATGAAAATGAAAGTAGTAATAGGTGCAGACAGCGCAGGCTTTGCGATGAAGGCGAAGATAATTGAGCATTTGAAGGAGCGTGGCTTTGAGATCGCGGATGTTGGTGCATACAATGCAGAATCGAGCCACTATCCGGAGTTTGCATACAAGGTTGCAAGGGCTGTGTCCGAAAAGACTGCGGATTTCGGCATTCTCGTTTGCGGAACGGGAATCGGAATGAGCATTGCCGCAAACAAGGTGAAGGGTGTCCGCGCATCTGTCTGCTCAGAGCATTTTTCTGCGCGCTATACAAGGCTCCACAACGATGCAAACGTTCTCTGCCTCGGAGCGCGCGTAATCGGAGAGGGGATTGCACTTGAGCTTGTTGATGTTTTCCTTGACACCGAGGCTGAGGGAGGAAGACACGCAAAGCGCGTTGAGATGATTTCCGAGATTGAAGCGGGGACCTTTAACGCATAGACGATTTTTTTACGGAAGTTGGCGAAGTGAGTTGTATTCAAAGGAACAGATAAAAAGAGTTGTTATAAAAATAGGGACATCTACGCTTACCCACCCGAACACGGGCAGGCTTGATTTGCGGCATCTTGAGATGCTTGCAAGGGTTCTTTCCGACATAAAAAATATGGGGATTGACGTCGTTTTAGTTACGTCGGGCGCGATAGGTGTCGGGATGTCAAAGCTCGGGATGACGGTCCGCCCGAAGGAGCTTCGTTATAAGCAGGCGGCGGCATCAGTCGGACAGTGCGAGCTTATGCACATTTACGACAAGTTCTTCCTCGACTACTCTCAGGTTGTCGGCCAGATTCTTATAACAAAAAACGACATAATAGAAGAAGAACGCCGCCAGAAGGTTGAGGACACTTTTGAGGCGCTGTTTGAGGTTGACGCTATCCCCGTAGTCAACGAAAATGACACGACTGGGGTAGATGAAATTCTCTTTGGTGACAACGACACGCTTTCAGCTGAGGTTGCGGCCCTTGTGGGGGCAGACCTTCTGATAATCTTCTCCGATATAAACGGGCTGTATGACTGCGACCCGAGAGAGAATGAAAATGCCCGCATCATTCCGCGGGTTTGTGAGATTACGGACGAAATCCGCGCGCTTGCAGGCGGCGCAGGCTCAAAGCTCGGAACCGGCGGAATGGTCACGAAGCTTCACGCGGCAGAGGTTTGCTTTGAAAAAGGCATTCCGATGGTGATTACAAACGGAACCGACATAGAAAGCGCATACGACATAATAAGCGGAAAAATAAACGGAACGCTTTTTATGAAATAGGTGAAGGGTATGTCGTGTTTTATTTGCCCGATATGCGGGAAATTTCTTGAGAAAACAGAGAGGGCGTACATCTGCGAAAATTCACATAACTTCGACATCTCAAAAAAAGGATATGTCAATCTGCTTATGGCGTCAGGAAAGGGGAAAACTCACGGCGATGACAAGCCAATGCTGCGCGCCAGAGCAGATTTTTTAAACCGCGGTTTTTATGACAGGCTGTCTGAATGCGTTTCCGGGCTTGTTTTTGAATATACCGAAAACGGAGCGATGGTGCTTGATGCAGGGTGCGGCGAAGGAAAATACACCTCTGATATTTCAGGATATCTTGCGGAAAGAGGAAGAGACGCGCGCGTTTTCGGGGTTGATATTTCAAAGGATGCGGTAAACCTTGCTGCATCAAGACGCGGAGAGATGAAGCTTGCGGTTGCAAGCGTTGCAGATTTGCCGTTTTGCGCGAAAAGTGTCAATGCTCTTGTAAGCATATTTGCGCCGTTTTTTTCGGATGAATTTTCAAGAGTTCTGAAAGACGACGGCGTTGCGATAAGGGTGTATCCCCTTGCGAGACATCTTTGGGAGCTTAAGGAGCTTTTATATGAAACCCCTTACGAAAACCCCGAGCCCGATATGGAGGAGAACGGATTTTCCGTGTGCGAAAAATACGAGCTTAAATACAAGATGAAGCTTCAGACGGGCGAAGATGTCAGGAGCCTTTTTGCGATGACACCCTATTTTTACCGCACGTGTGAGCGGGACAGCGAAAAGCTGAAGAAAGTGCAAAGCCTTGAATGCAGTGCGGAATTCGGGATAGTTGTTTATAAAAAGAAATTATAGATAATTGCAATGCATATACATAACAGAGAGGGGAATTTTTCATAACTCCGGAGGTGTTTATATGGCTGATTGCTTTGATTATCTGGATTGGAGAGGGGATGTTCCGTTTCGGGCAGCCGCTCCCAACGAGATTGACGGAATGCTTCTTTCGCGATTTTCATATCTCCCTTTTGAGCTTGTAGGCCAAAATGCGAAGCTTTCAATCGGAGATGCGACACGGAAAATGCTTGAGGCAGAAGACCTCGAGCGCCACCTTGTTTCCCACAAGGACAAACGACTCATTGAAGCGTTCGGGACTTCCGAACGCTTTTCAAATCTGATTTTCTTCGGATATGAAAACAAGATAGATATAGAGAGTGAGACTCAGTTTTCTGCAGTTACAATAAAGCTTCTGCCGAATCTTTATTATGTTGCTTTCCGCGGGACTGATGATACCTTCATCGGGTGGAAGGAAAATTTCAACATGAGCTTCACTTTTCCTGTTCCTGCCCAGGCGCTTGCGGTGAAATACCTTGAAAAAATTGCCGGAAAGCTCCACGGAAGGTTTGTATGCGGCGGGCATTCAAAGGGAGGAAACCTTGCGGTATATGCAGCTTCGTTTTGTAAAAAAAGCGTTCAGAAAAGAATTGTTGCGGTCGAGAATTTTGATGGGCCGGGGTTTGACGAGCGGGTTTTATCTCAGCCCGGCTATCTTGCAATCCGGGAGCGCATAAGAACGTTTGTTCCGAAATCCTCGGTTGTGGGGATGCTTCTTTCCCACGAGGAGGAATATACGATAGTTGACAGTGAAACGACCGGGATTCTGCAACACGATACATATTCGTGGATCACCCTGCGCGACCGTTTTAAATACCTTGAAAAGGTCACTGATGCAAGCCGATTTCTTGACCTCACTCTCAAGGAATGGATAAGCTCAATTTCAGAGGAAAAGAGAGAGCAGTTTATTGATGCGCTGTATGACGTGATTTCGGAAACAAAGGTGCAGACACTCAGTGAGTTTTCGGAAAACTGGCTTGCAAATACATTGACGGTTGCACGAAGCCTCAGAAATCTTGACGATGACACAAAAAAGCTTCTCGGCGAGGTGCTTCTTGCATTTGCAAAGGGTGCAGGGAAAATCATATATCAGGAATTGCAAAGCGGATAAATAGTAAAAAGTCACGGGAATTTTCCGTGACTTTTTTATTGTGAAAATATTAAAAATTTTAAGCTATAGATATTGTGTTTTTTCGTTTTTTATAATATAATTAATCTTGTATAAATATAGGTAAAATTATTTATTTAAAGGGGTGGTGACGGCATGAAAAAAGTATGCTTTGTGGCTTTGTTTTTTCTCATTCTTTTCTGCGGATGTTCGTCTGATGTGCAGTCTGATGTTTTTGCACTTCCGCAGATGCCGGAAACGCACAGCGCGCTTCTCGACACGGTTGAGCAGGTCCGCAGCGAAGGCTTTGAATTTGCCGAACCGCGCTCAGGGTTTAACCGCCGCCCACTTAATTTAGTCGACCTTGACGGAGATGGCGAGGAGGAGGGAATTGTTTTCCTGCGCGACGTTGTTGACTCTTACAAAACTTACATCTACATTTTCGAGCAGACGGAATCGGTTTTCAGTTTATTTGATGTTCTTGAGGGAAAAGAGAACGAAATTTACACAGTCTCTTATTCCAGCCTGCTTGATGGCAAGGGCTATGAAATTATTGTCAAATGGGGTGCAGATGAAGAATCGGCGCATATGGTCACCGCTTACACCCTGACCTCTGACGGTGCAGAAAAGGTGTTTGAGACAGATGTTGAGCAATTTTCTGTAAGTGATATTGACGGCGATGGAGGAAACGAGCTTCTTGCGGTTGCGAATAAAGGCGGGCACATCTTTGCGGAGCTGTATGCCGCAAGGGCAGGCGAAATGAAAAAAAGAGGCAGTGTTCACCTTTCTGAGCATAACGGAAAGGTAATACGAATCCTTAGCGGAAAGGCGACACAGTCAATCAACGCCGCGTTTATCGAGAGAGAGTCCGATGCCGGAGTGATAACCGATGTTATCGCATATAAAGACGGGGAGTATATCAACCTTGTTCCTGACGGGGATATATGCCGGATCCGTGCGCTGTGCGCTGATGTCGACGGCGACGGAATCGTTGAACTTCCGAAAGAAACCGATGTTGCGTCAGAAGGAAACGGCAGAGACACAACGTATATATGGAGAGCTGTGGACGAGAAAGGAGTAATTGTTCCGAAAACGTTTACTTATCATTCCTTCTCACAGAACTGGTATTTTTCGATGCCGTTGTCATGGAGAAGAACAGTTTCAGCGAGTGAGCAGAAAATAGGCTCGGAGAGAACAAAAATAAGCTTTTTCACCCGCGAGGAAATCGACTCTGATGAAGAAAGATTTGTGGAAGCCCCATTGTTTTCCGTTTATATCTTTTCGGGAAGCAACAGAAAGGCTCTTGCAGCGCAGGACGGAAGGTTCATAATATCAGAACGCGAGGATATGATTTTTGCGGGCGAGATAGTAAGCGATGGCTATCTTGGAGAAACGATAGATGAAAACTTCTTGAAGTCTGCTTTCAAAACCCGAGAAAGCGACTGGACATCGGAAATACTTTTTGCATAGCACCTGTGATTATGTCATGCTCAGGAGGAAGCTTTGATGAGTGGTAAAAAGAAAATACTTGTTGTCGAAGACGAAGACAGCATAAGAAGCTTTATAGTAATAAACTTAAGCCGTGCAGGCTATGATGTCTGCGAGGCGGAGTCGGGCGAGCGCGCGCTTGAGATTCTTGAAACGGAAAAGGGCATCGGGGTTGCGCTTTTAGACGTTATGATGCCGGGGATTGACGGCTTTGAGGTCTGCCGCAGAATCCGTTCAAAAGGGTCAAAAGTCGGAATAATAATGCTCACGGCAAGGACTCAGGAGGTTGACCGCGTAACCGGCCTTATGACGGGGGCTGACGATTACGTCACAAAGCCCTTCTCACCGACCGAGCTTATCGCGAGAATTGACGCGCTTTATCGGCGCCTTGACGGGGTAATCGCCGAAGACAGCGCAAAAATGGTCAGCGGCCCGTTTGAGCTTAACACAAGAAACAGAACTCTGGACAAGAACGGGAAAAGAATCCGCCTTACTCAGGTTGAGTACACCATAATGCGCTATTTCCTTGAAAACCCTGACCGCGCAATATCGAGAGAGGATATGCTCGCGGCAGTGTGGGGGAGCGATTATCTCGGAGAACTGAAGATTGTCGATGTCAACATAAGAAGGCTCAGAATTAAAATCGAAGATGACCCTGCCGTGCCGGCGTATATTCAGACGGTGTGGGGATTTGGGTATAAGTGGAATTCATAAGTGAAGGGGATGTCGGAAAAATGCGTCAGCCGAAAGGGCTTCGCCACCGGTGGATGATAAATAATCTTTTATATATCGCGTTGATAATTGCCGTGTGTGTGGTAGTTTTTTCCGTCAGTGTGATGAATTACTACTACGTTAATATCCGAACAAGCCTTACAAACAGCGCGAATATCAGCGCGCAGTATTTCAGCCTTGACCTTGCTTCGAGCATAGATTCGTTTTATGCCAACGCAAAAAGGCAGCTCGCAACATCCTCGCGGCTTGAAAATATGGAAAAGCAGATTTTATTTGCAAACGGGCGCATAGTTATGTCTTCAACGGGGCTTCCTGCGGGGATGATGCCGCAGAGCCCGGACATTTCAGAGGCGATAGAAAAAAATGCAACCGCTACATTTGTCGGGCGTGATAAGCACACCGGAGAAAGAATAATGAGCGTTTCAAGCCCTCTTGTATCGGGTGAGCATAATGTGATAGGCGTTGTGCGCCATGTTACAAGCCTTCGGTATGTAGACAGAAGAATTCTGATTCAATCTGTGCTTGCGGCAATTATAGGAGCGATAATGCTTCTTATAATTTTCTTTTCAAACAGGATGTTTCTGCGCTCGATTATATCTCCGCTCCGCGAGGTTATAGACATTTCGAAAAAGATTACAAGCGGAAGCTACGGAGAGGTGATTGACAAAAAATATGAAGACGAGGTCGGAGAGCTTGTCGATGCAATAAACGAAATGTCGGCTGAAATTGCCCGTGCCGAAAAAATCAAAAATGAGTTTATTTCGTCAGTTTCGCACGAGCTTCGGACACCGCTCACAGCAATAATCGGCTGGGGAGAAACGCTCACGACTGTGGGGACAGAAAACCCGGAGGAAACGGGGCGTGGAGTTGAGATAATCTTAAAGGAAACCCGCCGGCTTTCAAAGATGGTTGAGGAGCTTCTTGATTTTGCGAGAATGGAGAGCGGCAGGTTCACACTGTATATCGACACAGTTGATTTGAAAGCGGAGTTTGAAGAAATTTTATTCATGTATGCAGAAACCTTCCGCCGTGAGAATGTAGATGCGACATATTCCAACGATGAGGAAGACGACATTTTCATAAGTGGCGACAGAGAACGCTTAAAGCAGGTTTTCTTTAACATAATAGACAACGCCGTAAAACACGGTGGAGAGAAGAAAAAGCTTGATATGGGGCTATACCGCGACGGGAAGTTTGCAAAGATTACAATCCGCGACTACGGAGAAGGAATTTCCGAAGAGGATTTGCCGTATGTCAAGGTCAAGTTCTACAAGGGGAAATCCAAGGCTCCCGGAAACGGAATCGGCCTTGCAGTCAGCGACGAAATAGTAAATCTGCACGGGGGGAAGCTTGATATAGAAAGCACCCTCGGCGAGGGAACAATGGTGACAATCAGTCTCCCGATTAAGGAGAACGAAGTGAAAGAGTAAGAAAGGTTAATTTGCAAATGACTGATAAAAAATGCTGTAAAAAAACGTCGATAGGCGGCCAGGCGCTTATTGAGGGCATTATGATGCTTGGCCCTGATAAGAGTGCGATAGCCGTGCGAAATCCTTCAGGCGAAATAGAGATGAAGACGGAAGCTATAAAGCGCCTTTCGCAGAGGCATAAGCTCCTGTCCCTTCCGATAATCCGTGGGGTAGTAGGGCTTTTTGAATCCTTAAAAATCGGTTTTTCGGCGCTTGAATATTCATCGTCGATCGCACTTGAGGGCGACGATGAGGAAACCTCAAAATTTGAAGAATGGCTCGAGAAAAAATTCGGAAGCCGTGTGATGGAAAAAATCGTTATGGCGATTGCGATGGTTTTGGGTGTTGCGCTGTCGGTAGGGCTCTTCATTTTTCTCCCGACGCTTCTTGCGGGCGCTCTTGACAAGGTTATAAAGATTAATCTTCTTCGAAACATCCTTGAGGGTATTCTCCGAATCGCAATATTTTTTATATATATGCTTGCCGTTTCCCGGATGAAGGATATGAAAAGAGTTTTTTCGTATCACGGAGCAGAGCATAAAACAATTTTCTGCTATGAAGCAGGAGAAGAACTCACGGTTGAAAACGTAAAGTCATTCTCGAAGGAGCATCCGCGCTGCGGAACAAGCTTTATGTTCTCGGTTATGATAATAAGCATCCTTGTCTTTTCGGTTGTGAGCTGGTCAAACCCATTCATAAGAATGGCGCTCCGCCTGCTTCTTCTTCCGGTAGTTGTCGGGATAAGCTACGAGATTAACAGATTCCTCGGCAGGCACGACAACGTTTTCACAAAGATTATGCGTGCGCCGGGTTTGTGGTTCCAGAAGTTTACCACATTTGAGCCGGATGACAGTATGATTGAGATTGCAATAGCGGCACTTTCGGCGGTCATACCGGAAGATGAAAATTCAGATAAATGGTAATACCGGGAAGTTGTGTGAAGAAGTGTTTACAACATACAATGATGTATATCTTGACATAAGAAGAAAGCTTGTTGCGGAAAAAGTCTCAATGGCAGAGCTTGAAGCCTTTGAGATTATCCGGTTTGTAACCGGAAAGACGCGTGAGGAATTTGTCCGCGATAAATACCTCCACGCGTCGGCAAGCGTAGCGGCATCTGCCGCGACTATTGCTCTACGCCGGTGTTCGGGAGAGCCGCTTGCCTACATTCTCGGCGAGTGGGAGTTTTACGGCATCACGCTTAAGGTTACTCCCGATGTTCTTATCCCGCGCTCGGATACGGAAGCTCTTGTAGACTGCGCTCTGCGCCGGTGTGACGGTGGGTTCAGGTTCTTAGACCTCGGCTGCGGGAGCGGATGCGTGGGAATCGCGATAGCGGCGATGCGTTCATCCTCGCGCGGTGTTCTCGCCGACATATCGGATGGTGCGCTTGCCGTGGCAAAAGAGAACGTGTATGACCAGAAGCTTTCCTCGCGCCTTTCCTGTATAAAGGCCGATATGACATCTCCCCCGCCTCAGAACATCGGAAGCTTTGACATAATAGTCTCAAACCCGCCGTATATAACAAATAACGAGATGAACGGACTTGACAAATCAGTAAGAGAGTTTGAACCGTACTCGGCACTTTGCGGCGGGGAAGACGGGCTTGATTTTTACCGCGCGATATGCCACAACTGGGCGTCTGTCCTCAAAGATGGCGGAGTTCTTGCATTTGAATGCGGAATCGGGCAGAGTGCGGCACTTGAGACGCTTCTTTCGGGTTTCGGAATGAAATCAATTCAGACAACGCGAGATACAACGGGTGCAAACAGGGTTGTTTCCTGTATCAAATAAAAATAAATAACAGGAGTGTGTTAAGATATGGAAAAGGAAAAAGCATTAGAAACCGCAATATCCCAGATTGAAAAGCAGTTTGGAAAGGGTACGGTTGTCCGCCTCGGCGATAAGGCGAGCATGAATGTGAGCTGTATTTCAACAGGTTCGCTCACACTTGACCTCGCGCTCGGAGTCGGAGGCCTTCCGAGAGGAAGAATAATTGAGATGTACGGGCCTGAATCTTCGGGCAAAACGACGGTCGCGCTTCACGCGGTTGCAGAAGCCCAGAAGCTTGGCGGCGAGGCGGCGTTTGTTGACGTTGAACACGCGCTTGACCCGGTATACGCAAAGGCACTTGGCGTCGATATTGACAGCCTTATCGTCTCCCAGCCTGATGCAGGCGAGGACGCGCTTGAAATTGCAGAAGCACTTGTCCGCTCAAATGCGATTGACATCATAGTTATCGACTCCGTCGCAGCGCTTGTCCCGCGCGCTGAGATTGAAGGAGAGATGGGCGACGCTCTTGTCGGCGCTCACGCCCGCCTTATGTCAAAGGCGATGAGAAAGCTTGCGGGTGCAATTTCAAAGGCGAACTGCGTTGCGATATTCATAAATCAGCTCCGCGAAAAGGTTGGAGTTATGTATGGCAACCCTGAGGTTACAACAGGCGGCCATGCGCTTAAGTATTACTCAAGCGTCAGAATTGACATCAGGCGCGTAGAAACCCTTAAAAACGGTTCGGAGTTTATCGGAAACCGCACGCGTGCAAAGGTTGTAAAGAACAAGGTTTCGCCTCCATTCCGTTCAGGTGAGTTTGACATCATCTACGGACAGGGAATTTCAAAGGTTGGAGAGATTCTTGACCTTGCGGTAAAGTTCGATATTATCCAGAAGAGCGGCTCGTGGTTCAATATGGGAGAAATCCGCCTCGGTCAGGGGCGCGACAGCGCAAAACAGTATCTTACGGAGAATCCCGAGGTTGCCGCAAAGGTTGAGGCGGAGGTTCGCGCGAAGTACGACAGCCTTATGGAAGTCCCCGAGCGCAAGCCTGCAGCTCCGGCTGGCAAGGGCGTAAGCGTTGATGCCGACGATTTTGAAGGCTAAAGCTTACTCAAAATGAAAATAGCGAGCATAAAAATAGGCAGGCGCGACAAGGAAAAGCTTGTCATCTATACGGAATGCGGAAAATGCATTTTGGCGAGAGTTGACGATGCGTATATGCTCAAAGCGGGCGATGAGATCTCCTCATCCCGCGCAGAGGAGCTTGAAGCTCTTTATAAAAGCACGCTTGCAAAAAAAAGTGCAGCAAAAACCTTGGCCCGCCGCAGTGTTTCAAAAAACGAGCTTTCAAAAAAGCTTCTTGAAAAGGGCTTTTCTGAGGAGGAGTCATATGATGCGGTTTCTTGGTTTGAAAAACGCGGGTTTCTGGATGATGAAGCGTATGCCGAGGCACTCGTGCAGTATTATACCGCGCGCGGATATGGCCCTCTGCGCATTAAGAAGGAGCTTTTTCACCGCGGAATAGAGCGCGAGATATGTGAAAAAATCTTAAGCTTGCTTCCTGAAAGCACAGATGAAATTTCGCGCCTCATTTTAAAAAAGCTTCACGGCGAAGAGCTTACGCCGGAGAAGAAAAACAAAATTGTCGCGTTCCTTATGCGGCGCGGATTTAAGTATGATGAAATAAAAGCCGCGTTTGCAAATATTCGGCTTGATTCGGAGGATTTTGATTAATGGCGAAAATTGGTGTAGTGTCCCTCGGATGCTCTAAAAATCAGATCGACTGTGAGCATATGCTCAGCCTGCTTGATGCTAAAGGATATGAGCTTACGGTCGAGCTTAATGATGTCTCGGCAGTCATCATAAACACCTGCGGCTTTATCGGGGATGCCCGCGATGAGGCGTATGAGTATATAAAAGAAGCAGTAAACCTCAAAGGTGAGGGAAGCATCGGAAAGATAATAGTAACCGGATGTCTTTCCGAGCTTATGAAGGGAAAGCTGCATGATGAGTTCCCGGAGATTGACGCGATCGTCGGTTGCGGAAGCTATCTTGAGATATGTGATGTGTGCGAGCGGGTGCTTCGCGGCGAATATGTCGAGTGCTTCGGGAACCCGGCTGATGCTCCTCTTGAATGTGGAAGAGTGCTTACCACCCCGCCCTATACCGCGTTCATTAAGATTGCAGAAGGTTGCTCTAACTGCTGTGCATACTGCATAATTCCGAAACTCCGCGGTCGTATGCGGAGCCGCGATATGGATGAAATAATAAAAGAAGCCGAAGCGCTTGCAGAAAGCGGCGCGCGTGAGCTTATAGTTGTGGCTCAGGACACGGGAAGCTACGGAACTGATTTTGGCGAAAAAGGGATGCTTGCAAAGCTTTTATCCGAGCTTTGCAAAATAGAGAAGCTTGACTGGATTCGGATTCACTACCTCTACGCCGATAAGATTGACGATGAGCTTATAGATGTTATTGCGGAAAAAGACAAGATTGTCAAATACCTTGACATTCCGATTCAGCACATAAATGACAGAATCTTAAAGGCTATGAACAGGCGCGACACGGGAGATGACATCCGCGCGCTGTTTAAAAAGCTCCGTGAGAGGATTCCCGGAGTTGTTCTCAGAACGAGCCTTATTGTAGGTTTTCCCGGCGAGACTGACGCCGAGTTTGAAGAGCTTTGTGATTTCCTGAAGGAATACAAAATCGAAAGAGCGGGAGTTTTTGAATATTCCCGCGAGGAAGGCACAAAAGCATATTCAATGGAAGGCCAGGTTGATGAAGACGTTAAGCAAAAGCGCGCAGAGCTTATAGGCTCGCTTCAGGCGCGGGTTATGGATGAATACAACGCAAGCCTTTACGGCAAAAGACTCAAGGTTCTCGTTGAGGGCTTTGACAGATACAGCGAATGTTATTTCGGCAGAAGCTTTGCAGATTCGCCGGAGATTGACGGCAAGGTCTTTTTTCATGGGAAGAAGGGAATTCGCCCGGGTGAGTTTGTAGATGTAGAAATCTCTGAGGAGCTTGACGGCGACCTTCTCGGTGAAGTTAAATAGGAGGCGAGCTTTATGACAACGGCAAATATAATTTCCATAATACGGATTATGCTTATACCGATATTCCTTGCTTTTGCGCTTCTTGATATTCCGTCGGGAGAATATATCGCGGTTTCGATATTTATTCTTGCAAGCATCACGGACTGGGTTGACGGATATATCGCGAGAAAATACAACCAGACAACAACATTCGGAAAGTTTCTTGACCCGCTTGCAGATAAGCTTTTGGTCACGGCGGCAGTGCTTGTTTTAATTGAACGCGGGGATATGGGGAGCATTCCGGCTCTTATTATAATTGCGCGCGAGCTTATCGTCACGTCGCTTCGCATTGTTGCGATGGGCGAGGGAGTTGTAATCGCGGCGCAGCGCTCAGGAAAATGGAAAACCTTTATCCAGATTGTAGGCATTGTATTTTTATTCACCCCCTTGAGAAATATACATAACAGCCTCCTAAGTGCAGGAGATGTTGTTGTGTGGCTCATGGCGGCAGTCACACTTATTTCAGGCATAGAATATTTCAAAAGCTTCGGCGGCGTTTTAAAAACCTCTGTCGATGCACAGAATAAAACGGAGAGGAAATAAAAAATGAAGCTTTTTAACTCACTTACAAGAACAAAAGAAGAATTCAAACCAATAGAGCAGGGGAAGGTCAGAATGTATTCCTGCGGCCCTACGGTGTATAACTATTTCCATATCGGAAATGCGCGCCCGTTTATTGTTTTTGACGTGCTCCGCAGATATATGGAATATCGCGGGTATGAAGTTAAATTTGTTCAGAATTTTACAGATATAGACGATAAGGTTATTAACCGTGCAAACGAAGAAGGGACCACCTATAAAGAGGTTTCGGAAAAATACATCAAAGAATACTTTGTCGATGCTGAGGGGCTTGGCATTCACCCCGCAACAATCCATCCCCGCGCAACTGAGAACATAGATGCGATAATCGAAATTGTAAAGACGCTCGTCGACAAGGGCTTTGCCTATGAGTCGGAGGGAGACGTTTATTTCCGTGCGCTTAAGTTTAAGGACTACGGCAAGCTCTCCAAGCAACCGCTTGAGGACCTTGTTGCGGGTGCGCGCATAAGCGTCGGAGAGAAGAAGGAGGAGGCTACTGACTTTGCGCTCTGGAAGGCGGCAAAGCCGGGCGAGCCGTATTGGGAATCTCCCTGGGGCAACGGTCGGCCGGGCTGGCATATAGAGTGCAGCGCGATGGCCAACCGCTATCTCGGAGAGACGATAGACATCCACAGCGGCGGAGTTGACCTCACCTTCCCACATCACGAAAATGAAATCGCCCAGAGCGAGGCGGCAAATGGTTGCCCGTTTGCAAACTACTGGCTTCACAACGCATTTTTGAATATAGACAATAAGAAAATGTCAAAATCTCTCGGCAACTTCTTTACGGTTCGCGATGCCGCGAAGGCTTATGGCTATGAAGCAATTCGATTCTTTATGCTCTCGGCTCATTACCGCAGCCCTATAAACTATTCGGAAGAATCTCTTATGCAGGCAAAAGCCGCGCTTGAGAGGCTTCGCAACTCAGAGAGCAATATGGAATTTATTGCTGAGAACGGGGAGAAGGCCCCGCTTTCTGACCGTCAGAAGGAGATTCTTTCGACTTTTGACAAATACAGAGAAAAATTCACTGCGGCGATGGATGATGACATCAACACTGCCGATGCGATTGCGGCTATTTTTGAGCTTGTGCGCGATGTAAACTCCGCACTTTCTGAAAACTCTACTTCAGATTTTGCGAAGGAGTGCTTAAAACGAGTCCGCGAGCTTTGCGACGTTCTAGGAATAATTGAAAAGAAGGAAGAAAAATCTCTTGATTCCGAAATTGAGGAAATGATAGAGAAGCGCCAGGCGGCAAGACGCGAGAAGAACTTTGCCGAGGCAGATAAAATCCGCGACGAGCTTTCAAAAATGGGAATAATACTTGAGGATACGCCACAGGGCGTAAAATGGCACAGAGCATAAAAACACTTCGGCGGAGAGGGTTCTCTCCGCCTGAATTCTGAAGAGAAAGCGTGAGGAATGAGCATGAAAATAATGGTTATTGACGGCAACAGCATAATAAACCGCGCGTTTTACGGCATCCGCACGCTGACAAATGCAGAGGGGCTAAATACCAACGCGATTTACGGCTTTCTGTCAATTTACTTCAAGATTCTAGAGGAAGTGAAGCCTGATGGCGTGTGCGTTGCGTTTGATTTGAAAAAGCCGACCTTCCGCCACTTAAAATATGAAGGGTATAAGGCTAACCGCAAGGGGATGCCCGATGAGCTTGCCGAGCAGCTTGAGCCGCTAAAAGAGGTTCTTGATGCAATGAGGATTACCCGCTTTGAGTGCGAGGGCTTTGAGGCTGATGACATAATCGGAACGGTCAGCAGAATATGTGCCGAGAATAAGGATGAGTGCGTAATCGTTACGGGTGACCGCGACAGCTTCCAGCTCATTGAGAATGACGGAACGAGCGTTCTTCTTGTTTCGTCAAAAATGGGAAAAACGCTGACGACAATGTATAACGGAGCAGAGCTTCTGATGAAATACGGCCTCCCTCCGGAGCTGATGCGCGATTTAAAGGGGCTTATGGGAGATGCTTCTGACAACATCCCCGGGGTTGCGGGCATTGGTGAGAAAACCGCGACAGAGCTTGTTTCAAGGTTCGGGGACATCGACGCGATATATGAAAACATAGACTCACCCGACATCCGCGATTCTGTCAGAAAAAAGCTGATTGAGGGGAAAGATGCGGCATATTTGTCGAAATATCTCGGGACTATAGCGCAGGATGCGCCGATTGAATTTTCGCGTGATGGCGCAAAGCTTTCAGAGGTTGATAACGATAAGCTCTATGCGCTCTTTTCAAGGCTTGAATTCAAAAGCTATATCACGCGCCTCGGGCTTCACGCCCCGGAGACTTCGGAGAGTGTGAGCGGAGAGGTCAAACAGCTTTCTGAGACTGTTATAAAGGATAATTCAGGGCTTATGGCGGCGAAGGAGATCCTTCGCGGGAAGTCCTGCAGCGTTATATGTGACGATTCCTTTTGCGGCGTTGCGATAGCCTCGGGAGAAAAGCTCTTTGTTTCCTCGCGCTCTTCTTGCGGCGAAGAGGTTTTCTCGGAGCTTTTGAGGTTTATTTTTTCATCTCATGTGGAAAAGACAGTCCACGACAAAAAAACACTTTACCGCGCGCTTGAAAAAGAGGGCATAACATTAGAAAATGTTGTTTTTGACACCGCACTTGCGGCATATGTCCTTGATCCCGCCAGGAAGAGATATGACCTTGTTTCCGTTTCTCATACGTTCGGTTGCGACCTTGATGCAGAATGGGAGAGGATTTCCGATGAAGCGTCTTTCTCGCCGCTCACGGGGAGCGATGAGGCGCTTGCGGCTCTTGGAAGATGCGCCTGCGCACTTTCGTTTATGGAAAATGAGATGCGGAAAAAGCTTTCCGAAACCGGTATGGACAAGCTCTATTTTGAGATAGAAGCACCGTTTACCGATGTGCTTATGGATATGGAGCGCGAGGGCGTTTCTGTCGATGCAAAGGAGCTTTCTGCGTTTGGCGACAAGCTTTCTGCACATATAGAGAAGCTGACAGGGGAGATTTATGCTGCGGCGGGAGAAGAGTTTAATATCCTTTCTCCAAAACAGCTTGGAGAAATTCTCTTTGAAAAGCTCGGAATCCCTCCGGTAAAGAAGACGAAGACGGGATATTCCACCGATGCGGATGTTCTTGCAAAGCTTGTGCATCATCACGAAATCATCCCGCTCATACTTGATTACAGAAAATATACAAAATTGAAGTCCACATATGCCGACGGGCTTTTGCACTGCATATGCGCGCGTGACGGAAAAATCCATACCACATATCAGCAGATGGTGACTGCGACCGGCAGAATCAGCTCAACAGAGCCAAATCTCCAGAATATACCGATCCGCTCAGAGCTAGGCGGTGAGGTCAGGCGTATGTTCGTTCCCCAAAGTGCTGACTTTGTCCTTATAGATGCGGACTATTCGCAGATTGAGCTTCGTGTCCTTGCCCACATAACGCAGGATAAGGAAATGTGCAAGGCTTTCTCTGAGGGAAGCGACATTCATTCCGAAACCGCGTCTCACGTTTTCGGAGTCCCTGTAAGTGAGGTGACATCCGAAATGCGGCGCGTTTCAAAAGCGGTCAATTTCGGCATTGTATACGGAATTTCCGATTTCTCGCTCGCTGAGGATATCGGAGTTTCGCGCGCTGAGGCGAAACGGTATATAGAAGCATATCTTGAGAGATTTTCGGGAGTGCGCGACTATATGAAGGACATAGTTTCAAAAGCGCGGGCTGACGGATTTGTAACCACCCTTTTCGGGCGCCGCAGATATATCCCCGAAATAACATCGAAGAATTTCAACCTCCGCTCATTCGGAGAGCGCGTTGCTCTCAATGCGCCGATTCAGGGAAGTGCTGCGGATATAATCAAAATTGCGATGCTCAAGGTCTCAAAAAAGCTTTCAGAGTCCGGGATGGGTGCAAAGCTCATTCTTCAGGTTCACGACGAGCTTATAGTAGAGGCGCCTCGCAAGTGCGCTTCCGAGGTCGCAAGGATTTTAACCGAAGAAATGGAAAATGCGTGCAATCTTTCGATTCCGCTCGTCGCAGAGGCGGGAATCGGGGATACATGGTATGAGGCGAAAATGTAATATGGAGATTGTAAAAGCGGAAACTTCCGATATTGCTGAGCTTGCAAGGCTTGAAAAGCTCTGCTTTTCGGTTCCCTGGAGCGAAAAGGCAATAGCTGAAACGATGGAAAGAGAAGAGGCCCTCTTTTTATGTGCGCGAGAGGGCGGTAAAACGGTGGGATATATAGGCTCGTATTATTGCCTGTCAGACGGCTATATAACGAATGTCGCAGTAGACCCCGCCTGTCGGCGGCGCGGAATCGGAAAAGCTCTTGTGCGTGAGCTTATTGAGAAAGGTAGAGAACGCCATCTTTCGTTTTGGACTCTTGAAGTCAGAAAGTCAAATCTTGCGGCAATCTCTCTTTACGAATCACTCGGTTTTAAAGATGTCGGGCTTCGCCCGCACTTTTACAGCGCACCGGACGAAGATGCGCGCCTTATGACATACTTTATTGACGCATCGGCAGATAATGCCTGATGCGCGGAAAGGAAATAACGTGAAAATTCTTGCAATAGAAAGCTCCTGTGACGAAACAGCTGTAAGCATAGTAGAGAACGGTCGCCGCATTTTATCAAACGTAATACTGTCGCAGGCAGATATGCATGCACTTTACGGCGGCGTGGTCCCCGAAATTGCATCGAGAAAGCATATTGAATGTATAAGCGCGCTTACCACCAAGGCGTTTTCGGATGCAGGGCTTCAGAAAAGCGATATAGATGCTGTTGCTGTTACATATGCGCCGGGGCTCATCGGTGCGTTGCTTGTCGGCGTGGGCTTTGCCAAGGCGCTCGCTTTCGCGCTCGGAAAACCCCTCATTCCGGTTCACCACATCCGAGGGCATATCGCGGCAAATTATCTCGCCTTCCCGGAGCTTCAGCCCCCTTTTCTCTGCCTTGTAGCATCCGGCGGGCATACCTTGATTGTCGATGTAATTGACTATACGGAGTTTAAGATTATCGGCTCAACAAGAGACGATGCGGCAGGAGAGGCGTTTGACAAATGCGCGCGCGTTCTGGGGGTTGGCTATCCCGGAGGGGCGAAAATCGACGAACTCGCAAAATCGGGAGACAGGACAAAGTATAAGCTTCCTCGCGCTCATATCGAAGGCGCGGAGCTTGATATGTCCTTTTCGGGCCTTAAGACGGCGGTTATAAACCTTGCTCACCGCGCAGAGCAGACCGGGCAGGAGCTTGACCGCGAGTCACTTGCGGCGTCTTTTTGTGAAGCGGTTTGCGATGCGCTCGTTCCGAGAACGTTTCAAGCAGCAAAAATCTGCGGGCGCAAAAAAATTGCAATCGCAGGTGGAGTGGCTGCTAATTCTTTCCTCCGCGCGCGGCTTGAAAATGAGGCAAAAAGTTCGCAAATTGAGCTTTTCTTCCCGCCACTTTCACTGTGCGGTGACAACGGCGCCATGATAGGCTCGCAGGCATATTACGAGTTTTTGCGCGGTAATATTGCAAAAAGCGACTTAAATGCCAAGGCAACGCTCCCCATTGATTTTTGAAAAGAAAAAACATTGAATTATGTAAACCTAATAGCCTTTTTGAAACTTTGCAAAAATCCGATTCCGAAGTTTTTGATAAAAAAGTAAAACTTCGAAAAACGTTGATATAACAACGTTTAGAGCTTGTGGAAAAACTTGTGGAAAATGTGGATAACTATTTGTACAACAAATTATCTCAAAAACTTACGTAAACTGACACGGGTAAAAAAATAATAATTTCACATAAAGGAAGAACACCAAATCAACCGCATAAACAGATGCCTTTCGGGGGTTTTTGGAAATGTTTGGTAAATAAAAATTTGCAAAAAACACCTCGAAAAAGTTACCCAAAAAGTCGATGAAAATTTAAGTTTAGCGGGGCAAATGTGCGGTGAATACGAATTGTAATATTGTTCAAAAAAACGGAATTTTGAAAAAATTGTTTTTTGCAAAAAGTTCCGCACAAAGTTGACAAAGAAAGCGATATATATTAAAATTACATATGAAGGAGAGATACATTATGGAAAACACAATGAAGCAATTTGAAAAGATTATCGAGCTTCAGCTCAAGCGAGTGGAGGCTATGAAAAAAGAGAACGATTTTATCGACTACAAGGCTCTGCCTAAGATAATTATCGGCGTCTGCGGAGGCGACGGAATCGGCCCTGCAATCACAGAGCAGGCGCACCGCGTTCTTGCCCAGCTTCTTAAGGATAAGGTTGATGCGGGCAAGGTTGAGTTTCGTGTTATTGACGGGCTTACCATTGAAAACCGCGTGAAGGCGAACAAAGCAATTCCCGACGATGTTCTTGCCGAGCTTAAGGCGTGCCACGTTATCCTCAAGGGCCCGACAACAACTCCGCGCGCGGGCGACCCGTGGCCGAATATTGAGTCGGCAAACGTTGCAATGAGAAAAGAGCTTGATTTGTTTGCCAATATGCGCCCGGTTAAGGTTCCGAGCGAGGGAATTGATTGGATGTTCTTCCGCGAGAATACAGAGGGCGGATACGCCGTCGGGAGCATGGGCGTCAACGTTACTGACGACCTTGCAATCGACTTCACCGTTGCGACAACGCAGGGGTGTGACAGAATCGCAGAGCTTGCGTTTTCATACGCAAAGCGAATGAACAAATCACGCGTTACCGCAGTCACAAAAGCGAATGTCATAAAGACGACAGACGGAAAGTTCCTTGACGCTTGCAAGAGAGTTGCTGCAAAGTATCCGGAAATCGCTTTTGACGATTGGTACATAGACATTATGACGGCAAAGCTTGTTGACACAAAGCGCCGCCGTGATTTCCAGGTTATGGTGCTTCCGAATCTCTACGGTGACATCTTAACTGACGAAGCTGCTGAATTCCAGGGAGGTGTCGGAACTGCGGGCAGCGCAAATGTCGGCAAAAAGTATGCTATGTTCGAGGCGATTCACGGATCCGCTCCGCGAATGGTCGCAGAGGGCAGAGATAAGTTTGCAGACCCGTGCAGTATGCTTCGCGCGGCAGTTATGCTTCTTGAGCATATAGGAGAGGTAGAGCTTTCCAAAAAGCTTGCAGGCGCTCTTGATGTATGTATGTATGAGGAGAAAAAACTCAAAATTACAGGCCGTGATGACGGCGCAACCTGTGCAGAATTTGCAGATTATGTAATTTCAAAGCTTTAAAAAAAGACAGGGGAGATTCGATATGAGTGAAAGGTATATTTCCCCCTCCGTAATACGCAGGCTTCCAAAGTATTACAGATGCCTGCGCGAGCTTGAGAGGGGAGGAATTGACCGTGTTTCTTCAAGTATGCTCGCGCGTAATCTCGGCTTCACCGCATCTCAGGTAAGGCAGGATTTCAGCTGTTTCGGGGGTTTTGGCCAGCAGGGGTATGGATACAAGGTAAGAAGCCTTCTCACGGAAATTGCCGGAATAATCGGCGTTGACCGCCACCATACAGCCTCTATAATCGGAGTCGGAAACCTCGGGCGCGCGCTTATGCACAACTTCAACTTCAAAAACTGTGGGTTTGAGCTTGTTGCCGCTTTCGATTCTGACGCGTCAGTTATAAATAAAACCTTCGGAGATATAACAGTTCGTGACGCTGCGGAAATAGAAGAGTATTTCACCTCAAATCATATTGATGTTGCAGTTCTCACGGTTCCGAAGGCGTATGTGCGCGATATTGCGAAGAAGGTCGCGGGGCTTGGAGTTTCCGGCATATGGAATTTTACGAATATTGACCTTTCCCTTGAAGAATTGGGTGTCCAGGTGGAGAACGTTCATTTTGCAGACAGCCTAATGACTCTCTGCTATGGGATATCATCGGGAGAAACGATATGAAAAGGAAAGTGAAGGTTTGCCTTCTTTCAATTCTGCTTGTTGGAGCATTGCTCTTTGCGGCGGTGGCATCCGGGGGAACATCTGACGACCCTCTTGTTTCGCAGTCGTATGCTGACGGCACGTTTTTTGACAGTGTCATATCAAATGCTCGTGCGAAGGTTCAGTCGGCAGTGTCCTCGTTTAAAAATAAATATATAAGCAAGGCAGATTCAGCGGCGAACATCGACATAGGTGATGATGCATCTGTTTCTGCGTTTGCAGACACCGTGCTTGAAGCTCTGCAGAGCGGGGGGAAGTATCTCTACTCTTCAAGCTCTGCCTCACCGCGAACCCTTATGGCGGGGGATTTGATTTCAGCAGATAGCGGAACGGTAATTATCGCTACTGACGGAAGTTTCAAGTGCGCATCAGGAAGCGTGATAAACCTCACGCAGGGCAAAGAGGTGTCTGCCGGGAACTCGCTTGGCAGATATACTGCGTTTATGTTCCCGGAAAACGGCGGAAGTGTTGAGATAATCTCAAAAACCGCAAAGGTTCTTATCGACGGGAGATACTCCGTTGCGGGGTATAAGACAAAATATATGGATGAGGCATATGCGCTAAAGAAGCTCGGGCTTGTCCGTGGCGCGGCAGACGGCATGGAACTCTATCGCGGCAACACAAGAGCTGAGAGCATAACAATGCTGATTCGCCTTCTGGGTGAAGAGAGCAGGGCGCTTGAAAAAGACCACTATCATCCCTTTGGCGATGTTGCCGAATGGGCAAAGAGATATGTCGGATATGCATATCAGTCGGGATATACAAAGGGTGTTTCCAACACGCGCTACGACGGGCAGGCTCTTACTACTGCCGGCCAGTATATGACGTTCGTTCTCCGTGCGCTGGGTTACAGCGAGGAAGCGGGCGACTTTAAATACGAAACTGCGCTTTCAGATGCACTCTCGCTCGGCGTTATTGACTCGCAAACGCTCCGAGAGCTTCAGAACGGCGAATTCCGGCGTGACCAGGTTATGCATATTTCATACCTTGCGCTTTCCGCGGAGACAAAAGGAAGCTCAAGAACGCTCCTTTCAAAGCTCGTTGCAAACGGCGCGGTTGACGGAAACGCCGCAAATGAATTTTTAAGAGGATAGAAAAAAGGAGCTGTGGTGTTAAGGACACACGTTAAGCCTTCTCCTTGAAGAGGAAATGTTGAGCAAGGCGAGACTGTGGGCGTAGGGGACATTCACGAATGTCCCGCGGGCGATTCTTGAATCGCCCCTACATTGTCCCGAAAATATTTTGTAGACTTGATTCTTGAGTAGGTCTTGCCCTGCCGGGCGGGCCTACTTTTGATTGCAAAAGTAGCAAAATGTGGGAGAACTCACGCCGTATTCCTGCGAACCTAGGACCCCCTTTTTATATCCTTAACAGTACACTTATTATGACGTTTTTTCTGGAGAGGAGATTCCCATTATTTTATTGACAATGACTTTTTCATATATTATAATAAGAAAGTCGCAAACGCGAAATATCGAGGCGTAGCGAAGTTTGGTATCGCGCCTGGTTTGGGACCAGGAGACCGCAGGTTCAAGTCCTGTCGCCTCGACCAACTAAAGAGGATGCACTTTTGTGCATCCTCTTTAGTTAATTAAGAAGAGAGAGGACTTGAACCTCAAGGAGGTTTTTGCGTAAAGAAAAACAGTCCAGTGGACTGTTTTTTAGCAAAAAGGTGCGCAGACGGGTACTGCGAGCAGTGCGGAGCGGTCGTCAAGCAGGGCAGATTGCAAAGCAATATGAGTCCTGTCGCCTCGACCAACTAAAGAGGATGCACTTTTGTGCATCCTCTTTAGTTATTCACATATAAACCCTAAAGCGTATTTGAAGGGGAGAGGCAGGCATTTTCTCGGCATATATAATAGGTGGTTTTGCCGTTTAAAAGAGGATATGCTTCCTTCTCGCGCGTCACAATGACGTTTGCGAGGAAAGGAAGCTTTTTTATTACCTCAGGCAAATCAGAAGAAGCACCAAGCGCGACCGTAATATGCTGTGGAGGGTTTTCGTAAAGAAGCGTCGCAAGCAAAAACATACTGTATCCGCACGGATATTGCGAAGCTGAGGCTGACATATAATCTGCCTGGGCTTTAAAAAGCTTTTCGTATTCTTCTTTTTCAGTCAGGTGAAGAAGTCTCACAAAGTTATAAGCCATAACAGAATTTCCGGAAGGGGTTGCGCCGTCATAAGTTTCTTTTGGGTTTACAAAAAGCTCTGTGCTTTCTGCATCGCAAAGGTAGAAACCGCCGTTTTCTCTATCTGCAAAACGGCTGACCGTTTCAGAACAGAGCTTTTCCGCAAGACAGAGATAAGCTTCATCCAAGGTGGAATTATACAATTCAATCAAGGCAGAGATATAAAAGGCGTAGTCATCCAGAAAGCCGTTTTCCGAATGCTTTCCACCGCGGGAGCTTGCAAATAGCTGCAAGCCCTCTGACAAATTCGTTTCTATAAACCTCTGCGCCTTTTGAGCGGATTTGAGGTAGCGCTCGTTTCGTGTGATTCTGAAAAGGGCAGAGAAGGCCGATATCATTATAGAATTCCACGACAGCAAAACCTTATCGTCGAGGTGGAGACCAAAGCGGGTTTTTCTGTATTCATAAAGAGTTTTCAGTTCTTTGTCAAAATCGCTGGTTAAGGCATTGCTTTTTAAAAGATTCGGGATATTCATCCCTTCAAAATTTCCTTTTTCGGTAATATCAAAGGCCTTGGCAAAGACTGCGCCTCTCTCCCTGCCTAAAATTCCCGTAATTTCTTCTAATGAAAAAGTGTAATATTTTCCTTCAACTCCTTCGCTATCAGCATCCTGCGCGCTGTAAAACCCGCCTGACGGAGCTGTCATTTCATTGATGACATATTCTGCAGTTTTTTCGGCGGTGTCGAGATAAACTTTGTTGCCGGTTATGCTGTATGCGGATGAGTATGCAAGGATTAAGAGCGCATTATCATAAAGCATTTTCTCAAAATGGGGTGCGAGATAGTATTTATCTGTGGAGTATCTTGAAAAACCGTAGCCTATATGGTCGAATATACCGCCCTTTCTCATCTGCATAAGAGTTTTCTCTGCCATTTTCAAAGCCGCAGGGCTGTTGGACTGCTTTGAATAGTACATAAGAAACAGGAGATTGTGCGGGGTGGGGAACTTCGGCGCCGCGCCAAAGCCGCCGTTAATGCGGTCAAAGGTTTGTGCAAACATTTCAAAAGCTTTTTCAATAATATCTTCGCCATTTCCGCTGCTTTTTGGAAAGTCCGTATTTTTTAAGTGACTGATGATTTTTTCTGCAGAGTCTAAAAGCTCCGCGCGGGAGGAACCCCACATCTCCGAGATACTGTCAAGTAAGTCGGAAAAGGCAGGTGTTCCGTATTTTGGGCGTAGGGGGAAGTATGTCCCTGCAAAAAAAGGCTTTTTGTCCCACGTCATAAAAATGCTCATTGGCCAGCCGCCGCTTCCTGTAAGCGCCTGGCAGACCGCCATATATACGCTGTCAATATCGGGGCGCTCTTCGCGGTCAACCTTTATTGAAACAAAATGCTTATTCAGAATTTCTGCCGTTTTTATGTCCTCAAAGCTCTCATGCGCCATAACATGGCACCAGTGGCAGGTGCTGTAGCCGATGCTGAGGAAAATCGGTTTGTCCTCACGCTTTGCCTTCTCAAACGCCGCGTCGCACCACGGGTACCAATTCACCGGGTTTTCTGCGTGTTGCAGAAGATAGGGGCTTGATTCATTTTTTAACTGATTGCTCATTATTACCTCCGTGCAAAAATCGCTGTTTTTATCAGTATGCACGAGCAGAGAAGAATAAATACTACACAAAAAAGGCACCTGCATCTAAATGCAAGTGCCTTTTGGTGACCCGTAGGAGAATCGAACTCCTGTTACCGCCGTGAAAGGGCGGTGTCTTAACCGCTTGACCAACGGGCCGGATTCTGCGGCAGGGCAAGAGAAAACTCACCCTGCCATGGTAGCGGCGGCTGGACTTGAACCAGTGACCGTTCGGGTATGAACCGAATGCTCTAGCCAACTGAGCTACACCGCCATATTTGGCTCCAAAACGAAGCTTTGTTATTATAATACAAATTTGAATTTTTGTCAACTACATAATCGAAAAAAATTTTGATTTTTTAGAAAAAAGTATGAAAAGTTGTCACAAACTTGTCAAACCAAAAATTAAATAAGTGATATAATATATATCGTCACGTGGGAAAAACGTGATCCGGGATGATTTTTCAAAGAGCTGTTATAAGCGCACATATAGCGGCAACGTGAAAACTTATCCCGGAGGAGAACGGAGAATAAGGAGAAAGAAAGCGGGCGGAAGACCGCCTGCCGCTTTAGCGCGCAAAAGACGGCAGACTATTCCGGAAGGAGCTTACTTATAAGCAAAACTCTCCTGAAGAATTCGTTACTCAAACAAAAATAATAATAAACGGAGGTGCTCGTACTGTGTTTGATGAAACCAACATAACAGAAGAGCAGGAACTCGAGCTTCCGGAAAAACTATTCGAAAGTGACGAGGACCAAAACGAAGAAAGCTTCAATGAGAACCATATCGAAGAAGCAGGCAACACACTGAAAATTAAATATAACGGGCAGGAGCGCGACATAACTCTTGATGAGGCGCGCATCCTTGCACAAAAGGGAATGAACTATGACCATGTCGTAGCAGAGCGGGACACGAAATATAAGCGTGAGCTTGACTTTCTCGACAGGGTCGCGGGCGAGCAGGGGCTTTCGCGCGCGCAGTATATCGCGATGCAGGAAGAAGCCTCCAAAGCCCGGACAAAAAGCCAGGAGAGCTATACAAATCCGCGGGAGCGGGCGGCTGCCCAGCTACGGAGAATAACGGATTCCGTCGGGATGACGGGGCCGTGGGGCTCTCTTTTTAGGAAGTATCCGAATTTAACAAGGAAAGAAGCATATCCGCTTCTTTCAGAAAGCGTTGCAAATGGAATGACCCCGATTGAGGCATACCAGGAAAAGCTTCTTTCCGAAAAGGACAGACAGCTTCGCATAGCAAGAGAAAGTGAGAACGCATCAAGAAAGAGCGTGGGTTCTCTTGAGGGTGACGGCGGCGGAACTTCCCGCGATGAGTTTCTCGAGGGCTTTTTTATGTATGATTAAAAAATATTATTGAAAAAAGAAAGGAAAATTAAAAAACTATGTCAGCAATCAATTTACACACAAAATACGCAAAAGAAATCCAGACACGCTTTACCGTTGAAAGCCTTATAAACGGACATCTTTCAAACGAGTATTCTTTTTCCGGCGTTAAGACGGTAAGAATCGCTACCCCGATAACAGTTCCGATGACGGACTACACCCGCTCAGGCTCAAGCCGCTACGGCACACCGACTGAAATGGAGGATATGGTTCAGGAGCTTACCCTCACTCAGGACAAGAGCTTCACGCTCACGATTGACAAGGGCAACAACCTCGACCAGAACGGCGTCAAGGAGGCAGGAAAGATGCTTTCTCTTCAGATAAGCGAAAAGGCTATCCCGCTTATGGATAAGTACAGCTTTGAGCGCCTTTCTCAGCTCGCGGGAAAAATCAACGGCGATACCGCCGCTATTTCCAAAACAAACGTCTGCGAACGCATAACAAAGGGAACTACATATATGGATGACTGCGAAGTCCCCGCATATGGCCGCGTTCTTTTTGTTCCGAGCGACACATACGCAAAGCTTCGCCTTTCCGAAGAATTCAAGGCTTGCGATGCACTTATGGAAAAGTCACTCTCAAGAGGTCAGGTAGGTACTTATGACGGAATGAAGGTTATCAAGGTTCCGCGCTCACGCTGGCCGGAAAACGTAAACTTTATGATTGTCCATAAGCGCGCAGCCTGCGCGCCGGTCAAGCTCAATGACACTAAATTCCACAAGGACCCGCCCGGAATCTCCGGTGCGCTTCTTGAGGGAAGACAGTATTATGACCTTTTCGTTTTCGGCGCAAAGTGTGACGGCGTTTATGTCGACATCAACACGGGAAGCGGCGCGGCAACTGTCTGCGCGGCCCCCGCAATCTCGGCTGCAGGTGGAATCACCTGCGCTACCTCAGGCGTATCCATTAAGTACACAACAGACGGCTCTGACCCGAGATATTCAGCCTCGGCGAAAATCGGAACAAGCTCCGATAACACGGAAGCCGGCTGCGTTGTTCGCGCATATGCTTACAAGAGCGGAGCGTTTCCGTCAGAGGTTACAACCGTTACTCTTTAATTTTGCTTTGGCGGGGGCAGCTTGGCTGCCCCCGTTTATCTTTACTGAAAGGAGATTTTATAAAAAATGAAAGCATATGATATATATAAACGGGCTCTTGCGCTTATGTTTGAGCGCGAGGGAGAAGACAAAGCCTTCCGCGACAATTTCTGCAACATTTTAAGCGCAGTTGCGGCAGAGTGCCTGTCGTATGAAAATTCGATAAGATGCGCAGAAGGTAAGGAAAAGCTCGCATCAGCTCCGACAATTTCCGATATGGAAGATGAGCTTGATATGGAAGATCAGCTTTGCACCGTCGCAATCCCATACGGTGTTGCGGCGTACTTCGCGGAGAATGACGGCGAAAACTACAGCGCTGCCGTCTGGCGTGAAAGATTTGTAAATGCACTGTATGAAGCTAAGAAGTGTATTTTCACAGATATTGAGGATGTGTATGGAGGAGAATGTATATGACGGAAAATTTTATAAGTGAGACGTTTATGTCTCTTATCACGCCGGACTTATATCTCGTTATAGCCGCGGTATATGGCGTGTGCTACGCCTTAAAAAAAGCTCAGTTTTTTAATGACAGGTTTATTCCGCTTGCGGCGCTTGCACTCGGAATATGCTTTGAAATGCTTTATTTTGCAACAAAAGGCGGCATTGTGGTCGAGGGAATCCTGCGCGGCGTGATTGCGGGTATGGCGGCAGTGTATGTTGCAAACATCATAAAACAGATTGGAGGAAAAGGAGAAAATGACATCTAAGGTTTTCCGGGGAGGAAGAATTTATGCAATTCCTCTTGAGGATATAGAATACATAGGATATTTTTACGGTGACAAGGGAAACGAGGAAATCAAGAGCGCGAACAAAAGGATAAAAGGTCTCCTCGGCCGCGCACCTGATTTTCTGATGAATGCGGAGCTGTTTGACTTTGACACAAGAAAAGCCGCGAGCGACGTTGTTGCAGGCGGAGTTGTGCATCGTCTGACAGAGACGTATGGCTTTGCGTTTCCCGAGAACAAAACCGCCGTGTTTTCCTATAAAAATAACGTGAACGCGGCGGATTATATAGGCGCATATCCCACTCTTATCCGAAACGGAGCAGAGGAAAAACAAAACCCGGCAGGCATAGGCGGCCGGCGCGGAAGAACTGCGCTTGGCCTCGGAGGAGAGAAGCTTCACGTGGTTCTTATCCCCGACACCGGCGGAGCAACGCTTCCCGAGCTTCGCAAAAGGCTTCTTTCAAACGGAGTGAAGGATGCGATAAACCTTGACGGCGGCGGAAGCACGCAGTTTTATGCTCCCGAGGGCAATTACTTTTCAGGGCGCCGCGTTCGCGGCTTTATCGGCATATGGGTTCGCGGCGGGGAGAGACGGCGCGTAAATGTCCGCACAAGCCTAAACGTCAGAAGCGGGCCGGGAATCTTCAACAAACGCGTAGGCAAGCTCTATAACGGAGATGTTGTCAGCATCAGGGAAGAAAGCGGCGGCTGGAGCAGAATAGAAAACGGCTGGGTATATTCTCAATACCTCGCAAAAATCTGATGAGGGGTGAGAATATGGAATACGTAACATGTGAGGCTTGCGAGAGTATGCGCGAGAAGATAAATAAGCGCCTCAATCAGAGCGATGTCCGCGCAGAGCGGCTTGAAACAAAGCTTGACACGCTGATTGCGACAAACCGGCTTATAGCGGGGTCAGTAATCGGCGGGATTGCAACAATCATCGTAACCCTGCTCCTTCGCGGGATGTAAAGGAAAAGAGAAGCGGCGAAAAGCTTTTCGCCGCTTCCGGAACAAAAGAAAGGAATAAAATTATGATATGGAATGAAGAAAAATACTATGGAAGAGGAATAATGCCATCGGGAGCTGAGCAGAGAAGGAGAACAAACGTAGATGCCCGAACGGGGAAAACGATTGCGGAGAAGAAAGAAGACGACTTTCTCGCGGGATTCAACGAAGCGCAGAACGCGGAAAAAGCAGAAAAGGAAAAGCAAAGAGAGCTTTTTCGCTCATCTGCAACGGAAACGCAGCCGCATTATACGGGAATTGGTGTGAGAATCCTGAATCAAATGTTTCCGCCTGTCTCAAAACCCGATTCTACGCCTCAAAAAGAAAAAACGCAGGCCGAAAAGCCTGCATCTATGCCGGTTGGTGGGGATATAGAAAGCGATGAGGAAATGGAGCTTTTCTTAAGCGGAATGGAAGAAGAAACCGCCCAAAGAAACGCAGACCGCAACGAGCGGGCAAGAACGCAGTATTCAGCGCGCCCTGAGGTAAGACAGAAACTTATCGAACTCAACGAAGCTCAGTTAAAAGAAAAAAACCTTCAGGCAATATATGAAAGAACCTATGAAGAACTTAAAAGAAGAGGCTCGGAGAAGCCGGCAACAGAGGCCATGGCCATAGTTGATAAAAACAAAGCTGCAAAGGAAGAAGAAAAAAGACTCAAGGCGAGAATAAAAGAGCTGAAGTTTGCAGAGGACATTGAAAGTATGGGCAGAAAAAA
>JAZOAI010000032.1:0-18464 GCA_045595365.1 Eubacteriales bacterium
AAAGCTTGCGCCTCTCGGGAGTCTTATCGCGGAGTATGTAACCTCGCCAAGCTTGCTCGTAGCTTCAACCGTCTGCTTCATCATACTTCCGACTGTCGTTGTAACTGCTCCTTCTATCGGTACAAACTCAGGCTTTTCGTCATGTACATAGTTCATCGGGATTCGGAGGTTATCACCGACATCAATGTTGTAGCTATATCCCTTTGATGAGTCATAAGCATCTGCATATCCCAGAATAAGAGTTATATCTCCTATGTAAAGCCTTACGCCGCCGTCAATCGGCTCTGCACGGGATATTCCGCCATATGCACCGTTGTCAAGACGCGAGTTGTCAACATAGATATACTTTCCTACAAATGCTTCTAAATCCTCAACCGGCTCGTTGAGAGCTACATCAATGTAGTTTTCTGCTGAATTTGCGCGCTGGAAGCCGATTACCTTTCCGGTGTAGCTTGCAATCGCATCTATCTTATCCGCAATTGTTGTTCCATCCTGCAGGTATTTGTAAATAACCTGCCCGTCTTTTACAGAGATGACTCCAACGAAGCCACAGAATTCAAAGCTTGTCGTACCGTCTGCAAGCGGTTCTGCAAGCTCTACGTTGTACTTGACCGTATTATCCTTTGCGTAGACGATGTAGTCCTCGCGGAGGCTTTCGCTTCCGGCGCTTGCAACATTAAGCTTAACGCGGACTGCTTTTGCCTCGTCCATCGCAAACTCTGCGCCGTCTGCGCGGGTAATCGTGACGGGTGCAACCTCTTTGATGTACGGAGTTCCGTCATACGGTTCAACAACTGATGTGAATAGGGATTCAAGCTTTTCGTTCTCGCCTATTCCGTCAGCTTCGCCTGTGTGGCGTGCGAAGAGATATCTTACGTCCGTAGGCGCTCCCTTTACCTGCGGAGGAATGCCCGATGTTGTTGTAATCTCGTCAAGCTTAAAGCTGTTTACCATAGTCAGCTTCAAACCGAGGTCATTATTTGCAGGAGAAAGGACTTTTCTGAAATCTTCAATGTCCCAATCCACACTGAACGTGTCAATGCTTCCCGGATCAACTGCTGTATCGACGTTTCCGAACCAGCTGTAGGTTCCAAGCCCGTCGCTCAGCTTTTTGAGCTTATCTCTCTGCTCCTGAGTAAGATAGAGATCAATATCGAGGGGGCGGCCTGACTGCAGTGACAATTGGCTGAGTTCACTCGTGGTCGCCATTGAATTGATCGAGCTTGCGCCCCAGTCCTTGTCAATGCCCTGGTATGAGCCGATGTAGTTGCCATTCTCATCAACCTGCTTTTCTACCTCGACGTTATCACTGAGGGTTGCGTTTCTTCCCAATGCGTGGAACGAATAGTTATGGTCCTCTCCACCTGATACGTGGAAGAAGTCTACACCGTATGAAATATCATCGTTTACATCGACCATAACAAGTGTTCTGCGGTAATCCTCAACTCCGAGATTCTCATAAGTGCTCGGCATTTCCGCATCCATAACCTGGACTCTGTCAGTTGCATCAAAATGAAGCGGATCGCCTGTGTTAGACGGTATGTGCTGATCAAGGTTGTTTACGACAACTGTGTTATGCGCAACTGTCGCCTCATTCATCTCAAATCTGTGAGGATCTGTGGCCGTCTTGTTTCTCGGGTTTCCGAAATCCGCGCTCATATCAAGACCATATGCATGGAAATTGAGAGCGAGGCGGTCAAAGTGAGAATGAGATTCAGCCCAACCGTAAAACATCGAGAAATCGCGTTGGGTGTTTACGTTATTTGCCCTATCGGCTGAATTGTACCAATTACCGTCGCGGAGGATTGCGAGACCATAGCCCGTGAGGTCGCGGCTCGGAAGCTTTATCTCAACGCTTTCCTTTACTACTTCCTGCATCTCTCTTTTTATAGCTTCAGGATCTGCATCGAAAATGCTTCCGTGTACAGTGTTTATATTCCCGTAGCGGATGCGGTAGTAGGTTTTAAGAATGAGTTCTCTTTTTTCAGGGTCATCCTTATAAATATCATACGCCGCAATAATTGCTTCCTCAAGCATATGGATTTGGTGAGCACCCATATTGGAGCTGTCGCCGACCTTCGGCATGTCATTAGATACCATAATGATATCCATCATGGCAGTGAGCATTCTTCTGAAACGCTCGTCTTCCGTGATGTTGTAGGTTCCGGCTTTGTCGTAGCCCGCAAGGAGATTTGCTATCTCAAGAATGCCTGAGCCCCAGCCATAGTTGTAGCCCGGAGCTGCTTCGCGCGCATGGCCGTCACGGAAAATGCTGTTTACCATCTGCGGAAGAACGTTTCCGCCCGTGACCTTGAAAATGTTTTCTCTTGAACCTGCTTTTAAGATGTAATCGAGCCATTCGCCGGTTTCGGGGAACGTGTCAAGAACGATCGCAGCCAAAGCATGCGACTTCTGATGTACACCGAAGTTTGCATATACTCTGCCGTCGCGGTTTGCAGCATTAAGCTCACGAAGATAGTTGTTCTCAATGTTCGCCCTTATCTCAAGCGCGCTTCGCTTCTTATTTGCAAGGTTTAACTCCTCTGCCTTATTTGAGAGGTATTCTATAACCGATTCATCCTCAAACGCAGGCCAGAGAGCATCGTATGCAGCAGCATAGTATCCAGGCTGTACGCTGTCGTGGAGCCTTCCGAGAATCTTTCCGCGGCTTCCACCGTTTCCGTAACCCGGTCTTCCGTTCGGGTCGCGGCCGCCCATATTACCGTCGGAGACGGAAAATGCTCTTGATGATTCCGTTATATCCATATCCGGATATACGTCTGCAATGCGGTCCATAAGAATTGCGCCGACTTTGCCGTACTTCATATCACCCGTGAACAGATACGCCATTGAAAGGTTCTCAAGCGCCTTTGTTATCGCGCCTGTATAATCTCCGGCTTCCCAGATTGCATAGCAGTTGTAATATGCGATAAACGGCTTGAATCGCGGGAGAACCTTAGTCTCTCCGTTTGCATCGGTATATTCCTCTTCAAACCTGTAGCCCCAGCCGTCATCAACACCCCAGCGCTCTGTCCTGTCCTTTTCTCCGAAAACGCCCTTGAATGACGAACCATTTTCTTTTCCTACTTCCGGATAGAGGTCGTTTGTAAGGTAACCGCCCGGGATTCCGTAGCCATAGTACTGATACCAGGTTTCTGAGTATTCCTCGCCCGGCTCGGCAACTCCCGGATATGTTGCCTCGATAACATCAAGGAACATCTCACGGTGGCGCTCGAGGCCGCGCATACGGTCAAACTCGCCGTGTTCATTGAGGGCAAGCTTATAGAACTTGCTGAAATCGTTTGACGGGAAGTTACGGGAACACTCAGGGCACTGAATCTTCCACGGATTCTTGAATGCATCTAATCTATACGGGAAGATGCCGTAGTCCGTGTAAAGATATGTGTCACAATACGGGCAAGTGAAGCTTGTGTCGTCATCATATCTTGCAGAAAGCCTCGTTGCTCGCGGGAGGCCCTGAGTTGTTACGAGGTTATAAATATAATCCTCGCCGCTTGCAAGAACAGCATCTGCTACAGTGATATATTTGCGAACTTCGGTTTTTGCCCAGGTGTATTTTTCCATGTTGTCGAGAGCATTTTTCATTTTCTCGTCAGTATAGTAGCTGCGGCGGGTTTTTCCCGTTCCGACAACAATCTCATAAATACGCTCGGCTGATTCTCCGTTGTAGGTTACGGTGACCTTGATCTGAGCTATTCCGTTTGCAACACCCGTTACAAGCCCATCAGGCGTGACTGTTGCAACTTCGGGAGTTAAGCTTTCAAATGTCAGCTCTGAATTGTCGATAAATTCGGGAATAACGATTTCCCACTTTACAGCTTCTGCTTTCTCAATCCGGCGTGACTCGCCAACAGGGAGAGGCACGCTTGAGAAGTAGTTTTCATCAAGAACCGGAACGGGAGTTCCGTTCATTGAAATAGCCTGAAGGCCGAAGTATGAGCTTCCTGCACTCTTTCCTGTCATTTTTATGACGAAGAGATAATCGCCCGGCTCGTCAACATATGCATCTCCGATATACGCAGTTCTCGGAGCAGCTTCACTTGAAATTGAAGGTACGTTCGGGTCGTTTCCTTCAATTCTGCCTACAATGTATTCATCTGTGAGATAATCAGAGACGCGCTCGTCATCCGTCGGAACCGGGATAAAGTATGCATCGGCATACGGAGAAGCTGCATACGCAACAAAGTCAACTATCGATCTGTATTTTCCCGGAGCGTCAAAATGCATTTTTATTGCGCCCCACTCATCCTGGCCAATCTGCATACGCAGATATTGGCCTGCTGTGACCGTAATCTGGTAGTTTGACTGATTTGAGTTGTCGCCATACCAGCTCCATACGCCGTCAGTATATCTCTCTGTTATACCGTCGCCTGCTTCAAAGCCTGCGATGTCGTTGGCAGCGCGGCCGATAACGTCGTAATACGATGGATCTCGCCAGTAGGTCGAGTTTACCCATTCACTGCTCTTATTTATGAGGTTTGCTTTCAGCCTTGCACCTGAGTTTTCAGAGTTAACAACTCTGACGCTTCCCTTCGCATCGACCGAAACACCGTCAACAATAAGAACTGCGGAAAGGTTTGCACGGCCTATCTTCTCTCCGGCGGTTATGGTTGTCCCCTCAACGGTTACAATATCTTCGTCGTCGGAAGTAATGATGCCGTCTTTGATTTCATAATCCGTTACCGGGTTTCCGAGAACATCCGCGAAAGAAACCTCGCAAATCTCTCCCTGCGACATTCTTGCGGATGACGGAAGAATCTGATATGTTCCGAATGCACTCTTGCGGGTAAAGCGCATCCAACACGGATATATCGTCAGATTTCTGCTCGTTGTTACTCCTCCGAATTCGGCGGTAAATACAACTATATGCTCGCCCTTGGTGAGTGTGACTTCCTTCGCGGGAGCGTTCACATAAGCAGTCACGCCGGCGGGGTTGTTATAGTTTAAGTCTTCAAAAACCCTGTTGCTGTCGGAGATTGTTCTTTCAATATCTCCGGCCTTTGTATCTCCCGGGAGAATATATATATCGCCTATATCGCCTACACTATTGTGGAGCAGACGCCGATACTCGACGAAGTATGTGTCTGTTGCCGGGATTTTGATTTTGAGAGCAACATATGAAAGAGAAGCTTCTTTCGGAATATACAACTGGCATGAGCTGTCTTTTACATAGCTGTTTGACCCGGGAGTGAATGAGAATGCCTCAAATTTGTTTCCGGTGTCGCCGTATGTTGCGTCAAGAAGGTTGGCATTACCCGGAAGCCCGCTACTTGTGGTGAAATTGAAGTCAAAAACACTGTTAAAGCTTTCGGTTGTTTCTTTTCCGTCAAGAATGAGCTCTTTTATCGCAAGCTTTTTGCCGTAAGAGCTGGTCTTTGTTTTAAACACGAGAATGCAGCCGTTTTCTCCGCGGGCGGTAAGCTCAAATTCTGCAGCACCGTTAAAATCGGAAAGTTTTACGGTTTCCTTGTCGTTGCAGTTAATAGTAGTCGCGAGGGGAGCTGTTTTGAGTTCTTCTTCGATATACTCGCGTCGCTCCTCCTGTGTTTCAAGCTCTTCCTCAGGAGCCTGAATAACAAACATATCAGCCGAGGCATAGCCGCTTAAGACCTTATAGCTTAAGAATGCATCGTACTTCCCTTCTTTTGAAACAGGAAGCATTATTGCAGTCCATTCGCCGCGGGTCATTGTTGTAAGCTGCATATGGCTGTCTGCGACCTGGAAGAAGGTTCTGTTTTCCTTTACATCCTCCGGAATGTATTCCGCAGCTTGGCTGTAAGCATATGCACTCCAGCCGCTTTCGTTGTTCTCAGCCGGGAAAACCTCTTCAGGAGTCATCCCCGCAGGGATTGTCTGCTTCTCTCCTGCTTCGAGCGTTTTGTTCTCGCTGAAATCAAATTTCAGATATTCTCCCGAATACGGAAGCGGAGGCTCTCCTATATCCGTGAGAACAAGCTTTCCGGGATACATATACCTTTTATATCCTGACTCTGCGCCCTCTATATCGTTCTCCTTGCTCAATCTCAGGAGGAGAATATGCTCGCCGCCGGCAAGCTCCGAAATGGTTACTTGCCCTGTTGAACGGACCACATTCTTACCGCCGAGGACGCCCTTTCTGGCATCACTCCACGGCTCAATGTCCTTTGCAACTGTGACAACATTCTCACCCGCGAGAATAGCATCCATATCTCCCGTGAGGTCTGTTTCCTTCGGAAGAATATATACGTCGTAATATCCGCCGCGGGATTGTCCTGCACTTCCACCTGTATTGTAGGTGAAAAATTCGGCAGAATAGTTCTTTGCCTCTGTCTCAGGAACATTGATTTTGAACGCAAGCCAATCGCCAACCTGAGTTGTCGGGATTTCAAATCTGCTATCAAGGAGAACGCCCTTACCAACCTTGTCGTTTGACGCCGCCTTGAAGACATAGCGGTTGTTTGTAAAGCGGTAGTCATCAATCGTCTTTGCGTAAATTGATTTGATGGTTCCGCTTGTAATCGGGTATATGCCGTTCTCCCAGCACTGCGCAATCGCGGCTGTGTGGTCGGCATTCGGGTCAACCCCGTCCTGTTCGGCGTAGGGGCTGTAAAAGCGCTGTGTTACGAACGCCGGATTATTCTTATAAGCGTTGACATACTTATCTGCAAACTGGTTGAAGAGGTATGTATGAACTCCGCCTTCTGCCACCTCCGGAATCGGGAAGGATTCAGGCTTTGGCTCAGGATCCGGCTCCGGCTCGGGGTCCGGCTCAGGTTCAGGCTCCGGCTCGGGGTCCGGCTCGGGCTCCGGCTCGGGCTCCGGAGTCGCAGTTGTAGAGATTGTAAGCTGTTCAAAATAGTACGTGCTCCAATCGCTCTGGCATGCTCTGATTACTAATGTATATTCGCCCATGTTGAGCGGAACGCTATTTACTGTTACTGATTCGCTTGCTTCAAAGGATTTTCCCATAGCGAGCTCGACTGCGCCCTCAACCTGATGCGCCGTGGCAATCGTGCTGCTGTCAAGCGTGGTGCCTCCCGGAACGAGGAAATAGTCTGCTTTGGAGGCCTTGCCGCGGGAACCGTTTTTGGCTGTAATATAATATGTGCCGTCTGCCGGGACTTTGATGTCGTATGCCATATAGGCATTTTCTCCGTTTAAGTACATAAACATTCCGTTTGCTACGATTCCGTTCTCTGCTCTGAGACCGTTGGCGCTGTTGAACTTCCAGGAATCAAGCGTGTTTGCATAGCCGATGCCCTCAGGCCTTACGTAACCTGACATAACAGTGCCATCGGCATTGTACATATGGCCTGTGTTAAAGTAATACTCAGCGCGGGGCGCCGCCTCTTCCTCCGCCAATACGCTTGCAAAAAGCGTAGTCGGAAGCATTGCGATTATCATACACAATGCGAGAATTAAAGATATGCTTCTTTTCATAGTTTACCTCCGTAAAAAAACTAAACGTTTAACCTTCAGTGGCATAGGTGAGGAAAGAGCCTTCCTTCTATACCGTTCTTTTGAGCCACCCTTTGGCCTTCAAGATGAAATTTATTGTGCTGCTTGAAAATCTATATAAAAACGAAAAAGCGGATTTTCCGATTTTTCGTTTTGTTTGAGATTATATGTTTTCTTCTTTTATTTTCTTTCTGTATTCATTCGGGCTCATTTTATACTGCGCCTGAAACGCCCTGTAAAAATAGGATTTGGATTCATACCCTACCTGCAGACTGATTTCGTTCACTGTTTTGTCTGTTGTACGAAGAAGCCATGCGGCTCTGTCCATCCGGCCTGCTATGAGCTTCTGGTTAAAGGTGAGGCCGTAAGCTTTTTTCATAATTCGGTTCAACTGGCGTATTGAAACATAAAGCTCATCTGCAAGCATTTGGTTTGTGATATTTTTAAACGAATGCTCATCGAAGAAATTATCTATTATCCTGACTCTGTAATCTTCTAAGCTTTCATCTTTCTTCTTCTTTTTCTTCGGGCCGCCTACTCCTATGTCGCGAAGGAGGTGAATCAGGAGAATCGTCAGAACGGATAAAATTTCTTCAGAATAGAATTCTGCGTTGCTATCGCCACGGAAAGTTTTTTTGCACAGGTTCAGAAGGTCATCATCAATCTCAAACGAATACACTCCGAAATTTATTCTGTCCGTAATTTCCTGCGCCTTTTCCTGATCAAATTTAAAACTGAGAGAAACGCGAGCCAGGTCATCAGATGCGCCCTGCGTCATATGGTATATCCCCGGCGGAATTAAAAAAGCAGTTCCATTTTCAACATTAATCTCTTTGTTTTCAACATTGATGGTGTAGCTGCCCCTAAGGATGACATACAGCTCATAATACGAGTGGCAGTGCCGCTCCATATATATTTGTTCTTTGCTGTCAATGTTGACTTGTTTCAGCTTAAGCAAATCAAGAGCTTCTGTAAATAAAACCTCAGGAGAATCGAGAAAAATCATTCATACTCCCCCTTCCATCCCACATTGAAATATTCAAAAAATCAGACAGAAAAAACACGCGTTTCTGCCGGTTTTTCTTTGAATATAATATTTATGTAATAATTATAAAATTTTTTTAATCTAAATACAATACTTTGCCGCGACTATTTCATTTGAAATTTTGTCCATTTAAGACACACATATCCCACATTTCCCAAAATTACGCCCACCGTTTTGTCACTTTAGGATATTCCATCGTCAGAAAATCTCAGTAAAAAAAGCCCTTCGATATGTCTTTTTCAAACACCGAAGGGCAAGGCTATATTAATGACTCATTATTTCTGAAATTGCATCTAAAATCTTCTGATGACAACCGCCGCACCCGGTTGTGCAGGAGGTGATTTTCTGAACCTCTTCAAAGGTTTTTTCAACATCGGAAAACTTCTCGCAGTTGTGAAGTGCGTCTTCCACGTCAAAATATGTAACCTGCTTGCAGTTGCATATAGTATAGTTTGTTTTGTCAGTTCTCATAGTTATAAATCCTTTCTTCCTTTTTCTTAATTTTATCAAATTTTTTGTAGAATTTCAATAGTGAAATCCAAACGGTTTAGATGCATTATATTTTAATGAAGCATTTGCCTATCGGCAAATATGAAGCAGTGGCTTCGCCACTATGAAGTAAATCCGCTTTGCGAATTTATGAAGCAAAGCGTTCCAAAATGTTGCGAAGCAACTCTTCGTTAGCGAAGCGTCTTCATTAGCGTTAGCGTCTTAACATTCCGACAGGAACGCTTCATTGAAAAAAGCACCGACATAGTCGATGCTTTTTTCTGGCAAGTCAGAACGGTTTAGATGCAGTATATTAAAGCGATATACTCTACAGGCAAGAGCAATCCCTTGCCCTACGAGTGCGATATATTTGCTTCGCAAATTCGATATAACTCCACTTCGTTCCGTTGCGATATGATATAAATTCCTTTATCTCGTTGCCGTAAGGCAACATATCGCATTGAAGATATATCGCGTACGAAGTACATATAGCAAATTCCGACAGGAATTTATATCGCTGAAAAAAAAGACAGAACAATACAGATGCAATATATTTTTAGTGATATTCCATCTTCGATGGAGTGATATTTTTGATAAATCAAAAGTGATATCGAAACCTTCGGTTTTAGTGATATTATATTTGCCATTAAACTGTGCGAAGCACAATAACACTTGGCAAAGCCAAATAAAACTGCGTAGCAATATAACTTGCCTCAAGGCAAATATAACTGAAAAAGACTTGTCAATTGACAAGTCTTTTTCATGGAGGCGCCACCCAGATTTGAACTGGGGAATCAGGGTTTTGCAGACCCATGCCTTACCACTTGGCTATGGCGCCATATGATTTACGACAGGAACTGTCGCTCCTGCCGTAAATTTTTGGAGCGGAAGACGAGATTCGAACTCGCGACTTTCACCTTGGCAAGGTGACACTCTACCACTGAGTCACTCCCGCAAATTGGTGCCTCCGGTCGGAATCGAACCAACGACACGGGGATTTTCAGTCCCCTGCTCTACCGACTGAGCTACAGAGGCGAGACTGGCGACCCGGATGGGGCTCGAACCCACGACCTCTAGCGTGACAGGCTAGCGTTCTAACCAACTGAACTACCGGGCCATGTGGTGGGAACAACAGGGCTCGAACCTGTGACCCCCTGCTTGTAAGGCAGATGCTCTCCCAGCTGAGCTATGCTCCCACATACCGTCGCCAGTCATATGCGACTTGTATATTATACCGATTTTTCCTTGCAATGTCAAGCAAAATTTCAAAAAATTTTTCCTATTTTTTTTAACAAATTAAAAAAGTTATATTTTCCTTGCATTTAGCCGAAAAATATGGTAAATTTATAAAAGTTAATATCTTTCTCCCCCCTATTTTTCCTATCTCCTTGCCCATACTATTTTTATTATTTACAAATCGACGAAAATGTATTAGAATATAGATATACGTACTTCAAGAAGAGGTGAGCATTATGTTTGACAACACGCAGAAATTCGTTCTGAAGCGAGACGAAGACGACGAAATGAAGTTCATATTGACTGAGGTATATGACGCTTTAAAAAGCAAGGGCTATAACCCCATCAGCCAGATTGTTGGTTATATTCTCTCGGAGGACCCGACGTATATTACAAACCACAACAACGCGCGAAGCTTAGTGCGCAAGCTTGACCGCGACGAGCTTTTACACGCACTTGTTCGCCACTATTTGTCCGATTAAACTTTCGGCGTATAGTTTTCCATTTTGATTTAGTTTTAGGAGGATTTTCCAGATGGCAGATAAAAAAGACAACATTCTGATGTATAAGGGCCGCCCCCTCACCCGCAAAGACAAGGTTCTTTACTACGGGAGCATGGCAGAGAAATACATTATTATGTTCCAGATTCTTGAATCAAAAAGCCTTGACGACCTGGAGCTTGCGACCCGCGTTTCGCTTCAGCTTCAGCTTACCGACCCTTCGATAAAGTCGAAGGACAGAATCGTCAAGAAGACCGAAGCTGACGGGCTTTATCAGGCGATGGACATCGCTTCCATATGGCTTGAGCGCGCTCTCGCCGCAGACAAGAAATAAAACGCATATGACACACCCCACAACCTTATGAGGTTGTGGGGTGTTATTTTATTATTTTTTCGAAGCATCCATCTTGGATTTTGCAAGCTTGATGAGATCGCGGACTTCGCCGCCATTTTCAAGAACCTTAACAAACTCAAGAATTTCGTTGTATTCTTCAGAGCCCTTATTGAGCTTTGAAACGCTCGTCATAACTTCCTCTGCAGGAAGCTTCGAAACGTCGTCAGCATCAAACTTAAGCGCTGCAGCATATGCGGCATAGAGCGCATACGGCTTTACACCTGCTTCAAGGCAGGAATGAATTGCGCCGACAATTCTGTCCTCCGGAGAGAGCTTTCTGTTAAGGTCGCGACCTACGCGGAAGACCGTATCTCCGAGCTTCTTGTTTGTGAATCTGAAGAGGAGATCTTCAACGTGTTCAAAAAGATCCTTAAACGGAACGTTATAGCGGATGGAAAGCGCAAGAGCTGACTCGCACATTGCCCGCATCGCCATAACCTCAATCTCGGTATCCTCTATTGCCTGCCAGATATATTCATATCCTTTGAGGTTTCCGAGGTATGCCGTGAGAGAGTGGCCCATATTATGAAGGAAGAGCTTGCGCTCGATATAGAGCCTGAACGGAGCATAAGCGGACATATTTGTTATCGCCGGAATCTCGCCCTTAAACCCGTCCTTGTCAACAATGAGATTACAGAACGGCTCTACGCAAACGCGGAGAATGTCGTTCTTCGTCATCTCAGGAGTCTGAATCGGAACCATACGGCCGATAGACGCCTCAACTGTTCCGATGAGCTCATCAAAGAGCTTTTTCTCGTCATCGGTGAGAAGCTCCTTAACTGATGATGCGAGGAACTTATCCGCATCAATGAGGTTTTCGCAGATTATGATATTGAGCGGAGCCATATTTCCCTGTTTCCAGCGGAGGCTCAAGCCCTTTGCGATGTTTCCGACGATTCTCGGAAGGATGTTAACGCCGACAGCTGTCGCCATAACGTCACACTCTGCGATAGCCGTAGCAACCGCATCGGCATCCATGCCGTCAATTCCGCTTACGTTCTTAACGTTGATTTCTTCGTTGCTTTCATTTGACAAGACTTCGACGACATATTCGCCGCGCTCGTTCAAAGCACCGATTATTTCTTTGTTTACATCAATAAAAGCAACGGAATATCCGGAAAGCGAAAAAAGCTCACCTATAAATCCGCGCCCGATGTTTCCTGCGCCGTACATTACAGCTTTCATAAAAGATTTCTCCTTTTATAACAATACTTCAATAAGTTCTTTGGCAGAAATTTTGCCGAAGTAATCACCTATTCTGAATTTTGAAAGTGCGGTTTCTATTTCTGCATCTTCGTGTTTTATTCCGAGAAGGGCCTTTTCTATATCCGAAATGTCCCCTGCTCCGAAAAAATCGCCAAAGATTTTTGCACCTTCAATTTTTCCGTCAGACACGGTAAGGAAGGCTTCTATACTGCCACCGCCAAACCTTTTTTTCTTTCTGAAGGAATACTTGGGAGAATAGCCGAAGTTCCATTCCCAGGTTCTGTATTTCTCGTTTGCAAGCTTCTCGGCTGCGCGAAGCTCATCATCTGATGGCGAAAACTCCGAGACGTTATACATTTTTTTAACCTCAGATGTGATAACATCGCAGAGCATTTTTGCATCAACGCGCGCACCAAGAAGCTCTGACAGGTTTGCCACCCGCGATGACACGGATTTGATCCCTTTACTCTGCACCTTTTCCTTATCAGGCGTCAAGGCTTTTGAGAGAACAGAAACGTCTACATCAAAAAGGATTGTCCCATGATGCAGAAGTCGGTTTCCGACAACGGTCTGAGCGTTGCCGGAGATTTTCCTCCCACTTGCAACAATGTCATTTCTCCCGGAAACCTCGGCTTTTACACCAAGCTTCCCGAGGGCAGAAATAACGGGAGCGGCAAAGCGAGAAAAGTCGCTTTCCCACTCCCCGTTGCAGTTTGATATGTATGTGAAATTGAGATTTCCCATATCGTGGTATACCGCGCCGCCGCCGGTGATTCGGCGGACAACGCGGATACCGTTTTCTTTTACATAGTCAAGATTAATCTCCGCAAGTGTATTCTGATTTTTTCCGACAACTATCGTGTTGTCGTTTTGCCAGAGCATAAACACCTCATCCTCATACCCGCGCAGGAAGTTCTCTTCAAGCGCAAGGTTGAAGGCCGGATCGGTAAACTTGCTGATGTATAAAATCATACTCCGAGCTTTGAACGGCGAAGTTCTTCGTTCTCTGAGAAGTTGTTTGTCGGAACGTGACCCGGAATCGGCATAATGCGCTGGTGGATTGCATCGATGATCCAATCAGCCTGCGGGAAGAAGTCTGCATCAAGCTCGTAGCACGGTGTGATCCAGTTGCGTGCGCCGACTGTAGCAACAGGTGCATCGAGGTAATCGAAGCAGGTTTCTGTGATTGTCTGAGCCATATCCTTGATGATAGAGCCGCGAGCGCAAGCGTCACTTGCGATAACGAGCTTGCCGGTCTTCTTGACAGACTCGATAACCTTGTCGTAGTTAAACGGAACGATTGAGCGTGCATCGATAACCTCAGCAGAGATGTTGTACTTCTCCTTGAGAATCTTAGCTGCATCAAGAGCGCGGTAAAGAGTTGCACCGATTGTGAGGATTGTAACATCACTACCGACAACCTTGACATCCGGCTCACCAATCGGAATTTCGTAGTAACCTTCCGGAACTCCGCCTTCGTGGAACTGCTCGCCGACGTCGTAGATTCTCTGGCTCTCGAAGAAGATAACGGGGTCTGTTCCGTTAAGAGCAGCGTTCATAAGACCCTTTGCATCATACGGAGTTGTCGGGAATACGCACTTAAGACCCGGAACATGAGCGATCATAGATGTCCAGTCCTGTGAGTGCTGTGCGCCGTACTTCGAACCGACGGAGATACGGAGAACAACCGGCATTTTGAGGATTCCTGCACTCATTGACTGCCATTTTGCAAGCTGGTTGAATACTTCGTCGCCTGCACGGCCGAGGAAGTCACAGTACATAAGCTCAACGATTGCGCGGCCGCCGCTCATAGCGTAACCTACTGCGCTACCGACGATAGCAGCTTCGGAAATCGGAGAGTTGAAGAAGCGGTGGTACGGGATAGCTTCTGTAAGGCCGCGGTAAACTGCGAATGCGCCACCCCAGTCACGGTTGTCTTCACCGTATGCAACTAAAGTCGGATCCTCATAGAACTTATCGATAATAGCTTCAAAGAGACCGTCACGAAGCTGGTAAACCTTGTTCTTTGAAACAGGCTTGCCGTTTGCATCGAATGCGAAACGCTCTTTCTTTGCAATCTGCATAACGCGCGGGTTCTCTTCCTTCGGCATGAGAACATCAGGCTTTCTGTCTTCCATCTTCTCTACCTTGAGATTTGAGAACATAAGCTTTTCAAGCATATCCGGCTCTTTCTTAAGATCCATACGCGGAGAAACGCTTTCATCAACAGCGAGAGCGCAAGCGCGAGTGATGAGGTCCTTGACATCAGCGAGGATAGCATCAAACTCTTCGCGGGTTGCAATCTTAGCATCGATAAGCTTTGCGCTGTATGCTTTGAGAACATCCTGCTCAATCCAAGCATCGATTTCTTCCTGAGTACGATAGCTTGAAGCATCAGACGGAGAGTGACCTGTGACGCGGTATGTAAGAACATCGAGAAGAACAGGGCCGTCGCCGTTCTCGAGGATTTCCTTCTTTCTGCGCATTGCATCAATAACTGCAAGCGGGTTGTAACCGTCAACACGCTCTGCGTGCATCTGTGTCGGGCTAAAGCCTGCACCGAGGCGAGCCGGCATACCGTATGCCATTGTCTCACCGAATGTCTGGCCACCCATACCGTACATATTGTCGAAGATGTTGAAGAGAACCGGGAGACCACTGTTGTGACTTTCATCCCAGAGCTGTCTGATCTGATCCATTCCGGCCATATTAAGAGCTTCAAGAACAGGGCCGCATCCGAGAGAAGCGTCACCGATGTTACATACGACAATACCCTTCTTCTCGTTTACCTTCTTGAAGAGTGAGCTACCGAGTGCGATTGTAGCAGAACCACCAACGATAGCATTGTTCGGATAAATGCCGAACGGAGTGAAGAATGCGTGCATTGAGCCGCCAAGGCCGCGGTTGAAGCCTGTTGTGCGAGCAAAGATTTCAGCAAGAGCGCCGTAGATGAGGAAGTCGATAGCAAGGGACTTGATATCCTTCTTATCGTACTTTCTGCCTTCAACAACACGGAGAATGTCGCCATCGAAGAATTCTGACATAATCTTATAGAGTTCATCTTCTGAAAGCTTCTCGATGCATGAAAGACCCTTCGCAAGGATTTCACCGTGGCTTCTGTGTGAACCGAAGATGTAGTCGTCAACTCCGAGGAGATATGCCTGACCTACAGCGGAAGCTTCCTGACCTGTTGAAAGGTGAGCAGGGCCGGGGTTTGAATAGTCAACGCCGTTGTAGTGGTTTGTTGTTTTGATCTGGTAGAGCATTGTCTCAAACTCACGAACGATTGCCATATCGCGGAAAATGCGCATGAAATCAGCCTTTGTGTAGATTTTGCTCTCCTCTTTGATTGTTTTGTTGTACTGGTTTACCGGAATGTCAGTAAAGCTTATAAAGCTGCTCTTTCTGACTTCATTCGGATCAAGAAATTGTGACTTAGGCATTTTGTTTTCCTCTCTTTCTTATTTCATTTTAAATACTGCTTCACGTACTATTTCACAAACTGTCGGATGCGGGAAAACGAATTCCTTCACATCGGAAATACGCATCTCACACTCAACCATCATAGCTGCTGAGAAGATAATCTCAGAAGCGTATGTGCCTATCATATGAACACCGATGATCTTGCCCGTCTTTTCATCTGCAAGAACCTTGCAGATTCCGTCATACTCAGTGTTTTCAGCCATATAGCGGCCGCTGTACATCATGCTGACGGTTGACTTCTTGTAAGCGATGCCCTTTGCTTTTGCGCTTTCTTCCGTCTCACCGACGCTTGCAACCTCGGGGTTGGTGTAGATAACTGCCGGGATTGCGTTGTAGCGCATACGGTCACGCTTGCCTGTCATATGGTTGATGCAGACCTCTGCTTCGCGGTATGCCGTGTGTGCAAGCATTGACTTTCCGTTGACGTCACCTGCGGCATAAACGCCCGGAACGTTTGTTCTTCCGAAGTCGTCTGTAACGATTGCGCCGCGGTTTGTTTCGACTCCGATTGTCTCAAGGCCGATGTTTGCAGTCTCAGCACGGCGGCCGATTGAAACGAGAACTTTGTCTACGTTGAGAGTTGTTGTCTTGCCGTCTTTTTCGAATTCGACTGTTCCCTCACCAAAGCCGGTAACCTTTGCGCCGAGTTCGAAGGTGATGCCCTTTGCGGTGTAGTTTTTGAGAAGGATTGAAGAAATTTCAGCATCTGTCGGGCCTGCAATCTTCGGCATCATTTCGATAACCGTGACCTTGACACCGATTGAGTTGAAGTATGAAGCCATTTCAAGGCCGATGACACCGCCGCCGATAACTGCAAGAGTCTTCGGAACTTCTTCCATATCGAGGATTTCGCGGTTTGTCATACCAAAACCTGAAGCGATAGCTTCGCGCAATCCCGGAATCGGAGGAACAACAGCAGAAGAGCCGGTTGTTATGAGAAGCTTCTTACCGGAGTAAACCTCGCCGCCGGCGCTGACATCAAAGCCCTCGCCCTTTCCGACGATTTTGCCTTCAGCTTCAACTACCTTAACCTTGCCTGCGCGGAGTGCTGCTGCGATACCGGAAACGAGCTTTGAGCGAACATCGTTCTTGCGGGCAACAACTGCCTTGTGGTCAATCTTTATGTCACTTGCAGTTACACCGAATGCTGCGCCGTGAACTGTGTGGTCATAAATCTTCGCGGAATTCAAAAATGTTTTTGTAGGAATGCAGCCTTCATTGAGGCAAACACCGCCGAGGAAGCGCTTTTCAATAAGACAAACGCTCATCCCCTCAGCTGCTGCGCGCTCTGCTGCAAGGTAACCTGCAGGGCCGCCGCCGAGTATAACCAAATCATACATTGGTAACAATCTCCTTTTATTTTAAATTATGTAATTATGCACCGAGAAGCATCTCGAAGTTTTCAAGCGCCTCGCAAAGATCCTTTAAGAACTTCGCAGCAGGTGCGCCGTCAACCGCTCTGTGGTCAAACGTGAGCGAGAGGCCCATCGCCTGATATGTCTTAATCTCTCCGTTTACTACGCGGATCTTTGTTTCTGTTCCGCAGACACCGAGGATTGCAGTCTGAGGCGGGTTGATAACCGGAGTGAAGCTCTCGATTCCGAGGCTGCCGAGGTTTGTGATGGTGAAGCTTGCACCCTTGAGAAGGTCAGGGCTACATGCACCGTCACGGCACATACCCGTAACACGCTTTGACTCAGCAGAGATTTCCTTCAGGGACATATTGTTTGCATTGAACACTGTCGGAACCATAAGCCCGCGAGCTGTGTCACAAGCAACACCAAGGTGAACGTTGTTAAAGAGACGCATCTTGTTATCAATAAGGTGAGCATTGATATCTCTGTGCTTTAAGATAACGCGTGAAACTGCATAGAGAATCATATCGTTGAGTGTGACCTTCTCCATTCCGAAAGCTTCGCCCTTTGCCTTCAATATCTTGCGGTAGTTAAGGATTGAAGTCGCATCAAATGAAGTGTTGAGCGTAAGCTGTGCCATCTCTGTGAGAGAAGCGGACATTGACTTTGCAATAACCTTGCGGATATTTGTCATCGGGACTTCTTCGTAATCTGCAACCGGAGCCGCAGCTGCAACAGGTGTTGCCGGAGCTTCAGCAGCCGGAGCAGTTGCACCGGATGCAAGGTCAGCAGTTGTGACTCGTCCGCCAAGGCCTGTTCCGACAAGGCCCTTACCGAGAGCATCGGCTGCAGCAGGAGTAACTACCTTACCCTCAGAAATGAGCTTCTCAACGTCTCTCTCGATAATTCTGCCGTTCGGGCCTGTGGGAGCTGCAAGAGAAATATCAGCAAATGTCTTTTCAGCAAGATTCTTCGCACGCGGAGAAATCTTGATGTCGCCACCTGTTGCAGTTGAAACAGGAGCTGCAACGGGCGCTGCGACAGGAGCTGCCGCCGCAACAGGAGCAGCTGCGGGTGCCGCTTCTTCTACTGCGCCACCCGGAGCAAAAGCTTCAGGATGTGCGCCATCTTCGCCGATAACACATACATTGAGGAGACATTCGACATCGTCGCCCTCTTCAAAGAAGATTGCAAGCATCTTTCCCGAGACCTTTGAAACCTCGTCAAAGCTTGCCTTGTCTGTTTCGTAGGAGAAGAGCGTGTCGCCCTCTGCGACCATATCCCCTACCTTCTTATGC
>JAZOAI010000033.1:0-88165 GCA_045595365.1 Eubacteriales bacterium
GAACTCACGCCTCGCTCCCGCGAGGCTAGGAAACCTCCCCTTTCTCGCTGCGGCTCGGTCACGGTTTGGCTCTGACAATCCACTGGATTGTCATTCACTACCAAACCGACATTCGCCCTTCGGGCTCACTACCCTCCGCAGCGCATCGCCGGAAATTTAAAAAAACACGTGATTTTATAAAATCACGTGTTTTTTATCCTTAACAGTGCACTTCATACAGCGCAGTTTTTCTTTTACTTTTTCAGTTGTATTCCTTCAGAGTCAAGGCGTTTGATGATTGCTTCCGAAACGTCCATAACCTCTTCTCTCGTAAGCGTCTTTTCCTTATGCGAGAAAACGATTCTGACGGTTATTGACTTTCCGCTCTCGTCGGTATATGTGTCTGCGACGTAAACCTTTTTGATAAGCGGAGAGTTTTCTGCCTCAATTGCTTTTGAAATGGGCGCAAATTTCTCACTTACAAAGGATAAGTCGATCTCAATTTCAGGGTACTTTGACGGCTCCTCATAAGCGATGCCGGCATTTCCGAGTGTTGCAAAGAGAGCGACGTCAATTTCCGCAAAAACGATGCTTGCCTTTTTGTCTATCTTCTTTGAAACCTGAGCAGAGCATACCCCTATTTCGCCGAGCTTTACACCCGCGCAATAGATTGCATTTAGGTTCTTCGGGTGCTTGTATGAGCTTTTTTCTTCGACCTTTTCAAAGGTGAGCGGAAGATGCTTTATATCGTCAGCAATAACTGCGAGCATATCGCGAAGCTCAAAGTAGAGTGTTTCGACATCCTTCGTTTTCGAGAACAGCGTTATTGCAAGCTTCTTACTCTCATCACAGAGGTTTTCGGAATTTAAGCCGCTAACCGTTCTTCCAATCTCGAAGACTCCGAAATCCGGAGCGAACGAGGTGTTGTATTTCACCTGACAAAGCTGTGTCGGGATTATCGAACGGCGGATAGTCTTGATGTTCGGGTTTGTCGCGTTAATAAGCTCAACATTCGGCTCAATGTCAATTCCGAGCGCCTTATATTCGTCGTAATACGCCCAGATGTAGGAGTGGAGTTCGTGGAGAGAATATCTCTTTACAAGGACATCCTTGATTCTCTCCTCATCTGTCTTTTCCTGTGCCGCACGGACAGGATAAAGAGGAACAGCCGCCGTGTTGATGTCAAAGTTGTCGTATCCGTAGATTCGTGTGATCTCTTCGATGATGTCTGCCTTGATTGTGACATCTTTCGTAGCGCGCCAGGAAGGAACCTTGACTGTAAAGTCATCTCCATTAACACTCACGCCAAACCCAAGAGACTGCAACGTTTTCACAATCTGCTCATTTGAGATTTCAATGCCTGTATAGCGGTTTACGAAATTCTTTGAAAACTCAAGAGTTTTCTCGTCATACTTCTTTACATACTCATCCGTGAGCGAGCTTGTAACCGTTGCACCGCTGTCAATATCAGTGAGAAGCTTTACGAAACGGGCAATTGCCGGGACCGTCATTTCGGGGTCAAGGCTCTTTTCATAACGCTGTGATGCATCTGTTCTGTGAGCGAGGCGAACCGTTGATTTGCGGATTGATGATGCATCAAACGTTGCAGATTCGAGAGTGAGAGAGCTTGTGTCCTCAACTATTTCAGAATCAAGGCCACCCATAATACCTGCTATAGCAACGGGATTGTCACCATTGCAAATCATAAGTGTATCGCTGTCAATGTCGCGCTCGATGTTGTCGAGAGTTGTAAACTTGAACGGCTTTTCAAATCTCTTGACGCGGATTTTATCCACCTTTCTTGAATCAAACGCGTGCATCGGCTGGCCCATTTCAAGCATAAGGTAGTTCGTGAGGTCAGCAAGGAGGTTTAATCCGCGCATTCCGCAGTAGTAAAGGCGGATTCTCATATTCATCGGACTTTCGTGCTTTGTTATATTCTCAAAGCGAAGTGCAGAGTAGCGGTAGCAAAGCTCATCTTCAATCTTGAGGTCAAGACTAGGAAGAGACTTGTATGCATCAAGGTCACAAACCTCAAGCGGGCGAAGCTCGCGACCTGCAATAGCGGCGAACTCGCGGGCGATGCCGTAGTGTCCCCAGAGGTCGGGGCGGTTTGTGAGAGACTTGTTGTCAACCTCAAAGATGATGTCGTCAATATCGTAAATTGTCTTTATGTCTGTTCCGTTTGCAATCGAAGGGCAGATGTCCATAATCCCGTCGTTGTTGTCAGAAATTCCAAGCTCGCGTTCAGAGCAACACATACCGCAGGATGTGTAGCCCGCAAGCTTTCTCGGGGCAATTTCAATCTCTCCGATTTTTGCACCGAGCTTTGCAAACGCGGTTTTCATACCTACTCTTACATTCGGCGCTCCGCAGACAACGTCAATAAGCTCACTCTCGCCAGCATCAACTTTTAAAAGGTGAAGCTTCTTTGACTCGGGGTGGTCCTCAACTGACTTTATCTCTGCGACAACAATCCCCGAAATGTCGCTTCCCTTGAAGAAAATTTCATTTTCTACTTCCGCTGTAGAAAGGGAGAATTTATTAATAAGCTCGAGCTTGTCGAGTCCTGAAAGATCAACAAAGTCCGAAATCCAGTTCATTGATAAAAACATAATTCATTCTCTCCTTTCTTACTTATCGTCCGTAAACTGCGAAAGAACCTTGAGGCTTCCGGAGTTTAGGTCACGAATATCTTTTACGCCGTATTTCATCATTGCAAGTCTTGTGAGACCAAGACCGAAAGCAAAGCCTGTGTATTCCTCGGGGTCGATTCCGCCCGCCTTAAGAACCTCCGGGTGAATCATACCACACGGGCAAAGCTCAAGCCAACCGCTGTGCTTACAGGAAGCGCAACCCTCTCCGCCGCAGATAAGGCAGGAGATGTCAAGCTCAAATCCGGGCTCGACGAACGGGAAGAAACCCGGGCGGAGGCGAACCTTGATGTCCTTCTTGAAAACTTCAGAAAGCATAGTCTTCATAAAGAAGATGAGGTTTGAAATTGAAATATTCTTATCTACCATAACGCCTTCCATCTGGAAGAAGGTGTTCTCGTGGCAGGCATCCGTTGCTTCGTTTCTGAAGCATCTCCCCGGGAAAATTGCCTTGATTGGCTTTCCTTCATTAACGAGCGCATCCTTATACTTTTTGTAGATAGCATTCTGCGCAGCCGACGTGTGTGACTTGAGAAGCTGGCCGTTTTCGAGATAATACGTGTCCTGCATATCACGCGCCGGATGGTTCTTCGGGATATTGAGAGCCTCGAAGCACTCATAGTCTGTTACTATTTCGCTGTAATCCTCAACAGCGAAGCCCATCGAACGGAATATCTCCTCACACTGGCGCTGGACAAGCGTGATGGGGTGATATGACCCGCGCTCAAGGCTTGCAGGGACTGACACATCAAACTCGGGCATAAGGTTATTCTCGCGCTCAATTTCTGCCGCGTGGATTGCCTCGCGCTTCTTCGAAATCTCCTCGCCTGCCTCTTCCTTAAGAACATTGACCGCCTGGCCAAACTCCTTCTTCTCCTCCGGAGAGAGGTTCTTCATATCCTTTAAAAGCTCGGTTATGAGGCCCTTCTTGCCGAGGTATTTAACTCGCACTTCTTCAAGAGCTTCCATTGTGCTGCATGCTTCAAGCTCTTTTAAAAGGTCAAGCTTCAGTGCGTTTGTTTTCTCTGACATAACACCATTTCCTTTCGTTTTAAAATAAATAAAAAACCCGCCCCGAAAAATCGGGACGAGCTGAAATTGCCCGCGGTACCACCCAGATTCAGGAACTTTATTCCTGCACTTTTTCTGGCGCAATTGCGTGAGCGCCGACACCCTGCTTAGCCCTTCCGGTTTTCACAGAAAGCTCCCGCGCTGAAATTCATCTGCCGAGCCTTTGCGGAAACTCTCAGCCCAATGATTTCCACTCTCTTAAACAGCTCTGCACAAACTACTTACACGCGTTCATAGCTTATCTAACATTTTAATCTATTTTATGAAAAAAGTCAAATCTTTTTTATATTCCGGCCAACAACAAAACAAATGCCGCAAGTGCGGATGAGGCGGCAACCGTAAGAAGTCCCGCTCCTCGATATGCAATAACTATTCCGACCGCGCATCCGACAACCGCCGACGGCAGACTCCCCGTGCTGTAGAACACCGCAGGGAATGTCATCGCCGCGAGAACAACGTACGGCACATAGAACAAAAATGAGCGAATCCACCGATTTTCAATTTTCTTTCTGAAAACCACAATGGGAATGGCACGAATAACATATGTAACACCCGCCATAACCGCGATTGCCGAGAGCAAATACTTCACGTTCATTCCGCATCCCTCCCGTCTTCAAATTTAATTGGAAGGAATGTAGCGCAGAGCGCACTTACAAGAACCGTAATTATTATAATCGTCCACCCGCTTGAAATATTCCGAAGAATAGGAGCGTAGTAAAAAACAAGGCTCGATGCGATGGCTAAGATTGCTGCCGTAAGAACGTTTTTGTTTTCCCGCGCGGGAGGAACGACGATTGCAATAAACATACCGTAAAGCGCGATTCCCATAGCAGATGCAAGAGAGGCCGGCAAAACGGAAGTCGCAAGCGCGCCCGTCGCCGTACCGCAGGTCCACCCGACAACGGGAGTTATTATAAGCCCCGCCATATACGAAGCTGTGAGCGGCTCTGTATTTTTTACCGACACGGCGAAAATCTCATCTGTTATTCCGAACGAAATCAAAAACCGTTGCCACAGCTTCATTGACGGCGAAATTTTCTGAGATACGGAGAGCGACATCAAAAAATACCGCATATTTATAATAAGCGTTGTGATTGCAAATTCAATCAGCGCCCCCGCCTCAAGCATAATGTTTATCCCGGCAAACTGGCCTGCGCTCGTCAGGTTCGAAAGCGAGGTCAGAATTGCCGCCCACGCAGGAATTCCGCCCTTTGCGGCAGCGATTCCGAATGCCATTGAAACAGAAAAGTAGCCAAGGCAAATGGGCAGCCCGTCTTTTATTCCGTTTAAAAAATCGCGTTTTTTCATATCATCTTCCCACAAATCATATTTGATGAATCAGCCTTAAATGCGAAATAGCCGTCACCTAAAATAAATCTATCGGTTCTATCGATTATCGGGCTATTTTGCCGACCTTCGCATTAATAAGGCTAATCAGTTCTCCCGGTGAAATTTCAACCTGATATCCTATCTTCCCTGCGCTGAACACTATCTTTTCGCACTCAAGGCAAGCATCGTCAATAACGGTTACATATTGCTTCTTCATCCCTATCGGAGAGCATCCTCCGCGTATGTATCCCGTCACCTTGTTTATGTCCTTCACCGCAATCATTTCAACCGACTTTTCCCCGACCGTGGCGGCGCAGGCCTTGAGATCAAGCTCCTTAAAAACCGGAACAACAAAAACATAGTATTTTTTTGACGGAGCAACAGTAACAAGAGTTTTGAATACCATGCTCGGCTCCTTCCCTATTTTCCCGGCTACCGAACACCCGTCGTAATCTCCGTTGCTTTCATAGGTATGTAATTCATAATCAATCTTGTTTGTTTCAAGTATTCGCATTACGTTTGTTTTAAAATTTGCCATTTTGTCACCTGAATTTTAACTACTTTTTCTTTTCAATCTTTCTCTTGTTTCCCTTTTCATCCATGATATACACATTATTTAATGTGTTTTCCATTCCCTGGCGGAACTTCTTTATATATTCCTGTCTGAGGCTTGCCTGCTCGGCTTTTTCTTCTTCACTCAGGCCTTCTTCTCTTGATTTTTTTGCAAGCTCATTGATTCTTTTTATAAGTTTTTCCATAGTTATTCTTCCTTTCAAAGTCTTCCTTGCCATAGGCCCCCTTGCCTAAAGGGGGCTGTCACCGCAGGTGACTGGGGGATTCTTTTTCATCTTATTAAAATCCCGCTTTTATATCCCTCCACCACCTTCGGTGGTCCCCCTCCCTTTAGGCAAGGGAGGTTTTTTGTTCCTAACATTTTTCGACAATCTTTATATGATTTTGTCAAGTTAGGGCAAAAAATTATATTTAAAGAATTTATCTTTCTGTAAACTTTGCCCGTTTTTGCAAAACACCCCGAAAAACTGAAACAACATATAAATAAACCAATAAACGGCATCAATCATCCCGTGCATTTTGAATAAGGATTCTTTGTTCTGAAATCAGGTCATGGCATATCAGTTTATCGCTTTCTAAATTCTCTGCAAAAAGCGATACGGCATTGATTTGGGAGTTGTTATATGTGGTGTAATAATATATCCCCTTATCGGTATTACAACAGGATGTGTAATGGGTGATCTCATACTCGTCTCCGACCTTTACCGCACCCCTTATCTGATATACAGAATAAAGGATATGAAAAAACTGATTTATTATCTCCTGCTCAGTTTTTCCAAAAACAGAGTTAAGCTTTAAAAAAGCGATCTTTACAAATCTTGATGCCGATGACAAATCGCCCGGGAGCCCGATTCCTCCCATCCCCCTCGAATAGGGCTTTAAATCAACTTTATCCGAAAAAACATTCCTTGTCTCTTCTGCTGTAGCTGACATATAGTTTGTGAGATTGAACATCTGCATATCAAATGGCGGGTTATTCGTCAGAACTCCGGCAGGTGTATTATAAACTCTGATGCCGTCTTTTGTCTGTTCGACAACCATCGCCTCATTTCTGTCAGCAATTATCCAATGCAGCGGTGACGGCGCGAGCTTATCATTAAACGCTTCGCCTGTTATGTTGATTTTCCGAAGCAATCCACGGGCATCCTCTACCGATTCACACTGTGTCAAAAGCCATGGAATGAACTCAAACGATGCAACGTTATCCGCACCATGAATTCTTTCCGTATACACTGCATTATCCGGGAAATTCAGCCCCGCCATGCTCAACCCCTTCTCGTTTGTTGCATCAAAGTACAGCGGAAAATTTTCACTTTCAATTCCCATACCGATTACTGCAAAATGCTCTTTTATTATTTTCCCGTTTCGAAAAGAGAACTCAAACCCTCTGGGGGTAATTATAACTTTTTCGCCGAAAGAAAGCTCAAAATCAAGATTTCTTCCAAAATAATTGCAATCGGCCGTAACAGAAATTGCCGTACACACAGACATCACTCCTTATGGATATTCTGTGTAGTACATCCTCCGTTTAAACCTTTTAACCCTTAAATTCGTCCTTTGTGGAATCTCCTGATTTTTTTCGGCTAAAATTTCTTTATAACCATATTTGCTCCTCTTCAGATGCTTTTTATCGCTTGCCACGCCTCAACAAGCTTTTCCAGAGACCACACAGCATTTGCAGGAGAGGTGGAAGGCAGGCAAACTGCCTCTCTGTTTATCTGAGCCTTTGTGTACTTTTTAAAGTATTTCTCTGCAGTCTTTCCGTTAACGAAAATCTGCCTGATATCCGCCTCACCGAGAATTTTTGAAAGGTCATTCACTTTTACATTTTTGATAGAGCTATCCGAGCTTCCCGTTATCTCGCAGGACGCGATAACATCCCAGAGAGCAATACCGTTTTCAAGCAGAAACTTCTTTTTCTCCTCAATAGTCTCAGGCACATCACACTCGAACACGGCGGAAACCACCTTCCAAAATCGGTTTTGCGGATGACCGTAAAAAAACATTTGCTCACGAGATTTTACTGACGGGAAACTCCCCAAAATCAAAATCTTCGAATCTTTATTATATAAAGGTGGAAATGGGTGTTCCATCATTTTATCACCTCAAAAATATGGCTTGCTACAGATTGAAAATCAAAAGTAAAGTTATTCAAAACCAAGTTCCGCGAGCGCTGCTTGCGGAATTCCTATATCAAGAACTTTCTTCACTCCGCAAAGGTACTTACCCTGATTCACATTAAGTCCAACCTTGTCAAGCGCAAGCGTATAGGTGTAATTTGCTTTTACGACACTTCCCGAAATTTCACCCGTATCAGCAGAAAGACCGCTCGGAATATCAACAGAAATAACCGTGTTATTCATAGCCGTTATTCTGTCTATCGCGAGCTTGATGTTCCCCCTCGGTGTGCCCGAGACAGAGATTCCCAGGAGCGCGTCAATTATGATCGCGTCTTCATCAACAGGGTCTGTGATTTTCAAAACTTCGACATTCTCCTCACTCAGTCTGTCAAAGGCTATTCTTGCAGTCTCACTGAGCTCTTCTTTCTCGTGCGTGAGATAAACCCTGGCATCGAGTCCGTCGGCTTTGAGCAGCCTTGCAACAACAAAACCGTCTCCGCCGTTATTTCCCTTTCCGCAAAAGACAGCAAACTTCTTATCCTGAAAAGTTTGTTTTATCTCACCAAAAATGCTCTTTCCTGCATTCTCCATAAGCTGATATAACGGAATACCGTATTTTTCGGATGCCAATGTATCAAGTTGTTTTATATGTTCAGACAATGCAAGATGCATGGTTGCCTTTTTCTTGGGGCAGTCTCGTTCCTCTTTTTTGATTCTTCCGATCTCAGCCATCTGAATAATGAACAAAATAATGTGTCCAATGAACACTAAAAATGTAAGACAAAACGCTATATTTGAAAGCAGATTGCTTTCTATGAAGCCGAAGAAGAAATACATTTCACCTATATCTCCTCCGTCAGGGAACAGTAAATATACAGCTAAATACGATACAAAAAACAGCACGCTCTGTTTTTTCAGCTTTTCGGATTTATCAAAGTATTTAGCGGTAAAAAAGTTCGTCAAGAAAAACGCAATTGCGTGAAATATCGGAATCGCTAAGAAAGTTAAAACAAATCTCAACCACCCAATATTGAAAATCCACGAGGTAGCCGCAATAATTATTGCTCCAATTGTGAAAAAAATACTCCTCATAATCTGGGGGGAATTGCTTTTTCTTGCTTTTACGATCGCCAGAATCACTCCACCTACTATGATGACAACAGCAATCACAGGTACAGCAATCAATAAAGCCAATAAAAATCTTTTATCCACATTCGCTAACATCAACATTTCCCCTTCCAATAGCATTTGATAAACTTAATATAAGGGATGTGTGGTTTTGATGCAACTTGTTTTTGGAATTTCGCACCATCCGAAGGCCCCCGTGCCTAAAGGGGGCTGTCTGCGAAGCAGGCTGGGGGATTCTTTTTCATCTTATTAAAATCCCGCTTTTATATCCCTCCACCACCTTCGGTGGTCCCCCTCCCTTTAGGCAAGGGAGGCATTTTTTGTTCTCGACTTTTTTCGACAATCTTTATAGCCTCGGGTTAAGTCAGGAGTGAAAATTTTTTGTTGTGCCCACACTTTCCGATACTCTTCATTATACTCTCTTTTTCGCATTGTTGCAATATAAAAAGGCACCAAGCTCGGTGCCTTTTAAGGTTTATATTAGTCAATCAAAACAAGAGGTTTTATGAGATCGCGCGGCTTCTCTTTCATAAGCATAAGTGCTGCCTCAACATTCTCAAAGCCGTGGAAAACGTGGGTCACAAGCTTTTCGGGGTGAATTCTCCCCTCCATTACAAGGCGTGCAAGCCGCTCCGAGCGAAGTCTTCCCCCCGGCATCAAGCCTCCGTTTATCGACTTATGCCCCATTCCGACACCCCATTCGACGCGCGGAATTTTAACCGATTCTCCCTCGCCGAGGTAATTTACGTTACCAATTTTTCCGCCGGGCTTTAGCATACGGATTGCATCTGCAAAGGTGTCGTTGTCGCCACCCGCGATGATTACCTTATCAACGCCTTCTCCGTTTGTTTTATTGAGAATCTGGTCAGCAATATTGCCCTCGCGGTAATTTATTATTTCAGACGCACCAAATTCAAGGGCGAGATCACAGCACTTCTCGCGTGAGCCGACGGCATAAATTTTACCTGCGCCTGAAATCGCCGCACCTGCAACCGACATAAGCCCGACAGGGCCGATTCCGATGACGGCAACATTATCGCCAAACGAAATATCGGCAAGTTCTGCTCCGTGAAGCCCCGTCGGCACCATATCACTTAGCATACACGCTGCCGCAAGCTCCATTTTCTCCGGCAGATGCGCAAGGTTTGCATCTGCTTCGTTCACGTGGAAGAACTCGGCAAAAACGCCGTCTTTGAAGTTTGAAAATTTCCAGCCCGCAAGCATACCGCCGGAATGCATTGCATATCCGCCCTGGGCAGCAACATCTCCCCAATCAGGGGTTATCGCCGAAATAATTACGCGGTCACCGGGCTTGAAATCGCGGACAAGAGAGCCAACCTCAACGACCTCGCCGACAGCCTCGTGCCCAAGCACCATATTTTCTCTCTCGCCGATTGCACCCGCCCAAACCGTGTGTATGTCTGATGTGCAAGGCGCAAGCGCCAGAGGCCTGCAAATTGCATCAAGCGGCCCGCATTTCGGTTTTTCCTTTTCTATCCATCCGGTCTTACCTATTTTGAGCATTGCATAACACTTCATAACAAAACTCCTTTTCTTTTTTCAGGTTTATTTTTGCCAATGAAGTGAATTTTATGCGATTTTATAACGTTTCTATGTGCTTGATCATATCGGAAAATGTCCCGCTCGGGCAGGTCATTTCCTTTTTCTTGCGGTTTATTATGTAGTCAGTGACGATATACTGCGAAGAGATTCCCGCAAACTTTGAAGCTTCGAGGTCCTCGTCAACGTCATTCCCTATCATAATGCACCGCTCACCTGACAGGTCAAAGCGTTTTAAAATATCGCGGTAGTATTCGGGGTTAGGCTTGCAGAAGGATGAGTTTGAATAGTCCGTCACGTGGTCGAACATATCTCCCGAAAGGCCTGTCCACGACATTCTCATCTCCGTTGCAACCCTCGGAAATAGCGGGTTTGATGCGAGAATAACATACTTTGCCTTTTTTCGCGCGGCGGCAACTGCCTCTTTCGCAAGGACTGTCGGCTTTGTTATATCAATAACCGACATAAACTCATTTTTATAAAACCCATCAAATCTCGGTATATCTCCCGAGCAGTCGCGCCCGATGATTCCTGAAAATGTTTTCCAGAAGACATTTTCATTTTTGTCACTTCCGTCGTTTTTTACCATGCTCGCAACTCCTGCCCAAAGCGCAGAGGTCAGCTTGTCAGGTGAAGAATATCCCCACCCTGCCGCAGTTTTTGCAAGGAGCGAGAGATAAACCTTTGTGAACTCATCGTTATCCATGGGGAGAAGAGTTCCGTCTAAATCAAAAAGTATAGCGTCAAGCATTTTTATTCTCCTTTTTCTTTTGCATACTCGCAAAGCTCGGATATGGCTTTGCGATCCGTGAAATCCCCGCTTGTTTCGCACAAATCAACAAGCAGCTTTTCAAGCTCCGTCGGATTTTCTTTTGTGGACATAATTTTCTTAAGCATTTTAAGCGCAGCTTTATGCGGTGCGGAGAGCTCGTCAATTATCATCTTTCCGAGGAAATTATATACCTTGATTTTCGAAAGCATCTCGCCCTTAAAGTTCTTCTCAAGCACAAGCGTGTCATAATAATCGCGGCACTCGAGCGGGGTTATCCCGGTTGAAAAGACTATTAGCTTCTTTCCTGCAAGCTTATCAAAGTTTTTGGTAATAAGCGTTACTCCCGCAATCACCTCGGCATACAACCCACCGCCGTATATTATAGTGTCATATGCTGCAAGGTCAGATACCTTTACACTCTTTGCGTCATATGCACGGCAGCCGAGTTCTTCCGCTATCCATTCAGCATACTGCTTTGTCGAGCCGTATTTGCTCTTATATATAACTATTGCATTCATAAAAAACATCTCCTAAAAAATCTCCGGCAACATCTTAAGCGCCGCCATAAATTCGCCGAGTGTTCCCGCTTTTTTAATAAGTTTTGCCACCTTTGTCTCGTTCGGAAAATTCCTTATCGCGTATATCCAAACCTCTTTTAACTTATGCAGAGTGAAAACCTCAGAGCCGAGAACCTTTTTGTACCTCTCTGCGAGAAGTTCGGAAAACGCACAAAGCTCCTCCGTGCGAAGCTTCTCTCCTCCGCGAATTTCGCGGAAGATTGCGGGGTTTGCAACCGCGCCGCGACCTATCATAATAGAATCGAGCTTATCAAACTTTCCTGTTATTTTTAAAAAATCTTCGGTGGTGCAGATGTCGCCGTTATAACATAATTTATTCTTTGATACATCATATGCTTTTTCAAACGCAGAAATGTCACAGCTTCCGTTATATAGCTGCTCACGCGTGCGCGGGTGAATGGTGAGACACGATATTGGATACTTATTATATATCTCCATAAGGTGAGAAAACTCATCAGGCGATGAAAACCCTATGCGCGTCTTTACAGATATTTTCATATCGCTTTTTGAGAATATCTCATAAAGAAAGCTATCTATCGCATCGGGGGCTTTGAGAAAACCTGCTCCCCTGCCCTTTCTCACAACCGTAGCCGCGGGGCAGCCGATGTTTATATTCACCTCGTCATACGAAAGCGGGCGGAGTTTATCGCAGAACTTTAAGAATGACTCTGCATTTGAGGTAAGCACCTGAACGCACAAGGGAGTGTTCTCGTTTTTGTCCGACGCAATATCCCGGAATCCCTTTTTGCTCACCTTTTCATTGTCACTCGGGTTTATAAAAGGGGCAAAGTATGTATCCGCGCCTCCGAACATTTCTTTATGCGCATTCCGGAATGTATAAGTAGTTATCCCCTCAAGCGGGGCAAAAAAGAGCTTCATTTACACTTTTCCCTCAATCGAAATCTTTTCTTTAGTCTTAATTGTCGCGGCATACGCACTATTGAACAGCCCGAGAACGGCCGAAGCAATAAAGAGGAGCTCGATTCCCAGAGCGTGCCATATCCAGCCGCCGAACAGCGCTATGAATATTGTTATAACGTGGTTTATTGATACGCCGGTTGAAATCGTCGCCTTTACCTCCTCGTCATTATCCGAAAGGTCTTTTACATATAAGTTTGACGCCATTGATGCGAGCGAAATAATCGCATCGAGAATATAGTTTACGCAACAAACGATAGACGCGATATTTCGCGGGAATATATGGTGTGCAAAGCCGTAGAGCAGGCATACCGCAACGAGGATTATAGTATCCGCCACCATAACCAACTTATATCCGAGCTTATCTATAATTCTCCCGATGATCGGAGATGCGAAGAAACCGGCAACTGCAGAAATTGCAAAAAGAAGGCTCACCGTTGCGGCGTTTGCGCCGTAAAAAAGAATGAGGACATACGGGCCGAAGGTTAAGAAAACCTGTTTTCTCGCGCCGTAAAACATTTCAAGCATATAATATTTTTTATATTTCTTATGAAAATAGAAGCGTTTGTTCTGCTTATCCGTTTCACTCCTGCCTTGAATCTTCAGAGTGAAGAGAACACTTACGAGCGCAAGAGCTGCCGCAAGGATAAAAAACTCGGTATATGGCTGATTTGTTGCAAAAATCGAGAACGCAAAAACTACAACAAGATATCCGAAAAGAGTTCCTATCTGATTGACGGCATTCTGCGCGCCGAGTGCCGAGCCACCGGAGCCGGGGGCCGCATATTTGAGTGAGAGCGTGCTTTTCATTCCTATCTGAATGTGTTCACCGACGGAATACATACAGATTGCAAGCGTTGTGAGGACCTTTGTTGCCGGGAGAGAAGCGTGCATCACCATACCGACAAGCATAACTATCGCGCCTGCCTTATAAAGCGTTTCAGCCGAAAGCATATAAAACGCCGCAAGAATAAACACAAGCAGAATTCCGGGAAGCTCACGGAAAAATTCAGTAACCCCGCGGTCCATCTCTCCCATACCTACAACCTCTGCAAGGAAGTTGTCAAGCATCCCTTTATAAATCCCGTAGGAAATTCCGGTTATCAAAACGGACAGGAGAAAGAACTTAAACCCCGTTCCCTCCTCAAAAACTCCTTTTATCTTAACAAGTGAATCTGACTTTTTCATAGCTATCCCCCGTAATTTTTATTCTAACTAGATAATTCTATCACATTTTTGCGGTAATGAACAGATTTTTTTGAGACAAGCTCAAAAAATATCACAAGCAAGTTATCCTGCTTGTGATATAATTCGTTTTATGTTATCCGGCAATTAAATTTCTACTCCGAGGAAGTGCTTTGCGGCAATACCGACAAAGAAGGAAAGAACTGCAACCGAAACACTTATTGCCGTCATCTCCAAAAAGCGCGGGCGGAACTTCTGCCCCTGAGCAACGGAGATGTAATACGTGAAACCTGCGATAATAAGAATTACTATTGCAAGCATCATTCCGAGCGCGAGCATATACTGAGAATTTTGAAGGATGAGATACGGCGCAATCAGCAAGACGACCGTAATGAGATACGCAATTCCCGTGTATGTGCAGGACTTAAGCGCGTCACTTCTCCCCTCGCTTCTCGCCGCCAAAAACTCGCTTGATGCCATAGAGAAGGTAGCCGATATACCAATAATAAGACCCGAGAGCGCAATTAATCTTGTGTTCTGCATCGCAAAGGTGAAACCTGCAAGAGACCCGGTAAGCTCGACGAGCGCATCGTTCATGCCAAGCACCATACTCCCGACGTACTGAAGGCTTTCCTCATCAAGCATATCAAGAAGCGCTTCTTCGTGTTCTTTCTCCTGCTTCCTTATAGCCGCGCTTTCCTCAATTTCTTTTTCAATCAGCTCATACTCGCTCTGAGCGTTTTCCTCGCCGATTTCCATAAGCTTAACGGCAAAAGTAAAGCCCAGAATTCTTGCAATCAGGCTGTATTTAAGCACCTTGAATTTGTTGGGCTTCATTTTAATGCCCGTATACTTTTCCCAGATTTCACAATGTGCCTTTTCTTCACTTGCAAGGCGGCGCAGAACCTCTTTGTTCTGCTCGCCTTTTGCAAATTGAGCTATTTTTGCATAAATTACACTTTCATTCAGCTCATTCTGCTGCATTTTCTTTATAATTTCAAATGCCTTTTTTGAAATTTCTTTTGTCATTTTTACTTTCCTCTATATATTTGTTTCCTTTTTCTTTGTAAGAAGCTGTATTACAACAACAGCAGCAAACAGCCCTATTCCAACGAGGTCAGTAGCAAGCCCCGGATAGATGAGAAGAAGACCACCAACAAGTGCAAGCGCGCGCTCAAGCCATGAGAGGCGGTGCATAAGGAACCCCTGGAGAGCCGATGCAACCGCAAACATTCCGAGGACTGATGTCAGGCTTATCTGGACTACCTCCCATGCAGTTGTGTCAATAAACAACATCGCGGGGTTGAGTGCGAAAATATACGGAACAATAAACGCGCCGATAGCAAGCTTTGTTGCAGTGAGTGCCGTTTTCATCGGGTTTGCCTGGGCAATCGCCGCTCCCGCATATGCCGCAAGAGCAACAGGGGGAGTGAGGTCTGCAACGATTCCGAAATAGAAGACAAAGAAATGTGCCGCAATATCCGGAACGCCCATACGGATGAGAATGGGAGCGCAGGTCGCCGCCATTATGCAGTAGTTTGCAGTTGTCGGAACGCCCATACCGAGAACTATGCAGCAAAACATTGTCAGAACAAGCGCTATAATTACCTGATTTCCGGCAAGAGCGACAATGCCGTTAATCATCATATTTGCAAGGCCTGTCATCGTGATTGCTCCCGCAATGATTCCCGCAACGCCGCAAGCCGCCGCAACAGCAATCATCCCCTGGCCGCCTGCCGCAAGAGCTTCAAAAATCCTTTTGGGGGTAATTCTGTCTTCCTTATTTATAATGCCGACGGCAATCGCAACAAGGATGGCAATTGCAGCCGCGTACTGAATTGAGTTCTTGCTTGTGCCGACGAGATAAACAAGAATGATGAGCGGAAGAAGAAGGTATGTCTTCTTGAGAAGCGGCAAAATCCGCGGAAGTTCTTCCTTTGTAAGGCCGCGAAGCCCTTCTTTCTTTGCTTCGAGATGAACGGATATAAACACTCCCGCAAAATACAACACTGCAGGAAGAATTGCCCTCAATGCAATATTGCTGTACGGAACACCGAGATAATCCGCCATAAGGAATGCTGCCGCGCCCATGATAGGCGGCATTATCTGACCGCCGGTTGAAGCGGATGCCTCTGCAGCTGCGGCAAATTCAGGCTTATACCCCGATTTTTTCATAAGCGGGATGGTGACAGATCCCGAGCCGACCGTGTTTGCAACAGACGATCCGGAGACCATACCCTCAAGCGCGCTAACGACTACCGCAACCTTAGCCGGACCACCGGAGAAGCCACCTACGATTGCGTTACTTATCTTTATAAAGAAGTTTGCGATTCCCGTTCTTTCAAGGAACGCACCGAAGATAATGAACACAACGATAAACTTAGAACATACGTTTATCGGAGTTGACAGGATGCCCTCTTTACCGTAGAAGAGGTAGTGTGTGGTGTAGGTTATCCTTTTCCACATACTCGGATTTGAAAGCCCCCAGAAAAGCGCATAAACAATAAATGCCCCTGCAACAATTACGATCGGGACACCTACGCTTCTTCTGCAAAGCTCACCCGTCGAAATTATTCCGAGGATTCCTATAACGATCTGATACCATTCAAATCTGCTTCCCTGCTGGATGATATCTGTTGCGTTGAATGCGAAATAGAGGAACGCCCCCACGCCGCAAATCATAAGAACAATATCATACCATGGCATAAAATTGACTTTCTGGTTACCCTTTCTGGCAGGATATACGAGATATCCTATGAGAATAATGAAAGCCACAAAGGTTGTAAGGCGAAGCTCCTCAAGCCATGTTGCAAATAATGTTACGCATATGCAAAAAAGAGAAAAAATAACGAGAACCGCATCGACCGCGATTTTTGCTTTTCCTTCCCAGATTCTGGTGTTTGATTCGCGGTCAAACTTTTTCATTACCCCTTCAAGATCCATAGGCTCAACCGGAGTTTCCTTCTTTTTCTTAAAAAACATTGCAAAGTCTCCTTAACAGTGGTCAGACACTTTTGTGCCTCTTTTTTAGCTTCTGACAAAATAAAAAGAGAGACTGCGGCGAAAAGCTCGTCGCAGCCTCAAATTATGTCAGTTATTCAACGGCTACTGTTACGCCCTTTTCAGCAAAATATTTTGCAGCACCCGCATGGAACGGGACTGTCATACCGCTTGTTGCGTTCTCGATGCTGAGCTCTGCGCCCTTCTTGTTTTCTGCAGTAATTGCTTCGATGTTATCGAAGATTGCAGCTGTGAGGTTGTAAACATCTTCCTCTGTTGCGTTAGCATCAACGATGAGAGTTGCCTTAACTGTAACTGTTGTTACGTCCTCTGTCTGGCCGTTGTAGGTGCCTGCCGGAATCTGATATGTTGTGTAGAACGGGCAGTCAGCCATGAGCTTCTCTGCGATCTCGCCGTCAATCGGAACAAGATATGCATCGTTTGTTGTTGTAAGCTCTGTGATAGCAGGTGTCGGAGCGCCCGCTACAATGAATGCTGCGTCAATCTTCTTATCCTTAAGAGCATCTGCACTGTCAGCAAATGACTGATACTGTGCCTTGATGTCATCCTCTGTAAGCCCTGCAGCTGTAAGAACGTCAATCGCGTTGAAGTAAACGCCCGAGCCGGGAGCGCCAATTGAGACACTCTTGCCTCTAAGGTCAGAAACGCTCTTGATAGAAGGATCCATTGTTACGAGCTGGACTGACTCTGCATAGAGACCTGCAACTGTTCTGAAGGAGGAAATCTTGCCTTCCTCTTCAAAGGAGCGTGTTCCCTCAGCTGCATAAGCCATAACGTCAGACTGGACTGTGCCGAGCTGATAGTTTCCAGCGTCAATTCCCTGGATGTTAGCCTTGGAACCGTCAGTTGAAACTACTGTTACGTTGATGCCTGCGTTGTTCTTGATGTACTGGCCGAGAACGCCGCCGTAACCGTAATATGTACCTGATGTACCGCCTGTACCCATTGTCATAGATGTTCCGTTTCCTGCGCAAGCGCAAAGTGCAAAGACCATTACTGCTGCGAGGAGAAGAGCTAATGCTTTCTTCATAAATAATACCTCCGTTTTAATATTAATTTTATTTATATATAATACTACATTATTCCAATATTTGCAAGCCTTTTCCTTTAATTATTATCGAAAAGTGGATTTATATCGCAGCACAAGCCTTCCCTTTCAAAGCACAGACCACTTCACAGTGCTTTGTTCTCGGGAACATATCGACGGGTTGGGCGGAGATTGCCTCAAAGCTTCCGTCTTCACAGAGAAGCTTTAAATCCCGCGCAAGGGTTGCGGGGTCACACGAGACATACACAAGCGTTTTCGGAGCCATCTCCTTTATCGCTGAGATTACATCCGGTGAAAGTCCTTTTCGGGGAGGGTCAACGACTATTACATCAGGCCTCTCTCCGCGCTCTGCAAGCCTTTTTGCCGCTTCTCCCGCATCCGCGCAGAAGAACTCCGCGTTTTCAATTCCGTTGCGCCTTGCGTTTTCCTTCGCGTTCTCTATCGCCTCGGGCACAACCTCAACCCCGATTACGTGCGCGACTTTCTTTGCAAGCACGAGAGTGATTGTTCCTATCCCGCAATATAAATCAAGCGCGCTCTCAGCTTTGCCGGACAGCGCGAGATTCACTGCAGTTTCATAAAGCTTTTCCGTCTGCGCGTGGTTGACCTGATAAAAAGCCGCCGGGGAAATCAGGAATGTATTCCCGCAAAGCGTGTCCGAAAGCTCTCGCTCTCCCCAGAGGCTTATATATTCATCAGAAAGAATTACGTTTGTGTTCTTTCTGTTGATATTGAGCATTATCCCGCAGACTGAAGGGCAGGCAGCGCGCACCGCGTGGACAAGCTCGTCTGTATGGTCAGGCTTCTTTGTCACCACCAGGCACAGGAGTGCGCCCCCGTCGCCGTTTCTGACGTAAACGTGCCGCAAAACGCCCTTCCCGCTCTTTTCGTCATAAGAGGGTATCCCGAATTTCTTCTGCCAGGAATGAACCGCCGCGCGGAGGCTATCGGCAACCTCGCTTTGGATAAGACACACGCTCGACGGAACAATATCGTGGCTTCGCGTTCTGTAAAACCCGCTCTCGCATCCGTTCCCTGCGGGGAACTGCGCTTTGTTGCGGTATCTGTGTATGTTATCCGCCCCGATTATCGGCAAAATGGGAATATCAAGCCCTGCAATCCTTGAGATTGCAGAAGCTACGCGCTCTTCTTTAAGCCGAAGCTCCTCTTCATAGGACATATGCCACAGAGAACACCCCCCACACTTCGGGTAATACTCACACTCGCTCTCTACCCGATGGGGAGATTTTTCTATAACATTCATAAGCTTTGCATAAGCAAAGCTTTTTTCAACCTTCAAAATTTTTATTTCACACGTCTCTCCCCGCAGGGCAAGCGGAACGAAAACTGCCATTCCGTCAATCCTTGCAATCCCCGCGCCCTCGGAGCTGTAGCCTTCTATTTCTACCGTATAAACATTTCCTTTTATCATTTCTTTTTCCGCCTTAAAATGAATAAAACAGACAAGGGAAGCGAAAGTAAGATAACAAGCGCAACATACGGCATTTTTATGAACGTCTGCATAATCTCAGAAAAAACTTCAGGCGACAAAAACACAGACAATCCCACTATCGCAGAAAAGACCGCGACAGCTAAAACCGCCCCTGCCGAAATATCTTTTATGCTTCTGATATTTTCATCGTAGCGTTTTGACATCTCATCACACAAAAGCTCAATCGCCGTGTTGAAAAGCTCTGCCGAAAGAACCAATCCGAAGCAGATGAGGAATTTCGAAAACGCAGAAAAGCCTACCTTGCCTATTATCGAAAAGGCGATAACATAGAGCATCATACAAATATGTATTCTGAAGTTGCGCTCATACCTTGCCGCAACCCAAATCCCGCGGAACGCGTTTTTGAAGCTTCCGACAAGGCTTTTTATCTCTTGTTTCGGATGCATTTTCTACCTCCGTATCCCCATACTTTCGAGTATTTCCTCCTGGCGGGAGAAATGAAGCTTCTCCTCTTCTTCCCCAAGCTCGTGGTCATATCCGAGAAGGTGCAAAATGCCGTGAACCGTGAGGAAGGAGATTTCCCGCTCCTCGCTGTGGCCGTATTCCTCCGCCTGCGCCTTAGCGCGAAGGGCGGAAATAACAATATCGCCGAGCATAACTGTTCCTGTCTCCTCGTCAAGCTCAAGCGGGGAGACCTCTATCTTCTCGCCCGGAGAAAGCTCAAGCATCGGGAATGAGAGAACGTCAGTCGCCCTGTCAATCTCGCGGTGCTCACGATTCAGCTCGCGGATATTCTCATCATCGGTAATTATAACGCAGATGTCGCACCCCTGCTCCACCTTTTCATAGTCAAGAGCTGCCGCAACTGCTTTTTTGACGACTTCGTCAAACGTCGCATCTGCTATTTCGTTCACAACTGTTATTCTATGCTCTGCCATTTTTTGACCCCTGCCTTATCTGTTGAATTTTCTTCTCGCGTTCTCTATCGCGTTTTTCGTAAGCATTTATTATCCTCTGAACGAGAACGTGGCGCACGACATCCTTCGCAGAAAGCTCGCACAGCGCAACATCCTCTACATCGCGGAGAACCTTCATCGCATCCCGAAGCCCGGAGGTTTTTCCGTCAGGCAAATCTATCTGCGTTATGTCGCCCGTAATTACCGCCTTTGAGTTAAACCCAAGCCTCGTGAGAAACATCTTCATCTGCTCAGGCGTCGTATTCTGTGCCTCGTCAAGAATTATGAAGGAATCGTCAAGCGTTCTTCCCCTCATATATGCAAGCGGAGCAACCTCAATAGTCCCGCGCTCCATATATCTCTGAAACGCTTCAGGCCCTATCATATCATACAACCCGTCATAAAGCGGCCGGAGATATGGGTCAACCTTGCTTTGCAAGTCTCCGGGGAGAAAACCAAGCTTTTCTCCTGCCTCTATTGCAGGGCGGGTTAAGATAATCCGGTTTACCCTCTTTTCTCTGAAGGCATTTACCGCCGCCGCAACGGCGAGATATGTTTTTCCCGTTCCTGCGGGGCCGATTCCGAGAGTTACCGTATTGTTCGCGATTGCGTTTATATAGTCTCTCTGGCCTATAGTTTTCGGCTTTATAGGTTTTCCTTTTACTGTTATGCAAACTATGTCGCGCGAGAGCTCTGCTATCTGCCCTTCCTTGTTTTCTTCGACAAGCCCTATGGCATAACGTATATTCTGCTCGTTTATTGCTTCGCCGCGCGATGAAAGAACGAGAAGGCTTTCTATAACCCTGACGGCGCGATCTGCCCGCTCCGGCTCACCCATAACCTTAAGCTCCGTGTTTCTGTTGAGGACAGTGACCCCAAGCTCCCGCTCAAGTATCCCGATGTTCTCATCAAACGAGCCGAAAATATCCGTCATCTGTTCGAGTCTTTCAACGTTTATAGTTCTCTCTACCATTTTATCCATCCTTCAGCATTTTTCTTTTAACGCCTATTTTTTCTATGCACTCCGCTTTAATCGCCGCATACGCAAACTTCTCATCCGCGCGCGTGTCAAGCTTTGTGCTTACAACCTCAAAAACCTCGCCGCCCGACAAACACTCATTCAAAGTCTCTCCCATAATCTCAAACGCCTGCTCCTCGCGAAAAGCTTCTTCCCGGAGCTCAAACTCGCGATAGGTTGCACACTCAAGAGAGAGCGGAAGAGTTATTGCGCGAGACACTGTAAGATTGTTCCTTTTTATTATTTTATCACACTTTGCATATGAAATTCTACTGTTTGGATATAATTTTATTCGCTTTCCGAATAAAATTATTGTATAGCACTTTTTTTCGCGCCCGGTAAACTCCTTTTGCATGGTCTTTTTTGGCATTTTTGCGCTTATGTTTTTCCACGTTTTTGCCGTTATTTCCGCATCTGCGTGAGTTATTACGGTTGTTCCCTCTCTCCCGGTTATGTATCCGCTTGCAAGAAGCTGCCCACGGACTACGGTTTCGCCGCGCACAACCTCCGGAGTTCCCGTTTTCACGGTAATGCTGTGGATTATCCCGTCTTTATCCGCCACTATGTCACACGGGACATCGGCCGGAAGAATTTCAGGCGGAGCCTTGCGCTCTCTTGCTGTCACCTTCGCTTCCGCACCGCTGAAATTCACATATATATATGAAAGCTCAGGCATATCTATGAGAATATTGTTTCGAAGCGCTTCAAGGTCAATCGAGCTGTGCATAGCCCCGATTCTGAGCCCTTCACCCTGAAGCCTCTGCCGAAGCTTTTCTTCATCCAGCCCCTCAAAGCCGTCTATATTTATCGTCCACACAAACCCCGTAAATATCCATGCTGCAACACAAAACATAGCACACCCCGCCACAAGAATGCTTCGGCGTTTTATCCTCCGGCTAAAAAAAGGAAAGCCACCTTTTGAAATGATGTGTACGCGGCACATTGATTTTTTCGCAACGGGCGCAATTTCGAGAAAGCTTTTAGCGCGCAGAGTAATCCTGAAAACCCCTATATCGCAAATTTGCATATCCCAGAATTTAATTCCGTTTCTCGCACAGAGATTCAAAAAACGCTCGGGGTATGACCCTGTCACCTCTATGGTAACACACCCTGAAAATAGATTCACAAATTTTTGCATATCCTATATACCCTGCCCTTTATACTCTATTCTTTCTATCCTCCCGCAGATGCGAAGCTCCGCGGCATTCATTGCCGTCACGCGCAGATTCCCCCCGACGACACAAACACTTCCGCTAGGAGAATTGATTTCTATCTCCTCTTCACCAAGCGATATAATCCCCTTATGGTTTTCAAAAAACGCCTCGCGGTTTCCCGATAACTCAATATGCAAAAGTCCGCCTTTTGTATCAGCGGGGATATCGAACATATCTGCCGTTTTTATGAAAATGTTTTCTTTTTTCATACACATTCTCCCTTCATAATAAATTCTATTAGCGCGCATCTTTGTCTATGTTTAAAATATTTATACTCAAAGGCTTGCTTTTTTTATGTAGCAGGGATATAATTAAGTAGTTCTATCACCCTTTAAGGAGGAGACATTTATTGCGTTCATTTTTAGATAGTGCAAACCTTTTGCTCTTTATTTTCTTCACGGTTTTGTACTCTTATCAGCTCGTCTATGTCTTTATCTCTCTTTTCGGAAAGAAAAAAGTTTTCACTGCATCGTGTATGCACAAATACGCAATCTTAATAGCGGCACGAAACGAACAGTCCGTCATATGCCAGCTCATTGAAAGCATAAAAAGACAGAAATACCCATCCGATCTTTACGATATCTACGTTATCGCCGATAACTGCACCGACGAAACTGCATCGCGTGCGGAAAGTGCAGGGGCTACGGTCTTTTGCAGAAATGACACAACGCACATCGGCAAAGGCTATGCTCTCAACTTCGGCTTCAAAAGCCTTGTAAAGCTCGGCAAGTTTTCAGAGTATGACGGCTTCTTTGTTTTCGATGCAGATAATCTTCTTGATGAGAACTACATCACAGAAATGAATAATGTTTTCGATTCGGGCTACCGCATAGTTACAAGCTATCGCAACTCGAAGAACTACGACACCAACTGGATCTCGGCAGGCTCCTCGCTCTGGTTCCTGCGCGAAGCAAAATTCATTAACGCCTCCCGCATGATTCTGGGTTTAAGCTGTGCCGTTTCGGGAACAGGCTTTCTCGTCTCCCGCGAGATTATAGAGAAAAATCAGGGCTGGAAGTACTACCTTCTCACTGAAGATATCGAATTTTCCATTGACAGCGTCATAAAGGACGAAAAGATTGGATATGCCGAAAACGCTATGCTCTATGACGAACAGCCCTATACCTACAAAGACTCCTGGAACCAACGCATTCGCTGGGCAAAAGGCTTTTTTCAGGTTTTTGCCGCATACGGCGCAAAGCTTTTCCGCGCAATTTTTAAAAACCGCAGTTTTTCAGCATACGATATGCTTATGACGATTATGCCCGCTATGCTTCTTACCGTCGTCGGGGCCGTCGTGAATTCCGTGTTCCTTATCATTTCGCTTGTAAACCTTCCCGAGTATCATACACTCGCGATTGTTTCTTCTATCGCTTTGTTTATGACCTTCTTCAATTTCTACGCTATTTTGTTCTTCTTTGCCGCAATTACGACTATAACCGAATGGAAGAACATAAACACGACCCCCGCAAAAAAGATTCGATATATATTCACCTTCCCGCTCTTTATTTTCACATATATCCCGATATCCATCTCGGCGCTTTTCAAGAAAATTGAGTGGAAGCCCATAAACCACAGCATCGCAAAAAACATAGAAGAGTTTCAGAAATAAATAATAAAAAACGGACACATCAAAATGATGTGTCCGTTTTTTGTGCTTCTTATTCGTTTTCAGATGAGGCTTCTTCGTTTTTAACTTCTTTTTCAGGAACATCCTCTCCGAAGATTGCGTAGAAGTCTTCTGCTTCCATTGTTTCCTTTTCGAGCAGGAAGTTTGCGACCTCGTGGAGCTTATCCATATGGTCGTTCAAAATCCCTTCGCAGCGGGCATATGCAGCCTCTACAACATCGCGGATTTCTTCATCAATGATTCCGGCAATCTCCTCGGAATATGCGCGCTTTGAAGCAAAGTCGCGGCCGAGGAAGACCTCTTCATTCTCAGATGCATAGCTTATCGGGCCGAGCCTGTCGCTCATTCCGTATTTCGTAACCATATCACGCGCAATAGCCGTTGCTCTCTGGATGTCGTTTGAAGCGCCCGTTGAAATATCATCAAGCACAAGCTTTTCTGCAACGCGACCGCCGAGCAGGGAAACTATTTCTTCGTTCATGGCAGTTTTTGATTTTGTGTAAACATCCTCTCTCGGGAGGGAAATCGTATAGCCGTTTGCCATTCCACGCGGGATAATAGAGATGTGATGAACGGGGTCCTGAGTTTCAAGGAACTTCATCGCAAGCGCATGGCCCGCCTCGTGGTATGCAACGAGCTTGTTCTCGTGTTCATTACGCACTCTGTTATGCTTTGCAGGGCCTGCGATAATCTTGAGCATTGACTTTTCAATGTCGTCCTGCGTGAGCGCTGCTTCTCCGCGGCGAGCGGCAAGAAGAGCTGCTTCGTTAAGAAGATTTTCAAGGTCTGCAGGGGTAAACCCGCTTGTCGATTTTGCAACCGTCTTAAGGCTTACATCTGCCGCAAGCTTCTTCGAGCGTGTGTGAATCGCCAGAACCTTTTCGCGGTCTTTCATATCGGGAAGCCCGACATATACCTGGCGGTCAAACCTGCCCGGGCGCATAAGCGCGGGGTCAAGAATATCGGGGCGGTTTGTCGCCGCGATAATTATAACACCCTCGTTATTTCCAAAGCCGTCCATTTCAACAAGGAGCTGATTGAGTGTCTGCTCTCTTTCATCATGCCCGCCGCCATAGCCTGCGCCACGGTGACGGCCGACAGCGTCAATTTCGTCTATGAATATGATTGCCGGAGCCGCTTTTTTAGCCTGCTCGAAAAGATCACGCACGCGCGAAGCACCAACTCCGACGTAAAGCTCGACAAAGTCTGAGCCGGATATTGATAAGAACGGAACTCCCGCCTCGCCTGCAACGGCTTTGGCGATATAGGTTTTACCCGTTCCCGGAGGGCCTACAAGAAGAACTCCTTTGGGGATACGCGCTCCGATTTCCGTGAACTTCTTCGGGTCACGAAGAAAATCCACTATCTCTGCAAGCTCAAGCTTTTCTTCCTCAGCACCTGCAACGTCTGCAAAGGTGACCTTCTTTTTCTCATCACTGCCAAGCTTCGTTCTCGCTTTTCCGAAGCGCATTGTCTTGCTTGCGCCGCCGTCAGCCTTGCTGTACATAAAGTACCACAACGCTCCGATTGCTATAAAGACGAGGAGATACGGAAGAAGAATCATCCACCAGGGTGTCCCTGCCTCGGGGATTCTGTCATCGTCAGTAATTATCCCCGCAGAACGCTGGTACTTAAGAAGCTCTCCCAGATCCATGCGGAAATCTGCTCTGACCTGCGGGTCGGTAAGGTCAAAGGTGATTATGCTCTGGCCTGACAGCATCGGGCGTTTGAGCTGCATTGTAAGCATCCCGCCGTCGATAATATACCTCTCTACATTCTGCGCTTCAAACTGGCGCACAACCTCTGCATATGTTATCTTTTCCTCACCGTTGCCTTCAAAAAGAAAACTCGCAACGGAAATGAGGATAACAACTATCAGAAGAAAGAGAAGTATGTCTCTCGTGTTGCTTTTTTTCAATTGATGTCACATCCTTAAATAAAATTATTTTTCGTAAACCTCACGTTTAAGTATGCCGATATACGGCAGATTTCTGTATTTTTCATCATAGTCAAGGCCGTAGCCGACGACGAATTCGTTTTCTATGTCAAAACCGATATAATCGGCGCACACCTCAGCCTTTCGGCGCGCAGGCTTATTGAGCAGAACACAGAGGGCCACGGAGCTTGCCCCGCGTTTTCTAAGCTCGGGAATAAGGTTTGAAAGAGTCACCCCCGTGTCAAGGATATCTTCTACGACTATAACGTCTCTTCCGTTTATGTCGGCATCCATATCCTTTTTAACAACAAGCTTTCCTGTTGTTTCGGCGCCGTTGCCATAGCTTGAAACCTGCATAAAATCTATCGTGCATGGAAAATCAAGCTCGCGGATTATGTCTGCGGTGAACACGAGTGAGCCTTTCAATATACATAATATAAGCGGGTTTTTGCCACTATATTCGCCTTTTATCTGATTTGCCAGTTTTTTTACCTTTTCGGCAATTTCTTCTTGCGAAAGAAGAACTCTCTCTATATCGTTTTTCAAAATCCACACCCTATTTTTTGTTTATTTCTATAAAGTATCCGTGTTCCGAATCGCTAAAGAACCGGACATCTTCTCCGAAGCCGAAGACTCCGAACACCTTCTCTCCGTCTGCAATAACCGGAGTTTTTGAGCGAAGCCGCAAAGGAAGCTTTTCGTCAATAAAAAGCTTTTTGATGCTCTTCGTTCTCCGTTTCGGAAGCTTTATTTCATCTCCCTCTTTGCGAGATCGAACAACAAGATTATCTTGTATTTTATCATATGGAACAAAAAAAGTATTTAATAAATTATGAATTTTTTCCCTTTTTTCGCTTTTTTTTACGTTAATTACATATTCTCCCCAGAAATTTTCGCCACATTGAAGCAAAACCGGAGGAAGCTCTTCTTCGCTTGTCTCCCGTTCAAAAAGCACCTCGTCGTATATCCGACTCACCAAAAGCCCTCCGGGAAGACTTATTCTGCACGACGGCGACTCGCTTTTCGCAAGAGACGAAATCATCCCGACGTGTCTGTATTCAAGTGTATATGAGTCTTTCCCCAAAGCATTTGCAGCAAAAATCTCACAAACCCTTGACATCAGAGCAGGCTCGGAAAGAAGCCCTTTTCTGTCACACGAGGAAAGCCCCCTCGAGATTTTCTCCGAGTGTTTTCTCGCCGCCTTCATCAGAAAAGTCGCCTCTTCTCTGAGAATCACCGACGTTCTTGATGCGTTTTCAACTGCCGAAGCGTTCAGGTCAAGAAGCGTCGGCACTGCAAGATGGCGGAGCTTGTTTCTCGAATATTGCGTTCCTTCATTTGTTTTGTCAATGCAGAAGGTAATCTTTTCTCTCTTTGCATATTCCTCAATCTCTGCCCGGGTGCATTCAATGAGCGGGCGGATTATATCACCTCTCACAGGAGGTATTCCGCAGAGGCCGTCAAGCCCGCCGCCGCGCGTGAGATTCAGGAGAATCGTTTCGAGGTTGTCGTTTGCATTATGCGCCGTTGCTATATGCGATGCACCAAGGCTCTCTTTTGCACGCCGCAAGAAGTCATATCTCGCATTTCTCGCGCACAGCTCAACAGACTCGCCTGTTTTCTCTGCCATTTCGGCAATATTTATCCTCTCCGAGATAAAATCAATCCCGTATGCCTTGCATTTTTCCCCCGCAAAGGCCTCATCAGAATCGGAATCCTCCCCGCGCAGCATATGATTCAGGTGCGCGGCGCAAACGGAGACGGAAAGCTCATCTCTCAGGCGGATGATAACATCAAGCATAACAGACGAATCCACCCCTCCGGAAAACGCAACTAAAACTCTTCCGCCGTCTGTCATATTGCTTTTTTGTATCGTTTTTAATACCTTAGTAATCATGTGAACTATCCACCGACGTAAACTTCGTGTATTTGCCGTCCCAGTGAAGGTCTATATCGCCCGTGCTTCCGTGGCGGTTCTTTTCAACAAGAAGCTTGACATTCTCGGGGCTTTCCTTATCCTCTCTGAAAAGAATCATAACAACGTCGGCATCCTGCTCGATTGAACCCGATTCACGAAGATCCGAAAGCCGCGGCCGTCTCCCCTGCTTATCACTGTCTCGCGAGAGCTGGGACAGACACAAAACCGGAACGTTTAAATCCTTTGCCATAATCTTGAGCGCTCTCGAAATTGCCGCGACCTCGTTGGCGCGGTTATCCGAGCGCACGCCGGACTGGACAAGTTGGAGATAGTCGATGATTACAAGGCCGATATCCTCACCGAGTCGCCTGCACTTTGCCTTCATCTCACTTACGGTTATCCCCGTTGCGTCGGCAAGGTATATTTTCGTATTTGCGAGCGTTTCGGAAGCGTGAGCGATTGCAACCCATTCCTCATCGTTTAAAAGCCCCGTGCGAAGCTTTTTTGAATCAACGAGCGCCTCTCCGGAAATAAGCCGCAGAGCAAGCTGCTCATTTGACATTTCAAGAGAAAACACAACAACTGCCTTGCCTGACTGTTTTGCCGCATTTGCACAGATATTGAGCGCAAAGCTTGTTTTTCCCACACCGGTGTTTGCCGCGAGAATAATAAGGTCGGAATCGTTAAGCCCTGTGAGGAATGTATCGACGGTTGAAAAGCCCGTGGGAGTCCCCGGAAGCTTACCCGCGTTTTTCGCAAGAGTTCCGAGGTGGGCATATGTATTTTCAAGAACATCGCGGATAGGAGATATCCCCTTGCTTTTTTTCTCACTCCGAATCTCGTATATCTTCTGCTCTGCAAACTCAACAATCTCGTCAGCCTCTCCCTCGCCTGATGCAATGGTGCTATGGATTTCTGCTGTTGTTTCATCGAGATTGCGAAGCAGAGCCTTGTCGCGGACAATTTTTATATACTGCGCCACATTCACAGCCGTCGGAGTAATCTCCATAAGCTTTAAAATGTATGCACGCCCGCCGGAGGCTTCAAGAGTCCCCCGGACTGTGAGCTTATCAATAACCGTTATGATGTCAACCGTTTCATTGAGGGTAAACATACTCTGTATTGCTTCAAAAATATTTTTGTTTTGTGATACGTAAAAATCCTCAGCCCTTAGATGCTCCATAACCTCCGGAATGCAGCGCGGGTCGAGAAGCATTGAACCAAGAACAGACTGTTCCGCCTCAACATTGTGCGGCAGCTTTGCTCCGATGAGTTCATCCATTTTTACAACCCCCTATAAGCAGGAAATTTATGCCTCTTTGACAACTACGGAAAGCTTTCCGCTTACTTCGTTATAAAGCTTTACCTTGACCTCATATGTCCCGAACTGCTTTATGTTTTCGGAAAGCACCATCTTGTGGCGATCAATCTCTATTTTGTGTTGAGCGGAAAGCGCATCTGCAATATCGCCCGCTGTGACCGAGCCGAAGAGCCGGCCGCCCGCTCCTGCCTTTGCTTTTACTTCAACCTTTATGCCGGCAAGCCTTTGCGCAAGAGCTTTTGCTTCTTCCTTTTCTCTTGCGATTCGGGCAATATTAGCTTCCTCGCGGAGGCGCGCCGTATTAAGGTTATCTGCTGTTGCTTCCTTTGCAAGATTTTTAGGAAAAAGGAAATTTCTTGCATATCCGTCAGATACATTTACAATCTGGCCCTTCTTCCCCTGACCTTTAACATCCGCATTTAAAATTACCTTCATTTTCATATTCCTCCATATTTCGCAAAAACTGATCCTTTTTTTCTTTCTTGTTATCCGAGAATGTCATCAATGGCGTTCTTAAGCTCCTCTGCCACCGCATCAATTTTTTTATCCCGAAGCTGCGCGCCCGCAGTATCAAAGTGCCCGCCGCCGCCGAGCTTTTCAAGGATTACCTGAACGTTTATATCGCCGAGAGAGCGCGCTGAAATGTTGACGTCACCCTGGTCGCGGAAAAGGACAAACGCCGCCTGAACCCCCCGGATTGTAAGAAGGTCGTCTGCCGCCTGAGCCGCGATTTTTCTGTCGCTTTGGCCGTTGTATTCAACTATTGCAACCTTGTCGTGATACATTTTCGCAAGCTTTACAAGCTCCGCACGCTTTACATAGGTTTCTATATCGTCCTGCAAAATTCTCTTAAGCTCGGTAGTGTCAGCCCCTGCACGGCGAAGGTACGCCGCCGCTTCAAATGTGCGAACACCCGTCTTCATTGTGAACTTTTTCGTATCTATAACGATGCCGGACAAAATCGCTTCGGCTTCGCAAGCCAAAATGTCGCGTGTCTCAACTATATACTGCAAAAGCTCTGCAACAAGCTCACACGTGCTTGAAGCATACGGCTCGTGGAAATTGAGAACTGCATCCTCGATATAATCCGCGCCGCGCCTGTGATGGTCAATAACTGCAATTTTATTTGCCGATTCAAGAAGCGCTTCTGACTCAACAACGGTTTTCCTGTTTGTATCGACGACAACTAAAAGAGTGTCGCTGTCCGCCTCTAAAAGAGCGTCCTCCGCGCTTATAAATGCGCCATCGTAAATATGTTCTGTTTTAATTTTTCTTATAAGCCTGTCTGCGCTTGTGCGCTGGCCGACCACAATGGATGCACTCTTGCCTATTTTTCTCGCGATGCAGGCAATTCCGACTGCGGCGCCTATGCTGTCGTTATCCGCACCCTTATGCCCCATGATTATAACTCCGGAGCTGTCTCTGATGAGCCCCGAAAGCGCGTTTGCCATAACTCTCGATTTTACCTTTGTTCGCTTTTCAAGCTCCTGCGAGCGGCCTCCGAAGAACTCGAAGCTGAACTTATCACGGATAACTGCCTGGTCGCCGCCTCGGGAAAGCGCCATATCAATTGCAAGGCGGGCGTTTCTGTGGTTTTCTTTAAAATCCTGCCCGTCCTTACCGATTCCGATGCTGAGGGTCACTCTGATTCCATTTTTGCTCTGAATCTCCCTGACAGAGTCAAGAACCGAGAATTTTTCAGATGTGTATTTTTTCAAATATCCCTCATGGAATATATATAAATACTTATCGCGCTCATATCGCAGGAAAATTCCGTTTGCCGGAGCTGTCCACTCTGCAAGTCGCTTGTCTATCTCCGCAATAACGGTAGAGCGCTCAGCGTCATTTAATCCGTTCATAATTTCGGCATAGTTATCTATCATAATCACGGAAACTATCTGCCTTGAATTTTCAAACTCCGAAATCTTCTCGGAGTATTCCGAAACATCAAGCCAATAGAGAGTCAGAAGCGCAGAGGACTCAGCCGCTCCCTCCGGGTGGAAAAGGTTTCCGAAGACCTTATACATCTTTCCTGAAATCGGGATTTCAGATGGACATTCGCGCTTTCCGTCAATCACCCACGCAAGGTCAAACTCCGGGATGAGGTCAAAAAGCTTCTTCTCAAACACATAGTCGTGAACCCCTGCCATATCCGCGAAGGCAGAATTCCCCCAGACAATCTCCTTGCTTTCTCGCTTTATAACCGCCATCGCCATCGGAAATACCATTGTGGAATCGCGGTTTGCCTGATTTATGGTATCAAAGGTTTCCTCTATGCTCTTTTTAAGCTTCTTCTCACGCCTGTCGGCTGTAAAAAGGAAAATCACAAGAACTATCACACTGATACCAAGCTCCGTGGCAGCGACTTTAACATCTGCATAGAAAAAAGAAGCTGCAGAAAATATAAACATGGCCGCAAAGCTTAAAACAAACCTCGGCTCTATCCATTTTATAAAGCGGTTATTCACAAGCTACGCCCCCTTCAGTTAAAAGAAAATAACTCATAATATAGTATAGCACAAACAACTTCTTTTGTCCAACTAATATAATATAAGTTTTATATTTATTTTAAAATTGACGTTTTTATAAAAGAGTGGTAAGATTATAGTAAAAGAGTTTACAAAAAGGAGTGATTTCAGAATGTCCGCTTTTTTTCGCGGAGTGCGCGGTTTTTTTAAGCAGGTTGACACAAAGCTTCTCGCAATATCGCTTTTTGCATCCATTTTCGGAATGATCCTGATTGCAAGCGCAACTCAGAGCATGGGAAGCGGAAGCTTTATAAAAATCCAGCTCGCCGCAACGCTCCTCGGCGTTATCCTCTACCTTCTCCTGTCCTGGCTGGATCTTGACTCTGTAAGCTCCTGGTGGAAGTACGTATATGTCGCAAATCTCCTGCTTATATGCCTTCTCATCCTCTTCGGAACAGGAAGCGAGGAGACAGGAAACCGCGCGTGGATTCGCTTTGGAGGAATAGGCATACAGCCGGCAGAGCTTGGGAAGGTTCTTTTCATCATTTCACTTGCAGGCCACATAAACTCTCTTGAAGACCGCCTTGACTCTGCCGCATCAGTTATAGTTATATCAGCCTTTGCACTCATCCCCATCGGGCTTTTATATATCATCTCCTCGGACCTCGGCTCGACCCTTGTGTATATCACAATTTTTGCAATTATGATGTTTGCAGCAGGAGTAAAGCTTCGTTGGTTTGCAGGCGCGCTTGTTTCCCTTGCCGCGCTCTCTCCGGTTATATGGAAGTTCGTTCTCCGCCCCGACCAGAAAATGCGTCTGCTCGTTGTTTTTAACCCTGAGCTTGACCCGCTCGGGCGCGGGTACCACGCGATACAAAGCAAAATCGCAATCGGCTCGGGCCAGCTTTTCGGCCGCGGGCTTGGAGACGGGACTCAGACTCAGCTCGGTTATCTCCCCGCAAAGCAAACTGACTTTATTTTCTCCGTTGCAGGTGAAGAGCTCGGTTTTTTAGGTTGCCTTCTCATCCTTCTCATTCTCGGGCTTATCATCTTCCGCTGCGTATCAATTACTATGCGCTCATCCTCTTTTTCTTCATATCTCATTTGCTCCGGAGTCTCAGCTCTCCTGATTTCGCAGACTATTGAGAACATAGGAATGTGTACGGGGCTTCTTCCCGTTATAGGGCTTACGCTCCCTCTTTTTTCCTATGGCGGTTCAAGTGTCCTTGCCGTATATATGGCGCTTGGCCTGATAAGCTCTGCGCGTATGCGTGCACTGCCTGCAAGACTTTCAAAATAAGGAGTTTTTCTGAAGATGCTTTCTAAATATAAAATAATCCTTTTTGATTCGGACAACACGTTATATGACCATTATATTCACGAAAGAACCGCTATTTTCTGCGCTTTTTCGCAATACGGTGTCAAACTTTCAGAGGAACAGTATCTGCTTTATACGAAGATAAACGACGATATATGGAAGGAATTTGAGCGCGGAATCACCTACGATGGCGGCCCGCTCATTGAGCGGTTCCGGCGGTTTTCGAAAGAATCCGGCATTCAGCTTTCACCTTCTGATATAAACGAGCTTTATATCGAAGCTCTCTCAAATCAATGCTCTCCGTTTCCCGAATCAGAGGCTGTCTGCCGCGCACTCTCAAAGACCCACACTCTCTACATCATCACCAACGGGACCGAAAGCGTTCAGCTAAAGAGATATGCCTCAAGCCCGCTCCGCCCCTATTTTTCAGGCATTTTTACAGCCACTTCAATAGGCATTCAGAAGCCGCAGGCGGAATACTTCCGCCGCGTTCTCGAAAAAATCGGAAACCCCTCTCCTGATGAGGTCATCGTTATCGGTGACTCTCTCACGTCAGACATTCTCGGTGGGATAAATTCGGGGCTTGATACGTGCTGGTATAACCCGAAGCACAAAGAAAATACACTGGAACTTTCCCCTACATATGAAATAGACAAACTGACTGCGCTGATATAAAATCAGCACAGTCAGTTTATTTATTCTTGATAACTATATCCGAAAGGAGAAGAACTGCTATGAGATTCGGCACCATCATCATTCCGTTGAACATATCCGAAATCGCCCATACGCTCTCAACATTCAGAACCGCTCCGAGTACAACCGCAACCGCGAAAATATTTCGATAAACTTTTTTTGAAGATTCCCTCCCACTTGTGAGATAGAAAACGCAGTTTTCGCCGTAATATGACCAGCCAAGAATTGTCGTAAGCGCAAAAAGAATTGTCGAGATGCCGACAAAGCTCTCGCCGAAGTATCCGATATGCTTTGAAAAAGCGGCGCCTACAAGCTCGGCTCCGGTCAAATTCTCTGCGCCTTCCATTCCGGAAAGTATTACAATTGCCGTCACGGTGCATATCACCATTGTATCCATAAAGACTTCAAAAACGCCCCAAAAACCTTGATCACGAGGACTTTTTGCATCAGCCGCCGCATGAACCATAGGAGAACTTCCAAGCCCCGCTTCATTTGAGAAAACTCCGCGCGCAACCCCGAATCTCACAGCGCGGCTCGCCATAACGCCTCCCGCACCGCCATAGACAGCTTGCGGAGTAAATGCCGCTTTGAAAATTGCACAAACCGCCAAAGCTGTGTCCCTGGGGTTTAAAATCATTATAACAAGTGCCATTCCAACGTAAAAAACCGCCATTATCGGAACAAGGCGTTCCGTGACATGTGAAACTCTTCGTATCCCTCCGTTTATTGCACTCGCTGCAACAAGCGCAAGGATAATTCCTGTTGCAATATCCGGCAAGGGTGTTTTCCCGGAGATGACCGCTGTTATTGAATTCGCCTGATTCATCGCCCCCATTCCTATGCACGCAAGCGCGCCGGAAATCGCAAAAAGATAAGAAAGCCATTTATACCCTTTCCCGAGCCCACTTTCGATATAATACATCGGCCCGCCGTAAAACTCTTTTCCCTTCTGTCTTCTGAATTTTACGGCAAGGTATATTTCCGTGTATTTTGTTGCCATTCCGAAAAAGGCAGAAACCCACATCCAGAAAACCGCCCCTGCGCCCCCTGTGGCAATTGCAGTTGCGACACCAACGATATTTCCACTTCCTACGGTCGATGCAAGCGCGGTTGAGAGTGCCTGATATGGAGATATTCCTTTTTTTGCAGCTTCTGTTTTTCGAAACAACGAGCCGAGGCTTTCCCCCATCCATTTTCTTATCCTGAGAAGCTGAAAAAACTTAAGCCTCACCGTCAGATATGCTCCGCAGCCGACAAGAAGAAGCAGCATCGGCCCTCCCCACAACGTCTTGTTTATCGCACTTACAAACACATCCATTAACATCTCTCCCTTACTATGGCAAGATATGTAAAAAACACCGAGAGTATTACATCTGTGTTTCAAAAGATGCTTAAGTGTTGCAAAAAGCTTCACGAAACTGTATAATTGTGATATATGGGAGGTGAATTATATGAAGCGGGCAATAGCTTTGATTCTCGTTTTTTGCATATCCGTTCTTTTCTTTGTGATCCCAACAACCGCAGAAGGAGAAATTTTTGTTGCCGCCGGCAACACGGTTCTTCCTCTTACGGATGCTATGCCGATAAAATCAAACGGAGTATGGTACATCGATTATCAGTGTTTTTCCGCAGGTAATCTCGGCATCAGCACATCATACAACGCCGCTGAAGGGAAGCTTGTTCTCTACAGCTGGGACACTACCCTCATCTTTGACCTTAACACTTCCACTGCATATATAGTTCACGAGGATGTCCAATACAAGGCCGTTGCCGTTGCAGCAGCTGGCTCGGTATACATTCCTGCCCAGTTCACATCCCAGATTTTCGGCCTGGAATTTTCATACGATTCGGCTATCCCGCTCATTCGCATAAAGCGCTCATCAGATATTCCTAACAATATGTTTCAATACATAGCTAAAAATGCAATCCCGGACCTTCTCAACGCCTATAACAAGAAGAAGGCTGAAGAGAAAAAGAACCAGCAATCCTCTATCCCGGATTCTTCTCCAACCGAAACGCAACAAAAAAGTCAGATGCTCAGGCTTTCTTTCAACATTACAAGCAGCGAAAACCTCGGGAAGATTCTCAATTCTCTTTCGAAATATGGGTTTCGCGCAACCTTCTTCATAAGCCCCAATGCAATTTCAGATAACGGAAACGATCTGCGCCGGGCTGTTACCCAGGGCTACTCTATCGGTATCCTTGCAGAAAGCATTTCAGACCTTTCAGCTGCAAATCAGAAGCTTTTTGACGTGGCAAAAACCAAAACCCGGCTCGTTCGTTTTAAAAACAGCTCCTCATCATTATCCGCAGACGACGTTGAAAAAGTGATAGCCTCAGGCTTCAGGCTGTGGGACTCTAATATTGCCCCGCAGGGGTCGGCATCGCAGATATACTCAAGAACCATCTCCCAGCTTAAAAGCTCATCCCGCTCGCCTGTTCTTGCACTCTCGGATTCAGCCGCTTCTATCAGCGCTCTTCCAAGAATCCTTTCTTATCTTGACACGCAGAATTACGGCTCGTATATGATAAGTCTTCTTGACACCCCCGTTAATCAGATATCTGAAAGGCGATAAGCTTTTATTATAAACCAAAGGGTTTGTAGCAAAATGCATTTTGCTACAAACCCTTTTTCATATTGCCCTGAAAGAAGCCTTGAATTTATAGAAAAGTACAGCAGGGAAGAATATTCTGTCCTGCTGTGCCACGATGATTAATTGAAAAGAACACGTGATTTCTATGAAATCACGTGTTCTTTATTATTTAAAATTATTCGTGGCAATCACAGTCGTCGCCGCAGTCGCAATCATCATCACCGCAGCAACACTCGTCTGCATCAAACTCAAGGTCTTCTCCGCAGCCGGGGCACTGGATAGCGCCCAGGGCGAGAATGTCCTCATCCACCATGATAGAGTCGCCGCAAGTCGGGCAGACGACCTCGTAGCGGAAGTCATCACAATCGCAGTCGCAATCATCATCGCCGCAACCGCAGTCGCAGTCATCATCAAATGCGCCTTCAAGCTCAAGAAGTTCTTCTGCGACTTCGTCAAGCTCATCGCTCATTTCATCAGCAACGGCTTCAAGGTCAGAAACTGACGCTGCAAGCTCGTCAATAACATCAACGATAGCAACTAAAAGCTTGCCTTCCTTTGTGTCGGTGTCAATTTCAAGCCCGTCACAAAGGCCGCGAAGGTACGCTGCCTTCTCAACTATATCCATTACAGCTCCTCCTTACTTCGCGCGTTCGAGATATTCGCCTGTTCTTGTATCAATCTTAATCTTGTCGCCGATGTTGATAAAGAGCGGAACGCGGACCTCAGCACCTGTTGAAACAAATGCCGGCTTTGTAACGTTTGTAGCTGTATCGCCCTTGATGCCCGGCTCGGTTTCGGTGATTTCAAGCTCAACGAAGTTGGGCGGCTCAACGCTGAAAACGTTGCCCTTAAAGGAAAGGAACTTAACCGTCATATTCTCGGTAACAAACTTAAAGCTATCGGGGAGCTTGTCTGCATTAAGCGGCTCCTGCTCGTATGTTTCCTCGTCCATAAAGTAATAGAGCTCACCGTCGTTGTAGAGATACTGCATATCCTTTCTCTCAACAAATGCCGGCGGGAACTTATCCGTCGGGTTGAAGGAAGTTTCAACAACAGCGCCTGTAACGACGTTGCGATACTTCGTGCGAACAAACGCCGCGCCCTTACCCGGCTTAACGTGCTGGAACTCGATAACCTGCATTACCTGTCCATCCATCTCAAATGTCATACCGTTTCTGAATTCACCTGCAGAAATCATTTAACAATCCTCCGTTTTTCTGTATAAATCTCTTTATATTTTACCTTATATTTACCAATATTGCAAGAAAAATTTTTAAAGTAAGATTATTTCGCAGAGAGCCTTCACTCCGAGCGGATAAACGTGCTTTCCAAATCCACAAATCATCCCCTCGCACACGGCAGAAATAACCGATTTGTGTCGAAAATCCTCTCGTGCGTGGATGTTGCTCAGATGCACCTCAACACAAGGAACCGGGATTGCGGATATTGCATCACGAATCGCGATGCTGTAATGCGAATATGCCGCCGCGTTTATCACAACTCCGGCATACCCCTCCTCGACCGCGCGATAGAGAAGGTCAACAATCTCACCCTCGCAGTTTGTCTGGTACGCAGAAATATCAACGCCAAGCTCGCTTGTTTTCTCCTTTGTGTATTCTATAATGCTCTCCAATGTATCTTTGCCGTAAATTTCGGGCTCACGTTTGCCAAGGTAATTGAGATTCGGCCCGTTGATAATCATTATTTTTTTCATATCACTCAAACATCCTCCTTTTTCCGAGCGGTTTCACCTTTATTGCAAGGATTCCGCAACGCTTTGCTCCTATTATGTCCGTTATGAGCTTATCTCCGACAAGGGCTGTGGTTTCGCGTGTCCCCCCGAGCTTTGCCATCGCTTTTTTTATTGTCTTTCTGCTTGGTTTTCCACTTCTCCAGTAATAGTCAACACCGAGCGGTTTGCAGTATTTCTCGACTCTTTCCATTTTGTTGTTAGAAACAACCGCAAGTGAAATCCCGCTCTCGTCAAGCTTTTTTGCCCATCCGACAATCGCATCATCCGGAGTTTCGTTCTCGTACATCGCAAGAGTGTTGTCAAGATCTGCAATAAGCACGCGCACGGAAAGCGCGCTGAGAAGCTCGGCGCGAAGCTCGTATATGTTATTTAGCTGTATATCAGGTTTAAAAAACGAAAACATACGCGCCTCCCGACAAGTGGTTTGAATTGTATCTGCCATCCACCTAATCATACCACATATCCGATGAATTGACAACCAAAGTTATGCTCTTTGTTGAGTTTCACATACACCGCCCCACGAAAATCCGTGGGTTTACTTCTCTTAATTTCGCTTCCATGCCTGCGGCAGGAGAAGCACCATTATCGGGAAGAGTTCAAGTCTTCCGCATATCATATCAATCAGAAGAACAATTTTAGATAGCGGCGAGAAATCAGCATAATTCCCGATAGGCCCTACCGCCGCAAGCCCCGGGCCGATATTGTTCAAGGTTGCAGCAACTGCTGTCATATTGGTTTCAAAACTGAAGCCATCAAGAGATATGATGATGAAGGATGCAAAAAATATCAATATATAACAGATTATGTATGCATTTACACGCCTTATCGTTTCATCATCAAGCTTTTTTCCGTTTATGTTTATCGCCTTAACACTCTTTGGATGGACAAGCGATGTAAACTCTCGCTTGAGCGATTTGAGAAGAATCAGGCATCTCGACACCTTGATTCCGCCGCCTGTTGAGCCTGCGCAAGCACCGACAAACATAAGAAAAACAAGGATAACCTTTGAAAACTCCGGCCATGTATTGAAATCTACCGTTGTGAAGCCAGAGGTGGAGATTACCGATGCAACGGCGAATGAAGTATGATGAAATGCCTCAAAAACATTTTCAAACAAACCGAAGTTATTCAGTGTTATAACAAACATCGATGCAACAACAACCGCCACAAAAAGCCGAAGCTCCTCGTTCTTCCACACAGCCTTGAATTTCCCCGCGACTAAAAGAAAGTACATATTGAAGTTTATCGAAAACAACAGCATAAATACGGTTACTACAGCTTGAATATATGTGCTGTACCCACCAATACTCGAATTCTTTATCCCGAAGCCGCCTGTTCCTGCAGTTCCGAAAGCTGTCGTTACCGCATCAAAGAAAGGCATTCTTCCAAGAAGCAGAAAAACTATCTGCAAAACAGTCAAGCCTATATATAACCCATATAAAACCTTTGCATTCATATGTGCTTTCGGCAAAAGCTTCTCAACCTGCGGCCCCGGAGATTCAGCCCGGATAAGCTGCATATTGTTCCCACCGGCAAGCGGCGCCAGTGCCATGACAAACATAAGCACGCCCATACCGCCAATCCAATGAGTGAAGCTTCTCCAGAACAGCATACACCGGCTTAATGCTTCAACATCGCGCAAAATTGTTGCCCCGGTTGTCGTAAATCCCGATGCTGTTTCAAAGAAGCAATCAATAAGATTTGATATATCTCCCGAGAAAAAGAACGGCAAACCTCCGACAACACTTATCATAATCCACGCTATTGCAACTGTTGCAAGACCTTCACGCGCATAAAGCGATTTATGCTTCGGCTTAAGAAACACAAGAGGAAGCCCAACCGCAACGCTTATAAGAATTGCAGGTATGAAGGCATAGCCTTCGCGTTCCTTATATATAAGAGCGACAAGCATCGGCAAAAGCATTGCTATGGCATCAAACAGAAGTATGTAGCCGTTCAGCTTCAAAACAATCTTCTTATTCATCTATCTCTCCGTTTCATCGCCTAGTATTTGCTCTATGCGACTTATTCCTTTATAAGTTGTTACCACTATAACCGTATCGCCTATCTGAATGCTGTCTTTACCGGTCGGAGTAAACGTTTTTCCGTTTCTTGTTATGCACGCAACAAGAGTCCCTTTTCTGATATTGAGTTCTGCAAAAGAAACGCCGACAACTTCCGATTTCTGACGTATGCGGAACTCAAGAGCTTCAACCCTGTCATCGACAATTCGATGGAGCGATTCCATGCTCGCCTCCCATGAATTCTGCATAACGCGGACATAACGAAGAATGTGATCTGCGGTTATATGTTTTGGATAAACAACACTTCCGATCTGCATTCCTTTCAAAACATCATCAAAATCGAAATGCTTAATTTTTGTTATAATTTTTGCATCAGGAACCTGCTGATAAGCATAAAGCGACATAAGAACATTCTGTTCATCAACACCTGTGAGGCTGAGAACTGCATCAGCATTCTCTATATGCTCCTCGTGGAGAAGATGATTGTTCGTTCCGTCACCGTGAATTATCATCGCTTCAGGCAGAAGCTCGCTGAGCTCATCACATCGTGCCATATCAATCTCAATTATCTTGACGTCGAGCCCCGATTCAAGAAGCATTTTTGTGAGATAGTATGTCAGCCGTCCTCCGCCAAGGATTACGACATTTTTTATCTTTGTCGTGACACCCCCGACTTTTGCAAAAAATTCGTTGGCAACTCTGATAGGTGCAACAAAGGATATGATATCCCCTGTCTTCAAAACGAAATCACCGGTAGGAACCACAACATCGTTCCCGCGCTCAACTGCACAGATAAACACCGTTGTCTTAAGCTTCGGCCGGAGCTGATGTATGCGAAGCTCATGAAGCTCGGAGCCCTCCGGAATTTCATACTTCATAATCTCAACTCTGCCCTTTGCAAATGTTTCAACCTGAATTGCACTCGGGAAGCGGATAAGCCGCGATATTTCACGCGCTGCCGCACGCTCGGGATTTATATACAGGCTGAGCCCGAGGTCATCCTTGATTATGTCTATCGCATCGGCATATATAGGATTCCGGACACGCGCAATCGTATTTTTCGCGCCAAGCTTTTTTGCAAGAAGGCAAGTGAGAAGATTCAGCTCATCCGAACGCATCATGGCGATAAGCAAATCGCAGTTTTCAACCTCTGCTTCCTTGAGAACTGCAACAGACTCTCCCTGACCGTGAACACACATAACATCAACCATATTGCCTATTTCATCAAGCTTTTCAATATCCGTATCAATTACAACAATGCTGTGTTTTTCGGCAACAAGCTCTTTGACAAGCGTTGTTCCGACCTTTCCGCAGCCAACAATTACAATGTTCAATTGTGACTCCCCTTATAAAGTTAATTTTGTTTTCTATTGTATCACTTTCGTTCTTATTTATCAATATGTTTTACTATGATTTTGTCAAGCCAGGAACAAGGAGTTTTGTTTCAATAATTTCAAAGCATTTTTGTAATAAATCTTATCCCTGTCGTTTTGTGAGATATCCAAGGTTTCTATGAGCTGTTTTTCCCATGAGGGTCTGTGCCATGGCATATCAGATGCAAAAACAAGTCTGTCGGGCGTGTGCTTGTCCACAAGCTCCTGTGCAATTGCTTTTGGCATAGTGCCATAGCCGAAGGATAAGTCGAACCAGACATTTTCCCCGCAAAGCTTTTTGATAACCTCTAATCCACAGCTCACCCCACCCCAGTGAGCCGCGATTACAGGCGAATCAAACCACTTCAAAGCACCCCGAAGATTATCTGGCATACAATGATACGGCGGTGCATAACCATAATCATAGCCAGCATGAAAGACTGCTATAAGATCAAGCGACGAGATTTTTTTATAAATTGGCTTCATTTTTTCATCGTCAACGTAGAATTTCTGATACTCGGGGTGAAATTTAACGCCCTTTAGCCCCATTGCTTTAATACGTTCAAGCTCATCAAAAGCATCTTCTGCATCGGGGTGAACAGAGCCGAAAGCGAAAATAGATTTTTCATCATTAATTTCTTTTGCAAAATTATTCACATTCGTCTGCTGCTTTGGATTTGTGGCGATAGAAAGCACAACAGAAACATCTACACCGTCTTTTTTCATTTCACTCTTTAAGGATGGGAGAGTTCCCTGGCTTTGAGGCACAAGCCCGCCGCTGGCATATGACAGCTTTCCCATAGCCTTTGAGGCAATATCCTCCGGAAATGCGTGTGTATGAAAATCAATAAGCATAATACCTGTCTCCATTGGTATAAAATTTCACTTCTGTTTATATAATCAATATTTATTTGCGCTTTCATTTTCGGCAGAATCATTCTATCATAAAAGCATGTGCTTTTCAACTAAGGCCTTGCCGCCTTGGCGCCCGAAGTATGCAATTTTTCTATCCCCACAAGAAATGCAAAGAAGATAGAGCTTTGCATTTAGTTTGGCACTTCATTAGAAAGAAAATTCAGGAAGGGCAAATTGCTCTTCCTGAATAGTTTTTAGTCTTTATATTCGATTCCTGCGTTTATCGCTTTGAGGTTTACCTCAAGGAGGTTTGCGCGCTTTGCGGAAACGACTTTTTTGAGTGAATCCTCAATATTATCGGTTCTCATTCCGCACTCCTTCATAAGCTTGCCTGTGATAATCATATTGGCAAGAGTCGGAGCTTCCATCTCCTGCGCCATCTTTGTTGCAGGGATGTAGAAGACCTTTACATCATCACGAGCTACCTTGCGCTCAATAAGAGTAGAATCGACAAGGATGATGCCCCCCGGGACAACTGCATCCTCATACTTATCAAGCGAGGGAAGGTTCATTGCAACAAGAACATCAGGGCTTGAAACTATCGGTGAGCCGACGGGGTCATCAGAGAGGATAACGCTGCAGTTTGCAGTTCCGCCGCGCATCTCCGGACCGTAAGACGGGAGCCAGCTGAGCTGTCTGCCCTCGAGAAGGCCTTTATATGCAAGAAACTTTCCTGCGAAAAGAATGCCCTGGCCGCCGAAGCCTGCCAAAAGAATTTGAGTTGTCATAATTATGCTTCCTCCTTCTCTGCGCTCTTGTCCTTATAAACTCCGAGCGGATAGTACGGAATCATATTGTCATCGACCCACTTGAGCGCATCGTTCGGTGTGAGCCCCCAGTTTGTTGGACAGGTGGAAACGACCTCGATAAGCGAGAAGCCCTTACCCTCTACCTGATTCTGGAATGCTTTGAGGATAGCCTTTCCTGCTGCCTTAACATTCTTAACGCTGTTGACTGCAACACGCTCGATATACTGCGGGCCGTCAAGCGTTGCGAGCATTTCGGAAACGCGAATCGGATAACCTGCTGTGTTGACATCACGGCCGTACGGCGAGGTCTGTGTAACCTGGCCGGGAAGCGATGTCGGAGCCATCTGGCCTCCTGTCATACCGTAGATTGCGTTATTGACAAAGATGATTGTTATGTTTTCATTCCTTGCTGCGGCGTGGACAGTTTCTGCCATACCGATGGATGCAAGGTCGCCATCTCCCTGATATGTGAAGATTACATTCTCCGGAAACGCGCGTTTTAAGCCTGTTGCAACAGCGGGAGCGCGGCCGTGAGCCGCCTCGACCATATCGCATGAGAAATAATCATATGCCATAACCGAGCATCCGACCGGAGCAACACCGATAGTTTTGCCCTCAACTCCGAGCTTATCTATTGCCTCTGCAACAAGGCGGTGAATAATACCGTGAGTGCAGCCCGGGCAGTAGTGAAGCGGTGCATCTGTAAGACTTTTCGGTTTTTCAAATACTACCATTATTTGCTACCTCCCTTGACTTCCATAATTTTTGCAAGAACTTCTTCCGGTGACGGAATCATACCGCCGACGCGGTTGCAGAGATATACCGGTTTTTTGCAATCTGTTGCAAGGCGGATATCCTCAATCATCTGACCCATTGAAAGCTCAACGCTTATAAATGCCTTGACCTTATCGGCAGCTTCCGCAAGAGGCTTCTTCGGGAACGGCCATACTGTAATCGGGCGAATCATTCCGACCTTTACGCCCTCCTTGCGAGCTGCAACGACTGCATTCTTCGCAACGCGGGCAGCGATGCCGAAAGCAACAACGCAGTATTCTGCATCGTCCATCATAAAGCTTTCATATCTTGCTTCATTCTCTTCAATCAGCTTATATCTCTCATATCTCTCGATATTCTTCTTCTCAAGCTCCTCGGGCTTTAAGTAGAGAGAGTTGATGATGTTGTGTTCACGCTTGCAGCCGGTGCCTGTAACAGCCCAGTCCTTTTCTGATGAACCGTCATTCTCCTCGGGGAGAACAACAGGCTCCATCATCTGACCCATGGTTCCGTCAGCAAGGAGCATTGCGGGCATACGGTATTTCTCCGCAAGCTCGAATGCAAGAGCTGTCATATCAGCCATTTCCTGAACGGATTCGGGAGTGAGAACTATTATGCGGTAGTCACCGTGGCCGCCGCCCTTTGTGGACTGGAAATAGTCCGACTGTGAAGGCTGAATTCCGCCAAGGCCCGGGCCTCCGCGCTGAACGTTTACGATAAGTGCGGGAAGGTCTGCACCTGCGATATAGGAGATACCCTCCTGCTTAAGTGAGATTCCGGGGCTTGAAGAGGATGTCATAACACGCTTTCCCGTTCCCGCAACGCCATATACCATATTGATAGCGGAAATCTCGCTTTCTGCCTGGAGGAAGGTCCCTCCGATTTTCGGCATTTTCTTTGCCATATACGCCGCGACCTCTGTCTGCGGGGTTATAGGATATCCGAAGTAGTGGCGGCAGCCTGCACGGATAGCAGCTTCCGCAATAGCTTCGTTACCTTTCATTAAAACTTTTTCTGCCATTTTACCTCACACCTCACTTTTCTACAGTAATTACACAGTCAGGGCACATTGTCGCGCAGAACGCACAACCAATGCACTTTTCCTGGTCTGTAATCTCTGCGGGAGAATGACCTTTTTTGTTGATTTTGTCTTTTGCAAGACGGATGATGCCCTTAGGGCAGGCTGTGACACAGAGACCGCAACCCTTACAGATGTCTGTGTCGAAGGTTACTTTTGCCATAAATAACACCCCTCTGTTTAAAATATTTTTTTCTGAAGCCGGAGAGGGAAAAATCTCCGGTTTTTATCCTTTTCGCATAAGCTCTCCATCGCCGTCGTCATAACAAGCGGAACGCCTGCAAGCTCTGATAACTCCTGCGCGAGGGCTTCTGTCTTTTCGATTGCTTCAATATCCGTTTCACTTCCGATATTGGAGTTGTTGACAATCCCCGTGAACGGAATTCCCGCAGCCGCTTCTATCTCGCGGAAAACCTCGTATGCACTTTCTGCATCGCGAGTCAATGGGCGGAAGAAGTTTACGACAAACAGATTGTCAAAATCGTTTTCCTCAAGTATATACGGGCGATATCTCCCCAGCGCATAAGCTCCGCGGTCATCGCCGCCTATATCCATAACAACGCGGCAATCTCTGCGCTGAACAAGCCCATATACCTCCTGCGGAAGTGCCGGCAAATCAACGCTCGTATTTGCAAACGGGAGTGCAACAACCTCGACTCCCGCCGCTTGGAGTTCTTCTAAGCTGTCCTTCGTGCGGAAGTATGGGTTTACCACGTCAATATCAGCTATTGCAACCGCATCCCCCTGACTTTTCAGATAAAGCGCGAAGTTAACCGCGATATTCGTTTTTCCGCTGCCGTAGTGTCCGCAAAAAAGAGTTATCCTCTTGTTTAAAGAATTACTGACCAATTGAACTTATCCTCGCATTCGCCCCACTGGATTCCTGTTATCGTGTCATAGAGTTTCTGGCTGACTTCGCCGATTGTGTTGTTGTTTATGAGCATAACGTCATCCTTATAGCGAAGCTTGCCGACCGGAGAAATAACCGCAGCGGTTCCTGTTCCGAAGCACTCTTCGAGCTTGCCTGACTTCTGAGCATCAAGAAGCTCTTCAACGGAAATTTTTCTCTCCTCGACTTCATACCCCCAGGACTTGCAGACTTCGATTACGGAGTTTCTTGTAATACCCGGGAGGATGCTGCCGGAGAGCTCCGGGGTAACAATCTTGCCGGCAATCTTGAAGAAGATATTCATCGCGCCGACTTCTTCGATGTATTTTCTCTCAACACCGTCAAGCCAGAGAACCTGAGAATAGCCTTCATCGTGTGCCTTGACCTGAGCAGCTAAGCTTGCTGCGTAGTTTCCGCCTGTTTTTGCAAATCCCATACCGCCCTTGACAGCGCGGACATAGTCATCCTCAATCCAGATTCCGACAGGAGCAAGGCCACTTGCGTAATACGCGCCTGATGGTGAGAGGATTATGATAAAGAGATATGTTTTTGACGGTGCAACACCGAGGAATTCGTCTGTCGCGATAATGAACGGGCGAATGTAGAGCGATGTACCTGGGGTAGTGGGAATCCAGTCCTCATCGACCTTGACAATAGCCTTGCAAGCCTCAACGAAGAGTTCTTCAGGAAGCTCAGGAATGCAGAGGCGCTTGTTTGTGGCGTTTGTGCGCTTTGCGTTCATATCGGGCCTGAAAAGGCGGGCTTTTCCGTCTTTTCCCCTGTATGCCTTAAGGCCTTCAAACATTTCCTGCCCATAGTGGAATACCATAGCGGAGGGGTCAAGGGAAAGCTTTTCATAAGGAACTATTCTTCCGTCATGCCAGCCCTTTCCTTCCGTGTAGTTCATTAAGAACATATGGTCGGTAAAGACCTTTCCGAAGCCGAGCTTTGACTCATCCTGCGGATGTGCCTTCGGAGTTGTTGTTTTTGTAACCGAAAAGTTATACATTATATATCTCTCCTTTATGTGATAAATTTATATCCTTCTTATTAAAGCTTGTTGCGCTGAATCTTTCCGCTTACCGTCTTCGGGAGACTCTCGCGGAAGACAACAAGACGCGGGTATTTATATGGCGCGGTATGCTCTTTAACGTATGTCTGGATTTCCTTTTTGAGTTCCTCCGTCGGCTCTGTCCCCTTTGTGAGAACGATGCTTGCCTTAACTATCTGGCCGCGAACCTCGTCGGGAGCGGCGGAAACTCCGCACTCAAGAACATACGGAAGCTCCATAATAACGCTCTCAATTTCAAACGGGCCTATGCGATAGCCGGAGGATTTGATAACATCGTCAACACGGCCGACGTACCAATAGAAGCCGTCTTCATCGCGCCAGGCGGTATCGCCGGTGTGGTAGTAGCCGTCGTGGAGAACCTCAAGGGTTTTTTCCTCATCGCGGTAATAGCCTTTGAAGAGGCCGCAGGGATGCCCGTCTTTTACATTGATGACAATCTCGCCCGTCTCGCCAACTGCCACCTCTTCGCCATTTTCGTTGATAAGCTCGACATTATATATGGGAGCCGGCTTACCCATAGAACCGATTTTGTGTGGCGCACCGACCATATTGCCTATAATCATCGTGCTTTCTGTCTGCCCAAATCCCTCGATTATCTGAAGCCCTGTCGCCTTTTCAAACTGGCGGTAAACCTCAGGATTGAGAGCTTCGCCTGCCGTCGTCATATGCTTGACTGATGAGAAGTTGTATTTTGAAATATCTTCTTTGATCATCATCCGGAGCATTGTCGGAGGCGCGCAGAAGGTTGTTATATTATATTTCTCAAACATCGGAAGGATGTCTGATGCATCAAAGCGGTCAAAGTCGTAAACAAACACTGCTGCTTCGCAAAGCCACTGGCCGTAGAGTTTACCCCACATCGACTTTGCCCAACCGGTTTCGGAGATTGTGAAATGAAGGCCGTCGGGGTCGACATTGTGCCAGTATTTCGCTGTATGGAAATGCCCGAGCGGATATTTGTGGCTGTGCGCCGCGATTTTCGGGTAGCCGGTAGTCCCTGATGTAAAGAACATAAGGAGAAGGTCATCTCCGCAGGGGGAATCTGCAGTCCGCTCAAAGTGAGAGCTAAAGAGCGTATACTCCTCGTCAAAGCATCTCCAACCGTCACGCTCACCGCCAACGATAATCTTGTTGAGAAGCTCGGGGCATGTTTTTGCCGCTTCATCTACCTGGTGAGCGGCATCTCCGTCTGCCGTGCAGATTACCGTGTTGACGCCTGCCGCCTGGAAGCGGTATTCAAAGTCGTGAACCTGCAGCTGATTTGTAGCAGGGATTGCGATTGCGCCAAGCTTATTTAAACCTATCATCGCAAACCAGAACTGGTAATGACGCTTGAGGACCAGCATAACGCGGTCGCCCTTCTTGATTCCGAGAGACTTGAAGTAGTTCGCACATCTTGCAGATTCACGCTTTATATCCGCAAACGTAAAGCGGCGCTCCGTCTTGTTTATGTCAATATGTAGCATCGCAAGCTTTTCCGGCTCACGCTCGGCAAGCGCATCAACAAGGTCGAAGGCGAAGTTGAACCCGTCGGTGTTTTTGAACTTGATTGACGTCGGGGTTCCGTTTTCGTTTTCTTCGGTGTCGATATAGTTGCGGTAAATTCTCGTTTTTGTATCCTTCTTTACCTCGCGAACCTCGGAAATCGCCTTTGTCGGCGAAAGCTCAGGAATAGGCTCTCCGGAAGGATTGAGAACGATTGCGTAGAAAACACAATCCGCTCCGTTTGTCGCAATCATGCCGTGTGGCGTGTTACTGTCATAGTATATGCTGTCACCGGGGCCGAGAATTTCGCGGTGGTCCCCTATCTGCACGAGCAGATGCCCCTCGACGATTATATCACACTCCTGGCCATCGTGAGAGGTGAGTTCAATATCAGACTCACTTATGCTATCGTCGTATGAAATTCTGACGTAAAGCGGCTCTGCGATTCGGTTCTGGAACGCATATGCTAGGTTATAGTATGTCATCCCGTGAGCCTGGCCTATCTTCTGACCGAGACCTGACCGCGTAACCGTAAACGACTTGAGCGTCGGGCTCACGCCCTCAATAATGTCGGTAACATTGACGCGGAGAACTGTTGCACATCTGTAAATAAACGCAAAGTTTAAATCGCTCTCTCCCAGCTCGCAGCTGTTGTATTCCTCGACTGTCACTCCCGTAGCTGACGCCATTTCTTCGGGAGACAATCCCTCAATCTCGCGAAGCTCGCGTATGCGCGCCGCCATTTCTTTGATTTTGTAATCAAGCCCTGTCATTTTCGCCATAATGGAACTCTCCTTCTTTCGGAACTAAGAAAAAACACTCGTCCCAAAGTTGATAATCCTTGAGACGAGTGAGATAAACAATACACCCGCGGTACCACTCAAATTGTGCAAAAAATGCACCGCTCAGGCTCTACTAAGCCTTATGCCTTTACGCAGCAATCACGGAAAGGTTCTACTGACCGAAATGATTCGGATTTCTTCCTCTCAGCTCAGAAGCTACAACCGCAAAGCACGTGCCAGATAGCTCACACCAACCGCTACCTCTCTGAAAGCCCGTTCTCCTTGCGCACTCTTCGTCAAAGCTTTTAATAATTTGTGTTTATTATATATCAACTTTCAAGCTTTGTCAACCCTTTTCGGAGACATTTACGCCACTAAAGCTTGTTTCGCTGAATCTTTCCGCTTATTGTTTTCGGAAGCTCGTCGCGGAATACGACAAGACGCGGATACTTATACGGCGCAGTGTGTTCCTTGACGTAGTTCTGGATTTCCTTCTTAAGCTCCTCTGTCGGCTCGGTTCCCTTTGTGAGAACAATGCTCGCCTTTACTATCTGCCCGCGAAGGTCATCCGGTTCTGCCGAAACTCCGCACTCAAGGACATACGGAAGCTCCATTATGACACTCTCGATTTCAAACGGGCCGATGCGATATCCCGAAGACTTGATAACATCGTCAATACGGCTTACATACCAGAAATATCCGTCTTCATCGCGCCAGGCCGTGTCACCCGTGTGATACATGCCGTAGCGCATACATTCTTCCATTTTTTCATCATCGTCAAGGTACTGCCTGAAGAGCCCGACAGGGGTATTCTTATCAAGCTTTACGACAATCTCTCCGACCTCGCCGTTTGCCACTGTGTTTCCGTCGGGGTCAACAATATCAATATCATACTGCGGAGAAGCTTTTCCCATAGAGCCTATGCGCGGAGTTGTCCCGAAGAGGTTTGCTATGATGAGCGTAGTCTCCGTCTGACCAAACCCTTCCATAATCTTAAGCCCGGTTGCTTTTTCAAACTGCTTGTAAACCTCGGGGTTTAATGCTTCTCCGGCGGTTGTCATATGGTGGATTGAAGAAAGGTCGAATTTCGACAGGTCTTCTTTTATAAACATACGCAGCATTGTCGGAGGTGCGCAGAAGGTTGTGATGTTATACTTTGCAAACATCGGGAGAATGTCCGTTGCGGCAAAGCGGTCAAAGTCGTAAACAAACACAGCGCCCTCGCAGAGCCACTGGCCGTAGAGCTTGCCCCAGAGTGACTTTCCCCAGCCTGTGTCAGATATTGTGAAATGGAGCCCGTCACGCTCGCAGCAATGCCAGTATTTCGCCGTCACAAAGTGCCCGAGGGCATATGTGTGCTTGTGTTCAACCATCTTCGGATTTCCGGTTGTCCCTGATGAGAAGAACATAAGCGCAGCATCATCGCCGCACGAGGTGTCTTCGCATCTTGCAAAATTACTTGAAAAGCGGCCGTATTCGCTGTCAAAATCGTGCCAGCCGTCACGCTTGCCGCCAACGAGGATTTTCGTCGTAAGGCTCGGGCATCGCTCTGCCGCTCGCTCCGCCATCTCTGCAGCATAGTCATCCGCTGTGCAGATGATTGCAGAAACGTTCGCCGCGCTGAAGCGGTATTCAAAGTCGTGATCCTTAAGCTGATGAGTTGCAGGAATTGCAACCGCGCCGAGCTTATGAAGCGCGACCATTGCAAACCAGAACTGGTAGTGCCGTTTTAATACTATCATAACGCGGTCGCCGCGCTTTATTCCGAGTGATGCGAAGTAGTTTGCACATCTTGCCGACTCGCGCTTGATGTCCTCAAACGTAAAGCGGCGCTCGGTCATATTCTTATCCACATGGAGCATCGCAAGCTTCGTGGGAGCCTTTTCTGCAATAGCATCAACAACATCAAACCCGAAATTGAAGCTTTCGGTGTTTGTGAACTCAATGCTCTCCAAAACGCCCTCCGAGCTTTCCTTGCACTTTACAAACTTCTCGCAGGAGAGCTTTGTGGCAGGGCGAAGTGAAACCACGCTTTCGCGGATTTCTTCTTCTTTTACATCCTCGCCGGGAAGAACGACTGCACAGAAAACGCAATCCTTGCCGTCGACCGCAATCATTCCGTGAGGGGTTGAGCTGTTATAGTAGATGCTGTCGCCCTCGTGAAGAACCTCAACATTTTTCCCAACCTGAACCTTAAGCGAACCGCTGATGACAATGTCAAACTCCTGGCCGCTGTGTTTTGTAAGGTGGATTGGCTTATTCTGCTGCTCCTCTGAATATTCATATCTTACCCAATAGGGTTCTGCAATCTTGTTTTTAAATTTGGGCGCAAGATTTGCAATCGAGATTCCCTCCTCCTTTGCAGTCTCCTGCCCTTTTCCCTTGCGGGTGACCGTGTAGGAAGAAAGGTGGGCATCCCCTCCGCCGAGAAGCTCGATTATCTCAATCCCGAACGCAAGCGCGCATTTGTGAATAAATGTAAACGGCATATCTGCTGAGCCACTCTCATATGCCTTGTATTCATCCTCTGAAACTTCGCAGAGCTTTGCAAGCTCCGGGGCGCTCATTCCCATAATCTCCCGCATCTCGCGAATTCGGGTCGCGACCTCCGTTAACTGCGTCATTGATTTTTCCAAAGTCATCTGAAGTTCTCCTTTCTAAAGAAATAAAATAATAAAAACTCGCCTCAAAGGTTTCTTTGAGACGAGTTCGATAACAAAACCGATACCCGCGGTACCACTCAAATTGTGCAAGAAAATGCACCACTCAGGCTCCAGCAAGCCTTATGCCTTTACGCAGCAATCACGGAAGGCGCCTACTCACCGCAAGGGTTTCGGACCTCCAGCTCAGAAGTGATGGGAGAAAACAGTTCACTATCGGGATTTCACCGCCCCCGACTCTCTGAAAAGCTTCGTTGTTTTTCCGTCTTCGTCACAGCTTTTATTTATTTTTTTATAATTTTACACCCGCAAAAAGCTTTTGTCAAGCACTTTTTTAATTTTTATTCAAGCCCTAAAAGCTTCGCCGCTTCCTCGCGCATTTTATACTTGAGGATTTTCCCCGCTGCGTTCATCGGGAAGCTCTTTACGAACATAAAATATCTCGGAACCTTATGGCGCGCTATGTGAGCGTTTCCAAACTCGCGCATCTCATTCTCGTCAGCTTCCTCGCCGTCGTGGAGGATAATCCACGCACAGCACTCCTCACCGTATCTCTTGTCGGGAACGCCGACAACCTGAACGTCGCGAACCTTCGGGTTTGTGAGGTAGAATTCCTCTATCTCGCGTGGATACAGGTTTTCACCGCCGCGGATAATCATATCCTTGAGGCGGCCTGTGACCTTGTAATATCCGTCAGGAGTTCTGCAGCAGATGTCACCCGAATGGAGCCAGCCGTCGGCATCTATCGTCTGTGCGGTGGCGCGGGGCATTTTGTAGTACCCCTTCATTATGTTAAATCCACGCGCTACAAATTCGCCGCTCTCCCCATCCGGAAGCTCTTCTCCCGTTTCGGGGTCAATAATCTTGCACTCAACTCCCGGGAACGCGCTTCCGACAGTTTCAACTCGGTGGTCGATATCCTCATTGACCTCGCCCATAGTGCAGCCCGGGGATGCCTCAGTCTGGCCGTAAACGCTTATAATCTCCTTCATATTCATCTCATCTGCAGCGCGGCGCATAAGATCTGCAGGGCAGTTTGCGCCTGCCATTATGCCGGTGCGGATATGAGAGAAGTCTGTTTTTTGGAAATCCGGATGATTGAACATCGCAATAAACATCGTCGGGACTCCATTGAAGCAGGTTATTCTCTCGTCATTAACACAGGCGAGTGAGGATGCCGGAGAAAAGTATGGCATCGGAAAGAGCGTTCCGCCGTGAGTCATCGTAGATGTCATGGAAAGAACCATCCCGAAGCAGTGGAACATCGGAACCTGAATCATCATACGGTCGGCAGTTGAGAGATCCATACGGTCGCCTATCGTTTTGCCGTTATTGACTATATTTCTGTGAGTGAGCATAACCCCCTTCGGGAACCCTGTTGTTCCTGAGGTGTATTGCATATTGCAGACATCGTCAGGCTCAACGAGCGATGCGCGGCGGCGCACCTCTTCCTTCGGAACATCAGCCGCGCGGGCAAGCATATCCTCCCAGGTGAGGCAGCCTGCCATTTCAAAGCCGACTGTTACTACATTCCTGAGAAACGGAAGGTTTTTTGCATAAAGCGGTTTTCCCGGCTGCAGGGTAGCAAGCTCAGGGCAAAGCTCCTCTATAATCTCGCGATAGTTTGTATCCTTGCAGTCTTCAATCATAACGAGCGTGTGGGTGTCTGACTGGCGAAGCAAGTATTCAATCTCGTGGATTTTATATGCCGTATTGACAGTTACAAGAACTGCTCCGATTTTTGTTGTTGCCCAGAAGGTTATAAACCATTGGGGAACATTCGTCGCCCATATGGCAACGTGGTCTCCGGCTTTTACGCCAAGGGAAATGAGAGCCGCTGCCGCCTCATCAACATCGCGGCGAAATTCAGAATACGTTCTTGTGTAATCAAGTGTTGTATACTTAAAAGCATACTGGTCGGGGTACCTCTCTGCCATAGTGTCGAGAACCTGAGAGAAGGTCTTGTCTATTACCTCGTACTTTTCCCAGACGTATGTCCCCGTTTTTGCTCTGTTATAGAACACATTCTCGCGGGAATTCTTTATTCCGCCGAGATTCTCAATGTAATTTGAAAAATGCGTCAGAACAATGTCTGCATCGTCAATTTCATCGTTCCAGGCAACAGAGATAAAGCCGTCATAGTTAAGCGACGAAAGCGCATCTATAACCTCTCCCACAGGGAGGTCTCCCTCTCCGATGAGGACATTTGTTTCACCCTTGCGGTCACCGAGTCTTACATACTTAATATATGCGCCAAGGTTTGTGATTGTATCCTCCGCACTTTCCCGTGCGCAGAAATATGTTTCTCTGACATCCCACGCCGCGCCGAGAGCTGCACTTGAGAAGAATTTTATTATGTCAATTACATTTTCCGTGTGCGAAAGATAGTCTGACGTTGAGAGAAGAATTTGCACATCTGAGCCTTCTGCCCGCTCAATTGCAGGAGAAAGCCTTTTTTCGAGAAGCCTAAAATCCGTTTCCTTTTCAATATGGACAATCACGCTCGGGATACCTGCACTAAGTGCCATATCAACATATCTTTTTACAGCTTCTCCGTCAGCCTCGTCTGAATCAAGAGCATACGGATATATAAGCGACGACACCTCAAGGGCGCGGTTTAAAAGCTTGCGTTTTGAATCAGAAACCTTGCCGCTTCTGAGAATGCTGTCAGGATGATTCATCCTTTCTTTTTCGGCATCGTATATCTCAAAGCCTGAAAATCCATAGTCATAAGCATACTTGCAGACATCGAGAAAGGTGGCACACCTGATGTTTTTTGTCGAAAAGGTGAATTTCATATTAATCCTCCTCAAAAACAATCTTGTTGAGTGCATTGATATATGCACGGATGCTTGCCGCTACAATGTCAGTGGAAATTCCGTTGCCTGAATAGAGCTTCCCGTGGCTGCGCAGACGGACAAGAGCAGATCCGAGAGCTTCCTTGCCCTCTGTAACCGCCTGAATCTGGAAGTCGTCAAGCTCGTAGTGGTAACCCACGCTCTGCTCAATAGCGCGGAAAACAGAGTCAATCGGCCCGTCACCCGTGCTGACTCCGTGAAGGAGCTTATCGCCCGTGCGGAGAGTTACCTGCGACATAGAGTCTGCGAGGTTTCCGCAAGTTGTTGTGTAACTCTCGAGATGATATTTTGACGGCGCCTGCATAGCAAAGCTTGCAATAAGAGCTTCAAGCTCTTTTGCTCCGACACTTCCCTTTTTCTCACAAACCTGAGAAAGCGCGGAATGAACATTCCCGCAATCCTCATCTGTCAGGTCATAGCCGAGGATCCGCGCAGCTTCTGCCACCTGGGTGATTGTGCTGTCTGTTGTGAGGAAAATCGAGCTTTTTGAACCGTCTTCTGATGTTTCTTCAGTCTTAACGCTGTGGTTGATTTTCTTAAGCAACGCTTCCGTATCCGAATGAACCTGAGTGTTTTTAAGCCCTGTGAAGATGCCAAAGCTCTCCCCTCTTTTGCTGATCGCATCGGAAAGCTCGCCCGTTATGAGGGTTGATGAACCGCAGAGGGCGCACTTAAGCCCCGAAGCACCTGCTTCGATCGCTGAAATCGCTGTTGCGACCGCCATTCTGAGGTTGTTTGAAACAGAAACACAGACCGAAACCGAAACCTTACCCGAAATCCTGCCCACAAGCTCTGCCATTTCTGCAGGGAGGAAAACTCCCGCATCATCACAGAGAGTTACGCTTCCTGCACCGGCGCGCTCAGCTTCTAAAACGCAATTTTCGAGAAACTCGAGGTTTGCGCGGGTTGCATCAAGCGCAACAAACTCAACATCGCTGCATAATGCTTTTGCATTTGCTACAAGCTCTGAAATTTTAGTGAGCATTTTTTCAGCCTTGATGTGGTATGTATACTCCATCGAAACAGTCGATGTGGGAAGCGCGACCTGAAGCCGCGGGTGTGCAGCGTCTTTTATGCACTCCCACGCCTGTTCCGCTTCGGCTTCTGAAAAACCGACAGGAATTGCAACGATGCAATCCTTGAGGGTTGAGGAAATTGTTTTATATATAATGGTGTCCTCGCGAAGCTTTTTAATCGGAGCGAGCTCAACAACGTCAACTCCGCAAGCCTCCGCGCAAGCCGCAATAGCTGTTTTTTCACGGAAAAGAAGATTTGCCTCGCGCTCGTTTGCAAGGTTTTTGAGAGTAATGTCTGCAATAGTGATTTTTTTCATCGAAAAAACTCCTTTCAAAATTCAAGGGTTCGGGCTTTCGCAACAAAAAACGCCTTCGCCTCATTGTTGCTTCAAAGAGACGAAAGCGTTAAATTTAAAATTTAACTTTCCGCGGTACCACTCTTTTTCATCCGTTTCGGATGCCCTTAGATGCCAGCACATCTTAACTCTGTTACGGGAGTGCCCGTCTGCCCCTACAATTTGAAGTTCACGGCAGCCGCTCCGCGGTGAGTTCTGCAAGTCTTTTCCAATGCCTTGCACCAACCGGCATCTCTCTTCAGATAAAAGAATTTTGCATACTATTCCGCATCACTGCGTTTTTATTTGGTAAACATTTTATCATATAGCTTCTCTTTTGTCAAGATTATTTTTTCATACTTTGTATTTTCAGGCGCAGGGTTTCTTCAAACTTACTATCCTGAGATTTTTCTCTTTTTGGTGCGCCGCGAAGCCGACCTCCTGCGTTTCTGATTTTCTTTGCGGTATGCCGCGCAAGGAGTAGCGCATCTATGTTAACTTCCGTATACTCAAGCCCATCCTGATTGATGACACACGCACCGCGCGATAGCGCCATTGATGCAAGCCCGTAGTCCTGCGTTATAACAATATCTCCCTGCCTTGCAAAATTTACAAGGCAAAAATCTGCGCTGTCGGCACCTTTTGGGACTATATGAGTCTCAGCACCCTCACGGTTAAACTCATGCGAGCTGTCGCAAAAAATATGGCACTCTGCATTCTCTTCGCGCGAAACTTTCAGGCATATATTGACAACGGGGCAACCGTCTGCATCTATAAGAATCCTCATTTTAGCGCTCATTAACTTTAAAATGTCACGGTGTGGGTAAGCGTTTCGCGCTCACCCTTTTTCAATGTGCGGATTCTGTATTTCTTTGAAAAATCATCGACGCGCTTCCACGAAAGGTCAGGCGCGCCTGCCCACGGTTCTATGCACACATACTCAGCTTTTGGCTCTCTCCACACAAGAAGCGTATCAAAGCCCGGGAAAGCCACGTGAACAAAGCTTCCGTCGCGGTCGTCGCGCAGAGCAATTCCGCGAGATTTTATATCGAAGAAAATAAGCGCATCAACGGCAAAGAATTCTTCCTTCAATTTAAGCTCGCGCGTGTCTTCAAAACACGGCAAAGGTTTTTCTGAGATTCCTGCCTCAGGCAGAACCTCATACCTCATAAGCGTTTCTTTTTCATCAAGCACAAGGCTGTAATTCTCGATCGCGCCATCTATCGCAAAACCTTCATGAGAGCCCGCAGAATAGTACATATTCCCGTCTGTCTTGTTGTCCGCGGTAAAATCAACCACGAGCTTTCTGCCGCAGACGGTGTATGTCACACGGAATTCAAAATCAAACGGATACTGCTTTCGTGTTTCGGCGTTTGACTTCAAAAGAAAGGTCACTCTGTCCTCGCCTTTATCTTCAACATCAAACTCCATTTTGCTTGCAAATCCGTGCATATCCATTGAGTATTCCTTACCATTGAAGGTGTACTTTCCGTCTTCGAGGAAGCTGACTATAGGAAAGAGAATCGGAGACTTATCTTCCCATATTTCCGGGTCTCCGCACCAGATATATTCCTTGCCTGCGGCATCTTTTACGGAATCAATCTCCGCACCTTTTGTTTTTATGGCAACAGAAAGCTCATCACTCTTTATTGTTATTACAGACATTTTTAAAATCTCCTTTGTGTTTCTCTCTTATTGTGATTGTTCCGGCGAAGGTTCTTCATCCGTATTCTCCGGAGCTTCCAGAGTAGGCTCCTCATTCTTCTCTTCATTCTGCTGTGGGCGTATCTGTTCTGAGGCAACCTTTTCCTTTAAATCAATATTTGAATCAGGCTTAAACCTCGCCTCTTTGACAGCACTGACGTTTATGGTGCCCTTGTCAAACTCGGCAAGCTCTCCGATAACTGCGCGGAGCATCTCAATTTTTTTGCCGAGCTGCTCGGTATCACCGAGACTTACAAGAAATCTGTCTCCGTAGACAAGGTTTATATCGTATAATTTGTCAATCTCTATCCTCACTATATTGGGAGATAATTGCGCAAATTCAAGAGCAGAAAGAACCTCACAGAGCGGGGCAAGCTGCGCTTCGTTCTTCAAAATCAGCGCACCTCCCACATGAGGGGTCACAACCTCTGCACCCGCTATTTTCGGAAGTTTAACCTCACTATCTGCTTCAAGCATTTCGAGTATATATCCCTTTTTGTCAATGAGCCAGCGGTTTCCGTCTGACATGATATACGCCGCAGGGATTCGTTCTGTTATTTCAAACGTAAACGTGTCGGGCAGCTTGCGGCGGATTTTTATCTGCTCAATATACGGGAATTCCTCAAGTATCCTTTCCGCGACATCGAATTTATTTATCATAAACATATTGTCGCCAGTCTCTATCCCCGATATCTCTATTATTTTTTCGGAATCATATCTCGTTGTCCCCGAGACGTGGATTTCCGCGACCTTCAGGAATACGGTAACCGACATAACAATGGCAGCTATAACAATGCAGAAGGTCAAAAACGACAAAAAGAACCCGCCGCTCTTTCTCCTTCGCCTTCTTCTGTGTCTTCTCGCCGCCATTTGTCTTCACCTCTCTTTTGTCTGTATCCTTTTTATATCCGCGCCAAGCGCCGACATACTATCTTCTATTTTTTCATATCCTCGGTCTATGTGGCAGAGGTTCCCTATTCTGCTTTCTCCCTCCGCTGCCGCAGCCGCAATAACAAGTGCCGCGCCACCTCTTAAGTCCGTCGCCTCCGCTTCGCACCCAAAAAGGCCTGAAACTCCGTTTACAAGCGCAACATTGCCTTCTATCCGTATATCTGCGCCCATTCTGACAAGCCCGCCGACATGGCGGTATCTGCCGTCAAAAATATTTTCTATAAAAACGGAAGTCCCTTTGCATTTCGTTGTAAGTGCCATCATAGGGGGCTGTGCATCAGTCGGAAAACCCGGGTACGGCATTGTCCTGATTGTCCGCAGAGCTGACAGAGGGCCGAACCGTCTGATATTCACAAAATCCTTTCCGACAGAAACCTCGCACCCTACTCCCTCTATAAGTGACAGAACGTTTGAAATATGCTCCGGCATTATTTTTTCAACCGCAACATTCCCCCCGCACAGCGCGGCGGCACACATATATGTCGCGGCACATATTCTGTCGGGGATTACTGTATATTCAACCGACGAAAGTGGCCGTTTCCCGATAATTGTAATCGTGGAGCTTCCCGCGCCGTATACTTCCGCGCCCATCGCGCGCAGAAAATTCTGGAGATCCTCAATCTCAGGCTCGCGCGCGGCGTTCACGATTCTCGTTCTCCCCTCGCATGCAGTTGCGGCAAGCATTGTATTCTCCGTTGCACCGACACTCGGGAACGACAAAACCACATCTCTGCCGCGAAGGCGCCTTGCCTCGCAGGTTATCGCGCCCCCTTCCTCACTTACCCTTGCGCCAAGCATTCGCATTGACGAAAGATGAAGGTCGATGGGCCGAGCACCAAGCTCACACCCTCCGGGCGCAAAAAGCGAGACTTTGCCGAGCCGTGCAAGAAGCGCTCCCATAAAAATGACTGACGAGCGCATCTCACGCATCAGCTTATCGGGTATTTTGCAATTACTCGCATCTTTCGAGTCGACAGTTACAGTGTCGCCGTCAACGGTCACGCTACAACCGATACAACGAAGTATTTCTATTGCCGCATTGACATCTGAAAGACGCGGACAATTATGTATTTCACTTATTCCCGCATTCAAAATGGTTGCCGCGAGAATCGGCAAAACACTGTTCTTTGAGCCGTGTACGGAAACCTTTCCCGAGAGGCTCCTTCCTCCGTTTATAATCAATGTGCCCATAGCAAGAAAGCACCCTCCTACTTCTTAATGTCATTCCGACATCGTTTTCACTGCATTTTATGCCACAGTGACAAAATAGGTTACTTTCCTGCTCCCCGCAGTCTATCCTTTTGCTATTTTAATCATTTCCGAGTATATGCGCTCGGACGCGTCAAGCACAGCATGATTGATAAGTTTTTTTGACATCTCCTCGCGCAGGGCACGGTCAGACAGAAGCTCACGCACGGTTTCAAGAAGCTTTTGAGGAGTGACATCTTTTTCCTCAATCACTCTTGCGCCACCAATCCGTGATAGTTCCATAGCATTTTTAAACTGATGATTATCCGTCACATTAGGAGACGGGATTATTATTGCTGGGGTTCCTCTTGCGCTTATTTCAGACAGAGTTCCCGCGCCGCCCCGGCACATAACCACATCTGCCGCCGCAAGAACCCTTGGCATATCGTCGATATACTCGCGAAGCCAGATTCCACTTTCTCCGTTTGCCGGAACACCTTTTTCGGCAAGAAGCTTCGGCATCCACTCATACCCGAATTTGCCACTTGCATGGATGTGAGAAAATTCACAGCCCGCCTCTGTTTCAAGACGCATAAGCTCTGCGGTATGGATGTTCATTTCTCTTGCTCCGAGAGAGCCCCAGAAGCTGACAAGAAGCGGTTTTTCTATGTTAAGTTCTCTCCTCGCCTTGTTCCTGTCATACATCAGGATGTCTTCTCTTATGGGGTTTCCGCAAACCTCACACGATGCCTTTTCAGAAAGGCGGCTTCTACTGCTTTCAAAATTCAGAAGAACTCGCGTAACATCCTTTGCAAGCATACGGGTGGCAAGGCCCGGGTATGCGTTTGACTCGTGTATCACCGTAGGTATTTTCATTCTTATTGCCGCGCGAAGCGTTGGATAACAGGCATATCCGCCGGTTCCCATAACAACATCGGGCTGGAAATTCTTTATAATTTCACGCGCATTCCATTCTGCCAAAAAAAGCTTTTTAACCGCGTCAATATTTCCAAAAATTCCGCGAAGCGTCATTTTTCTCGATATAGAGCTTGCCTGTATCGTTTTTATCTCAAACCCGGCATTCGGGACAAGGCGGGTTTCCATGCCGCCCTCTACGCCTATGAAAAGTATTTCGGAATCCTGCCTTTTTTCTCTGACAAGGCGCGCAACGGCAAGAGCGGGGTTAATATGCCCACCCGTTCCTCCGCACGCAAAAAGAAACCGCATACAATTACATCTCCTATCCTTCGGATTTTACCGGAATATACCGCGAAACAGAGAGAACTACTCCCATTTCAGCAAGAAGTATCAGAAGCGCCGTTCCGCCATATGAAAAAAACGGAAGCGCCGCGCCTGTAACCGGGAGAACTCCTGTTACAACGCCGATATTAAGCACTGTCTGCAGAGCGACCATTGTTGATATTCCCGCCGCGAGAAGAGAGCCGAATTTATCGCGCGCGTGAAGCGCTATCCAGTATCCTCTCATTATAAGAAGCGCAAAGAGAGTGAGAATTATTATAGCTCCGATAAAGCCAAGCTCTTCGCACACTATTGCAAAAATAAAGTCGTTATGCGCTTCGGGAAGGTACAGATATTTCTGCCGGCTGTTACCAAAACCGAGCCCTAAAAGCCCTCCCGACCCGATTGCATAGAGTGACTGGATAATCTGGTATCCGTCACCCTGAGGGTCTGTAAACGGGTCAATCCAGGTTTGAACTCTCTGGCGTGCATAATCAAGAAAGCTTATTGCCGCCGCACCGCCGATGCCGATTGCGCCGATTGCACCGGCAAACCAGCCCCAATGAGTTCCGCCTATAAACATAAGCGCGGCACCTACACCGAAGATAAGAATCATTCCCGAAAGATGCGGCTCCAAAAACATAAGCCCGCCGACTATTCCGAGAACAATTACAAACGGCAGAACCCCATATCTGAAGGTGTGCATTTTTTCGGAGTTTACCGATATCATACTTGAGAAAAAGAAGATGACGGCAATTTTTGCAATTTCAGACGGCTGGAACTGGAAAAGCCCGAGATTAATCCATCTTTTTTCGCCGTAGTTTCCCGTGCCGACAAACAAAACCGCAACAAGAAGAAGAATGCTTATAACCATAAGTAAAGGGGAAAGAACCCTGAACTTTCTGTAATCCATCTGGCTTACTATAAACATTATCGCAAGGCCGGCAACAGCAAAAATCCCCTGCCTTATAAAGTAATACGTTGACGGTTGATTTTCATAATATGCAGTTGCATAGCTTGCCGAAAAGAGCATCAAAAGCCCTATTCCCATAAGCACTATAACAAGAATAAGAAAGGGAACATCTATGCTTCCTCTTGCTGCAGAAGAAGCTTTCAAAGCGCGCTTTGAAGGGCGCTTTATCACTTTTTCAGTTGACCTTCTTGCCATTTGCCGCACCCCTTAAAACTAAAATAGCTTACCCGCAATTCCTGCAAAGCCGATGAGCGCACCTATTGCAGAAACCGTCATAAAGACAGCACAAACCTTTTTTTCGCTCCAACCGCCCATTTCAAAATGGTGATGTATGGGCGACATTCTGAAAAGTCTTTTTCCGTGTGTTGCTTTAAAATATGCAACCTGCAGAATGACAGACAACGCTTCAACTATATACACTATACCAACGAAAAGAAGGAGAAGCGGCATATCATAAGCAAATGCCATTCCGCAGACAGCCCCGCCAAGAAAAAGCGAGCCTGTATCTCCCATAAACACCTTTGCCGGATTGAAATTATAAATCAGAAACGCCGCAAGAGCGCCGAAGAGCGCAGATGAGAATATCCCCACTGCGGAATATGACATATATGCCCCTATAAGCGTAAGCACGAGCATAACGGGGATTGTGACGCTTGTTGCAAGCCCGTCTACCCCGTCTGTGAGATTAACTGCGTTTACAGTCCCCACAATCGCAAGGAGCATTATGATGAGATATGGAACCCATGCTATATTGAGAGTTATATCAAAAAAGGGAATATAGAGCGCAGGCGTCAGATCATGAAGCATACGCAGAAGCGTGAGATAAACCGCCGCAGAGGTGAGCTGGAGAAGAAGCTTCTGGATTGCAGTGAGCCCCTGATTCTTTTTCTTCCGGATTTTTGCCCAGTCATCTATAAAACCGATAAATCCGAATGCCGCTGCAAAGAGAAATACTATGAGATGGCGAAGCTCCCCGCGCAGCATATACGGAATTCCAACTATAAATGCCGCAGCTCCGCTTCCTATGATAAACATAATTCCGCCCATTGTAGGGGTTCCCTGCTTATCCATATGCCATTTGGGGCCTATTTCAAGTATTTTCTGACCGAACTTGAGCTTTCTCAGATACGGAATCAGAATCTTTCCGAACAAGTATGTAATTAAAAAGCTGATTACCGCCGCTGCAATATATTCCGTAAGCATCTTTTATTTCCTTTCTTCCTGCAGATGTTCTATTACCTGCCACATCTTTGTTCCGCAGCTCCCTTTGACGAGGATTACATCCCCCTCTTTCGCAAAACCGGAAAGAAATTCTGCAATTTTCTTTTTGTCCTCAAATACCTGAGCCTTATCTCCTGCGCCGATTTTATAGTCATTTGCAAACGCACCGGTTACAAGCACATAATCCGAGCATTTTGCGGCATACTCGCCGATTCCCCGATGAAGCGCCTTCGCATTTTCGCCAAGCTCAAGCATATCGCCGAGAACGCAAATTTTTCTCCCTCTGCGCTCAAAACCCGCAAGCAACGAGAGCGCAGCGCGCATAGAGTCTGGGTTTGCGTTGTAGCAGTCACGGATTATCGTTTTTCCCGAAAGCTCAAAAACATCCTGGCGCATCCCTGTGTTTTTAAATGATGCAAGGCCCTCAGCAATACTTTTGTCATCCATGCCGAACACCCTGCCACAGGCAATTGCCGCGAGGGCATCACGTATATTATGTATTCCGCCACAAGCGATTGAAAACTCCTGCCGGGCTCCGCGCACGCGAAAACGCGACTCATAAGCTCCGTTTTCGCAAATCTCAGCGAATATATCGCACTCTTCGTTTTCTGTTCCGAACCACAGCGTTTTGTGAGTGATTTTGTCCTTTATTCCCCACAGATACGGGTCGTCTCCATTTAAAATTGCATATCCGTCATCTGAGAGGCCGCGCAGTATTTCCGTTTTTTCTCGGAGAACCCCCTCCTTTGAACCAAACGCTTCGAGGTGACTCTCTCCTATTACTGTTATTATCGCCGCATGCGGCTTTGCAATCATCGCAAGCGGCAGAATTTCTCCGAAATGGTTTGTTCCTATCTCAAGCACCGCCGCCTCATGAGATGAGTCCATCCCGAATATCGTAAGCGGAAGCCCGATGTTGTTATTGAAGTTCCCGCCGGTTTTATGAGTTTTAAAGCTTCTTGAAAGCACTGCCGCGCACATTTCCTTGGTGGTAGTCTTCCCGACACTTCCCGTCACGCAGACTCGCTTTGCAGAAAGTGTCCGGACATACCCCTTTGCAATCTCTCCGAGCGCGCAGAGGGTATCGGCGACTACAATCTGAGGAAGATTTACTCCCTCAATTTCGCGCGATACCAGAAGCGCCGCTGCGCCATTCTCCGCCGCCGAAGCTGCAAAATCGTGGCCATCAAAGCGCTCTCCCACGATTGCGACAAAAAGCTCGCCGCCGGAAATCTCGCGGTTATCACGCACGACAGAAGAAATTTCCGTATCTTCTCCTACAAGGCGCCCTTTGCAGAGGCTTGCAATATATGATGTTTTCAATGTGTTCATATTTCTTCTCCCGAAAGACATTCCGCAACTATTTCTCTTTCATCCATATGGTGTTTTATGTGGTTAATTTCCTGATACGTTTCATGTCCCTTCCCCGCAAGGAGAACGACATCTCCCTTGCGCGCAATCGATAACGCATGGGCTATCGCCTCTCGTCTGTCAGCTATTCTGACATAATCCTTTTTAACCTCAAGGATTCCGGGGACTATATCGTCGATGATTTTTTCGGGGTCCTCTGTGCGCGGATTATCTGACGTAACAATCGTTACATCGGAAAGCTCTGCCGCAATTTTCCCCATTATCGGCCGTTTTGTTCTGTCGCGGTCTCCACCGCACCCAAAGACAATAACCACGCGCGCCTGGGTAGTTTTTTTGACTGTTTTCAGTATATTTTTAAGCCCGTCGGGAGAATGTGCATAATCTATCATAACCGTGAAGTCACGATTTGATGGGACAACCTCTGCCCTGCCCTTTACTCCCGATATTCCGGAAAGGCTTTTGCATATATCAGCAAGCGACATTCCGCACCGGAGAAGAACGCTTATTGCACACATAGCGTTATACACGGAAAAATCACCGGGGATGTTGAGTTCAACTCTTCCGATAGTTTCAATCCCGACAAACGCAAAGCTTACGGAAGCGGGCTTTAAGTTTATGCTCTTTGCGACATAATCTGCCTCTGTGTTTTTCGCAGAATAGCTGATAACAGGGCACGGAGATGATTTTATGAGCCTTGCCCCCGCCTCGTCATCAAAATTTATAACGCCTACTTTCGAAATCTCAAAGAGCTTTGCCTTTGCCTTTTCATACTTTTCCATTGTCTTATGGAAATCGAGATGGTCCTGAGTGAGATTCGTAAAAGCGCCGACAAAAAACTCTATTCCAAAAACTCTTGAGAGTTCAAGAGAGTGTGACGAAACCTCCATAACGACATATGTGCAACCCGCATCTCTCATTTTTGCAAACAACTCCCAGAGCTTATTTGATTCGGGGGTTGTGCGCTCGGTTTCTATTATCTCATCACCAATCATATTCTGATTCGTTCCGATAAGCCCGCACTTTTCCCCCGCAAGCTCAAGGCAGTGCTTTATGAGATATGTAACCGTCGTCTTCCCGTTTGTGCCGGTAACTCCGATTATCCTCATATCACGCGTCGGATTGCCGTAAAAATTCTTCGCGGCAAGCGCAAGCGCGCGGCGCGCGTCTTTTACGAGTATTCGCCCCTTTGCCGCGTACTTTTTACTGTCGGTTATCACCGCCACCGCGCCGTTTTCGAGCGCCTTGGATATATACTTGTTCCCATCCGTTTCAAAGCCCCGGATTGCAACAAACAATCCGTTTTGGGCGACACTGCGGGAATCACACTCCACTCCGCCAATTTCTGTATTCATATCGACATCTGCAGAAATAATTTCTATACCCTGCAATATCTCAAAAAGCTTCACGCAAGAATCCCGCCTTTCTTCAGTTTATCAGCCGGAAATTCCTTCCGACACTCCGTTTACATCGTAAAATTCAACCTCAACAACGCTTCCGCGCTTGAGCATAGTTCCCTCGGGATACTGCTGTTTTGTTGCGCCGACGCTTCCCGAGCGTTTGTCAACGGCTCCGTTTGCCTTCATATAGAGCCCTGCGTTTGTAATCGCCTTATTTGCCGACTCTGGTGTGAGGCCAAGCACCTTCGGCATAGCGACCTCTTCATCCTCGGCTTTTCCGCCGAGATAAACAACAACTGTTGAATTGTTCGGTATTTTTGCGCCCTCTGCCGGAAGCTGGTCAGTAACCGTTTCGCCGTCGCCCACCGTTTTGAGCGTGAAGGATGAGTAGTTACGATTCGAGCTTAAAAGCTTGTTTACGCTCTCGCTTGTGCCTCCGATGAGATTCGGCATCGTTACGATTGAACCTATAAGCTCATCAGCAGTATATGTCGGCTCAAATCCGAGATACGGGAGAATCTCTCCGAAAACCTTTCCTGCAACAGGAGCGGCAAGCTGGCTTCCCTCAAGATATATTCCCCGTGGCGTATCAAGCATTATAAGAATGGCTATTTCCGGGTCTTCCATCGGTGCAACCCCAAAGAAAGACGCGATATACTTTTTCCCTTCCTCGGCAGTGTATTCGTCGACTTTTTCGGAGGTTCCGGTCTTTCCGCCTATTCTGTATCCCGAAACCCTTGCGTTTTTACCTGTTCCTGTCGCGACCGTTTCTTCAATAGATTTATTGATGAAATCCGACGTTTTTTCGGATATTATCTGTCTCACAACTTCCGGCTCGTTTTTCGATATAACAATTTTGTTGTCGTCTACAATTTCTTTAACTATGTGCGGGCGCATAAGCTTGCCGTCGTTCACAACGGCGCCGACAGCGCAAACCATCTGCATCGGAGTGACCTTGAACGTCTGCCCGAAGGAAGCAACGGCGAGGCTGACTACATTTTTCGGGTTCTTGAAATCCTTCTCATTGAAGAAATATCCGCTTGCCTCTCCTATAAGGTCAACCCCCGTTTTGTCGAGAAGGCCGAATGCCTCACAGTAGTTATAGAACTTCTCGTTTCCGATTTTCGAAACTATGTTCATAAGAGCGCAGTTGCATGATTTCTCAAGCGCCTGGGAGAGGTTTACATCGCCATGGCCTGTTCGCTTCCAGCAGTGAATTGTTCTGTCTGCAACGCGCAAGCCCCCCGGGCAGTTAAACACGGAATTTGCGTTTACAACGCCTTCCTCGTATCCCATCGCAACGGTAAGAATCTTGAATACGGAGCCGGGCTCATATGCATCTGATATAAACTTGTTTCTCCACGAAGCCTGAAGCTCGTTTGAACGGACAGTCTTCTTTTCTTCCTCAGAAGCCTCTTCAATTCTTTTGAGTGCTTCGGGGTCAACTATCTCAAAGGGCGAATTCAGGTCAAAATCCCCCATCGTTGCCATCGCAAGAATCTCGCCCGTTTTTATGTTGTAAACAATCCCCGCGCCTCGGTTTTCGATTTTTCCGTCAATAACCGCAGTCTGAAGATGATTTTCGAGAACCTGCTGAATTGTTTCGTCAATTGTCAGAACTACGTTCTGCCCGTTCTGGGCATCGTAATATTCCTCATAGCGGAAGGACATTTCCGTTCCTCTCGCATTTTTTGCGGCTATAACTCTGCCCGGCATACCCTTGAGAGTGTTTTCGTATTTCATTTCGATTCCGAAAAGCCCTGAGTTGTCATCACCGCAAAAGCCTATAACCTGAGAAGCAAAGCTCCCATAGGGATAATAGCGTTTTGTGTCCTCTGCAAGGTGGATTCCCTTTGCTCCGCTTTCTTTTATCGCTTCGCGAAGGCGCGTTGCCTCCTCTATCCCGATTTTTTTCTTTATAACCTGGTAATAGCTCTTTTTGTTTTTTGTTTTCTCGAATATGTCGTCATATTCAAGCTCAAGTGTTTCGGAAAGAACCTTTGAAACGAGCTTCTGCGCTTCCTCATCTTCCATTTCAGCAGGTGAAATAAACACTGTTTCCGCTGTAGCACTTACTGCGATTTCCTTCATATTGCGGTCGTAAATAACCCCGCGCTTCGGAGTTATTACGGTGTCTCGTGTCTGTTGTTCAATCGCTTTCGCCTGATATTTTTTATACTCAATTAGCTGTGTTTTTACAAGTGCGCCTGCAAGCGGAAGAAACCCGACCACCAGGCAAATCACCATACATGCGATTATTCTGCTGAGTATTTTGTTCGACGGCCCTTTTCTTGCCATTTCGATAATCACCCCAAGTATATTAACAATGCGGAGCATGTGATAACAAACTCCGCTGATTTCTTTGTCTGTAATTTATATTTCCCAGACACTCTCAATATTCCTTTAGTTGATAAATTCCACAATCGTGGAGAAGCCTTTGATGAGGCCCGTAACAAGCTTTGGTGCTTCCCGCTTTTCCTCAGCTCCGTATTCAAACCTGTCACCGCCCGAGGTCGTCACATAGGTAATCTGAGATTTGTCTATCTTACTCATGCCGAGCTTTGTTACCGCCCAGTCTCGGACCTGCAATGCGCCCATGCGCTGATTGCGGCTTATCTCAAGCATCTGGATTTCTTCCCGAAGCTCAGAAAGCTCGACACTACTCTTTCTGTTTTTATCCGATGCCTCAGTGAGGCTTACATATGAGAACAAAAGCGCTGTCAGCATAATGAAAACCACAAGCGCGCTGAAAACTGAAAACGCACTAATCGAAGTCTTCCTCGCTGCTTTTGCCCTTGTTTTTGTCTTTTTAGCAACTGCTTCCTTTTCCGCACTCTTTGCGGTTCTGTCAAATCTCGAAAGGTCGTATGTAGTTCGTTTTTCAATAACAGCCTGCATTTTGAAATTCCTTTCTTTATTAACTACAACCGCTCTGCCGCCCGGACCTTAGCCGAACGGGAACGCGGGTTTCTTTCAATTTCTTTCTCATCGGGAAGAAACGGCTTTGACGACACAAGCCGAAGCGTGGGTTTCTTTCCACAGACACAAACCGGAATCGACGGCGGACACGTGCAAGGGTTTTCCGCCTTTTTAAAAGCATGCTTGACAAGCCTGTCCTCAAGGGAATGAAAAGTTATTATTACAGCTCGTCCTCCTCCGGCAAGAAGGTCAGGAAGCTTTGAGAGAAATCTTTCAATCTCTCCGAGTTCATCGTTTACCGCGATCCGAAGCCCTTGAAAGCTCCGTTTTGCGGGGTGTTGCTTTTCTCTGAGCGCAGCTCCCGGCATCGCAGATTTTATTATGTCAACAAGCTGAAGCGTTGAAACTATTTCGCGCCGCTCACGCTCTCTGACAATCGCCGAAGCTATTTTTGATGCGTACCTTTCCTCTCCGTATTCAGAAAGAATGCGCCGAAGCTCAGAAAAGCTCCATTCGTTGACAATCTCCCGCGCCGTAAGGCTCTGGGTTCTGTCCATCCGCATATCAAGTGGGCCATCTGCCATATATGAAAATCCGCGTTCGGATTCATCAAGCTGCGGCGACGAAACACCGAGGTCAAGAAGTATTCCGTCAGCCTTTCCAGATACCAAATCAGGTATATCACAAAAATCGCCTTTTATGAAATGCACATTTTCCATACCCGCAAAATTTGCGCGCCCGTATTCAATCGCGCTGTCATCGCGGTCAATGCAGAAGAGCTTTCCGCCGGAAAGCCTTTTTGCTATCTCGCGGGAATGCCCGCCGCGGCCGAAAGTCCCGTCAATGTAAGTGCCGTCAGGCTTTATATCAAGAAGCTCTATGCATTCCGAAAGCATAACAGGGAAATGAAGCTCTGCCATGACTATATACCAAGCTCTGCCATAATCTCTGCAGCAGTCGACGGCGAAACACTCTCGTTCTCCCACGAATGTGCATCCCAGATTTCGAGGTGGTCAATCATCCCCACAACTACTATGCTTTTGTCAAGCTCTGCATAAGAGCGAAGCTTCTGGGGAACGAGGATTCTCCCCTGCCCGTCAAGCTCCATATCCTGAGAGGAGCCCACGAAAAAGCGAAGGAGCGGCGTTGACTTGTTAGAGGGGAAGGACTTGAGCTTTTCTTCAAATGCTTCCCAATCCGCAGTCGGATACGCGACAAGGCATTTATTGACGCTCTTTGTCAAAACAAATCTGCAGCCAAGCTCGGCGCGAAACTTTGACGGAATAAACATTCTTCCCTTTTCATCTATGACGTGTTCAAACTCGCCTCTCATTTACCTTGTCACCTACCTTTCACCACTTTACACCACTTATGTCAATATTATAAACTTCACAAACGAAAAAATCAATACCTTTTTTAAAATTTTATTACAATTTTTCCAGTTTTTTTGTAATCTCATTGAAACATAAGGTCATTTTTTGCAAACCAAGCAAAAACCACACCGAAAAATCCGTTTTTTCTCGGTGTGGTGTAAAGTGGTGGAGTTTTATTCATAAAATGTTTATTTGACTTTCTGCTACTGCCGTGTTACCTTATAATTAAAAAATATATTTTTCAAAAACGGAGGATAAAAATGAACGCAACCGTTGAGCATACGTATTCCCCCGCAGAAAAGTCTCTTTTCGAAAGCCTGTTCAACAACGAAGAAAGTCTCAATGAAATACAGTTTGTTTTTGAACGTTTTAACAAGCTTATGGCATATTACAAGTGCGCCATTATGGAAATTGAAACTAAATTCAATGTATTGAACGAACAGTTTTCGCTTAAGCACGACCGCATGCCGATAAACGGAATGAAAAGCCGTCTGAAATCCCTTGACAGCATAATTAAAAAGCTCAAACTCAATAATTACCCCGTAACTTTTTCTTCTATAGAGGAAAATCTCAACGATATTGCAGGGGTGCGCATAATCTGCTCCTTTACCGACGACGTTTATACCCTTGCAGACGCACTTCTTTCTCAGGATGACGTTACCCTTATCACAAAAAAAGACTATATAAAGAACCCAAAGGAAAACGGGTACCGCAGCCTTCACTTGATTGTTTCGGTTCCGATTTTTCTTCTCCACGAAAAGCGGCATATGAAAATTGAAATTCAACTCCGCACAATTGCAATGGATTCATGGGCCGCCCTTGAGCATCAACTTAAGTACAAAAAAGACACCCCCTTTACAGAGAGTATGGCTCACGAGCTCTATCTCTGTTCTCAGCTTAGCGCGGAGCTTGATATGCGAATGGACAATCTCAGGCAGAAGAGCCTTAACTTAGAAAAAACACAGTCACGTTAATGTGACTGTGTTTTTTAATCCAGATAACACTCACCGAATGTTCTGTCATAAGTTATTGCATCGAGTTTTTCGTTTCTGCCCTTTGAAAGATTTGCAATACTGTATGCCGGCCACCTCTCCATTTCAAAAAGCATCGTATCGGTAAAACCGGAAAGCTCTACAGAAGCATTTTTCATAAGACAATGCGGAAGATAGAAGAGCGACACCCCGTTCTTCGGAAGCTTCAGTTCCTTATAATTTGAATACATAAGATATTTCTGATAATAAAGCCTCTCCGAATTTTCATCGGTGACACCGAGTTTCTCATAAGCTCCGCCCTGCGGCGTAAAAAACGGGAGATGGTCACCCACAAAAAGCAATATAGTCTCTTCTTCAAAGCTTTCAAGCCACACAAGAAGCTCATAAAGCGCATCGGATGTTTTTTCGATTCCGTCAAGGTAATACGAAAGTTCATCTTCTATGCTTCCGCCTTCTTTTATGTACGGCTGATGGTTCTGCATCGTCATAGCAAACACAAATGACGGTTTTTGATTTTCAGAAAGCTCTTTTTTTATTTTTTCCATAATCGCCGCATCGCTTATATATCTTCGATACGTATCCTTCCCTGAATCAAATGCATCTTCAAACAAAAGCTTTGAAAAGCCGTATTGCGAATACATAGATGACCTGTTATAGAATTCTCCGTTAAAGCCGTGGATATATGTAGTTGCATAGCCTTGCTCAAGGAAATCCCGAACAAGTGTGTTCTGTTCCCGCTTTTCATCAAGCATACTGTGAGGAGACGGAACAGCAGACATCGACACGGCAGGAAGCCCGAAAATAAGCTCAAACTCAGACCTTGCAGTATATCCCCCAAAGGTAGGAAGCGTGCATATGCCCGACTTTGACATCAAAAGCGCCTTATCAAAACTCTCATACACTTTTCCAAAATCATAGCTCTTGCTTATTTCTCGTAAATCAGAAAATGACTCCGATGCAATTATCACAACATTCGGCGTTTTCTTTCCTTCCGCAGTCTCGGAAACAGCCGAAAACGTTTCCATCAGCCGAGGTGAGTATCCCTCCGGTTTTTCTACGCCCGAACTCATATATTCCGTCACGTTCTGCGAAAGAAACCCCAGAAATCCATCACTCTCAAAACGTTTTTCCTGGCTCATCGTTGAAAATGCAGGTTCGGTGTCAAACCCAAGCAGGCGGTAAACCCCTCCCGCAGCAACACCCGGGGAGATTAATCCTATTAACAATACCGCAAACACGCCTGCCGCCAAAATTCTCTTTTTGAACTTCTCCAAAAAAGGAGGTTTTAAAAAACTCACAAAAATAAGCATAAGAACGAGCGCCGCTGCCGCTTTTATTATATGAACCTCAGGTTTAATATCTGCAAAGCCCGATATTTCTCCCGCATTTGAAATAAACCCCATATCAGCAGCAACAAGATGCGAACCGCTTATTGCATATTTATAGTATTCAACGCAAGAAAGAACATACACAAAGCTCCCGCCCAGAGCCGATCCGAAAAACGCAGATTTAAAGGCGCAGATGAGAAACAGCGTCAGAAAGAAAAGCACAAAAGTGCAAAACACGACTACGCCCGGATTTTCTCTTACGAACCCGACAAGCGGAAACACACTTTTTCGCTGAACGTATTCCGACAAAAGAACGAGCGCAAAGGAATACAAGAAAACCACAAATACAGATATAATTGAATTTCTTCTGTTAGTCATAATATCACCAAAATCAAAAGCCGCTCTCTCGCGGCTTGATAAAAAGTTGCAGCATAATAAATTCAACCGCAAATATTGACACGGCGAACACGCTCCGCACTCACCGGACTTGCAAGGAAAACATCATCGTACTTCTCAGAAAGAGCCGCACGTGCAACGCGCGCAGCTTCGATTTCCCGGAACAGTCCAAAAACCGCGCTTCCGCTACCCGTCATCGCAGACTTAAGCGCACCGTTTTCATCAAGAACCCTTTGTATATCAAGTATCTCGGGCACTTCCTCACAAACGACAGGTTCAAACACGTTATATATCTCTTTCGCAATCCCCGGGATATCACCCAAACCGACGGCAGAAAGCATAGATTCTGTGTCGGGGTGGTGTGGAATCGGATAGCTGTCAATTTTCCCAAACACAGATTTAGTTGACATCCCGCGCTTCGGCTTTCCGATAACAAAGAAACATTCAGGCAGCGACCGAAGAAAAGAAAGCTCCTCACCTTTTGAACGTGCGCGGGCAGTCCCCCCCATTATACAGAAAGGGACATCTGCCCCGACCTCAAGCCCGATTTCGCAAAGCTCGCTATCGGAGAGCTTTGCTCCGCTCAGTTCATTGAGCAGGCGCAAAACCGCTGCCCCGTCAGCGCTCCCGCCTGCCATACCGGCACTTGATGGGATGCGTTTTTCTATTGCAATATATATTCCTCCGCAATCTATCCCCGTCCTTTTTTCAAACAGGGCCGCGGATTTAAAAGCAATATTTCTCTCGTCGTTCGGAATGTGGCGCACATTTGAGATTGTCGAAATTCCACCTCCGCAGCCAATCCTGACTGATACAGAATCATTGAGAGAGATACTCTGCATAACCATATCAAGGTTGTGGTATCCGTCGTCGCGACGGGAAATGACATCAAGCGTAAGATTTAACTTAGCATATGCTCTTGCAAAACCGTAATGCATAATCTTTTCTCCACAACAAAGCTTCTATTTTCTCTTTTTGAATCTCGCGAATCTTTCAATCTTTATCGCCTTTGCCGGACACATCTCCTGGCAGCAATAGCATCGGATGCATTTTTTATAGTTAATGCGCGCCTTGGAGCCTGAGATTGTGATTGTCGACTCAGGGCATGAGCGGGCACATTCCCCACAGCCCACGCATTTGCTTTCTATAACATTCGGATAAGCTGCGAAAAACCTCTCGATATAAGTCCGCGCAGCTCCCGGGAGAATTGAAAGAAATGTCTTTGGTTCTTTTTTATATGCAGGCTCAAACTGCGTTTTGAATTCAGAGAGCGAAGCCCCCGTAAATTCTATGTTTCCGATAAGCCCGCGAGAACGCGCGGATACGTGGACATAGGATTTTTCAAAGTCAAGCCCCATAATCTCCATAGCTGCAACATCTGCCGCATACGGGTCCTTCGACGCAATAAGAACTCCTGCAAACTTCGGTGTCCCTCCCGAAGGGCCTGCACCCTCCATACCAATAACGCCGTCAATAATCGAAAGGTCGGGGCGCACCCCTTCACACAGGTCAACAAGCATTTCGCAAAACGCTTTCTTGTCAGGGAAGCGGCTGTGCATAGCAGCTTTTGAAAGCCCCGGAATAACCCCGAACATATTTTTGACAGCGCCTGTATAATACGCAAAACCGTGAGTTTTGAGCTTTGCCGCAGATATAATAAAATCCGCGCGCCCGACAGGAGAGATTATAGGCGCCTTTTTTATCCTGATGCCCTCCGGAAACGACCTTTCAAAAAAGGATGTGTCAAAATTAAGCTGCGCTCCGGTTTCCTCTGCAACGCGTTTCATCCCCGTCACGGCATACAGTTTTTCAAGCACAGCTTCGGTGTAAATTCCTCCGCAACTGTCTGCAATCTCGACAGTACACCCCGCAGCAATAAACTCTTTTGCAATCGCAGATATGATTGACGGATGTGTAGTTACCATTTTGTCGGGTGTGCTTGACATAAGAAGGTTTACTTTTATGAGAACCCTCTTTCCTCCCGCAAGCGCCGCAGCTCCGCCAAATTCCGCAAGCGCCGCCGAAACTGCTTTTTCTGTGTTCTCTGCCGAATAGTCCCGACACGGTGCAAGAAATACTTTATTATCCACAATCCTTACCCCCGTTAATCAAAGTGAATTCACGAATTCTTCTATTCGGTCAAGCGCACTCGCAATATTCTTCATAGATGCCGCATAGCAGCATCTTACAAAGCCTTCGCCGCTGTCTCCGAAAGCGTTGCCAGGGATTACGGCCACGCGCTTTTCACGAAGCAACCTCTCACAGAACTCCTCTGACGAAAGTCCTGTTTTCTTAATCGACGGGAACATATAAAACGCGCCTCGCGGCATTTTGCAGTCAAGCCCGATGGCATTGAACCTGTCGCACATAAAGCGGCGGCGGCGGTTATATTCCTCACGCATTTCCATAATATCCTTATCTCCACGCTCAAGCGCTTCAACTGCCGCAAACTGCGCCATTGTAGGCGCTGACATAATTGCGTACTGATGAATTCGCGTCATAACGCGAATAATTTCTTCAGGGCCGCAGGCATAGCCTAAGCGCCAGCCCGTCATAGCGTATGACTTTGAAAAGCCGTTTACTACAACAGTTCTCTCTCGCATTCCTGCGATGCAAGCGGGAGATATGTGCCCGCAGTCATACGTAAGCTCTGAATAGATCTCATCAGAGATGACAAGAAGGTCGTGATTGATTACAATTTCAGAGATCGCCTCAAGCTCTTTTCTCTCAAGTATCGCACCTGTCGGGTTGTTAGGATAAGGAAGGATAAGCACCTTTGTCTTCGGCGTTATCGCCGCCTCAAGCTTTTGGGGGTCAATTTTAAAATCATCCTCCGCAAAGGTAGGGAGATAAACAGGAGTTGCCCCCGCAAGGCTCGCCATAGGCCCATAGCAGACAAACGACGGCTCAGGGACTATGACCTCATCTCCCGGATTTATGAGAGCGCGGAGCGCAAGGTCTATCGCCTCACTACCTCCGACGGTTACAACAACCTCACCTGCAGGAGAGTATTCAATCCCGAAGGAGCGCTTCACGTATGCCGAAATCGACTTACGAAGCTCCGTAGTCCCCGCATTTGGTGTGTAGTATGTGTATCCCTTTTCAAGGGAGGAAATGCCCGCATCTCTTATATGCCAGGGCGTAACAAAATCAGGCTCACCGATACCGAGGGAGATAATATCCTTACCGTCGATAAGGTCAAAAAACTTGCGAATCCCCGAAGGCTTCAGGCCGCTTGCGCATAAAGAAAGCTTTTTGCTGTAGTCCATTTCAAATCCCTCCGAGTTCTAAAACGCACAACCGCGTTCCTGGTCTTTTTCGGTGTTTGTATAAATAATCCCGTTGTCCTTGAATTTTTTAAGGACAAAGTGCGTTGCAGTGCTTGTGACATACTCAAGCTGAGAAAGCTTGTCAGAAACAAAGAACGCCACCTCGCGAAGCGTTTCTCCGCTAACGGTTACACCAATATCATAGCCACCCGACATAAGGTATACACTCTCAACCTCGTCATACTGGCTTATACGCTCTGCGATGCGCTCAAACCCGAGCCCCTGCTGAGGAATAACCTTGATTTCAATAATCGCGTGAACGCGGGTATCCCCAAGTTTTTCCCAGTCGATAAGAGTTTTATAGCCCGCGATTATATCCTGATTTTCATATTCAAATATCTTCGCCTCGACCTTCTCCGCTTCCATTCCAAGAGAAGACGCAATCTGTTCTGCTGACATTTTGGCATTATTTTCAAGTAATTTTAAAATAGAAATATCCACAATACTATACTCCTTGTAAAAATTTTTTCTACTTTTCTATTTTACATTATACTCTATCGCCCTTTTTCTTTCAATATATTTTTTATAATTTTTACAAGCCTTGCAAAATGCAAAAATATAGTATAAAATAGAAGCATAATTTTTGGGAGGCTTGTTAAATTATGAAAAACATCACGGTCATGTCTGTTTTCGGAACCCGGCCGGAGGCCATCAAAATGGCCCCGCTCGTGCTTGAACTCAACAAACGCGAAAACATCACCTCTCTCTGCTGCGTTACGGCGCAACACCGGGAAATGCTTGACTCGGTTCTGAACATATTCAAAATAAAGCCCGATTTTGATTTGAACATTATGACCCCGAACCAGACTCTCGCCACAATCACAACCAAGGCTCTTTCTGGTCTTGACGAGGTTTTCGGAAAGGTTAAGCCTGACATCGTTCTTGTTCACGGGGACACCTCAACGGCGTTTGTCAGCGCACTTGCAGCTTTTTATCACAAAATCCCCGTCGGGCATGTTGAAGCGGGGCTGCGCTCCTTTGATAAGTATTCCCCGTATCCCGAAGAAATGAACAGAAAACTTATTGGAAGCATCGCAGAACTCAACTTCTGCCCGACACTTAACAATGCAGAAAACTTAAAGCGCGAGAATCTTTGCGACGGCATTTTCATCACAGGAAACACCGTCATAGACGCGCTTAAATATACAGTCTCAGACAACTATACCTTCCACGCAGAAAGCATCAACAATATAGACTTCAAAAGCTTCCGCACAATTCTTATGACCGCGCACAGGCGCGAGAACTACGGCGAACCGATGCGCAACATTATGAACGCTGTCCGCGATATTGTCGAATCTCATCCCGACGTTCAGGTTATATACCCCGTTCACATGAGCCCGGTCGTGCGCGAAACCGTTTATGAAATCCTCGGAAATGTTCCGAGAGTTCATCTTATCGACCCAATTGACGTTGATGATATGCACAACCTTATGGCACGCGCGCATTTCATTCTCACCGACTCAGGCGGCCTGCAGGAGGAAGCTCCCTCTCTGGGAAAGCCGGTTCTCGTTATGCGCTGTGAAACGGAGCGACCTGAAGCCGTTGCGGCGGGGACCGTCAAAATCGCCGGAGTTTCCCGCGAGGTTATCCGCGATATGGCGAATGAACTCCTTGATAATGAGGAAGCATACAAGAAAATGGCTCACGCCGTAAACCCTTACGGCGACGGCAATGCATCCCGCCGGATTGCAGATGCAATTTTGTGGAAGCTTGCAGGCATTGGTGAAAAGCCCGCAGATTTTAATTGACCCTGAGGAGGCGTAAATATGGACAAACAGCAAAAAACGAATTTCATCCTGATCGTTGCCGCTATCGGCGTTGTTGTATTTATTCTGTTTCTTCTGTTTGTTCCCGATATGTCGACAACGCTAATAAGCACAGTTCCCGAATACCCTCCGGAAAGCAATATTATCAGCACAAACGAAGCTCTCATCACAAGCGCGGTCACAGTTGACAAAACCAATGTGAAAAGCATTATTTCCGCAATGGCGCGGCCCGAAGAATATTATTCAGAAACCCAAAGCATCCTGTCCCACAGCACCGGAAGCGCAACCTATAAGCGTGAACGTTGGGTTAAGGGAAACCTCACGCGCGTTGACGTCTCACCCCAGTCAGGCTCAGTAACGCACTATGTATATACCCAAAAGAACGTTTATGTGTGGCGCGAAGGAACTAATTCCTACCACACGGCAGCGCGGGGGGACTTTGAGCCTGACGATGCGCAAATGATGATGACTTATGAAGACCTTTTAAACGCACGCGATGAGGACATTGTCGCAGCTGAGCTTACGCTCTATGAGGGCTCCGCCTGCATTTACGCAGAGGCAAAAAGCCCGCACACTGGATATTCCGAGCGTTATTGGGTTTCCGCCTCAACGGGTCTTCTTCTCCATGGCCAGACACTTGACACAAACGGTAGCGTTATCTATTCAATCACGACAAAACAAACGGACATTTCCCCCCAGAGCGATGACACCTTCAAACTTCCTGACGGCAAGCTGCCACAGTAAAAAAGCAACATCTGTCACCGAATAAACGGTGACAGATGATTTTTAAATCCCGAACACAACTGCAAGAGCTATTATTATAAGCCGCTCGTCATCCTCAACATCGACAAGCAGAAGCAAAAGCAAAATTATCGGCAAAAGCCCCATCTTGTCAATATCTATACCGTGAAGAAGGCGTCTTAAATCAAAGCTATCTTTCTTTTTCTCAGGAGACTTTATACTTTGTGCTTTTTCCTGGCTTGCCCGCTCTTCATATTCGACCGGTCTGTAAAGCTCCGAAAAAGCTTCGGCATCCTCTGCCAGATATTTATTATACACGCCACCCCTCCTATTTCAAAAAGCTTTTCAATGCACTTTTTGCAACATGCGAAAGCTTCACTATATGAATCGCGCGGTCTATGTGAAAGCTATCCGAATCTTTGAGATAAGGCCGGATTGCTCCGAGCAATCTTATCCTTCTGTCGTCTGCATTGTAATCATTCAAAAGCCCCATCATCTTTGAAATAAGCTCGGGGTCTATCCCGCCAGCGGCATCTCCTATTGCAAGTGTCGGGGCGGTTTCTTTTCGAGGCGGGCTTTCCTCCTTTTTCTCATCGCTTCCTCCAAACAGCTTTGCGACCTCCATAATACGCCCGAGGCTTTCGGGTGACGACATAATATTTCCGATTATGTTTTCAAGCTCTGCCACAACTTTTCACCCGCCGTTTTATCTCTCAAGGTCTCCGCCAAGCTCGCGCAGGAGAGCCGCTCCCTCCGGAGTTTCCGCGATACTTGAAATAATGTCGTGAATTCCGCCGGAATCTCCACCCTTTGCCGCTTCTGCCGCTCGGCGCACCCTCTCTCCTCCATCGGAAAGAAGTGCAGCAAGAATCTTTTTTCCGTTATCGCTTGAAAGAAGCTTTGCAACGTGTTCAAGCGACAGTTTCTTTCCTTTTCCGCTGATGCTGTCAACAAGATTTTTCGCAAGGCTTGAAAGATCATTATCCATAAAACATACCTCCGCTTATATTTTTATCTCTGAGGTATTCTATTCCACATAAAAACAAAATGTGCAACAAACAAAAATAAGCGGACAAAATCCGCTTATTTCGATTTACTGTTTTTTACTTTTTACTTCCTCTATAAGCTCATAAAGCTCGTCTTTTTCAAATACATATTTCTTGTCGCAGAACTGACAAGCCACCTCAGCGCGCCCGTCTTCTTCGTAAATCGCAGTGAGTTCTTCCTCTCCGATTGACATTATCACCCCGCGGGTTCGCTCCCGCGAGCAGGTGCATCTGTATCCAACCTCTGCCTCGTCGAGAACTTCGACATCAAAACCTATGAGTGTCTTTTCAAGCATCTCTTCAAGGCTCATACCCTCATCGAGACACTCCGTAACCGCCCGCGCCTGCTTGATACATTCCTCAAGGCGATCAATCTCGTCATCATATACTCCTGGCAGAAGCTGAATTATATATCCGCCTGCCGCGCGGATGCTCCAGTCTCTGTCAACAAGAACGCCGAGCGCGCAAACTGACGGAATCTGCTCGCTTATTGCGAGATACGCCGTGATATCCTCAGCAATCTCTCCGCTTACGAGCGCCGTCTGCCCGATATACGGCTCCTTCATCCCCAAATCTTTTATAATGCTGAGGGTTCCTGTCTTTCCGACACCACCCGAAACATCAATTTTCCTGTCGGTTTCTCTGGCAGGAAGGTTCGCGTGGGGATTTCTGCAATAGCCTCTTACATATCCGAAGCTGTCAGAAACTGCAACTATTGAACCGATAGGCCCGTCTCCGTCAATTCTCACGGTAAGTGAATTTTCTTCGCTCTTCAAATCATTCCCGAGAAGAGACGCGGCGATAAGCGTTCTTCCGAGCGCGGCAGAAGTCAGCGGGGTAAGGTCATGAAGCCTTGCCGCCTCCGCAACCGTTTCTTTTGCAGTCATCGCAAGTATTTTTATCGCGCCGTCACACGTAACTGCGCGGATTATTCTGTCACTCATTTTTGCCTCCCAATCCATAAGCATTATATGTATTTTATCATCTGCAGCCGGGATTGTAAAGGTTTTATTTACAGATATTTAACTATACTGTCACAACAACGCCATAAAATAGTGATACACTATTTATTATATACGACACGGAGGTTTTTTTATGAAATCGAAGCTTTTGGCACTTGGAAAAAAGAAGCTCTTCGCAATAGTGGCGGGAGTTCTTGTTCTTGTTCTCCTTATTACGTGGGCTTTCGGCTCTTGTTCTCGCAAAAACACCGCCATACAAACAAGTGAGCTTGAGCCGTACACCGTGACGCGCGGCGATATTACCGTATCCGTCACCGGAAGCGGAACTGTCCAGCCGAATGAGCAGTATGAAATTCAGTCGATCGTGACGGGTGACATAATAGAGGACAACGTCACCTTAGGCGCAACGGTAAATGAAGATGACATTTTATACATAATTGATTCCTCTTCCGCCCAGAACAGCATCGAGCGGTCGGAAGCAAGCTATGAGCAGCAGGTTATTTCGCATAACGACAAATTAAAAAAACACAATGAAGACGTTGCCGCAAGGAACGTTTTCTCCCCTGTTTCAGGATACATTTCTGAATTGTATGTCAAAAACGGAGACACTGTATCCGTGGGGACAAAGCTTGCAGAAATCAAAAACTCGGATTATCTCACAGTCCGCGTGCCTTTCCTTTCCGAAAACGCAAAAAATATATACTTAAACCAAAGTGCAACCGTTTACATAGATGACAGAAACGAATCACACACCGGGTACGTGTCACACGTTGCAACCGGTTCATATGCGACAGAGGCCGGCGCAATAGTTTCCGATGTTGAAATAACCTTCAAAAACCCCGGCGCACTTCTGCCCGGCGAGACCGTGACTGCCATTGTAGGAAGCTTCGCCTGCAACGATGTCGGAGCAATCGAAAATTCTGATGTTCAGGTTATAACCGCCGAGGTTTCGGGCGATGTCAAGAACCTTTCGTATTCAAAGGGCGACAATATACCCGCAGGAAAGCTTCTCCTGAACATCCACGATGATTCATCAGATTCAGATATCCGCTCGAGCGAGCTTTCGCTTAAGAATGCAAGGTTGTCGCTTGACGACCAAATAAAAAAGCTTGACGACTACACAATCCTCTCGCCCATCTCAGGAACCATAATTTCAAAAACGATGAAAGAAGGCGACACACTCGACGGCAACAAATCCTCTCTTGCCATTGTTGCGGATATGTCAAAGCTTACCTTCGAAATGTCGGTTGATGAACTTTACGTAAAAGACGTTTCCGTGGGCCAGACCGTCAAGGTAACGGCAGACGCGCTTCCCGACCGGGAATTTGAGGGTGTTATAGACACCGTCAGCATCATAGGAACCTCCGTAAGCGGAGTTACGGTCTACCCCGTAACCGTCGTTATATCCGAATACGAAGGGCTTCTTCCCGGAATGAATGTTGATGCAGAAATCGTTATAAGCCAAACGCGTGACGTTCTCTTAGCCCCCATCAATGCGGTTACGCGAGGAAACCTTGTCCTCGTAAAGGATGACGGCAAGGCTTCAGCGGAAAAGCCGGCTGAGGGCAGACCGCAAAAAGAGGAAGCCCCCAACACTACGGACAAAGCCCCTGAATCAGACAGCAGCAAAAACGAAAGACCGCAGATGAACGGAGGGATTCGGCTTCCCGATGCGCCTGATGGATATAAATATGTAGTTGTAGAGACAGGCGCGGCAAACGATGACTTTGTGGAGATAGTCTCAGGGCTTTCGGAGGGCGATGAAATATTCATCTCGGTTGTCAGGAACACTTCCGCAGCCTTCTCATTCGGTGGCATGAGCGGTGGAATGGGCGGAATGTCCGGCAGCATAGGCAACAGAATGCCCTCTGGTGGCATACCCTCAGGAGGCATGAGATGATAGAGCTTTGTGATGTTTACAAAATCTATGACGAGGGTGAAAATGAAGTCCGCGCCCTTGACGGAATTTCGTTTTTCATAGACCGTGGTGAATTTGTGGCAATCGTCGGAAAATCGGGCTCAGGAAAATCAACCTGTATGAATATGATAGGCGCACTTGATGTCCCCACACGCGGCACATACAAGCTCGACGGCACAGATGTTTCAACCCTTTCGGATAATCAACTTGCAGAAATCCGGAACAAAACCCTCGGCTTTGTTTTTCAGCAATATAATCTTATCTCAAAGATAAACATTTTTGAAAACGTCGAACTCCCGCTCATATATCAGGGACTTCCGGCAAAGGTGCGAAAGAAAAAAGCAATGGAAGCTCTTGAGCGCGTCGGTCTTGCCGACAGAAGCCACCATATGCCGAACCAGCTCTCAGGCGGTCAGCAACAGCGAGTTTCAATCGCCCGAGCGCTTGCGGCAGACCCTCCCGTCATCCTCGCTGACGAGCCAACCGGTGCGCTTGATTCAAAAACAGGGCGCGATGTTATGAAATTTCTCCTTGAGCTTCACGAAGGAGGTAAAACCGTTATACTTATCACACACGACATCTCTATCGCGGAATGTGCAAAGCGCATCATTCGCATACACGACGGAAAAATAATATCGGATGAGCCGAACACCCCGAAGCTCCAGAATCTTGAATAACGGAGGAGGCGGCTTATGAATATACAACAATCGCTCAAGCTTGCACTCAAGAGCATCGCAGGGAACAAAATGCGCTCCTTTCTCACTATGCTCGGCGTAATCATCGGCATCGCGTCTGTCATAACGCTTGTAAGCGTTGTTCAGGGTTTTTCCGATGATATGGTATCAATTTTCGACTCAATCGGCACAAACAATATCACCGTTTCCCTCACGGGGCGCGGCGGAAATATGAACATAAAGGCAGACGATATGATAGCCTTTGCAGATGAGAACCCCGACCTTTTTTCTTCTGCAACTCCAAACATAACAATAATGGGCGCAACCGTAAAGAAGGGTTCAAAAAACACAACCTCATCTGTATACGGTGCCAATGAGGACTATGCAGAGATAAAAGACTATGCCGTATCGGGCGGGAGATTTCTTTCATATATGGATATAGTCAACAGAAATTATGTCTGCGTAATTGGCACATACGTTTCAAACGAGCTTTTCGGTACAACCTCGCCTATCGGGAATTCAGTAAAAATCAACGGAACGCCGTATACCGTTATAGGTCTTCTTGAGGAGGAAGGCGACAGCTCAGAAACAAGCGCCGACAATATGGTGATCATCCCGTACTCCTCAGCCGCTCGCCTTGCGCGGAACGCAGTAATCGGAAGCTACACTTTTGTAGCGAAGAACGCAGAGGTTATTGATGAGGCGAAAGAACGCCTTGATAAGTTTCTATATGACGAATTCAAAGACGAAAACGCCTACAATATCACAAATCTCGGAGAGCTTGTTGACGGCATAACAGACCTCACAGACACCCTCTCGCTTGTACTTGCAGGAATCGCAGCAATTTCACTTCTGGTCGGCGGAATCGGCATAATGAACATCATGCTCGTATCCGTCACCGAGCGAACGCGAGAAATAGGAATCCGAAAGGCTATCGGTGGAAAAAGGCGGGACATTCTCTCACAATTCGTAATCGAAGCGATGATAACAAGCGGGCTTGGCGGAATCATCGGAATCGGCGTTGGCTGGGTTCTGACTCTTATTCTTGCAAACCTTCTGGGAGTTTCCGGTGGTGTCTCGCTGTCAGCTGTAGCACTTTCATTCACGGTTTCGGTTCTCATAGGCATTCTTTTCGGATACTTCCCTGCAGCAAAAGCCTCAAAGCTCAACCCGATAGACGCTCTGCGTCACGACTGATTTTCAAAGGGGAAAATGATTATGAAAAATTTTATTTCTTTACTTCTTTCGGCAATACTGCTTATTTCAGCACTTCCCGCGACACAAGCTGCAAATCTCCCTGCTGACGACGACATCGAAGCCATACTTGATGTTCTGAATATTATGACATACGATGCACAAGGGAATTTTAACGAGGGGCAGTATGTCTCCCGCGCAGCTCTTGCAAAAATCCTTGTTAATTCCTCAAAGTACAAGGGAGTTGCGACAGCATCATCACGCATATCTCCATTCAGAGATGTTCTCTACACCCATTGGAGCGCACCGTATGTCAGCGTTGCATCAAAAAACAAATTTATGACGGGCTATTCCGACGGAAGCTTCCGCCCCGACAGAAATGTTCTCTATGAAGAGGCTCTCAGCGCGATACTCCGGCTTTTGGGCTACACAACCGACGATTACACAGGTGCATATCCTGCGGGGCAGATTGCAAAAGCGGAGGATATCGGGCTTTCAGAAAACATTTCTGCATATCAGGGAAGCCCTCTTCCGAGAAGCGAGATGGCAAAGCTTGTGTATAACTTTCTCAACACTCCCGCAAAGGGCGAGAACGCAATTTATGCCACAAAGCTCGGATACACCCCAACAAGCGAGCTTCTTACAATAGGCGATGTCTTTAAGGACAACGTAACAGGGCCCGTGACCGTAAAACCCGGAACTCTCTCCTCTCTCGGCTTAACAAACGCGAGAGTCTATAAAGACGGAAGCGGAGCTAATCTTTCCGATATTGAAAACTATGACGTAATCTATTACAGCAAAGGTAGCGGTTCTGTCTGGGCATATTCGAGAAAGATTTCAGGAATCGTAAACGAAATCCGCCCGAACAAAGAGTCCCCAACCTCTGTAACGGTTTCCGGAGTGGAATACCCTCTCTCCTACTACGCCGCACAGCGCGCCTTCGGGCTTGACGGAATTAAAAACGGAGAGACTGTCACAATGCTTCTTGACAAAAACGGAAGTGTGTGTGATGCATACCTTGCAAGCGAGCTTTACGATTCGCTCATCGGCGTTATGACGGGAGTTTCCCAAAAGACAATCACGGCAAGCGACGGAACAAAGGTGACGGGGTATTATGCCCAGATCCTCACGCTTGACGGAAGCTATGTTGAAATAGAACAATCGACAAGCTCTGACGCCTATGTTGGAAAAGCAGTTTCGCTTGACTACTCGACAGGCAAAATCCACAGCTATTCCTCAGGAGGAGGAAGCCTCTCCGGCTATATCAATTCGGATGCGTATCTAATCGGAAATACTTCAATTGCTCAGAACATTAAACTTCTTGAAATTGACGACAACGGAAATATGATTTCCCCATCGCTTGTCCGTCTCAACGGAGTCAAGCTTGATTCCTCATCGGTCTTGCTCAGCTCGCGGAATTCTTCAGGCGCGGTAGATGGCATTATTCTGAAAAACGTTACCGGAGATATGCACAAATACGGCATAATAACAGACGTTTTAACCTCTTCAACAACAAACGAAGACGGAAGCATCTCACAGAAGTCAACTGTCTATTCGTATGACCTCGGCGGAGTCCGCGGAACAACTTCATTTGCACGGACTATGGTTTCGCTCACACGAGGTCCCTGTGTATTTATGTATAAAAACGGCGAGCTTTCCAATGCAAAAAACCTTATCCGTGCCGACAACGTTTCGCTTCTCACTCCGGAATCCGCAACTCTTACCTCCGGCGTCAAACACAAAATATCACCGAATGTACTTGTTTACAGAGTTCTGGGTGACGACAAGCTTCAGACAACGCTTGACGAAGCTCTTTCGCACAAGGGAACAATATGGGTATATTATGACGACATCCAGTCGGCAGGCGGCCTTGTTCGCGTAATCTATATAAAGTAACCTAAAAGTCTGAGCGAAATAAATGGCTCAGACTTTTTTTGCTTTTTGGATTGATTTATCCGACGCTCTTTGTTATTATAATATAAGTAATGTCAATGAAAACGCATTAAGCACTGATGAATATTTTACATAAAGGAGTTTTTGATATGTTTTCAGGGCAGGACAAGAAATTTGCTGCTGAGTTTCTGGAAAAGGTCCAGAAAAAGCTCACTTATACAGCACCGCGGATAGGCTCAAACTTCCCCTGGACCGACTCTAACAACAGAATATACTACGCAGACGGTGCAGGCGCCAATATTTCAAACTGGACTGTTCCCTTCTGGCCCGGCATGATGTGGCTTATGTACATCAAAACAGGCGATGAGATGTTCCGCAAAATCGCCGAGGGCTGTGAAGATAAGATGGATGAAGCGTTTGACAAATTCAACCAGCTTCATCACGACGTCGGCTTTATGTGGGAGCTTACCTCTGTTGCAAACTACAAGCTCACAGGCTCAAGCCGCTCCCGCGACCGCGCACTTCACGCCGCAACGCTCCTCGCAGGCCGCTTCAATCACAAGGCAAAATTTATCCGCGCGTGGAACTACACCCGCCCGGATTCCGGAATCATCGACTGTATGTTGAATATTCCGCTTCTTGAGTGGGCAGCGCGATACAGCAAAGAGGTCGACACCCGCTTCTCTGACATCGCCCGCGCTCACGCAGAAACTGTTATGAAATACTATATCCGCCCCGACGGTTCAGCAAACCACATTGTCGCTCTTGACCCCGAAACAGGTGAGTTCCGCGACAACCCCGCCGGTCAGGGCTATGCATCAGGCTCATCCTGGTCAAGAGGTCAGGCGTGGGCGATTTACGGCTTCGTCGCTGAATACTTAAATTCAGGAAAGCAGGAATTTCTCGACACCGCAAAGCGCGTCGCACACTACTTTATCGCAAACCTCGAGCCGGGAAAGCTTCCGCTTGTCGATTTCCGCGCTCCGCGCGAGCCGGTTTACTATGACTCTTCTGCGGCTTCTATCGCGGCTTGCGGCCTCATCGAGCTCTCACTCGCGGTCCCGGACCTTGAGTCTGATATGTATTCCCGTGCGGCGATGAATCTTCTTCGCGTTCTTGATAAGAACTGCAACTACGAGGAAGACAACCTCATTCTCCTTGAGAACGGCTCTCACGCTTATCACACAAACGGAATGCATCTTCCGTATATCTTCGGCGACTATTACCTCGTAGAAGCTCTTATGAAGCTTTACGGCAACGACGGTCGCTTTACCATCCACAACGAGGAGAAAGAATAACAGAAGAAACAACCGCCCGCAGACCCTGGCTGCGGGGGGGCTTCTTTTCTTTTTACTTTTTATACTAGTTTAAA
>JAZOAI010000034.1:0-37125 GCA_045595365.1 Eubacteriales bacterium
TCCCCTACAATTTTAGATAGCAACTGTTTTCTGTCTTTTACGCAAATTGTAATGAAATATGCTCCGGCTGTGCTGTAATCATATCCTTTTAATCTTGTTGGCTTTCGTTTTGGCAGTTCCATAATGTTATTTTATTTCCTGTTCAAGGTTTTCAAATTCCTCTGTATCGAAAAATTCCGTTAGGGTTATTCCCAAACCATCGCATAGCATTTTTAAAGTAACAATTCCGGGATTTTGACTTTTCCCGTATAAAATATTTTTAATTGTCGATGGAGCAATGCCGGATTCAGTCGCTAATTTGTTAATTGTAATTCTCTTTTCGTCGCATAGATATAAAATTCTGTTTTTTACAGTTGTATAAGTATCCATTTTCCTACCCCATTTAAATTTTATAGACTAATTATAGTCTGTTAGTATTGACATAGTAGGCTATATATGATACAATATAGGCTATAAATAATCTAAGGGGGTGACGGATATGGATAAACAAAATGCATCCGCAAAAAATTCTTTTATTCTTGGAATAATCAGTCTAGTAGTATGGGTATTGTGGTGGGCTGAATTACCGTTAGCTATTACAGGAATAGTAAAAGGATATAAAGGATTAAAAAGTGAAAACAGAAATCAGGCAATTATGGGCATAGCATTTTCTGTTGCAGGAATAGTCTTATCGATTATTTTCCTGCTCGTTGTGCTAGGCAAGGCGTATAATATCTAGTAACTGATTTGTCCAGCACTGTAACCAGCACTGTAACCAGCAGGGAAAATGTATACCATCTTCCAACATTTAGGATAATCCTAAAACCTTAAAAACGGGACGATGTAGGCATCGTCCCCTACGATAAAAGGCTGAACGAAATAGATCGTTCAGCCTTTTAAAATTACTATCCTTAACAGTGCACTTCATATGGTGCGTGTTTTATTACAGCTCTTCGATACTTTTGAAGCTATACCCCATCTTCTCCCATTCCGTGAGAAGCTCATCTAAAATCTCTCCGTTTGTTTTTGAAGTGCTGTGGAGAAGAACAACCGCACCCGGATGAATTCGTTCTGTCAGCGTCTTCATAGCAGCTGCGTGTGTGGGTTGTTTGTCGTCGTACCAGTCAACATATGCAAGGCTCCAGAAAATCGTTTTATATCCAAGCTTCTGCGCCATTTGAAGATTTTTTTCGGAGAACTTACCCTGCGGCGGGCGGTAAAACCTTTTCATATCGCTTCCGCAGAGATTCTTGTATTTTTCCTCAAGCCCCGAAAGCTCGGCAGAAAATTTTTCCTCGCTCTCAATTGCCGACATATCGGGGTGGGTCAGCGTGTGATTTGCGACAATATGCCCCTCTGCAACCATTCGCTTTACAAGCTCGGGTTCGCGGTCGATATAATTGCCTACAAGAAAGAAAGCTGCGGGAACATTGTGTTTTTTCAGCGCATCAAGAATTTTCGCAGTGTTTCCGTTTTCATACCCCGCGTCAAACGTGAGATAAATCGTCTTTTCGTTTTCATCACCGACGAAGTGCGCGTCATACCCCGCGAGAAACTCCTTCGACGCGTTTGCAACGGGAGTTTTCCCCTTCTCCTGAAAGCTCAGCCCCCAATTTGAATAAGCATCTCCCGCAGCAGGAATCTCCGGAGCTTCGGGGAAATAGGGCAAAGCGCAAAAAACGAGTAATGCGACCAAAAAGATTGCAACCGTAAGCTTGTGGACTCTTATAACCATATACTACACCTCTCCGCCGCACCGCGGCATTTTACTATCACTGTATGATTCAAAACGGCTAAATATGTTGCATCTCACTCAATATTTTGATAAAATGTATTTAGTATTTTTATGTGGAGGTATTACACAATGGAATGGATTCAGGTTGCAATTAATACAACGCACGAGGGAGTTGAAGCTCTCACCTCGGCGCTTGAAGATATCGGCATACGCGGGTTTGAAATTGAAGATTCGGCGGATTTTGACGAATTTATGCACGCTGAGTTCCCCTATCGTGACTATGTTGATGAGAACCTTATAGACGAAAAGCTTTCTGCCGACGTTCGCGTGAAAATCTATGTCAGCGCAAATGATGCCGGCCGCGAACATCTCTTGTCGGTCGAGGAGCTTCTTTTCTCGCTCCGCGGAGACGAAACATTCGGCAGCCTTGAGCTTTCCTTTGTGACAATGAACGAAGAGGACTGGTCAGAAAACTGGAAGCAGTTCTTCCACCCCTTAAAAATCGGAAAGCGCGTTCTTGTACGCCCCGAATGGGAGGAATGCGAAAACGAAGACGGGCGCGTAGTCTTCACCATAAACCCGGGTATGAGCTTCGGAACCGGCTCTCACGCGACCACACAGCTTTGCCTTGAAGCTATTGAGGAATACACAAAAGACGGCGATACAATCCTCGACCTCGGTTGCGGAAGCGGAATTTTATCAATCACAGCCTGCCTTCTCGGCGCATCAAGCGCCGTGGCGGTGGATATAGACAAAAACGCAGTTGATATAGCGCTTCGCAACGCCGAGCTCAACGGAGTTTCTGCAGAGAAATACGAAGCTCTTGCGGGAAATATCCTTGAAGACGCGGCTTTGCGCGAGCGTTTTGAAACAGAAAAATATGATATTGTCGCTGCGAACATTGTTTCAGATGTCATCATCGGAATTTCTCCGTTTGCGGCAAGCTTTGTGCGAGACGGCGGCATCTTCATCGCTTCCGGAATCATAACCGAGCGGCTTCATGAGGTTCTTGGCCACCTCGAAAAAAGCTTTGAAATTATTAAAATCTGCGATAAGAACGATTGGGCCTCCGTAATTGCCCGCCCGCTGAAAAAATAAATATCCGCTTTTTGGGAAAACTTAATAAAGTAAGACTGGACAAACACGGTTTTTTTTGGTAAAATATAGAGTATGATGTTGTATTTGGAGAGTGAATCACTTTGAAAAATAATAAACAGAAAAAAGAAATTACAGAGACTGTAAAAAAAGATTATGTCACAAACAAGCTCCTGCTTGTTTTCACCCTTGCTTTTGCGCTCCTTCTCCTGTTCATGAATATCGGGAGAATGATGAAAAGCACAGCCACCTATATGACAGCTTGGAACATCGCAAAAATAGCTTCGGGAATTTCCTGCGCCCTTGTTCTTGCGGGAATTGTAATGCTTATAGTTGAAAAGGTGAAAGGCCTAGACACGAAGTACAAGCTTCTCTCGGGAAAGAACATCACAGTGGCTGCGGCGATTATTGCACTTTGTTCCACTGCGCTCTCCCTTGTTTTTTCATCAAGCATGCTTATGCTTCTTTATGTTTTCGTGCCTGCAATCGTTGTTCTCTACATCGTTTATTATTCCTATCAGCGCGATTTCTTTATGATTGCTCTTTCCTCTATCTTAAGCGGCGCGGCAATCTGGCTTCTTATCTCTGACATCGTTAACTCTGCAGATTCTCTCATCCTCGCGATAGCCGCGCTTGTCATTCTCGTGCTTGCCGTCATAACGGTTGTTGCGCAGGTTCGTGGCGGGAAGATAAAGCTTTTCGGCCGTGAGTTGACTGTTTTCCGCGACGGCGCAAAATTCGCTCTTGTTTACCTGACATACATTCTCTCTCTTATGCTTCTTGTTGCGGCGTTTCTCGCAGCAGATCTCGCCATCTACTTTATATTCGGCCTCGTCGGATATATTCTTCTTATTGGCGTATACTACACAGTAAAGCTTATTTAAAAGTTTTTTGAAAAACACTTGACGGAAACGCAAATTTACTTTATAATATACAAAGCAGGTCGGTGTTCGGCTTGTATACAACCGAATACTGACCTTATTTTTTCGACTTGGAGAAGTACTCAAGCTGGTCGAAGAGGCGCCCCTGCTAAGGGCGTAGGTCGCGAAAGCGGTGCGGGAGTTCGAATCTCCCCTTCTCCGCCAAAAGCTGACAAGTTTCAACTTGTCAGCTTTTACTTTTTACCTTTTCACTATTCACTGAATATAAAAATATTTCCACGACTATTTTTCTATGAGGTTATAACCATTCATAATAAACGCTGTTATTTCTTTTGATTTCACACGCATTCCAATAGATTTGATTGCATTTTTAATCAAATCTTCCGAGAGAGCAGGAATATGCTTTTTAAGTTTTTCATCATACTGCATCAGTTCATTAAAAAGTTTTATGAGCAAGTCGTTTTTGCGTGTGATGTTTTTCGGATAACCTTTTGATATAAGTGCCATATTGTTATCAAAATTCGGTGCTAAGCCTAAAACCTCACCGGTATCTGCATCTCTTAAAACACCGAAGTTGAAAGTGTGCCGGTCAGGGTTTGCGCAGATTGTATCTAAGAATAACATCTTGACATAATCTCCAACAGCATCTGGGCAAATATCTTTAAGCATTTCAACTGATTTGATATAGTCTTCATCATCTCCCAGGATGTTGAACGCAGGTTCAAAATTCACAAGGGCATTATCTGTAAAATCTTTTGTTTTAATGACACCGTTGCCGCGCTCGTATTCTGCCATCTTAAAACCAAGTTTGCTTCCGAGTTTGTATATAAACAACTCAGAAAACATTTCATCGTGGTTCGCCTTTTTGTGCATCCACCATTGACCTTTTCTTAGCTTCCAGCACTTTTCAAAACTACCAATATTGGTAAGCTCAGGAGTTTTGGAACTTTTGCTATTGGCAACTCTATTGAAGCTGTCGTAATTTCCTGTCAGTGCGAGATTTGCAAAATAGTCATTATCAAACCTCACATCTTCATAGGTTAATTCTGAATCTATGGGTTTTATCCAATAATTGTCCGTAATAGTAGCGGCATTAACAGCTAAAACAGTTGATGTATCATCTTTTTCAGTTAAGCGGAGTGCTTTCTTTAATAATCTGGAATTTGCTCTGTGGCAATCAATTGCTCTTGTTTCAAGCCATTTTCCCACATTACCTGTATTCTTTAAATATAAAGGCAACAACTTTTCATTTATAACCTCAAGATTATTGTCCTGCCATTTTGCTACTGCAACATCTTTTGACATTATATAAAAATTCAAACGAACGCACCTCCTTATTCCTGAAACATCAGAAATTTTTTCAAATCTTCGGGGTAAAGTCCCATCACTTCAACTAATGGTTTAGTATCTTCATTCTGCATAAGGAGAAGAATGATGGTTATAAAATTACTCCAAGTGAGTTCTTTTTTGTGATTTTCTATATGGTTGAGTGTAGTTTTTGTTAAGCCAACTCTTTGAGCAAAGGTGTCCTGCGTTGCTCCAAGTTTTGCACGGAACACCGGCAGATTCTCAACTAATGTAGAGATTAACTCTGCACGCTTGCTTTCATTTATTGCTTCGCACATATTTATTCCCCCGATATTATTAGAGTTATATTCTTATTATACTATATCATTTATAATAAATCAATAATTTTGCCATAAAAAGTGAAATCATTTCATCTTTTATGGCAAAATTATATTGCTACGCAGTTATATTCGGTAACTCTGAGGGATATTGTGCTTCGCACAGTTTAAGGCAAATATAATATCACTGAAACCGAAAGGTTTCAATGTCACTTTTGATTTATCAAAAATATCACTCCATCGAAGATGGAATATCACTAAAAATATACTGCATCTTTATTGTTCTTTCTGTGTAAGGTGTGGGGGAGATTCGAACTCTGAGAGAGCAACGAGCGCAAACAAAACGATTGACTTCTATAGATATTTGATTTATAATTTAAGCACCTACAAAATATGAAAGGCGGAATTTTTATGTTTAACGAGACAGGTGGAAAACTCAAGCTCGCTGCTTTTATATATCTTATCGGTGGCGTCTTACTTTCTCTCATTTATGGCCTTATTCTTATGTCAGCATCTTTCGCAGGGATTCTTTTTATAATTTTTGGCTCTTTCTGCTCCTGGGTCACGGCACTTATCATACACGCCGTTGGTGAAATTGTGGATGAAATCAAGCAGTCAAATGTAAATACATACGGAATTTACCGTGAGCTTCAGAAAAACCAAAAAAACACCACAGACGACAATTAAACATATTAAAATCGCCCCGGAATCAAGATGATTTCGGGGCGTTTTTTCTTTTACCTGTTTTCCCGGAAATATGGGCTGCCGAGGCTTGCGGGCGCCTGAAACTCACGCTTGTTCCGCATTGTGATGAAGAGAAGAACGATTATCGTTACAATATACGGCGCCATATCGAGAAACGCGGGGTGAATCGTAAACTTAAGCCCGAAAAGGCTCATTTCGCCCTGTGCGTAGAACGTGAGCCCACGCACTGCACCGAAGAGATATGCGCCGAGGATTGCGCGCAGGGGGTTCCACATAGCAAAGATGACGAGAACTATTGATATCCATCCTGCACCCGCCGTAACGTCGGGCTGCCAGTTCTTGAGGAATGACATAGAGTAGTACCCCCCGCCTATTCCGCAGAGAAAACCGCCGAGGATAAGATGCGTATATTTATGGAGGGTGACATTAATTCCCGAGGCATCTGCCGCAGCCGGGCTTTCGCCTACCACTCTCGCGCGAAGGCCTGTGTTTGTATACTTAAAATAAATATAAAAGACAACTGCACAAATGAGGGATGCGTGAACAAATGCACTCTGCTCGAACAATGCTTTTCCTATGACAGGAATATCGGAAAGGTATGGGATTTTGTGAATCCCAAGAACAGAGGTGACAGTTTCCGGCAAGCTTGCGCTTGTGCCCGAAACCGAACTTCCGATGAGGCCTGCCGCACCGCTTCCGAAGGTCGCAAGAGCAAGGCCGGTTACAACCTGATTGCCACGAAGAGTAACGGTAATTACGGCATAAATAAGGGCGCCAACAGCCCCTGCAAGCCCCGATGCCGCAACTGCGATGTAGGGGTTTCCCGTTTTGCATGCGATAAGATACCCCGTTGCCGCTCCGAGAAGCATCATTCCCTCAATACCGAGGTTCATATTGCCGACTTTCTCACCCAGTATACCGCCGAGAGTTCCGAACAGAACAGGGGTTCCGAGCTGCATAACCGTTTGCAGGAAGGATGCAATCAAAACAAGAGCAAGTTCCATTATTTCGCCCCTCCTTTTCTGCTACGAAGAACAATTTTGTAGTTGAGGAAAAATTCGCTTCCCAAAACAAAGAGAATTATAAGAGCCTGAAGTGCGTATATAAGGTAAATCGGGATACCAAGCATTGTATCAAGCGTGTTTCCTCCGACGAGGAGAATCGCATATAATGCCGAGGTTATTATTACTGCAGGAGGAGAAAGACGCGCGAGATAAGTGGTTATGACGGCCGTAAACCCGAGGCCGCCCGTTATCTCGACATTGAGTGTCCTCTGAACCGCTGAGGCTTCAATCATTCCTGCCGCGCCACAGAGCGCGCCTGAGAGCATTATAGCAAGTATGGTTACTTTTTTTACATTAATGCCGGCATACTTTGCCGTTGCAGCGCTCTCACCAAGAACTGAAATTTCATAACCGAACTTTGTCCTCGAGATGAGGATATAAACAAGCACCACGAAAACAAGAGCGATTATCCAGCCTATATGTACGCCGAAGACCTTCGGAAGCTGACCGTTTGATGAGAACATCGCAATTTTCGGAGTCAGCCCGTCTGCACGCCACGGCCCGTTCTGCAGATATGAAATCCAGTTGAGTGCGATGTAGTTGAGCATAAGCGTTACGAGCGTTTCATTTGTCCCGAATCTGACCTTTAAAAATGCCGGGATAAATGCCCAGAGCCCGCCGAACACGAAACCTGCGATGAACATAAGCGGAAGAAGAATATATGACGGGAGATCCGGAAAAAATAGCGCGAAGAAAGAAGCTGCAAATGCACCCATGCAAAGCTGGCCTTCTGCACCGATATTCCAGAACTTCATCTTAAATGCAATGAGAGTTCCGAGCGAAAGGATAACAAGCGGGATTGCGATTTTTACCGTTTCTGTAATCTTATACTTCGTGCCGACGGCGCCTGCAATAAGCTTTGAGAAGAACTCAAATGGGTTGTATCCGATAATAGAAATTATAATTCCGGCAAATATGAGAGCCGCGACAATCGCCGCTATCTGCGCAAGCACAGATTTAAGCGGGGAAAGCTCAGGCTTTTTGACTATTCTGAACACGCGTCTCCCTCCTTTTTGTTTTCATATCCAAGCATAAGCAGACCGACTTCTTCTTTTGTTGTTGTCTTGGGGTCAAGGATGTCCATAACCTTTCCGTCATGCATAACGAGAAGCCTGTCGCAAAGCGCGAGAAGAACGTCAAGGTCCTCACCTATGAAAAGGACTCCGACACCTGACTTTTTCTGATCGTTGAGTATATCATAGATATGGTATGAAGCGTTTATATCAAGCCCTCGCACGGGGTATGCGGTAATAAGGAGTTTGGGATTGAGCTCAACCTCGCGGCCGAGGAGAACCTTCTGGATGTTTCCGCCCGAGAGCTTCCTGAGAATGTGGTTAACAGACGGGGTTTTGACGTCATACCGTTCTACTATCTCCTCTGCCTGCCGCTTACCGCGCTTTCTGTCAACGAAAATCCCCTTGTCTCGCTGATAAGAACGGAGAAGAACGTTGTTTATGATGTCCATCCCCGCGACAAGCCCCATACCGAGGCGGTCTTCGGGAACGAAGGACATACTTACGCCCCGGCGAAGGATTTCAATCGGGGAAAGGCCGAGGATTTCCTCGCCAAGGAAGCTGACGCTTCCGCCGTCAGCCTTCTGCATTCCGGCTAAAATTTCACAAAGCTCCTTTTGCCCGCTTCCGGCAATGCCTGCAACACCAAGGATTTCGCCGCTGTACACATCAAAGGTCATCCCTTTAAGCACGTCGCGCCCCAGCTCGTTTTTCGAACGGAGGTCAGACACTTTAACTACCGGCTCTTTGGAAATCTCTGCTTTTTCTCTTACTATTTCAAGCTCTACCTTCTTGCCTACCATAAGCTCAGTGAGCTTTTTCGGGTCAGTTTCCGCCGTGTTTACGACGCCGACGGTTTCGCCGTTTCTGAGAATCGTAACGCGGTCACTTATCTCCATAACCTCATTGAGCTTGTGGGTTATGATGATTATTGCGCACCCTTTTTCTTTCATATTGCGCAGGATTTTGAACAAAACCTCTGTCTCCTGCGGAGTGAGAACTGCAGTGGGTTCATCAAGAATAAACATATTCGCGCCGGAATAAAGCATCTTGAGAATCTCTATCGACTGCTTTTCTCCGACGGACATATTATAAACCTTCTTGTCGGGGTCAATATCGAGAGAATATTTTTGGGTAATCTCTTCAATCTTTTTCTTTATTTTTTTTGAATTTCTGAAAAGGCCCTTTTCGCTTCCTGCCGAGATGTTTTGCGCGGCAGTCATAACCTCAACAAGCTTGAAGTGCTGATGCACCATACCTATGCCTGCAGCAATTGAGTCGTGGGGCGAGGTGAAAGAAACTTCTTTTCCCATAATCTTTATCTGCCCTGCGTCAGGCGAGTATATCCCTGTCAGGATGTTCATCAGTGTGCTTTTCCCCGAGCCGTTCTCACCCAAAAGCGCGTGGATCTCACCGGACCGGACTTCAAGATGAGCGTTCTTATTTGCCTGAACGGTTCCGAAGGTTTTCGTTATACCGCTAAGCTCTATGCAAATATCATTTGGCATATTCTTTTCCGCCTTTCCGCAAAAAGTTTTTGCTTTAAAAAACGCACGAAGATGTCCTGCGCTTTTTAAAACAGAGGGGTCCGGGAACCCGAACCCCTCATAAAGTATTTGTGATTAACCGATTGTGCCGATAACGCCTTCGATGAACCAATCCATATTGTAGATTTCTTCATCTGTCATGCCATTCGGATACTTGACTGTTCCGTCCTGAGCCTTGACTTCGCCTGAGAAGAGCTTGAGGGATCCGTCGATGATAGCAGCCTTAGCAGCCTCCACCTTCTCCTCTGTGCCTTCTGCGCAAAGGTCGGTAAGCTCATCAAGACCTACCCAACCGGAAGCAAGGCCTTCCCAGTATGCAGCCGGCTCCCATGTTCCGTCGATAACGCGGTTTACACAGTCAACATAGAACTTGTCCCAATGGAAGAGCGGAGCTGTGAGGTATGCCTTCGGTGCAGCATCCGGAGTCGGAGTGTTGTAACCGATAGCGAACTTGCCTCTTTCCTCTGCGGCAACCTGCGGAGCCGGAGAGTCCTGATGCTGTTCCATAACGTCGCAGCCCTTGTCGAGGAGAGTAAGAGCAGCCTGCTTCTCAATAGCAGGATCATACCATGTGTTTGTCCATGCAACCTCAACTGTTGCATCCGGATTTACAGACTGAACACCGAGTGTGAATGCGTTGATTCCGCGGATAACTTCAGGAATCTTCATAGCTGCAACATAACCGATTTTGTTAGCCTCTGTCTTCATACCTGCAACGATACCTGCAAGGTAGCGGGACTCGATAACTCTGCCCATGTAGTTACACATGTTCGGAAGAGTCTTGTAGCCTGTTGCGTGGTTGAAGTAGATGTTCGGATACTCTTTAGCAACGATTTCTGTGTAGTCCATATGACCGAAGCTTGTTGTGAAGATGACGTTGCAGCCCTGATCAATAAGCTCGCGAACTGCTACTTCACACTCTGCACTCTCAGGAATGTTTTCCTTGTAGATGCATTCGATGCCCTCAGCCTCAAGAGCAAGCCTGCCCTTATCGTGAGCCTGAGTGTATCCGCCGTCGTGGATGTCGCCGATGTAAACAAAGCCGACCTTAAGGTCTTCCTTTGCAATCGGAGCAAGCGCGCTGCCTGCGTCGTCGTTGTTCTCCGGAGCTTCAGCAGGCCCGCAAGCTGTGAAAGCGCAAACCATAACTGCTGCAAGGAGAAGTGCCAGAAGTTTTTTTGCCATGATGTTTGACCTCCTTTAATATATGTGAAGCGCACCCTGCGCCTCGGTTACAAACTAATCTGCAAAAACAACGCCGCCTTCAGGTGACATTGATGCAACTCTCGCAAGGCTCTCAACGCGGATCCCAAGGTTTCTCACGCGCTCACCGCCGTCCTGAAACGCTTTTTCGATGGCGATGCCCGCGCCGACAACCTCAGCGCCCGCCTGACGGACAATATCAACAAGCCCGCAAAGCGCCGCACCCTTTGCAAGAAAATCATCTATGAGCAGAACGCGGTCACCTTCGTTTAAAAAGTCTTTTGAGACGATTATGTCATAGAAGCGGTCCTTGGTGAAGGAATGAACGCGGCTTGTATATGTATCCCCGGAAATATTTTTTGACGCCGCCTTCTTTGCAAAAACAACGGGAACTTTAAAATACTGCGCCGCAATACAGGCAATCCCGATGCCGGAGGCTTCAATTGTCAGGATTTTATTCACTCCGCATCCCTCAAACAAGCGCAGAAGTTCACGGCCCATTTCACCCAGAAGTTCAACGTCAATCTGGTGGTTAAGAAAGCTGTCCACCTTAAGAACATTCCCTTCGCGGACAATGCCGTCACGCTTTATTCTATCCTCAAGAAGCTTCATTCTGCCCTCCCGAAATTTGTCAAAAGAGTATATTAAAATTATACATTATACCCCCTTATATTTCAAGCATAAAATTAAATTTTTGTTAACAGAACGTGACAAAAAAATTTTTTTCGAAAAATCAAAAAAATTGTCTTGACATTTGCGCAAAAAGATACTATAATATTCACGTTGTCGATGAGACGACGCGTCATATGCGAGTGTGCTGGAATAGGCAGACAGGCACGTTTGAGGGGCGTGTGTCCATGACGTATGGGTTCAAGTCCCATCACTCGCACCAAAGAACACTTGCAACTGCAAGTGTTCTTTTTTATTGTGCAACAAGAAGCTCGGTCAATGGTTCTATCCTCCGTAAGGAAGGCGCCGCCATTGGCCGAGCTTTTTATATTGCCATAAATTTTTCTTCTCCGCGAAGCACCGAGACCTTGCCCAGGCTCATATCAAACACTTTCGCGGAAATCTTGTCAAAGTCCTCAGACGGAATCAGAAACGAGATTGTTACATCCGCGCCGTAATCTGCGGCTATGTTTTTTGCACCCATTTCAGAAAGCGTTTTCTGAATCATTTCAAAAAGGTTATATGCAACCGAAAGTTCGCCTTTTGTCCACAGGCGCATGACCGCAATCCCCGCCGCATCAAGAGCTATCTTTGCAGAATGAGAATACGCTCTTACAAGCCCGCCGCCTCCAAGCAGAATCCCGCCAAAATAGCGCGTGACGACACAACAGAAATCAAAAACCTCTTCTTTTCTGAAAACATCGAGAACAGGAAGCCCTGCCGTGCCCTGTGGCTCTCCGTTATCGGAATACCTGATGATATTGTTCTCCCGTATGGAATATGCATAAACATTGTGAGTTGCAGTTTTATGCTTCTCATTTTGCTCCGCGATAAAAGCAAGTGCTTCTTCTTCAGTCTTTGTATAACGGACCGCGCCGATAAATCTCGAGCGTTTTTCAACAAATTCGTCAAGCCCGTCTCCTGCGGGAACTCTAAAGCTCGTCACACATATCCCCTCCAAGCTCTCTTTTTATTTTTCCGTAAATCCTGTCATCTGCAAGTGCCGCAACCTCGATTTTTTCATCGCCATATTTTATATCAAGCACCTTGCCCTCGCGATGCAGAAAATCAAGAAGCGCTGATTTTTCATAAGGGATTGAAACAGTAATTCTCCGCTCGGTCCTCAGCAGCTTTTCGCATATTTTTCTGCAAAGCTCCTCTCTCCCCTCTCCTGTTTTTGCGGAAATGCAGACAGAGTCTCCGACGCCGCAAAATGCTGCAGTATCCTCTGCTATGTCGCATTTGTTAAACAGAATGAGCCGCGGGATTTCCGATGCGCCGAGTTCTTCAATAACCTTTTCGGCAACACGGATATGCTCTGCAATATCAGGGCTTGAGGCATCAACAACGTGCAGAATTAAATCGGCATATAAAAGCTCCTCAAGTGTTGCGCGAAAAGCGCGGGTGAGATGGTGCGGAAGCTTTCTGATAAAACCGACCGTATCGGAGAGGATGACCTCTGCCGTGTCGCTTATCCGGAATTTCCGAGAGGTGGTATCAAGCGTGTCGAAAAGCCTGTTCTCCGCGTGAATATCGGAGCCGGTAAGCAGATTTAAGAGGGTCGATTTTCCCGCGTTTGTATACCCCACAAGCGCGACAAGCGGAATTTCGCGGCGAAGCCTTGCACGCCTCTGTTCCTTTCTGACGCGCATAACAGCGAGAAGCTCATCCTCAAGTCGCGAAATTCTGCGGCGGATATGCCGCCTGTCCGTTTCAAGCTTCGTCTCGCCCGGGCCGCGAGTCCCTATTCCTCCGCCGAGCCGGGAAAGCGATGTTGAGCCGCCTGCAAGGCGCGGCAAAATATATTTATACTGCGCAAGCTCTACCTGAAGCCTGCCCTCGCGCGACTGCGCGCGGCTTGCAAAAATATCAAGAATGAGCGTTGAGCGGTCAAGAACGCGGACCTTTAATATATCTTCAAGATTTTTCGTCTGCGCAGGAGACAGCTCGTTGTCAAACACTGCAAGCGTTATATCGTTTGCGGAGATAAACTCCGCAAGCTCAAGAGCTTTTCCTGCCCCTATTAGCGTTTTCGGCTCGGGAGCGTGGCGGTGCTGAATAACTCTGCCTATCTCCTCGCCGCCGGCGGTCGCAAGAAGCTCGGAAAGCTCGTCCATCGAGGCGCCATCAACCTTTTCTTCTTCGGTATATATATCCGCTGCAAGGCCTACAAGCACTGCGCGTTCAGGAATCTTTTCGTTTTCCATATAAGCTTCTCCCTTATTTCTATATAATTAGTATAACTTAAATTTGCCGAAAAGACAACAATGTGATATACTAATTTTATATTAAGTAAATTTTTCATTAAAAAATACATTGGAGGTGAGAGTATGCTCCATTTTGTTCTTGGCAGAGTAAAAAGCGGAAAAACCTCATACATAATAGACAAAATCAAAGAAAACCGTGATTCGGGCGGAATTTTCCTCGTTCCCGAACAGTTTTCCCATATAACAGAGCGCGAGCTTTGTGAGAGATGCGGAAACTCCGTTTCTCTCCATACCGAGGTGACAAGCTTTCGAAGGCTTGCCGCGAAGGTCAAGGCTGTAACCGGTGGCATCGCCGCAAATATAGTAACCGGCGGAGACCGTATTCTTCATCTCCATTCTGCAATAGGCGATGTAGGCGCATCCCTCTCCTCTCTTGCAAAGACCGCCCGCCGCCCCGATAAGCTCTCGTCTCTTCTCGCGGCGATTGACGAATTCAAGGCATACGGCATCTCCCCCGAAGCTCTCGCTAAGGTCATAGGAGATGTAAACGATTCTCTCAGGAAGAAGCTCACCGATCTTTCCCTGATTTACGCGGCATACGAAAAACGGCTAGGTGAAGATAGCTTTGATGCGTATGACGAGCTTGCGTTTGTTGCAAAGGCTCTTTCGGAACACGATTTTTTCACCAACAGAACAATATACTTAGACGGTTTTTCCGGCTTTACAGCCGCACAGTTTGATATAATCAAAAGCGCAATAATAAAGGCAAAGGATGTTTATATCGCGCTTACTCTCCCGAAAGAGCCCGAAAACGGCGCAGAGAACGGGATTTTTGACAAGACCTTATCTACAAAGGCGCGGATAATCTCTATCGCGGAGAATAACGGAGTTGCCTTTGACGAAATCTTCCCCGATTTTCCCCGCTCGGGCGCAATTTCTCACCTTGACACTGCTCTTTTTTCGGATGAAACCGCCCCCTATGGCGAGGACGCTCCGGAAATAACAATCTCGTCTTCCCCAAGCCTTTTTGAAGAAGCGGAAATCTGCGCAGCGCATATTCTTGACAAGGTTTCAGGCGGCGCGAGGTTTCGCGATTCTTCCGTTGCGGTGTGCCGCGATGAATATCTTCCCATATGCAAGGCGGTGTTTGCGCGCTACGGCATCCCCGCATATTCAGCCGCGCCGACTCCGATTACTTCAAAGCCCGTAATCTCTCTCATTCTCACAGCTCTCGAGTGTGCTTTCCGTGGAATCCGCACAGAGCTTGTGATGGAATATATAAAGACAGGGTTTTCAGGAATCTGCTCAAGAAGCCTCGATATATTCGAAAACTATCTCTACACATGGTCTCCAAAGCACTACGAATGGGAAAGCGGCAAGGTTTTTTTCAAAAACCCTTGCGGGCTTTCTGCGCCCGAAACCGATGAGACACGCGAAACCTTGCGAGTAATAAACCTTGTCCGCAAAAAGGTTTGCGCGCCGCTTTTGAAGCTTTCTTCCGCAATAAAGAAAAGCTCAGACGGTGCGGAGCTTGCAGAAGCTCTTTATGATTTCATAAACGAGATAAACCTGCCCCGCCGTTGCGCTGCTTTTTCATACCTTGAAAATGCCGGCGGAAGATTTGAAGAAGCTTTGGAATACGAAGCTCTTCTCGGGATTCTGTATGAGGCGATTGACAGCCTCGGACGCTTAAAGACCGAAAAACTCACGGCAGAAGAATTCTTTTCCCTTTTCAAAATTCTCATTTCGCAATATGAGCTTTCCACAATCCCCCCAACGGTTGACTGCGTAAATATCTCAAGTGCAGGCCGCGCTGACGGCGGGCATTGTGAATTCAGATTTGTTCTCGGCGCAAATGACGGATTTTTCCCGAAAAACGAGGATAACTCCGGTCTCCTTTCCGACAGCGACAGGCAGGAGCTTTCAGACTTTGGAATTGAACTTGCCCCCGGCCTTTGTGACCGTGTTTTAGAGGAGTGCCGCACGGTTCACAGTGTTCTTACTTCTGCAAGCAAAGGAATTTTCATAAGCTATCTGACCATTTCTTCACAGGGCGAAGAAATGTATGAGGCGCAGGCGGTTTCGCGTATGCGCGCTACCTTCCCCTCTGCAAAGGCGGGGATGACCATTTCCGAGGCAAGACAGCGCGCGAAAATCCCGTGTTTTGACGAAAGCGTTGCCTCGGGCGGAGCGGATGCTTTGTGGGAGAACGAGCCTCATTTCGCAGAGCGGCTTTCCGCTATCAAGCAAAACTCAAAAACTCCGCGCGGCCCGATAACGTCGCGCGAGAATATTGAAGCAATTTTCGGAAAGAAGATTCGCTTAAGCGCGTCAAAGGCAGACCTTTTTTCTTCGTGCAGATATGCCTATTTTCTGCGATACGGGCTTCGCGCCGCACCACGGACACGCGGCGAAATTTCCCCGATTGAGGCGGGGACTCTTATGCACTATGTTCTCGAAAAGGTTCTCATCCGTCTGAGCAGTGAGAACACATATGACGAAAAGACCGCAGAGCTTTATGCCCGCGAAGCCTGCCGCGCATACCTCGCCGAAAATCTTGCGGGAGCAGGAGAACTCTCCGGAAGGATGAGCTTTTTAATCTCGGAAATTGAAAACACTGTCATCGCGGCACTTCGCGACATTTGCCGCGAGCTTGAAAAGGGGTGTTTTATCCCGTCTGACTTTGAGCTTGGCTTTGCCTTTGACGGCGAGCTCCCCCCCATTGAGCTTTCGGGGGAAAACTCCACCGTCTCCTTCAGCGGGAAGGTTGACCGCATTGATACCTACACTCACAACGATGAACTTTATTTCAGAGTTGTTGATTACAAATCCGGCGCAAAAAAATTCTCCCTTGACGAAACGGTTAACGGAATCGGGATGCAGCTTCTTCTCTATATGTTCGCCCTTGAGGAAATGGGCTTTTCGAGATACGGAAAAGCTCCGAAGGCCGCAGGGGTTATGTATGTTCCCGTTTCGAGAAGTATCTCAGAAACAAGGGGAGAAACTCCATCTCCAAAAAAGCGCGAGGGTGTTATTCTTGACAGTCGCGACATAATAGACGCGATGGAGAGCGGCGAGGATAAGGAATATCTGCCAATCTCCTTTAACAAGAACGGCTCTCTCTCAAAAGCTTCTTCTATTCTTACCGAAAAAGAATTCTCGCGCATTAAGGAGAGAATAACGAAAATCCTCGCGCGCATAGGCGATGAGCTTTCCCGCGGGGAGATTGACCCCAACCCATACACAGACGGCAGCTTCTCATCCTGCAAGTGGTGCGACTTTAAGAGCATTTGCGCCTTTGATGAAGAGCGCGGCGGTGACTGTATGCGCCCCCTTTTTGAAGTGAAGGCTTGTGACATATTAAATGAGGAGGAAGAGGCATGAGCGACGTAAAATGGACACCTGACCAAAAGCGCGCAATCGATGCGCGAGGAAGCTCTCTCCTTGTTTCAGCGGCGGCAGGCTCGGGCAAGACTGCAGTTTTGGTAGAACGGCTTGTGAGCCGCATTGTGAAAGAGCGGCTTGATATAACGCAGTTTCTTATAATCACTTATACAAAGGCCGCGGCAAGCGAGCTTCGGAAGAAAATAAGCAGTGCGCTTTCTGGAAAAATGGCCGAATTTCCCGGCGACCGCCACCTCCGCCGCCAGCTTGCTCTGTGCGGAAGCGCAAGAATCTCCACCGTTCATTCCTTCTGCTCCTGGGTTCTTAAAAACTACGCAAGCTCCGATGTTGAGGCATCGGACTTCCGCATCCTTGAAGAGGCCGAAGGCGCTCTGATTCTCCGCGAAACCCTTTCAGAGCTTATTGAGGAAAAATATGAAGAGAAGCGCGAGGGCTTTTTATCCCTTGCGAAATATATGAACGACGGCAGAGGGGACAAGCTTCTTTTTTCCTCTGTTTTAGAGCTTTTTCAAAAAAGCAGGAGCCACCCCTACCCCGAGAGGTGGCTTAATGCGGCTGCCGCGGCATATGACACGGAAAGCATCAGCAATATCGTGGAGACTACCTGGGGAAGCGAGATGATGGCTCGCGCTTTGGAAGCTATAACCTCTTCCGCAAAAAACATTGCGCTTCTTTCTGAGAGTATTGCCGAAGACGCGGATGCTCGTCTCCTTTATGAGGAAGCCCTCGCGGATGCACAGACAGAACTCGAAAAATGCCTTTCGGATGACTGGGATACTCTTCTTGAAAACTGCCGCAACTTCAAGCTCAAGAGCCTTCCGTCTTCAAAAGGCCTTGCCGATAAGACGATACCGAAGCGCATCGGAGATATTTTTAAGCTCATCCGCGAAGAAATGAAAAATCTTCCCGAAAAGCTTTTGCAGGCAGAAAGCGACACGCTTCTTTCTGAAATCAGAACTCTTTTTCCGATAGTGAAAGAGCTTTCGGATTTGGCAAAAGAGCTTTCAGCCCGCTTTCAGAAGGAAAAGCTTCGCCGCTCTCTTCTTGATTATTCTGACCTTGAGCATCTTTGCATAAAGCTTCTCGTATCGGACTATGACGAAAAACGCGATATTGTTGTCCCGACTGACATCGGCCGCGAAATTTCAGAAGGCTTTTCCGAAATTCTCCTTGATGAGTTTCAGGACAGCAACATCATCCAGGATATAATTTTCCGCGCTGTATCAAAAAACGAGAAGAACATCGTTATGGTTGGCGATGTTAAGCAGTCAATCTACGGCTTCCGCCTGGCTGACCCGTCGATATTTATGAAGAAATACAAAAACTTTAAAAAGTTCGAAGATGCAGACCGTGACGAACCGCGGTGCATTTCCCTTTCAAAGAACTTTCGCTCGAGAAATGAGATTCTTGATACAGCAAACCAGCTTTTCTCGCGCATTATGACGGAAAAACTCGGCGGGGTTGACTACACACCGGAGCATTTTCTCACCCCGCGCGACGGAATCCCGCCGCGTGATGATATGCAGTGTGAATTCTGCCTTGTTGACTTTGTCCGTGGCGAGGAAAAGACGGGGGAAGCCGAGGCACGCTTTAGCGCGCTTAAAATAGCCGAGCTTGTAAATAGCGGATTTCAGATAAGCGACAAAAACGGAGAACCTCGCCCATGCAGATACAGCGATTTCGCTATCCTTCTCCGCTCAATCTCAAGCTCCGCTCCGCTTTATGAGCGCGAGCTTTCAAAGCTTGGGATTCCTTTTATTTCTCCCAGGGCCGAGGGGCTTCTTGACAAGAGCGAAATAAGTGCGGTTGTTTCGCTTCTTTCGGTTATTGATAACCCCACCTCGGACATACCGCTTCTTGCGGCACTAAAATCTCCAATGTTTGCATTCAGCGCAGACGATTTGTGTGAGATACGGCGCGAAGGAAAAGAATGTTTTATATATTGCATGGAAAAGCTTGCAGGCAAGGACACCCCCACGGCCAAAAAATGCGTGAGCTTTCTTTCGCTTTTGCGCTCTCTCCGCAGATTGGCGCGCGGTTCAAGCGTGAGCCACCTTATCTGGGAGATTTACAACAGAACAAATGCGCTCGGAATGTTCGGCGCTCTCCCTCACGGAAAAGAGAGGCAGAACAACCTTCTCGAATTTTACAGGAGTGCAGAAAGCTTCGAGGCGCTCGGCTATAGCGGGCTTTACAAGTTTATCTCCCACATAGCCGCGCTTTCGGAAAACGGCGGAGATATCGCCGCGCCGCGAGCTTCAGCCGAAGATGCCGTAAGCATAATGACGATGCATAAATCAAAGGGGCTTGAGTTCCCCATCGTTTTTGTAGGAAGTGCAATAAGAAGCTTCAACCTTGAAGACATCAAAAATCCCGTTCTTATCCACCCTGAGCTTGGAATAGGCCTTAAGTTCCGGGATGACAAAGCCGGGATAGAATGTTCAACGCTTATGCGCGAGGCTATACGCCTAAGAATTATGGACGAGCAAAAAAGCGAGGAAATGCGCCTTCTTTATGTTGCTTTAACCCGTGCGCGTGAAAAGATGTTCATAACAGCCACCCGCGACAACGCTGCAAAAAAACTTTCTGACGTTGTCTCCCAGAACCCCTTCAGAAAGCTTGATAAGGTTAATCTCTCGCGGAGAAACGACGCTTTTCTGTGGTTTCTTCTTCCTCTGCTCCGAACACATGAAGGCCGCGACTTCTTTGCATATGCAGATGTTGAAGTCTGTGAAGCGGAGCGGATGCCGCACCTTTTAGCATATGTTATCCACTCAGACGACATTCCACACGAAGACAAAGCCCTGCAAGATGCCGCAGAGAAAGAAGCCTCCGATACTTCCGGCTGGGCTGTTCCCGACTTTTCATATCCCCATCAGGGCGCAACGGCTACCCCCTCAAAGCTCACAGCGACAAAGCTCGGAGCGCTCAAGCAGACGGAACGGACCATCGCAAGACGCCATTTCCCGCGGCCGAAGTTTATCCGCGAAAAGCTTCTCTCCCCAGCAGAGCGCGGAACCGCGCTGCATATGGCTATGCAGTTTGCAGACTTTAAAAAATGCGAAACGGAAGCCGGCGCAAAAGGCGAGCTTCTGCGGTTATATAACGAAAAATTTCTCACAAGGGCACAGGTGGATTCCATCGCTCCGGAGTATATATCTGCTTTTGTAAACTCAGATATAGGCAAAGCCGTCAAGGCTTCAGAAAAAGTAGAACGCGAGTTTAAATTCTCCGTTCTTCTGCCCGCAAGCGAGCTTCTGGGCGATGAAGCTCTTGTTAATGATAAAATTCTCCTCCAGGGCGTTATGGATATGTATTTTGAAAAAGACGGTGAAATAACGATTGTTGATTTCAAAACCGATCGCCACCGCCCCGAGGGCGAGCTTTTTGATAAATACAAAGCCCAGCTTTATGCATATCGCCGCGCGCTGTTTGAAATGACGGGAAAGTCCGCGTCACGGCTTGTTCTATACCTTGTCCCCCATAAAGACTATATTGAAATATAAAAATAAAGCCCTTTGCAGGGCTTTGTTTTTTACTGTTTTTCTATTTTAAAAGTGCCGCACGCACATGGTGGATTGCCTCACCACGCGTTATTTTGCCCGGGTTTACTGCAAAGCTGTATTCGGGCGCAAGAGTTCTCATAAAACGCGAGAAAACATCTCCCGTGACCTTTGTTTTGTATGAAAGCCGGTTCTTGTTTTCTTGATCTATGAGCGAAAGAGAGGCCGCAACACAGAAAGCGATAAAATACGGGTGTTTTTCCGAAAGCCCGTATTTCCTTGCTGCATCTGCCGAAAGGCCTTCTTCGGAATAATCCGAATCTACAAAGCTTCTGTATGCCGAAAGAACCTTTTCGGGGGGCGCACACATCGCGACAAGCTCTCCGAAGGTGAGAAGCCTTTCCGGCTGTAATGTGTTGTTTCTGTATGCAACGGTGTATCCCGCGTTTGCAAGGGCAGTTGCATCATCATTGATGCAATCTACGAAAGATGATTTCTCGAGAAGCTCGGACACCGTAACGACCTTGTATCCATAGCTTTTTAAAAGCTCAAGCTGAAGCGGGAGCGCACTTGCAACGGGAGTATGGCGCGACATACTGTATCCGTCTTTCTGGAAGATTATCTGCCCGTTTAAAGAATCGGGGTCTTCCGAAAGCGCACGGCGGATAGGCTCAACCATTGCTTCAACGTCTTTCTCTAAATCGCCGCAGGAAGGCAGCCACCCCCCACCGTCAAAGCTTGCTGCCATATAGTTGTATCCGGCATATCTGTATGCATCGTATGAGCTTTTGCCGTCGGGAATTTTGTCGACATAGTGTGGCGGGCGGGCAAGCTTCATCTCAAAGCCGTGTTCCTTGCGCATAAGCTTATCAAGCTCCATTATGTCATCAACGACCTCGTGGATATTTGAAAAACAGGTTCTTGCACCGTACACAAGATTCAAATGCCCGAAAAGAATGTGGCGGTACCCGTGATTTGAGATTTCGTGATCCCCGCTGAGGATTCTCTCAATAAGGTCAGGTCGGTTTTTCGCCCCCGCCTGCATATCACGGTTTATGTCGGGGTAGTGGTCATATTTTACCCCACCCCACGAAAACGAGCCATGGGTCCCCGCTTCGTCGGGATAGTTGTGTTCCGTAGTTCCTATAACGTCAAACGTTCCTTTTGCGCCGTAGCTTTCAAGCGTTTCGAGAAGCTGCACGGTAAGGCCTTTTTCCGACACGCGCGGGTTTGTTTCAATATCGGCAGGACCGTCATCAAAGGTCATCGCGCATATGCGCTCCCCCGCAATCGGAAAGACCCTCTCAATTCTGCGGACAGGGGTTATATACTCGCAATCGCGGCTTTTCTGATATTCCTTGAATTTATGCTTTGCGCGGCGGGCAATATCATACAAAATCATCTTACATCCTCCGTGAATCTGTCTATATATCTCTTTTCATCTTTTCCGATTATAGTGTTTCTCAAAAAAACATATGCCTCGGCAAAAAAGTTTTTGAAAAACTTTTTATATCTTCTCTGTTTTTTATATATCCTGCGCCTGCAGGAGAAAACTGTATGCAAAGACGAAAAACCGGTATATGCTCTTCCGTTTGCAGAGAGAAGCTCCTGCTTCAGCTTTTCTGCAAAATCGGGTGACTTCATTTCCGCATCCGGGATGTCACATTCCCAGAAAGCGCGGCCGAGTTCTTTTTCCGAGTGAGCATCACTCCCCGCCGAGAAAGGTAATCCAAGCGTTTTCCAAAGTCGGAAGGCCTTTTTATTCCCCCCCGCGACCTTGTAGTGAACTACTCGGGCGTTGAACGCCTCAACCCCGTCAAGCTCCTTCCAGAACTCGTCGCAACGGGAAACAAACGGTGCAAACGGATGCGCGAGAAAAACCACAGCGCCTTCCGAGTGGGCGGTTTCAATGACGTCTCTCCAGTTATATACCCCCTGTTCGTTCTTCTGCATTTTCTTGCATATGTCGCTTTTTAAAAAATATACGAGCAGATGCCCCATATCTGACGAGACCTCGCAGGCAGGAATGATATAGATTCCCTCTTCTCCGCTGAGGTTTCCGAACACGTTATGGTCGCAAACGGCGACTCCCGAAAGCCCGGCGCGCTTGGCACAGGCGATAAGTGCTTCCGGTGAAATCTCCGAATCGGGAGAGAGAGTTGTGTGTACGTGCAAATCAAATTTCATATTCTACCTCACAATACTGTCGCGTTTCTTAAGCGCCCGGGAAAGATACTGCAAAGACGAGCGGATATCACGGATATCTAAAACTCCGTCTGAAATTTTCGGATTCAGAAGCCCTATGAGAAATGAAAGCACAAAGGAGAGCTTCTTATCGCTCTTTTTAAGGTATGCCGGAAACGCGAGAAGGTCCTGAATCAGAAACCTCATTTTATGCCCTACTTTATAATTTGGCTGAAACTTTTCAAATTCCGGCGCCTTTTCTCCGCGCGCGGCGCGATAGAGCGCGTGTGCAATATCACATCCTGAGTTTGGCGCAAGGGCAAAGCTCCCCCAGAATCTCGGGTTTATCTCCATGAGGTAAAACCCGGTCTCCGGGCTTCCTTTAAACTCAACCATCGCGACACCCTCCCACTTGAGAGCTTTTAAGAGCTTGATTGCATACTCTGCAAGGACAGGCTCGTTCACACTTTCGCAGAAGCACGACGGGCCGCCCGTTGCGGGGTATTCTCTGATTCTCCTGTGGCAAAAAACCTCAAGCGGTTCGGAATTCTTGTCAAACACTGCTGAAACGCCGTACCCCGCGCCGGTTATATATTGCTGAACGAGAATTTCGCCGCCGAAAGCGGCAAATTCGGGGTATTTATCCGCAAACTCCTGCTTAGTTTTTACAATCGCATATCTCTTTTCGGGTGCAAGCCCGAGCATCTCCCCCATAGGGAGCTTTATTACGGCGGGATAGCTTAACCTATCCGCAAAGGCTTCAATACTCTCGCCGTCTCCGAGAAAGGTAGTTTTCGGAACGGGAACGCCAACACTTTCCGCAAACGGAACAAGGCGCGACTTATCGTTTGCAAGCTCGATTGACGAAAGAGGCGGGAGCGCGCAGTCAGCAAAGGAAAGAAGCGTTTCGCGTTCTCTGCAAAGCGAGAGAAGCGTTGTTATCCCGACGGGAATGACAACGGGCCGCTCTCCGCATTTCTCGGAAATTGCCAGAAGGTCTTTTAAAAACTCTTCCGTATTCTCCGCAGGGTCGCAAATCATCTCGTTTTGCGACGAATATTTTGAATAGAACCCAAGCGCCGAAGCCTCGCCGGAGCCGCGCCGCTCAGTAGATATGACCTCTATCCCGCATCTTCCCAGAGATCGGATTACGGGAAGGCTCATTCTGTATCTCACGTCAGTAACAATAGCTCGGTTTATGACAAATTCATCTCCCTTTTTGAATTTGTAATACTATTTTGAGTATACCATATTTTTGTTTCAATTACAACAAAGAACGTTTCTGCATTTTCGCATCTTTTATTGTCTCATTTGACTTTTTTATGATTCTGTCATACAATATAAGAAAAAATCCTGGGAGATTATTATGACTGACTTTCTTCATACAACACTTTCCGAAAATGAAATTTTTGAGATGAGCGCAACCGCGCTTGCGCATATAGGAGATGCCGCATTTGAGCTTATGGTGCGCGCACATCTTGTTAAATCCGGGCTCCGCAAAGCAGGCGACCTCCACAAAAACACCGTTCTCTCCGTTTCCGCCGCCGCGCAGTGCGCCGCGGCAGAGAAAATTCTCCCGCTTCTGACAGACGAGGAGACGGCGGTTTTTAAACGCGCAAGAAACGCAAAGGTCAACTCCATTCCGAAGCATTCCGACCCCGCCACATACCACGCCGCAACAGCATTTGAAGCACTCTGGGGGTGGCTCTATCTGCTTGGAAGGTATGACCGCCAGAACGAGCTTTTTGAGAAAATAATTTTTTGAAAATTTAAGAAGCAAAAACTGCAAGGCAAATTGCCTTGCAGTTTTTAACTACTCCCCTTCTTCACTGCGCTTTTTTGGCAATAAAAAAAGCGCACCAACCGAAGTCAATGCGCCGAAAAACGCAGAGCCCCAATTGTTGCTACACAATTATATACAAAGTGAAACACCTGCATACTGATGGAACCTGCATTTTTACCTATGGTAAAAACTACAGGTGTTTTCCACTTTATATATAAAATTGTGTCGCAAACATAGTGTATCATATAGTGTCGGAAAATGGAAGAGGTTTTTCAAAAAAATTTCCAAAAAATGGGAATTTGAATTTTGCTGTGATAACCTGCCATCATTCCTTTTTTTGTAGGGGACATTCACGAATGTCCCGCGGGAGATTTAAGAATCGCCCCTACAATGCGAATTCCCCGCTTTCTTCTCGGTACGTCGAAAACCGCCGAACCCTACAACACCTCATCAGTCAAGACCTTTTAACTTTTTTAAAAAAATGACAAAAACTGCAAGGCAAAATTGCCTTGCAGTTTTTCTTTTAATATCTTTTTTTCTTTGCGCGCGCGGCTTCACTCTTCTTGCGGCGCTTTACGCTCGGGCTTTCATAATGCTCACGCTTACGCAGCTCGGAGAGAACGCCTGATTTTGCGCAGGAACGTTTAAATCTTTTGAGAGCGCTCTCCAAAGATTCGTTTTCCTTTATACGGATTTCTGACATTGTTATCCCTCCCTCCGCGATCAGAACAAAAAATAAATATTAACGTTACTATTATAATAAAAATTTACGCCAATGTCAACAATAATAATTTTAAATTATTCGTGAATTTTGTTTTTTTACTTTATAATGAGGTTGACAAGCCTGTTCTTAACCACAATGCTCTTTACGAGCTCGCCGTTTTCGAGAGCTTCTTTAACCTTCGGCTCGTGTGATACAAGCTCTATTACCTCGTCATCCGAAAGATCTGCCGGGATTGTCATCCTGCCCTTGATTTTTCCGCATACCTGAACTGCGATCTCAACTTCAGAGGAGCGGGTTTTTGCCTCGTCATACTCCGGCCACTTTGAAAGTGCGACAAGTGTTTTTTCGCCGTAGCTCTCCCAGAGTTCCTCCGCAATATGCGGAGCAAACGGAGAAAGAAGACGGAGCAGGACTTTCATATCGCCGCGAGTTGTGCCGTTTGTCGAAAAGTCGTTGATGAGCGCCATCATCGAAGCAATAGCGGTATTGAACTTCATATTTTCAATATCTTCGCCGACTTTTTTGATTGTCTTGTGGATTGCAGCTTCGTTCTTTTCACTTATCTTATCAGACGCGTCTGCCTTTTCAGCAAGTGTCCAGATGCGGTCGAGGAAGCGCTTGCAGCCTCTTACTGCCTGGCTGTCCCAGGATGCAACCTTTTCAAAGTCGCCGATATACATAATATAAAGACGCATTGTATCCGCACCGTACTGACTGATAATGTCATTCGGGTTGATGACGTTGCCGCGTGACTTTGACATCTTCTCACCGTTTTCACCGAGAATCATACCGTGGCTTGTGCGTTTTGCATACGGCTCTTTTGTCGGAACGACTCCGATGTCATAAAGGAACTTATGCCAGAAGCGCGAATAGAGAAGATGAAGCGTGGTATGCTCCATTCCGCCGTTGTACCAATCGACAGGTGCCCAGTAGTCAAGGGCTTCTTTTGATGCAAGAGCTGTGTCGCAGTGCGGGTCCATATAACGCAGGAAGTACCAGCTTGAGCCTGCCCACTGCGGCATTGTGTCTGTCTCGCGCTTTGCAGGCGCGCCGCAAACAGGGCAAGTTGTGTTGACCCACTCGGTAATATTTGCAATCGGGCTTTCTCCGTTGTCTGTCGGCTCATATGACTCGACATCCGGGAGAAGCAGAGGAAGCTCGCTCTCAGGAACCGGAACCCATCCGCAATGCGGGCACTCTATAAGCGGAATCGGCTCACCCCAGTATCTCTGGCGCGAGAAAACCCAGTCGCGGAGCTTGTAGTTTGTCTTCGGGGTTCCAACGCCCTTTTCTGATAAGAACTCTATTATCTTCTTTTTAGCGTCAGCAACTTCAAGGCCGTTTAAGAAGTCGGAATTTACGAGCTTTCCGGTTTCAACGTCTGTAAACGCTTCGTTTTCGACATCGCCGCCTGCAACAACCTCAATTATCGGGAGATTAAACTTCTTTGCAAAATCCCAGTCGCGCGTGTCGTGGGCGGGGACCGCCATAATAGCACCTGTGCCGTATGACATAAGAACATAGTCTGAAATGAATATCGGAATTTCTTTTCCGTTTACGGGGTTGATTGCCAAAACGCCATTAAGTCTTGCGCCGGTTTTGTCCTTTGCAAGCTCTGTGCGCTCAAAGTCAGACTTCTTCGCAGAGGTCTCAACGTAGGCCGAAACCTCATCGTAGTTTGAAATAATATCCTTCCACTTTTCCACATACGGATGCTCAGGCGAGATAACCATATATGTAGCACCGAAAAGTGTGTCCGGGCGCGTTGTGTAAACCGTGAGAACGTCGCCTGCAGTTGTTTCAAACTGAACCTCGGCACCCTCGCTCTTTCCTATCCAGTTCTTCTGCTGAATCTTAACGCGCTCAATAAAATCTACGTCGTCAAGGTCCTTGATAAGGCGCTCTGCATATTCCGTAATCTTGAGCATCCACTGGCTCTTTTCCTTGCGGACAACCTCGCTTCCGCAGCGCTCACAAACGCCGTTGACAACCTCTTCGTTTGCAAGAACGCACTTGCAGGAGGTACACCAGTTGACAGGCATTTTATTCTTGTATGCAAGGCCCTTTTCAAAGAGCTTCAAGAAAATCCACTGTGTCCACTTGAAGTAGTTCGGGTCAGTGGTGTTTATCTCACGATCCCAGTCGATAGAGTATCCGAGAGACTGAAGCTGTGATTTGAAAAACGCAATATTCTTCTCAGTGACCTCTTTCGGATGGATTTTGTGCTGAATCGCGAAATTCTCCGTGGGAAGGCCAAAGGCGTCCCACCCCATCGGGAAGAGAACGTTGTACCCGTCCATACGGCGCTTTCTTGAAATAACGTCAAGCGCGGTATAGGGGCGCGCGTGTCCGACGTGAAGCCCGTTCCCCGAAGGATACGGAAACTCAACGAGGGCGTAGAACTTTTCCTTGTCGCCTCCGTTTTCAGCGTGAAAAGCCTTTTCATCAGCCCAACGCTTCTGCCACTTTTTTTCGATTGTAGAAAAATCGTATTTCATTTCTGTCAATCCTTTCTATTCACTCAGCATTTCGTCAACCGGAACGGAAATTGCATCCGCCCAGACGCGGTCAAGCTGATAAAATCCTCTGCCTTCATCCGTGAAAATGTGAACAACGACACTGCCGTAATCCATAAGCACCCATGCGCCGCTGTGGCCTTCGATATGATGCGGCTCTATTCCCTTTTCCGAAAGCTTCATATCCACTGCATCGCGGAGCGCCGCGACGTGGGTGTTTGACGTTCCCGTGCATATTATAAAATACTCTGCAAGGGTCGTGATTTCCTCTATTTTGAGAACCTTTATATCCGCGGCGATTTTGTCGTCAAGCGCACGGACTATTGTTTTTACATTTTCTTTTACATCCATTTTATTTTACCCCCTCATTCTTTGAATAAGTCAAGCTCATTAATCGGCTCGATATACGGATTGAAGTTTTCGTTTATAATTTCAAGAACATCTTCCTCACTCGGGAAGTAGTAGGAAAGGCCGTCATAATACTTCGCATATCCCGGAAGCGTCGTTATTGTGACATCCTCTTCAAGGTTCATCGTAAGAATCTGCTTTCCGAGCCATATTTCGTTTCCGAGAGTCAGGTCGGTTTCGACATTGTCAAGAATAATCTCGGCAAGCTCCGGGACTTTTGCAAACGTTGCGGGCGTCAGCATCTTTTTTATAACTGCATCGACAAACATATGTTGCATCTTTATGCGCCCGATGTCGCCCTCGGCATACGTTGCGCGGTATCTCATAAATCCCATCGAATCATATCCGTCAAGCGTTTGCAGGCCTTTTTTAATATTAATCTTCAGATTCTGCGTGGGGTCATTATACACCATATCAATCGGAACATCAACCTCAACTCCCCCGATTGCATCTATCAAATCCACAAACCCGTCAACCGATACAAGTGCATATTTATCGGGGCGGACACCGCAAACGCTCTCCACCTCGTCATAAAGAGCGTCAATATCGCCGTGGCTTGCTGCGTATGCGGAATTGATTTTTTTATTTGCTCGCGAGCTGTTTGTTATCGTATCGCGCGGGATGCTTAGTATGCTCATTTTCTTAAGCTCGTTATCAAACGCGGCGAGCATTATGGTGTCCGTGCTGTTTGATGCAGCATCCGTGCCTACAAGCAAGACGGTGAAAAAGTTTTCACGGCGGTCGCGGCCGATCGCGGAAACTGCCTCGTCGCGAATTACGTTCCCGAGTCTTTCATCAAATATTTCAGGCGGGCGTATATTGTTTATCGCAACTGCAGCTACAATCATAATTACCGCCGCAATTACGAGAATTATCGAAATTATATACTTTGCCTTGTTGCTTATCATCTGTTTTCTCATTTGTAAAGCTGATCCTTTCTCGCCGCTATTTCATAGTTTCTCGCTTCTATCATATTTGAATCTATCTCGCTCCCACGTTTTATGAGAACTGACAGCGTAGTATCAAAACCCAGAATGAGAGCTTCGCTTAAGTTTTCAAAAGCAAGCTCTCGAATCTCCGAAGCTTCTTTGAATTTGCGCCCGGCTTCGGTCAGATCCGCAAGCCATATGATTTTCTCAAGCTGCGTCATGCCTTTGCGAGCCGTAGTATGCCAGCGAATCGCGCTACAGACCTCCTCACACTCATGAAAGTCCTCGCCTGCTATAAGCGCGCCTGAAAAAGCGTGGATGATTTTCTCCGATTTTTGCATATCGGTTAATATGATACCAAATTTGTCGACCAATTTCAACTGCTCGGAATACGGCATTTCTTTAGCTATATCGTGGAGATACGCCGCGCGGCGCGCAAGGGCGACATCTGCACCCCAACGCTTCGCAAGCCGCTCTGCCATTTCTACACAGCCGACGGTATGAAGAAAGCGTTTTTCGCTCATTGATGAGCGGACCCGTGAAATAATTTCTGCTTCTGTCAAAATAACCCGCCTCTCAAAAGCCGTAAAGCCCGTTTTTTTCTATATAATCCCGAACTGAATCAGGGAGAAACTTTAAAACATTATCTCTCTCTTCCTCGTTGCGAAGCTCCGAGGAGGAGATTGTAACCGCGTCAGTTTCTATGATTTCCGAAACTGCGCCGTATTTTTCAAAAAGCATCTCGCGCTGTTTTAAAAGCTCGGGAACGTCTTGGGAATTTCTCGGAACAACCGCTATGCGGGAAAGTTCGAAAATTTTCTCCGGCGTATGCCAGCTCTCAAGGCTTAAGAACATATCGGTGCCCATAATAAGCCACAGCTCGTCTTCGGGGTATATCTTCCGAAGAAAAGCGAGAGTATCTGCCGTATAGCTTTTTCCCTCGCGAAGGATTTCAATGTCGCTGACGCGCGCAGAAAGCTCTTTTGCACATAGCCGTGTCATCTCAAGGCGCTCTTTTTTTGTCGCCGAGTTTTTTGCAACTTCCTTATGCGGCGGAAGCCCGGCAGGGATTAAAATAAGCTCCGAAAGGCAGAGCTTCTCCCGCGCGCTTTTCGCCGCGTTTATATGCCCCATGTGCGGCGGGTTGAAGGTCCCGCCCATAATGCCTATACGCATTTTATAAAACTTCCTCTAATTTTTTTGACATTATCTGAAGTGACCGTGCGCGGTGTGAAATCTCGTTTTTCCTCTCCTGCGACATTTCGGCAGTCGTCATATTCTCACTCTTCACAAAGAAAATGGGGTCGTATCCGAAGCCACCCTCACCGCGCGCCTCGCGAAGGATTTCGCCCTCAATCTCGCCCCTTGCCGAAATTTCGCGGCCATCGGGGAATACGCACGTTATAACCGAAACGAACCTCGCGCTTCTCTTGCCGTCTTCTACATTCTCCATATTCTTAAGGAGATATTCATATCTCTCCTTGTCGTCTGCGCAAAGCTCGCCGCCATATCTCGCAGAATATACGCCGGGCTCGCCCCCGAGGGCATCAACCTCAAGCCCGGAATCGTCTGCAATCGCCGGAAGCCCTGATTTCTCCATAGCAGCAACCGCCTTGAGCCTTGAGTTTTCTTCAAACGTTGTTCCTGTTTCTTCAACGTCAGACTCAACTCCCGCCTCAGCAAGGGAAACTGCCGAAACCCCGAGCTTTGAAAGAATCTCCGAAAGCTCGCGGAGCTTTTTTTTGTTGTTTGTGGCTATAATAAATTTCATATCTCTCGCCCCTATTCAAAAAGCGCTTCAGTAAATGATGCGGCATCAAATTCCATAAGGTCATCTATCGCCTCTCCGACACCGATATATTTTATCGGAAGGCTCATCTCATCGGCTATGGAAATAACTATTCCGCCTTTTGCGGTGCCGTCAAGCTTTGTGAGGATTATCCCGCTAAGCTTTGAAACCTCATTGAATTTCTTAGCCTGAACAAGTGCATTCTGCCCCGTTGTCGCATCAAGCACAAGGTAGGATTCAATGTCGGCATCGGGAAGCTCGCGCTCAAGAACCCTTCTGATTTTTGCAAGCTCATTCATAAGGTTCTGATTGTTATGGAGCCGCCCTGCAGTGTCGCATATGAGGACATCTGCCCCCCGTGCGCGCGCGGCATTTGCCGCATCGAAAACAACTGCGGCGGGGTCTGCCCCCTCACCGTGGCGAACTATATCAACACCTGCGCGCTTTGCCCATATATCAAGCTGCTCACCTGCTGCGGCGCGGAACGTGTCCCCCGCCGCGAGAATAACGCTTTTGCCCTCGGACTTAAACTTCGCCGCAAGCTTTCCTATTGAAGTAGTCTTCCCCACTCCGTTTACTCCGATTATGAGAATGACCTTCTGCCCTTTCTCAGGTTCTTCCTCGCAATTTCCCGTGAGAATGCCGAGGATTATCGATTTGAGTTCCGAAAGAATTTCTTCGCTCTGAAAAAGCTTTTTTTCTTTTACGCTCTCGCGGAGCTTTTCCGTAATATTCATCGCGGTATTCACGCCAAGATCTGCCATAATAAGCGTTTCTTCAAGCTCCTCGAGCATCTCCTCGCGGTCAGAGGAAAAGCTCCGGATTATCTTTCCGATGCTGCTACCGACCGATTCCCGCGTCTTTGCAAGCCCCGCTCTTATTTTATCAAATAAACCCATAACAAAAGACCTCTTATGTCAATTTTACACCTGTCGACTTTTCAACCTCAGCTATGCTTATTGCAAGCATCTTTGAAACGCCCTTTTCCTGCATTGTTACGCCATAGAGCATATCTGCCTCTTCCATGGTGCCACGGCGGTGAGTGATAACAATGAACTGCGTTGTTTTCGAAAGCCGCCTTAAGTACTCTGCATATCGGGTTACGTTAACATCGTCAAGCGCGGCTTCAATTTCGTCAAGAACGCAGAACGGAGTCGGGCGAACCTTTATAATCGCAAAGTAAAGCGCGATTGCAACAAACGCGCGCTCTCCGCCGGAGAGAAGCGTAATCGTTTTGAGAGTTTTCCCCGGAGGCTGGACTTTGATTTCGATTCCGCAGTTGAGAATGTCACCATCGTCTTCAAGAACAAGCTCTGCCTTTCCTCCGCCGAAAATCTCTGCAAAGGTTTCGCCGAAGTTCTTGTTTATCACCTTAAACTGCTCTGAGAAAATCGTCTGCATTTCCTCTGTTATTTCGCCTATCATCTTCAGAAGCTCTGCTTTTGCAGTTTCAAGGTCAGAACACTGCTTTGACATAAACTCATATCTCTCCGAAACGCGCTCGTATTCTTCGATTGAGTTCACGTTAACATCGCCGAGCTTTCTGACCTCACTCTTAAGCTCTCCTATGCGCTTTGTCGCATCCGATAATGATGGAATTTCAACAATGTATTTCTCGGCAGTCCCGAGCGTGAGCTCGTATGACTCCCAGAGTTTTTCGGTAATCTGAGCTTCCTCGCGCGATGCGGAATCCTTTTTCATTTCAAGACGGGACCTCTCGCGTTCAAGCTTTAAGATGTCGTCGTTTTTATCCTTGCTTTCTTTATCCTTTCGGGTTCGCTCGGCTTCAAGCGCGAGCTTTTTCTCGGATATTTCGGAAATCTTATCCGCAAGCCTCTGCATATCAGCGCGTTTTTGCTCTGACAGCTCCTTCTTCGCGGAAATCTGCCCGAGTGTCTCAACAACTGCCGCTTCATAATCTGCTATTGTTTTTTCCTTAGAGTCGCGGTCGCCCGCCATAGCCTCGGAAAGCGATTTTATCTCATCAAGCGCACGCAGGGCCTCTGCACTTTCTGCGCGGTTTGCGGCAAGAGCGACCTGTTTTTCGGACATTTGTTCCGCAAGGAGCGTTCTGTGCGCTGCAAGCTCGGAATTCCCCGCAATAAGTGCTTCTTCTTCCCTCGCGGAATTTTGAAGCTTTTCTTCCTGCTCCTTGATTTTTGCTTTTATTTCTTCAATGCTCCTGCCTGTTGCAGTCTTTTTTGAAGAAAGGGATACAAGCTCTTCATTAAGCGAATCTATAAGCTCATTGAGGTGGAGATGAAGCGTTTTGTAATGCCCGATCTCGGTTTTTGCCTGGAGAAGAACATCTTCCGCCGCGCGTTTGTCGTTCTTGCATACCTCCATCTCATACACAAGCGCGTTATAGTCGCGCTCGGCCTCAGCTTTTTCAAGGTTTGTTTTCTCTATTTTCTCGGTAAGAGATGAAATATCGCCCTCAAGCTTCTTAATCTCGTTTGTTCTCGTAAGGATTCCCGAAGTTTTGCTGACGCTACCGCCCGTGTATGTTCCCCCCGAGTTTATTATCTGCCCGTCAAGAGTAACTATTCGGAAGCTGTAGCCGTATTTTTTCGCAACAGCCGACGCGCTGTTAATATTGTCACACACCGCAATTTTGCCGAGAATGTGTTCTATTGCGGCGGTGAATTTTTCATCGTAGGACACAAGCCGGGATGCAAGCCCCAAAAAGCCCGGGCAGTTTTCTAAATCCTTCTTTTCAAGCTCGCCTCCGCGCACCGTATCAATCGGCATAAAGGTAGCGCGCCCGCCGTCTGTACGCTTTAAAAACGCAATCGCCTCTTTGGAATCCCGCTCACTTTCGACTATGACATTCTGAAGCGCGCCGCCAAGGATTGTTTCTATCGCGACGGTGTATTTCGAGTCAACGCGGATAAGCTGGGAGACTGTCCCGAAAATCCCACCGAGCGAACCCTGTGTCTTTGCTTTCATAATGTTTTTTACCGCAAAAGAATACCCTTGGAGGTCTCTTTCCATTTCGCGGAGCATACGTAGCTTGTTTTCTGCCGCCTCGCGCGAAAGCTCAAGCTTTCCTGCTCTTTCCTTAAGCTTTTCAAAGCGCTCAAGGCGCGATTTGTGTTTCATTTCAAAGCCGCGGAGCTGATTCTCGGCAGATGCACACTTCTCCTCTGCCTCATCATACGCAGCTTTTACCTCTGAGAATTTCTTTTTTGATTCTGAAAGTTCATTCTCGCGGTTTTCTATCTCAGCTTCAATTTCACCGCGCCTGGTTTCAAACGATGAAAGCTCGGTTTCAGCCGCGGAAAGCGAAATTCTGAGCTTTGCAATTTCCTCCTCGGTCATGCGGGAGGAAATGCGGATATCGTCAAGCCGGGCCTCTACATCGTCGCTCTTGCCCGATGCAAGGCGCGCCGCCTCAGATATTTCGGAAATCGTTTTTTCTATTTCGGCGGCAGCGGAAGCAAGGGCATCTACCCTTTCGCTTCTCGCCTTAATCTGCGCTTCTATCTCCTCTGCACGAAGCGCCTCGTCGTCCATTTCAGCGCGGATGCGCTCGATGTTGTGCCTGTTGTTTGCGGCTGTCGCCTCAAGGGCTGAAATCTCGCTTGATATTTCGGAAAGCGCTCGCTCTGCAGCTCTTTCCTCCTCGCGCGAGGACTCAAGCTCAACGTCCTTTTCGCGCATCTTCTCGGCAAGACTCTCAACCTCGGCATACAGAGAATCAAGCGCCGCTTGCGCCGCGCCGAACTGACTGCATACAACCTCATAATCCGTTATGTATTTCTGAGCGTTCTCACGCGCACGCTTCAGGTTTTCGGTCCATACGGTTACTTCAAGAGAGCGAAGCTCGTCAAAAATCTTTATGTATTTCTTCGCCTTTTCAGACTGAATTCGAAGCGGCTCCACCTGTGAGCCTATTTCCGTGAGAATGTCGCGGAGACGGACAAGGTTTTCTTCGGTAGATGCAAGCTTTCGCTCTGACTCCTCCTTGCGGTGGCGGAATTTTGATATGCCTGCCGCCTCCTCAAAGATTTCGCGGCGGTCTCCGCTTTTGGCAGATAGAATTTCGTCAATCCTGCCCTGGCCTATGATAGAGTAACCGTCACGCCCGAGGCCTGTGTCCATAAACATCTCGTTTATGTCGCGAAGGCGAACGGATGTGCGGTTGATGAAATATTCGCTCTCACCCGAGCGGTAGAGACGGCGGGTGATTGTGACTTCATTGTATTCACACGGAAGCACACCGTCGGAGTTGTCTATCGTGAGCGAAACCTCAGCGAACCCGACAGAGCCTCGCTTTTGCGTTCCTGCAAAAATAACGTCTTGCATATTGCTGCCGCGAAGCGTTTTGGTGGACTGCTCGCCCAGAACCCAACGCACCGCGTCTGATATATTAGATTTTCCGCTGCCGTTAGGCCCGACGATTGCGGTTATGCCGTCATCAAAGGAAATGACCGTCTTATCCGGGAATGATTTAAACCCCTGCAATTCAAGACTTTTCAGCCGCAAGAAACCCACCTCTTTTATATATAAGTATACTAATATATTCTATCAATTTTTATGTGCTTTTGCAAGAAAATTTTTTAGTTCCGGGTATTTACTTTTCTTTTTTGTTTTGTTATAATATTTTGTGTTAAATATTTGGGCTCGTAGCTCAGCTGGGAGAGCGCTGCGTTCGCAACGCAGAGGTCATGGGTTCGATCCCCACCGGGTCCACCAAACAAAGAACGTACCATCCGAAGGTTGGTGCGTTTTTTGTTTCGTGCCGACACGTTGAGGGGTCGAAAAGGACGGCTCGTCGCAACGAGCAAAAAGGCTTCCGGTGGAAGGCTTTTTAGTCCGTGGGTAGATCCCCACCGGGTCCACCACGTCACGGCAAGTCTTTTTGGCTTGCCGTGCTTTTTTTGCACGGCGGCGCTTTTCAGACTGCCGCTCCTTCTTCCCACAAAGCAGGCTTTGCGGGAGCCCTTTCAACACCATCCGAAGGTTGGTGCGTTCTTTGTTTGTATAGCGAAAACGAAGACAGGATTTTAAAATCCTGTCTTCGTTTTCTTTCTTTATTTCCCCATTTCGAGGAGCTTTTCCACCATCATATATCCGGCATTAATTTAACCGAAAGCTTATGCCGCCTTGACAAAAAACTCAGCCGTATATATAATTTATGTGAAAAATAATTCCGGAGGATATTCGTTAATGTTTAACATTAAGCTTGCAGATACCGTTATCGGAATCGACAACAAATACGAATATATAAAGCAGATGTGCGGCGATTATATCACGCACTCCCCTGCCGTTTTCTCCGTGTCCGCAAATGACGAGGAGATTATGCGTGAGGATACGGGAGGGGGTTCTTTCCCGCTTGCATACCTTGAAACGCTCGCAATTTACCGCAAAATTGCGGACAGGCTTTCCTCTTTTGATGCTTTTCTTATGCACGGCGTTCTTATGGAGGCAGATGGGCGCGGGATTCTCCTCTGCGCTGAGAGCGGAACAGGGAAATCCACCCACGCGATGCTCTGGCTCAGGCTTCTTGGAGAGCGCTGCCGCATAATCAACGGGGACAAGCCTCTTATACGCGTAATAGACGACACGCCCTACGCTTATGGCACACCCTGGTGCGGCAAGGAGGAAATTAACGAGAACCGGCGCGTTGTTCTCTCGGATATCTGCTTCTTGCGGCGAGGCGAGAAAAACTCCGCTTCACGCCTGCCGGAATCCGAAGTTGTTTCCCGTCTTCTGCCGAGCGTTCATCTCCCGAAAACCGGCGGGGTTGCAAGCGTTCTCGAATCCGTTGATAAGATGGCGCGGCGCGTGAGCTTCTGGGATATCGCATGCAATATGGATATATCCGCCGCCGAAACGGTTTACAGAGCGATAATGAAGTAAAAAAACACACCCATAAGGGGCGTGGTCTTAAAGGACACACATTAAGCCTTTCCCTTGAAGAGGAAATGTTGAGCAAGGCGAGACTGTGGGCGTAGGGGACATTCACGAATGTCCCGCGGGCGATTCTTGAATCGCCCCTACATTGCCCCGAAAATATTTTGTGGACTTGATTCTTGAGTAGGTCTTGCCCTGCCGGGCGGGCCTACTTTTGATTGCAAAAGTAGCAAAACGGGGGAGAACTCACGCCTCGCTCCCGCGAGGCTAGGAAACCTCCCCTTTCTCGCTGCGGCTCGGTC
>JAZOAI010000035.1:0-75976 GCA_045595365.1 Eubacteriales bacterium
TCATCTAGTGTAAAATGTGTATAAGACTTCATTCTTAACCTCCGTGTTGTTGTATTTGTGGTTATTTACATTTTACACTAAGGTAAGTATGAAGTCTATTCTTTTTTAGGTGTTGCACTTGATATTATAATCTGCCCTCCCCTGTGCAAGGGGAGCTGTCAGCGCAAGCTGACTGAGGGGTTGTTGTTTCTCATTATATCCCTCCACCACCGCTAAAGCGGTCCCCCCCTCCTTTAGGCAAGGAGGGCTTTACAAGGGAGGCTTTTTTCGGTTTTTGTAGGGGACATTCACGAATGTCCCGCGGGCGATTCTTGAATCGCCCCTACGGTTCTACCTCATTTTGTAGGGGACGATGCCTACCTCATCCCGCATTGTTTTCGGGCGGATGTGGGCATCCGCCCCTACATTTCCACCTCATCCACCGCAAACGAGACCGAAGGGATTGTAGGGGGCATTCACGAATGTCCCGCGGGCGATTCTTGAATCGCCCCTACGATTAATTCACAACCTCGTCCCGCGTTGTTTTTTCGCGGAACGACACGCAGGTCGTTCCCTACATTTCCACACCTCATACGGGTTTGTTTTGCAAAAAAATGCGGAGTGCCCTAAGGACACTCCGCATACGTGGGATTAGTATTTTTTAATTATTCGCCGTCGATGATTTCGTAGGCTATTCCGCCTTCTTCGATTATTGCATAACCCTTTGCATCATAGCCTGAGTTATTTACAACCGTGAACTGCATATTGTCAGTCGTCATAGCAATCTTCTGTGTACCGAACATAATTCCCTTTTCGAGAACCTTTGCGTTGCCAAAGCCGAGGAACTCTGCCATAACGCTGTTTGTGTCGAAGGTGTCGATGAGAATCTTCATCGCGTTGCCTGTGTAAACCGGAGCATCGCCGTAAACCGCTGTGACTGTGCAGGTCTCCCAAGCATAGAAGCTGTAAGTATCGCTGCCGAAGCCGACGATTTCTGTCTTATCACCGGTTGTCTTCGTCCACCAACGGAGATTTCCGCTTCCGTTTGCTGTGAGGGTGACAGGGTCGCCGTAGTTAAATGTGCCGCCGCCGTTTGCGCCAACGGCTGTTACTACGATGTCGCTTTCATCCTCTGCATACTGTGCAACCCAGATGACTGTGCCATCTGTGACAGTGAATGCTTCGCCTGCTCCAAGCTCAACATCATCTGTGTTCTGCCAGTGGCTTGCTGTAAGGCCCGGCATTCCGGGGATTTCAGGAGCCGTTCCGTTTTCTGTGAAGCTTTCTACGAGCTGGCCGTTTGCGTTGTAGAACTCAACCTTTGCTGTCTGAGCAGCATCTGCCCTGTCATAAACCGCGATGAGAATGTGTCCGCCGTATGACGGGCTGTAGTCAAACTCTGCATCGAAGCTTACTATCTTCTTATCTGTTGCCGCGCCCTTTACCCAGTAGAGGAACTCATATCCGTCCTTCTCCGGTGCTGTCATCTTGTATGTGCCGTCGCCGTTGGCTTCTGCGCCAACCTCTACAGTTTCGTCCTCGTCGCCGTTAAGAAGAACTGCGAGAGCGCTGACTGAGGAGGCGGTCTGAGTTGCCACATTCTTTGTTGCATTGTATGCCGCTGCAAGCTCGCTTGAAGCAACTGTGAGCTTGCCGGGGATGATGTTGCTTGCAGCGCCTGTGACGGATGCTGTAATCTCTGTGATGCCGTCTTTTGCCGGCTTGACAGTTGTGCCGTCAAGGCTTGCGACAGAGTCATCATCTATATCAATAGTGTAGCCTTCTGTGAGCTTTGTTGTTGCTTCTGTGGGAGCGTTCCAAGCATCATAGATATTTGCGTTAACTGTTGCTTCGCCGTCATCAAAAATGCTGATGTCGTTAACTGTTCCGACGTATACCGGGTCAAACGTTGTTGCGCCGCTTGTCTTGAACTGGATATCAACCGGGGTGAGGAGCCCACCTTTTTCGTTCGTGTCTTTAAATACGAAAACATATTCACCTTTTTCAAGCTGAACGCCTGTTTTGGTGACGGTTTTCGTGCCTTGCCCGGAAATAAACCCTTCTACGATTTTCTCTGCGCCGGGAACCTGATCAATAGCAGAAATTTCACTCGCCGTGGTAGTGCCCGGGAGAATATACATATCTACTACCGCTGAGTGTCCCGTGCCATAGTCATTGTACGTAATGTCATATGTGCTGCTTGCCGGGACATTGATCTTTATTGCGAACCATGCAGCGCCCGTATTGAAGTAAAGATTCGTGCGGTTTGCGGCCATTTGTTCCGAGTATGTGTAGCTGCTTGCAAAGTACTTCCAGAGGCCGCGGGTTGTTCCGTAATTGGTGATATTGCTGTTAATGGGGTACCAGCCAGATGCTCCCGCGCTTTCACCTGTTGCGGGGTCAAATACCGAGCTGTTGCTGAATACATACTGGAAACGATATGCCGGAGTTGTGACCGTGACATCGCCCGGGATGATGTTGCCGTCCATGCCGGAAACTTCTGCATTAAGCTTTGTTGAGCCTCCATTTACGCCTGTTACGGTTGTGCCGGAAACTGAAGCTGTATTCTCGTCATCTGATGTGAAGCTGATGCCGCTTGTGATTGCTTCATGCGTATATGCATTAAATACTCTCGCTTTTGCGGTCGCTGTGCCGTTTGCTTTTAACGTAATCGGGTCGATTGTACCGACGTACGGCTGGATAAGTTCGTCTTCCGTTGCGCCGGATGCTGTCATTTCAAGACCGGAGAAACGGACAATTCTGTTTGTGCCAGTCAGGTTATCGTTATAGAGGTAGACAACAAGCATATACTCGCCCTTTGTGAGGTTGACGCCAGCCGTGACCTTTGAAGCATTACTTGCGCCGCTATAGCCTTTTGCAAGCGCGATCGCGCCTTCTGCGTTTGCGATATTTGCAACATCACCAAGGCTTGTGCCTGCCGGGACGAGGACGTAGTCTGCCTTATTCGTTGAGTATTTGTGCTTGAGGTTTATGTCAAATCTGCCGCTTACCGGGACATTGATGTCAAGGGCAACGTAGCAATCCTCTACATTAGTAGTAAAAGCAAATATGGTATCGTCTACATTTACACCGTAGGCGTTTCTGTACCCGTAGCTGTCGTGGTACTTCCAGCCGCCCTTTGTCATCGCATAGTGAGTAATAGTTCTCGGATCAGGAGTACTGTTTACAGTATTGGAGATTGTGCCAAGGCCTGTGGTTTTGTCCAATACTGCAGAAATGAGGTCATACTTAAACTGATATGCCGGGCCTAAGACGGTGACTTCACCGATAACGTTGCCGACTGCACCGTCTGAAAGGGTTGCGCCAAGCGCTGTTGTGCCTTCCTTAACACCTGTTACTGCCCCTACCGCACCTGTTGCGATTGAAGCGTTCTCCGGGACATATGTAACATCGCCTGTATATGCTGTATGGTTGCCGTCTGCAGTGAAGATACGGGCATTCGGGGTTGCTGTTGCCCCTTCCTTGACCGCAACCGGGTCGATTGTACCGACGTACGGGGTGATATATTCGCCTTCTGTTGCGCCGGATGCTGTGAATGTAAGGCCACCTACGCGGAAGTTTACGCTTTTGCCATTGTTTTCGAGTCGGCAAACAAGGATATATTCGCCCGCTGTGACAATAACATCTTCTGTTTTGTCCGATGTGTTCGCAGCGCCGGCGAAGTCCTGTGAAAGAGGGATTGCGCCGGGTGCGTTTTGGATGTTCGCGATATCCGAAAGGTTAGTTCCTGCAGGAACGAGGAAATAGTCTGTTGCGACTCCGGCTCCGGCAGCTGTATAGTTTATTGTTACGTCAAACGTACCGCTTACCGGAACGTTGAGATCAAGCGCAAGGTAACGGTTATCACCTGCGAGCGTGTAAATAACGTCAGAAGGACCAACACCATAGCTCACGCCTTCACTCTGGCTTGCGCTATGGAATTTCCATGCGCCGTAGGTCATGGCATAGTCAGTAATTGAGTTTGTATAATAATAACCGGATCTAGTTGTCGGTTTTTTCACGAGATTCATGCCATTGTCTGTTACATCACACGTTGCAGGCACTTTGAAATCATACTTGAACTGATATGCAGCGTCTCCTGCTGCGCTTGCTGAGAATAATGCTGACGGGATGAATGCCGCGAGCATCATTACTACGAGTGCGAGGGAAAGGATTCTTTTACTCATTTTTTCTTCCTCCATTTCTTTAAAAGCCGTTCTAAAGCCCTTCAAGATGAAATTTATTGTGCTTTGGGAAAATCTATATAAAAACGGAAAAGAGAAAAGTGGGATAAGCTTCTCTGCCGTTTAATTTTTAATAAGAAAGGTTTTGCTCGCATTTTTAGCAGTTCGTGTTCCAGCCTCAGAAAGATATTGCGAATGTGCTTTGTAGCATAAACAATTATCCAAGTACCCAAGTATAGAAATTATACACTTTTTTGCTGCATTAGTCAATAGGGTTTTTATTCTTTTGAAAAGATTTTTTAAGAAAATTTTTAAAAGTTTTTTAACATCCGTTTTATATCCATCATATTCATCCGAAACTGCCAAAATTCCTTGCGGTGCGTAGGGGGGAGCGGTGAGCCCGAATGGCGAGGGTGGAGTTTGTTATGAGAAAAAAGCATTTTTACAGGTGTGGCGAAATGCGCCAAGTTTTTAAAAATTTGTCTCTTTTTTACAAATCTTGACTTTTGCGGCATCTCCTTGCTTTTGTAGGGGACATTCACGAATGTCCCGCGGGCGATTCTTGAATCGCCCCTACGGTTTACACCTCATACGAGTTGTGGGGGAAGGCTCCCCTGTGTAAGGGGAGCTGTCGAGCGCACGCGAGACTGAGGGGTTGTTGTTTCTCATTATCTCCCTCCACCGCCGCTAAAGCGGTCCCCCTCCGGAATCCTCCCACCGCTAAAGCGGTCCCCCCTCCTTTAGGCAAGGAGGGCTTTACAAGGGAGGCTTTTTCTGGCTTCTCCTTGCATTTGTAGGGGACATTCACGAATGTCCCGCGGGCGATTCTTGAATCGCCCCTACAATTTACACCTCATACGGGTTTGGGGGGTGGCTCCATTTTTGTGCAAAAAAAGAGAGAAGCCGAGGCTTCTCTCTTTCGAGTTTGTGATTTACTTGTTCATAACGCGCTCGTAAGCGGTCTTGTAGATCTCGACCATTTCGTCAATCGGGAATGTGTTGAGTTCTGCAACGAATTCATCCCACTTTGAAAGCGGCTCCTGGCCGAGAATTAACTTCAGCATCATCTCGTTTGCGTAACTTCCGATTGCTGCGTTAATGTCGTCAAGCTTTGTAGCTTCTTCCTGTGTGAAGGTTACACGGTCTGCGGGGTTGACCTTGTCAAGAGTGTGTTCAAGAACCATATCGCGGGTTTCTGCGATATCAGCGGACTCTGAAGCATAGATCGACTCCCCAAGGATGCGAATGGCTGAGCCGTTTGAGTTGAAGCCGTAGAGCGAGAGCGGCTGGGTTCCGGCTTCGTCGGTGATGAACTGCTTCTTGCCGTCTACGATCTCGTAAGTCTCGCCTTCCTTACCCCAGGAAACAAGCTCTGTTGCTTCATCGGTGAAGAACCAGTCAAGGTACTTCGCAGCGTTTGTGATTCGTCTCTCATCGCGTGAGTTCGGGAGAACGTAGCCGTAAACCTCAACATTTTGCTTGTTAACGAAGCTTCCGCCCTTTTCGGGGTTTGCAATGGGAGCAGGCATAGCCTCAAGGTCAAAGTCCGGATTGTTCGGGCGGGCAAGAGAGTTGAAGAAGTCGATTCTTGTCTGGTAGTCCGGCATAATGAAGCCGCGGTCTGTTGTGATGAGCTCCTGCCAGCTGCTTGTCGGGATGTTCCAGAAGTTTTCCATAAGGAGGCCTTCTTCGCGCATCTTGCTTAAGAATTCTACTTGCTCGCGGAAGGATTCATCTCTGAGGCCAAAGCCCCATACATCGTCGTCATAGTCGTAGTAAACGCCGCGGTTCCAGTATTTATTGAATGACGGAGAAATAAGCTGTGTCATTGAGCTTCCCGATCTCATGCAGAAGGGGTAAGAGTCGGGGTAGAGCTTCTTGAGCTCCTTACATACTTCATAAAGCTCATCAAAGGTTGTCGGAACCTTGAGGTTGTGCTTCTCGAAGATGTCCTTGCGGTAGAGCCATGACATAACGTTCTGAGAGCCTTCGCGGCCATAGTTTGAAATCCAGTAGAGGTTGCCGTCAGCCTCACGGTTGAGGGTGACAATGTTGTCATACTCCTCCTCAGAGAGAGAGTCATAGAACTTCCATGCGTTGGGCATATAGTCCTTCAAGGTGTCAATTGCAACTAAAGCGCCGTCTCTTGCGTAGGTGTTCATACGGCCGTATACCTGAAGAACGTCAGGCATAGTATCAGCGCCTGTGAACATAAGCGGGAGCTTTGTGCCGATGTCACTCTCAGGAATAGCAGTAACCTCAAGAGTTGCGCCAACGCCTTCTCTGATGTATTCCCAGACCTTCCAGTTCTCGTTGTACGGCCAGCTTGGGTGGGATCTGATAGAGATTTTGATAACGTCGTCCTTTGTGAGCGGGTCGAGAGAAGCCTCGCCGCCCTGCCCTGCCTCGCCGCCTGTGCAAGCGCAAAGCGCAAACATCATAACGAGAGCGAGGACTAATGCGATAAGCTTTTTCATTTGTTTCTTCCTCCTTAATAATTTTGTAGTACATATGTATTTATAGTACATAGTTATATTATAGCATATCGGATTCAAAAAGCAATAGGGTTTGGAAATATTTTTTGTAAATTTTGCGAGGCGACTATATAACGGAAACCACAAAAAAAGTGGCTTGAAATTTGCATTTCAAGCCACTTCAAAGCCGGTTGGCATTATTCCCTTATTCCCACTCGATCGTCCCGACGGGCTTCGGCGTAAGGTCGAGAAGAACGCGGTTGATGCCTTCAACCTCGCTTGTGATGCGGTCTGTGATGCGGTGAAGAACAGCGTAGGGGATTTCCTCTATGGTTGCGCTCATAGCATCGGTGGTGTTGACTGCACGAATAATTGCAGGCCACCCCTCATAGCGCTTATCGTTGCGGACTCCGACACTCTTGAAATCCGGAACTGCGATAAAATACTGCCATACCTTTTCTGCAAGACCGCACTTATCAAACTCTTCGCGCAGGATTGCATCAGCCTCACGGAGAGCATTGAGCCTGTCACGCGTGATTGCGCCGAGGCAACGGACACCGAGACCCGGGCCCGGGAACGGCTGGCGGTAAACCATAGCGTGCGGAAGGCCGAGAGCCTCTCCGACAACGCGGACTTCATCCTTAAAAAGCAGCTTGACGGGTTCGACAAGCTCCATAGCCATATCCTCCGGAAGCCCGCCGACGTTGTGATGAGCTTTTACGCCGTCAGACTCGAGAATGTCGGGGTAGATTGTGCCCTGGGCGAGAAAGTCTATACCGGAAAGCTTTGCAGATTCTTCATCAAAAACCTTGATAAATTCAGCGCCGATTATCTTGCGCTTGCGCTCAGGCTCGGAAACATCCTTGAGGAGATCGAGGAAACGGTCAGTTGCATCAACATAGACGAGGTTTGCTCCAAGCTCTTTGCCGAAAACTTCGATGACCTGCTCGCTCTCTCCCTTACGCATAAGGCCGTGGTTGACGTGAACACAGACAAGCTGCTTGCCGATAGCCTTGATTAAAAGCGCGGCAACAACGGAGGAGTCAACTCCACCCGAGAGCGCGAGAAGAACCTTCTTATCGCCTACCTGTTCTCTGATTTCTTTTACCTGCTCTTCGATAAACGCATCTGCAAGAGCGCGGGTTGTGATGCGTTCCATAGTTTCGGGGCGCACATTATTCTGCATAGTAATTCCTCCATTTTATAATGTCTTTTGTTATTCAAAAAGCGGGGTTGAGAAATATCTCTCTGCCGTGTCAGGAAGCACCGTTACAACGGTTTTCCCCTCGCCGAGAACTTTTGCAAGTTTTATCGCGGCGGCGACGTTTGTTCCGCTTGAGATTCCGCACATAATCCCTTCTTTTGAGGCAAGCTCTTTTGAGATATGTATTGCCTCTTCATCCTTGATTATGCATATGTCATCGTAAATATCGCAGTTTAAAATTTCGGGAATCAGCCCATCGCCTATGCCCATCTGAACATGAGTCCCGATAGAGCCGCCCGAGAGAATCGCCGCGTGTTCCGGCTCGACCGCCCAGATTGTCATATCCGGGTTTTTCTCTCGCAGAGCCTCTCCTATGCCGGTGATGGTCCCGCCTGTTCCGATGCCGGAACAAAAGCCGTGAATTTCCTTCCCCACCTGAGCGAGGATTTCCCGAGCTGTCTGAGAGCGCTGAATTGCGGGGTTTGCGGGGTTTTCAAACTGCTGAGGCACGAAAACGTTTTTGTCCTCGTCGCGCATACGAAGCGCGAGATTCAAACATTCCTCAATACACGCGCCGATGTTGCCCGCATCGTGGACAAGGATGACCTCTGCACCGTAATGCTCGACAAGCTTTCGCCTTTCCTCGCTGACGGAATCGGGCATAATGATGCGGGTTTTGTATCCCCTGACCGCACCGACAAGAGCAAGGCCTATGCCTTGATTCCCGCTCGTCGGCTCGACAATGACGGTATCAGGGCCTATTAGCCCGCGCTTTTCGGCATCGCAAATCATATTGTATGCAGTTCTTGTTTTTATTGACCCGCCGACATTCAGCCCCTCAAACTTGACGAGGATTTCGGCAGACCCCGGCTCGGCAAGATGAGAAAGCCTTATAATCGGAGTGTTCCCCATTGCCTCTAATATGTTATTATAAACCATTGAATCATTCCTTAAAAAACTTACTAAATATTATATTCCACTTTGGCGATAAAATCAATATTTTTTTAAAAAAACAGTCGTATTTTCGCGGGCCCTAAATATTATTTGACAAAACCCGACACTGATAATATAATTAATTCATAAACTTTTTGCCTGCAGCGATTTCGGCAGGCTATTTTTATATCCGGGGTTGTTTTTACATGATTTTTAACCTGAAGCTGCGCTCATGTTTTCTTGCGGTCCTCGGGAGTATGATTCTCGCCTTTGGACTTTACAACATACACTCCATCTCCGAAATTTGCGAGGGCGGAGTTTTAGGCCTTACACTTCTTTTGGAGCATCACTTTTCAATCTCTCCGGCAATATCCGGGCTTTTATTGAACGCGCTGTGTTACATCATAGGTTGGCGCTGCCTCGGCCGCAACTTTATCGGATATTCGCTTTTTGCAGGCGGCAGTTTTTCTCTCTTCTATGCTATTTTCGAAAAATTCCCGCCCGTCTTCCCGCAGATTTCGGAGCATCTGCTCCTTGCGGCAATTCTCGGCGCCGTTTTCGTCGGTGTGGGCGTGGGAATCTCCGTTCGCGCAGGAGGTGCGCCGAGCGGTGATGACGCACTTGCGATGAGCATTTCAAACTTTGTTCGCATCAGCATAAAGTGGGCGTACTTCATAAGCGACATAACCGTTCTTGCCTTGTCGCTTACCTACATCCCTCCCGAAAGGCTGTTCTATTCCCTCATAACCGTTCTCCTCTCGGGGCAGATTATCGACATTATTCAAAAATCGAACTTCAAAAACCGCACCGAGCCCGCTGTCTCAGATTCAATGCGCGATGTCTTGGTCGCAACTCTTAAAAGCCGCGGCCAGCTTGATATTGCGCTCGGGCATCGTTTTTATCACATCCCTGCAATCCGCCTGCACTCAGGCGACTTTCCGCTCCGTTACATAGCAATATATCAATCTCTCCACAAGTTTTCTGATAACCCCGGCATTATATATTATGGTGAAATTGAAAAATACGCTCTCGTCAAGAGAAAGGAAATAACGGAAATCCCCAGAAACTCCGATGAATTGTATTATCGTTTTGAAATAAAGGAATGGAAGACACTCCCTGAGCGGATTCTCCCCGACGGCGGCGATTTTGTAAACCTCACAACCTCTCTGTTTCTCCTCACCCACAGCCGCACGACAAGCGAGCTTTCCCTCGGAAGCGCATATGAATTTGAGCTTTACCGCAAAATAGCTCGGCTGATTTCGGGCGAAGTGAGTGACGTGGTTTCCGAAAGCGGAAGGGCGCATCTCAAGATTTCAGATAACAAGCTGACTGTCTTCAGGAACGGCCGCCCTTTCTTCTCCTGCGCGCTTGAGGATTACAAAACAAGTCCTCTTAAGAATTTCAGATACATTTTCAGGGAACTGAATTCATAAAACAGGCAGGTTTACAACATAATATGACCTTCACGAAACTTTCGTGAAGGTCATATTTTTACCGGACTATGTATTTTTTGAGATAATCGGGAAGGAAAGCTTCGTTAATTATGAGTGAATCGCCCGGAATCCACATATCCTTGAAGTTTGCGCCGGAGTAGATAAAGACGTAGTAGTTTTTGCCTTTCTTTTCTTCGCCGCGGGAGCTTTCAAACATTGTTTCGACAGCTTCTCTTCCATCCTTGCTGTAAATGTGAACACAGTCGTCACCCGGGATTCTGAATTCCTTTCTCGGGAGTGTTTCTCCCTCGTAGTGGTAAAACTCTCCGTCAAACTCTATCGGATTCTTACAGAGCCACACGGCGTTTGAAGTGCGAAGGACAAGCTCCTCGTAATAGCCCTTTTCGACAAGGAAGGCAAAGGTGTTCTTGAAGTTCTTGTTTATTGCAAGATCAAATGTTTTTAAGATGTTATCATCAGGATAATTCCGATTGAGAATCTCTTCGGCTTCAGTTTCCTTGAATATCTTAAGCTCGCGGTTTTCCTTTGCCGTAACGGAGATGTCTATACGAAGATGAAGAAGTGAGTTCTCGTAGGCAAGCTCCTTGTACGAAAGCTCGGAAATGTCTTTCTCCACCGCACGCATAAGAGCAACCGCATCTTCATCACGGATAACCTCGCGCCAGCTCATTCCCGACGAATCAAAATAAACATTCGCCTCGTTTACATTTTCGAGATTCAGCCAATGAAGCCCCGTTACCTTCTGCTTATACTCCCCGTTTTCAAACATTTTGGACATCGCTTCGTCAAAAATCTCTTTTTCTGCAATATACTGACGCCTTAAGGTTTTTCCGCTCTTCAGCTTGTATGTGACATAGAAGATTCTTCCCGCTTCAAAAATGCGGTCGGTTCTGCGCGGGATATTTTCAGTTATCTTCATATGCGTTTGGCGGACATTTTCAATAAGCTTCGCATCAGAAACGAGGACATTGTCAAAGCGGTAGTTTTCGTGAACAGCCGCACTTTCAATCTCCTGAGACTCAGGGATTCTCGTTTCATAACCGAATACCGAGGTGTTTGCGACGAACAAAAGCACCGCTGCACTTGCCGCAAAGAAAACAAGAAGGCCTTTGTACGATTTAAAAACCCTGAAGCTTTTGTTTATGAGCATCTCACAGGCAAAATAGACTATCGCGGCGGCAACTGCAACCTCAATATACACAAAAGCAGGGCTTATGTTGCTCTCTGACAGAATTGCAAAGACGAAAATTGAGATTGCCGCAGTTGTCATATACTTAAATATCGGGCGAAAAATCGAGAATGCGCACACATCTCCCGAAAGCTCAATCTTTCTCACGCGGTAGAGAAGATATCCGACAAGATATAACGCGAGGCTCACTGCGATATATACCCAGAACATCCCCTGGGCAAACATATTCGTCAAAAAAGCGCGGTAGTTCACAGCACTCGCAAACAGCCATACTATCGGCGTGTTTGTCATTATTTTATTGGAAATGAAGTTGGTGTCGGTCATAAAGCCGTAGAGAAACTCCTCGCTCATAACTGCGATGAAGAGCGCAACTATCATCGGCAGGATATGGGCAAAGGCATTGAGGCCGATGTGTACCGCCGCGTTACCTGTAAGGAACGCTGTTGCAGTTGCAACCGAGAACATAATAAAGATGACCGACAAATTCAGAAACATCCAGTATATTACCGAAGACGGCGGCATAACTGCGCGGTAATCCGTAAAGCTCATTATGAGAAGCACAAGTGCATTTACCACAACAGGAATAGCCATGAGTACAAATCCCGAAACGATATCTGAAGCATAGTTCTCACAGCGGCTTACCGGAAGCGAATGAACAAAAACGCTTTGCCTTGCCGAATGGACATTGTTAAAAATCAGCACTGCAGCAACCGTAGGCACTGCAATCGCAAAAAGCATCGGGAAGATTATGTAGGAGTCTGACAGAATTACGGGAACTTTCTGCGTCTCAGGAAGAAAACGGTTTGTTAAATATTCCATATCCTGCATAAGGAGAACAAACGGAACCGTAAAGAAGAGAAAGATTCCGTACAAAAAGCTTCCCCATTTGAAACGTTTTAAATTGTTCAGGAATATCGCGCGGCTAAAAAATGACTTCTTTGAGATCATAACCCAAACCTCCCAGCTCGTAGATAAATACTTCCTCCAGCGTAAGGCTTACCTTATCAAAAACCAACGGAGAAAAGCCTTTTGCTTTTTCTTCAAACTCTTTGAAATCTCCTTTTAAAATGACTGTATATACAGACCCCATTTTTGACAAATGCAAAATCTCATCACTCATAAGCTCTTCGGGGAATTCTCCGCCAAATGCCGCCTGAATCTTGCAGATGTTGCCCTTTAAATCCTCAAGCGGCTTTTCGAGAACAAGCTTCCCTTTATGTATTATTCCAACATAGTCGCAGATGTCCTCAAGCTCACGCAGATTGTGAGAAGAAACAAGAACCGTCATTCCTCTTTCTGCAACATCGGATATGATAACGTTCATAATCTGCTTTCTCATAACGGGGTCAAGCCCGTCAAGCGGCTCATCAAGAATAAGTATCTCAGGGAGACACGACAGAACAAGGCGGAAAGCGACCTGTTTTTTCATTCCCTTTGAAAGCCGCCTTATTTGCCTGTTTTCATCTATCGGGAGAATTTTTGAAAGCTTTTCATACCGCTCACGGCTGAAGTTTTTATATAACCGCTCATACAGCCGTGCCATTTCCTTTGTTGAGAAGCTTGGATAGAAATACCACTCGTCATTTATGGAAAGAACCCTCTGCTTAAGAGCCGTATTCTCCCAGACATCTTCTCCGTCTATCCTGACACTTCCGCAATCAGAGCGGAAAGCCCCGGTCAGATGATTGATAATAGTCGTCTTCCCGGCACCGTTCGGGCCGACAAGCCCGTATATGCTTCCTTTTGGCACGGTCATTTCAAGCCCGTCAAGCGCGCGGAACGCACCAAAGGTTTTTACAACGTCTCTTACCTCAATCATTTGTCTGCTTCTCCTTCCTCAAAGGCTTTGCGAAGAACCTGCAAAGCCGTCTCCTTATTTTCGCCGTAAAACGCAAGGGCGCGCGCAGCTTCAAGAATCGCATCATAAAGCTTTTCAACCGTTTCTTTTTCGGCACTCGGGCGGTCGGAAACGAAGTTCCCTTTCCCTTTTATGCTGTATATAAGCCCGTCTGCTTCAAGACTTTTGTACGCGCGCTGAACCGTGTTCGGGTTGACCGTGAGGCTGACTGACAAATCCCGCACTGACGGAAGCTGCTCATCGGGCGCAAGCGCACCGCACATAATAAGCTCGCAAATCCCGCAGCTTATCTGCTCGTGCAGGGGTTTGCCGCTTTTATAATCCAGTTTTACCACGTTATCACCTCTCAACTGTATTATCTGTATTAATACAGTTGTATTGTAGCATTATTTACCTTCTCTGTCAATAGTTTCGTGAAAATTTTTCAAGTTATAAAAGTAAAGACTTTTCCTTGTGGCCTCGAATGACAATCCTCGGAATTGTCAAATCCGGGCGGACCTACTTTTGATTGCAAAAGTAGCAAAACAAAGGGGGGATTTCGATTTTCCCCCCCCCTTTAACCCCCTTGAAACGACTCAGGGGCTACCGCCCCCGAGACCCATCAATTTTGCCCCTTTGAAAGCTGTTCCGGGTCAAACAGCATATTTTTATCGTAGGGTTCGGCGGTTCCCGACGAACCGATTATTTTTTTCGCGGAACGACACGCAGGTCGTTCCCTACAATCCCACCTCATCCACCGCAAGCGAGACCGAGGGGTGTAGGGGACATTCACGAATGTCCCGCGGGCGATTCTTGAATCGCCCCTACGGTTTATTATCCACCTCATTCTGTAGGGTACGATGCCCACATCGTACCGCTTTAAATATAGCGGGCGGATGTAGGCATCCGCCCCTGCGTTTTCCACCTCATCCGAGTTGCTTCGCAACCCACCTGTCTCGCTGCGGCTCGGTCACGTCGCGGGTCTGACAGCCCACCGGACTGTCATTCAACACCGCGCCGACACTTCGCTACCCTCAAGGGAAAGGCGGGATTTAATTAAGCCGGGCAATGTGTCGAAGCCCCGTGAATTTGTTGACTTCAGGATGTAATTTTGCTATGATTTAAGTAGAACAAAGGAAAGTTAGCAAGGAGTTAAGGAAGTGGTATTATGAAAAAGAAATTGATAATTGTTTTTGTTGTAGTAATTCTTTTGATTTCTTTATTGCCTTTTCCGCAAAACATTGTGAGAACATATTATGGAGTGAACACAGAAAACGGTAAAAAGGTTGATATAGCCCTTGATATGAAATATTTGAGATTTCTGCTCCTAAAAGATAAAATGAGTGGAACAATCACCGTAAAAACCGAAACGGAAACATTTACTTATGGAGAACATTTGCATTATACAGGACAATCGCATTCAGAAAATAATGCTGGTGATTATGCACATAATTTTAATGGTTGGTACTACAATGATATGATGTATATGAAAAAATACGAAAATGGTACAGCTTCAAAAATGCCCATTGGATTTGAAGGTCTTTTAGTTCATATAAGTTCTGGCTTTGATAAAATACTGATATTTCATAACGCAAATGAGGAAATTGGAACCCGAGAAGACAGTAGATATATTGGAAGTGCAGAACAAAATCAATTAGAGGAAGCCAAGGAGTATTTTGCAGGATACTATGATTAAAAAGTAATATGATATAGAATGGGCAAGTTGCAAACCTTGCCCATTTTTCGTTGTATCAGAATCAATTTCTGTGCGCAATCTCAACAAAACAATTATTCCTCAGAATTACCAGGCACAGACCCCAATCTCTTCCTTTACAATTAAATATATATTTGTTATAATAATAAGTTGTCCGAATATTTGCTACAGAGGAAAATGTTATGATACAAATAGGAAATCTCAAGCTTTCGCTTTCCGATGACGAGAAAAAGTTATATTCGCGCGCAGCTCGTGCGCTCAACATTTCTCCGAAGGAAATCCGCGAGCTTAAAATACTGAAAAAAGCCGTCGATGCCCGCGAAAAGTCAAACGTTCATTTTGTTTTTTCCGTTGAGGTTTCGGTCTCGGGAAACGAAAAACAAATCGTTTCAAGAGCTTCGCGCCGCGATGTTTCAATAAAACCCGCGCCGGAGCCCCTGGCGAATATATCTCCCTCCCTTTCTGCACGTCGGCCCGTTGTTGTCGGCGCAGGCCCCGCAGGCCTTTTTGCCGCACTTACTCTTGCGAGACACGGCGCGCGCCCGATTCTGATTGAACGCGGGCAGGCGGTTGAAGAGCGAAGCCATACGGTAAACGAATTCTGGAAGACAGGGCGACTCAACCCAAGCTCCAACGTTCAGTTCGGAGAAGGCGGTGCCGGTGCGTTTTCTGACGGCAAATTGAATTCGGGGACTCACGACAAGCGACGGATGAGCGTTTTTTCGACATTTGTCAAACATGGCGCGCCGAAGGAAATAATGTATGTCCGCAACCCACACATAGGCTCAGACAATCTCCCGAAGGTCGTTTCGGGAATCCGAGAGGAAATAAAGGAACTTGGCGGGAGCGTTTATTTTGAAACCGCGCTCACCGAAATCCACACCAGAGATAACAGGCTCACGGCTATCTCCTGCACCTCTCCCGAGGGGGAAATAACCTTTGAAACCGATAATGTCATCCTCGCAGTCGGCCACTCCGCACGCGACATTTTTGAGCTTCTTCACAATATGGGCGTTACGCTTACTCAGAAGCCGTTTTCGATGGGAGTCCGGATAGAGCATCTGCGGGATGATATTGACAAATGCAGATACGGCGACTTTGCGGGGCACCCCGCGCTCGGCGCCGCAGACTATAAGCTTTCAAACAAGCTCACAAACGGAAGAGGCGTATATACCTTCTGTATGTGCCCGGGCGGCGAGGTTATAAATGCTGCAAGCGAAGAGGGCGGGCTTGTGACGAACGGAATGAGCCTCTTTGCCAGAAACCGCGAAAACTCAAACAGCGCACTTCTCGTAAGCGTCGGCCCCGAGGATTTCGGCGGAGACTCTCCTCTTGCAGGAGTTTTTATGCAGCGAAAAATTGAGCAGGCGGCATTTTCTCTCGGCGGCGGAAACTACCGCGCACCGGCGCAGACGGTTGAGGGCTTTCTCACGGGGAAGAAAACAGGGTTTTCAAAAGTTTCTCCGTCATTCCTGCCCGGAGTAGCGGAATGTAATATTTCCGAACTTTTCCCTGAATATATAACGGAATCTCTCCGCGCAGGGCTCGCAGGCTTTTCGCGCCTTATCCCTGCCTTTCGCGACGGCACAGCTGTTCTGACCGCCCCTGAAACCCGCTCGTCATCGCCTGTGCGCATATGCCGCGACGATAAGATGATGTCCTCGCTTTCCGGGCTTTACCCCTGCGGCGAAGGCGCGGGGTATGCCGGCGGGATTCTCTCCTCAGCAGTTGACGGCATCCGCGTTGCCGAGGCCGTTCTCAAAATTTAGGCTACAAAAGGACCTTCACCTATGACAACCACTGAACAAAAGAAAAAACATTTTCAGATTATTCCTTTCATAAAACAAAATGCTGTTATGTTTATTGCTCTCATTGCAGCAATTATAACGTGCTTTTTTGTACCCGTAGACCGCGAGTATCTCGGCTACTTTGACTTTAAAACGCTCACCTGCCTCTTCTGCGTTCTTGCCGTCGTATGTGCGCTCCGCAACATCTGTTTTTTCTACGTGCTGGCGCAAAGAGTTGTAGTTCTTTTCAAAAACGCGAGAATGAGCATTCTTGCCCTTGTCTATATCACCTTTATCGGCTCTATGCTTATCGCAAACGATATGGCTCTTCTTACCTTCCTCCCTCTCGGATATTTTGTTCTCACGGAAACAGGCAAGGAAAAGTATATGGCATTCACCTTCATTATGCAGAATATCGCAGCAAACCTCGGCGGTATGCTTACTCCTTTCGGAAACCCGCAAAACCTCTATCTTTATACAAAATTCAATATTCCAAACCTTGAGTTTATGGGGATTATGGCACTTCCCTTCATTCTTTCGATTGCGCTCATAACTCTCTGCTGTTTTGTTTTCGTGAAGCCCGAAAAGCTTTTCATATCCGGCAACGAGGTTGTTCTCGACCGCAAAAAGACGGTTCTTTATCTTCTCCTTTTCGCGCTTTCAATAGCAATCGTCTTTCGCGGGATTTCCTATCTGGTCGGGCTCGTTGTAATTCCGCTTTTTCTCCTCTATGCTGACCGCCCAGCTCTCCGGGCAGTTGATTATCCGCTTCTCCTCACCTTTGTTTTCTTCTTTATATTCGCAGGGAATATGGCAAGGATTGATATTGTTCACAAGCTTTTCTCTTATCTCCTTGAGAAGAACACGTTTCTTTTTTCAATCCTCTCTTGCCAGTTTATGAGTAATGTCCCCTCGGCGATCTTACTGTCGCAGTTTACAGAGGATTATGCAAGCCTTCTCCGAGGCGTGAATATCGGAGGCGTCGGAACGCTCATCTCCTCGCTGGCAAGCCTTATAACCTTCAGAACGTATGTGCATCACAACCCCGGAAAAACTAAAAGCTATATAATAAAATTCTCCCTTTTTAACTTTGCTTTTCTCCTTATCCTTACCGGGTTTATGCTTATAATATAATCTTCAAAAAAGGAGGCATCTGCTGTTTTGAACAAGTTTACCATTGAAGCTCCGTATTCGCCGACGGGCGACCAGCCCGCCGCGATTGATGCGTTAGTCCGCGGAATTGAAATGGGCCTTTCCGAGCAGACGCTTCTCGGTGTTACGGGCTCAGGAAAAACCTTTACTATGGCAAACATTATCGAGCGGGTTCAGAAGCCCACGCTTGTGCTTGCCCACAACAAAACGCTTGCGGCTCAGCTTTGCTCTGAGCTGAAAGCATTTTTCCCGAATAATGCCGTTGAATACTTTGTTTCATATTTTGATTATTACCAGCCCGAGGCATATATTCCGCACACTGATACCTATATAGAAAAGGATTCCTCAACAAATGAGGAGATTGACCGCCTCCGCCACAGCGCAACAGCCTCACTCGGCGAGAGGCGCGATGTTATAATCGTCGCAAGTGTTTCATGTATATACGGCCTCGGCGACCCGATAGATTATTCAAGCATGGTAATCTCTCTCCGCCCCGGGATGACAAAGGAGCGCGACGAGGTTATCCGCAAGCTTGTTGAAATCCGCTATGAGAGAAATGACGTTGCCTTTGAGCGCAACAAGTTCCGCGTGCGCGGGGACACTGTTGAAATCTTCCCGGTTTACTCAAACGATTCTGCCATACGTGTTGAATTTTTCGGGGATGAGGTTGACAGAATTTCAGAAATCAACATTGTTACGGGGGCTATAAAGCGCGAGCTTTCCCACGTTGCAATTTATCCCGCATCCCACTATGTTTCAACTCCCGAAAAAATGGCAAAGGCGTGCAACGAAATTATAGACGAAATGGAAGCGCGAGTCCGCGAATTCGAAGCAGACGACAAGCTTCTTGAGGCACAGAGAATCCGCCAGCGCACGGAATATGACGTTGAGATGATAGAAGAGCTTGGCTATTGCAACGGCATTGAAAACTATTCGAGAATCATAAGCGGCAGAGAACCGGGGAGCGCTCCGTTTACACTTATGGACTACTTCCCCGATGATTTTCTTCTGATAGTTGACGAATCCCACGTTACTCTCCCGCAGGTGCGCGGGATGTATGCAGGTGACCGCGCAAGAAAGGAAACTCTTGTGAAATACGGCTTCCGCCTGCCGAGTGCATTTGATAACAGGCCATTAAATTTCGCCGAATTTGAAGACCACATCAACCAGGTTATCTACGTTTCGGCTACCCCCGGCGAGTATGAGCGCGAGCGCTCGGCGCAAATTGCAGAGCAGCTCATCCGCCCGACAGGGCTGCTTGACCCCGAAGTCGACATCCGCCCGACAGAAGGGCAGATAGATGACCTTATCGGCGAGATTAACGCGCGCGTTGATGCACACGAGCGCGTCCTCGTTACAACGCTGACAAAGAAAATGGCAGAGGACCTCACGGCGTATCTTGAGCAGGCGGGGATACGCGTCAAATATCTTCACCACAACGTTGAAACAATCGAGAGGATGGAGATAATCCGCGATTTGCGCCTTGGAACGTTTGACGTTCTTGTCGGCATAAATCTCTTAAGAGAAGGGCTTGACATCCCCGAGGTTTCCCTTGTGGCAATACTTGACGCTGACCGCGAAGGCTTTCTCAGAAGTGAAACCTCGCTTATCCAGACAATGGGAAGAGCGGCGAGAAATGACCACGGCAAGGTAATTATGTATGCCGACAGTGTGACCGGCTCAATGCGCCGCGCGATTGACGAAACCATGCGCCGCCGCACACTTCAGGCGGCATATAATGAAAAACACGGAATCGTTCCGAAAACCATTATCAAGGATGTTGCAGAGCTTCTTGAAATATCGAAGGATGCAACAGAGCCAAAGCGCGAAAAGCTGACCGGGAAAGCGCGCGATGAGATGATAAGAAAGCTTGAGCGCGATATGAAGGAAGCCTCACGGCTGCTTGAGTTTGAATATGCCGCGATGCTCCGCGACAGAATAATAGAGCTTCGAGGGCAAGAATAAGAAAGGTTTATCCGTATGAACAAGAGTATTTTTATAAAAGGCGCAAGAGAACACAACCTCAAAAACATAGATGTCGAAATCCCGAGGGACAGCCTTGTCGTAGTCACAGGGCTCTCAGGCTCGGGCAAATCGAGCCTTGCCTTTGACACAATCTATGCCGAGGGGCAGCGCAGATATGTTGAGTCGCTCTCCTCATACGCAAGAATGTTTCTCGGTCGTATGGACAAGCCCGACGTTGACTATATTGAAGGGCTCTCTCCCGCAATATCCATCGACCAGAAAACAACCTCGAAAAACCCGAGGTCAACCGTCGGAACGGTCACGGAGATATACGACTATCTCCGCCTTTTGTGGGCAAACATCGGAACTCCCCACTGCCCCGTATGCGGGAAGGTTATTGACCAGCAGACCACCGACCAGATTTGTGACCGCATCATGGCGCTTCCTGCAGGAACAAAATTTCAGGTGCTTGCGCCGGTTGTCCGCTCGCGCAAGGGTGAACACGAAAAGGTTTTTGAAAGCGCAAAGCGCGCAGGCTATGTGCGTGCGCGCGTTGACGGAAGCGTTTACGATCTTTCCGAGGATATAAAGCTTGAAAAGAATAAAAAACACAATATCGAAATTATAATCGACCGCCTCGTCATAAAAGATGGGCTTGAAATGCGCCTTACTGACTCAATAGAGACGGCAACGAAGCTTTCAGGCGGGCTTTGCCTTATCGACGTTATCGGCGGTGAGGAACTTACCTTCTCACAGAACTACGCTTGCGATGACTGCGGCATAAGCATAGAAGAGCTTACCCCGCGAATGTTTTCTTTTAACAACCCCCACGGCGCATGCGCCGATTGTTCGGGTCTCGGAACTCTTTTAAGGGTTGACCCTGACCAGATTATTCCCGATAAGTCAAAGTCCATCCTCGGCGGCGCAATCCACGCTTCCGGCTGGGGAAACCCCATCCCCGGTTCTATCTCAAGAATGTATTATGACGGGCTTGCAAAGCACTATAACTTTGACCTCAACCTTCCTGTGTCGGAAATTCCGGAGGAAGCTTATAATGCGCTGTTGTACGGAACGGGCGGCGAGAAAATCCCCCTGCATTACGACAAGTCATACGGCAAGGGCGATTACACCCAGGCGTGGGAAGGGCTTGTTGCAAACCTTGAGCGGCGGTACCACGAAACTGCAAGCGAATATTCCAAGGCAGAAATCGAGGAGTGTATGATTCACACGCCCTGCAAAGCCTGCGGGGGAAAAAGGCTTCGCCGAGAGGCGCTCGCCGTCACGGTCGGCGGGATAAACATCTCGGAAATGTGCGATATGCCCGTAAATGACGCGCTTTCATTCATAAACGGTGTTGAGGAATCTCTCACGGAGCGCGAAAAGAAGATTGCCGCGCTTATTCTCCGCGAAATCCGCGAGAGACTCGGCTTTTTGCAGAGTGTCGGGCTTTCGTATCTCACACTCTCGCGAAGCGCGGGGACTCTTTCGGGCGGTGAAAGCCAGCGCATACGCCTCGCAACGCAAATCGGCTCATCTCTTATGGGCGTTCTCTATATTCTCGACGAGCCTTCAATAGGCCTTCACCAGCGCGATAACGAAAAGCTTCTCTCAACACTTAAGCGGCTTCGTGACCTCGGGAACACTCTCATTGTCGTTGAACACGACGAGGACACGATGAAAAACGCTGACTATGTAATTGACGTCGGCCCGGGCGCGGGAGTCCACGGTGGCGAAATCGTTGCCGCAGGCAAGCTTTCCGACATCATAGCCGAGGAGCGCTCAATAACCGGGCAATATCTCTCAGGGAAAAAGAAAATCCCCGTTCCTTCCGAGCGTCGGCGCGGAAACGGAAAGTTCATCGAAATAGTCGGTGCAAAGGAAAATAACCTTAAAAATATAAATGTGAAAATCCCGCTCGGGAAATTCACCTGCATAACCGGTGTTTCGGGTTCGGGCAAATCCTCGCTCACTAACGAAATCCTGTATAAACACCTCGCCGCAAAATTAAACGGCGCAAAAACGCACCCCGGACAGTTTGACAAGTTCTCGGGAATTGAAAATCTCGACAAGATTATCGACATTGACCAGTCCCCCATCGGGCGAACACCGCGCTCAAACCCTGCGACATACACCGGCGTTTTCAACGACATCCGCAACCTCTTTGCGATGAGCCCTGATGCAAAAATGCGCGGCTATTCAAGCGGCCGCTTTTCCTTCAACGTTCGCGGCGGCAGATGCGAGGCGTGCTCGGGCGACGGTGTCAATAAGATAGAAATGCATTTTCTCCCGGATGTATACGTCACTTGTGACGTGTGCCACGGAAAGCGCTATAACCGAGAAACACTCGAGGTCAAATACAAGGGCAAGAACATCGCAGATGTTCTTGATATGACCTGTGAGGAGGCCTATGAGTTTTTCAAGCATATTCCGAAAATTGCGAAAAGGATAGAGACGTTAAACGACGTCGGCCTCGGATATATAAAGCTCGGTCAGGCATCAACCACACTCTCGGGCGGCGAGGCGCAGCGCGTCAAGCTTGCAACGGAGCTGTCAAAAAAGAGCACGGGCAAAACGATATATATTCTCGATGAACCGACAACAGGTCTCCACGTTGCCGACGTTCACAAGCTTGTTGATATGCTTGCGCGGCTGACTGACGCCGGAAACACAGTTGTCGTAATTGAACACAACTTGGATGTTATAAAGTGTGCCGACCACATAATCGACCTCGGCCCCGAAGGCGGCAGCGGCGGCGGAGAAATCGTCTGCGAGGGAACGCCCGAGGAAGTAGCAAAATGCGAAGCTTCTCATACTGGAAGGTATCTCAAAACCGTTCTGTAAAAGTTTTTTGCAAAAAAAGAGGAAATTCGGTCGTTTGTGAGTATATTACTTATATAAGGGGTGATACGTGATGAATATAAGGCAGATTGAAGAGCAAAAAGAAGCCCGCGAGCTTTCGGAGTTTGCTTGTCTTTCGTCTGAAAGCCTCGGCAGAGCAAGAATGGAGAGCGAATGCGAAGTCCGCACCTGCTTCATGCGCGACCGCGACAGGATTATTCATTCAAAGTCATTCAGGCGCTTAAAACATAAAACCCAGGTTTTCATATCGCCCGAGGGCGACCATTACCGCACGCGCCTCACTCACACCCTTGAGGTTTCAGGAATCGCGAGGACTATCGCCCGCGCACTTTCTCTCAACGAGGGTCTCTGCGAAGCAATCGCCATGGGCCATGACCTCGGCCACACTCCCTTCGGCCACGGCGGAGAGCGCGAACTTGCCGCTCTGACTGACGGCGCCTTCCGGCACAATCTCCAGAGTGTCCGCGTTGCTGAGAAAATTGAACATCAGGGAAAGGGCTTAAACCTCACGCGCGAAGTGCTTGACGGCATAGCTTGCCACAGCGGAGACTTAAGAGCAAAAACGCTTGAGGGGAGAGTTGTCGCCCTTGCCGACAGAATTGCATATATAAACCACGATATTGACGATGCCTGCCGCGCGGATCTCTTGCAGGAAAGCGACATTCCCCGGGAGTTTACGGGCATTCTGGGCAATCGCCCGAGTGAGAGAATAAACACTCTTGTTATGGACACAATCAAAGAGAGCCTCGGCCGTGACGAAATCAGAATGTCAGAGGATGTCAAAGGCGCGATGATGGGGCTTCGCAAGTTTATGTTCGAACGCGTTTACAGAGCTGACTTTGCCCTGCGACAGGAAGAAAAGGTCCGCGACGTTATCGGAAGGCTTTTTGAGTATTATATAAGCGACATTGACCGCCTCCCGGAGGAATACAGCAAAATCGCGGAGGAGGACGGAGAAATTACGGCAGTCTGTGATTTTATAGCGTGTATGTCAGACCGCTACGCACTCAATACATACAGCGAAATTTTTCTCCCTATTTCCTGGGGGCATATTTAACCGAAGGATAATTGAGATGAAAGGAAGTGAAAACGTTGGCTTTTCCCAGAGAATTTATGGACGAGCTTTTGGCAAGAAACGATATTGTATCCGTAGTTTCAAGGTATGTAAACCTCAACCGACGCGGCTCGAATCACCTCGGGCTGTGCCCTTTCCATAACGAGAGAACGCCGTCGTTTTCTGTTTCATCGGAAAAACAGTTTTTCCATTGTTTCGGCTGCGGGGCAGGCGGAGATGTCATTACCTTCGTTATGAAGATTGAAAACATTGACTTTTCGGAGGCAGTTGCAAAGCTCGCCGACTGGGCAGGGCTTCAGATTCCGGAATCCTCTTACGGCGCAGAAGAGAGGGGGAAACGGCGGCGCGCGTATGATGCCTGCCGGGATTCAGCAAAGTTTTTCTACGAAAAGCTGAAGTCCCCCGACGGCGAAAGAGCAAGGAGCTATCTCCTCGGGCGAGGGCTTTCCCCCGCAACAATAACGCGTTTTGGCCTCGGCTATTCCCCAGACGGGTGGGACGGGCTTCTTTCAGAGCTTACCTCGCGGGGATACACAAAATCCGAGCTTTTGGAAGCCGGGCTTGTGACTACCGGAAAATCAGGAAAGATATATGACCGCTTCCGCGACCGCGCAATGTTCCCTATAATCGACATTCGGGGAACCGTCATCGGTTTTGGCGGAAGAATAATGGGCGATGGAGAGCCTAAGTATTTAAACTCGCCCGAATCCGCAGTTTTTAACAAACGCAGAAATCTTTATGCGATGAACCTTGCCCGCAAGAGCGCGGCAGACTATTTCATCCTTGCTGAAGGATATATGGACGTTATCGCACTTCATCAGGCAGGCTTTGACAGCGCAGTCGCATCGCTCGGAACCTCGCTTACCGACGAGCAGGCGCAGCTTATGTCAAAATACAAAGGCAGGGTTATTATTTCCTATGACTCGGACAAGGCCGGGCGTGCAGCTTGCGAGCGCGCGATTGACATATTAAAGCGCGCGGGGCTTGATGTGAGAGTCCTTTCAATGGCCGGAGCAAAGGACCCTGACGAATACATCAAGAAGTTCGGAAAGGAAAGGTTTGCAGAGCTCATTGATCGGGCGCTTCCCGCGGCTGAATACAGGCTTCTGTCCACAAAGCAAACCTATGATTTAAGTGATGACAAGCAGAGGGTTTTGTATATAAAAGAGGCGGTTTTGCAGCTTGCAAAGTTGGCGAGTGAGTTTGAGCGCGAGATATATGCCGGCCGGATTTCTAAGGAAACCGGCGTCACGCGCGATGCAATTTTAAAAGAAGCGGAGCGTGAAAGAAAAAAGCTCCTCCGCGAGAAAAAGAAGGAAGAGGAACGCAAAACACTCGACCCCGTAAGCGCAATTATGCCGAAGGACAAAACGGCAAGATACAAAAACCCGCGCTCGGCGATTGCGGAAGAGGGGCTTCTGTCTCTTTGTGCATCCGATGCAAAGCTTTGCCTTGCCGCAACAGAAAAGGTCACCGGAAGTATGTTTTCATCAGAGCTTTTAGGGCGCGCCTTCGACATCATCTGCCGGGAGGCGCGGGAGGCAGGAAAGGAAGCTGATATGCACACCATCTGCGAAAGCATGAGCGAGGATGAGGCTTCGCATATAGCCGCCGTTTTTGCGAGAAGGGGCGGTGTCGGGCGCGAGGCGCTCGGCGATTATATAGACATAATCACTCAGGAGCATTTGAAAGGGAGCGGGAATGACGATGATGCCGCACTTTTAGCTGCTGCAGAATTCTACAAAAAAAAGAAGGGGATATAAAAATGGAAAACGAAAAGAAAGAAAGAAACATAACGATAGAGGAAAAAAAGCAAATTATCCGTGACCTTATCGAAACAGGAAAGAAAAAGGGCAAGCTCTCTCAGAAAGAGCTTTCTGCCGTTGCAGAAGAGCTTGAAATGAACTCTGACGAAATTGAAAAGCTTTACGATGCACTTGAAAATCACGGCATTGAGCTTCCTCTTGAGGAATTTATCGCAGAGCTCCCCCCGGAAGACGATTTTCTCGAGGATGCTCCCGAGGACCTCAGCGAAATCGAAGAAATCCCGGAGGAGGAGCTGGCTGACAGCGCATCTCTTCTCGAAGGGCTTTCGATAGATGACCATGTCCGCGTCTACCTCAAAGAAATCGGAAAGGTTGACCTCTTAACTCCTGAAGAAGAGGTTATGCTTGCAGATAAAATGGCGCAGGGCGATGAAATGGCAAAGGTTCGCCTTGCCGAAGCAAACCTCCGCCTTGTTGTTTCTATTGCAAAACGCTATGTCGGACGCGGTATGCTCTTTTTGGACCTTATCCAGGAGGGGAACCTCGGCCTTATAAAGGCTGTTGAGAAATTTGACCACACAAAGGGCTATAAGTTCTCAACCTATGCGACCTGGTGGATTCGCCAGGCGATCACCCGCGCAATTGCAGACCAGGCAAGAACTATCCGTATCCCCGTTCATATGGTAGAAACTATCAATAAAGTTATCCGTGTTTCCCGCCAGCTTCTTCAGGAGCTCGGGCATGACCCGACACCGGAAGAAATCGCCGAGGAAATGCAGATTCCTGTTGCGCGAGTCCGCGAGATTTTGAAAATCGCGCAGGAGCCCGTTTCTCTCGAAACTCCGATAGGCGAAGAGGAGGACTCTCACCTTGGCGACTTTATCCCCGCAGAAGATGCTCAGGAGCCTGCAGAAGCGGCGTCCTTTGCCCTCCTCCGCGAGCAGCTTGTTGAGGTTTTGAAAACTCTCACCCCGCGTGAAGAAAAGGTCTTAAGGCTTCGCTTCGGGATAGAAGACGGCAGAACACGCACTCTTGAAGAGGTCGGAAAGGAATTCAATGTTACCCGTGAGCGTATTCGCCAGATCGAAGCAAAGGCTTTGCGCAAGCTTCGCCACCCCAGCCGCTCAAAAATGCTTAAGGATTTTCTCAACTAGGAAGGTGCAATTTTACTTTGAAGATTATAGACTCACACGCACACATATTCCCGCAGAAAATTTCGCAGAAGGCGAGCCGTGCCATCGGAGACTTTTATAACATCAGAATGCATCACGACGGAATGGCGCACATCTTAAGCGAGCTATCGCTTGATGCGGGAATTTCAAAAACGCTTGTCTGCTCTACTGCGACTACCCCGCATCAGGTAGAGGCGATAAACGACTTTATATTCAAAAAATGCAAGCAATATAAAAACTTTCTCGGGATTGCAACGCTTCATCAGGATATGGAAAACCCCGAGGCTGAGATTTTGAGAATTGAGAAGCTCGGACTTTCCGGAATAAAGCTTCATCCTGATTTTCAGAAATTCAGGATTGACGATGAAAAGATGTTCCCTACATACGCATTGCTTGAAAAAAAGAAGCTCCCCATTCTCTTTCATATGGGGGATAAGAGATATGACTTTTCCGGCCCGCGCCGGCTTATCAACGTTATGGAGCGCTTCCCTGACCTCATATGCATCGCCGCGCATTTCGGCGGTTATTCCGAGTGGGACGAGGCTGAGCATTATCCCAAAAGCCCGAATCTCTTCTTTGACACCTCAAGCTCTCTTGATGTTCTGTCCCCGAAGAACGCTCTCGCGCTTATCGCGAAATACGGTGTCGACCAGTTTATGTTCGGAACAGACTTTCCCATGTGGACACCGAAAGAAGAGATTTCAAAAGTTCTTTCACTCGGGCTTTCGGACGAGGACAATAAAAAGATTTTTTCCGAAAACTTCGAAAGGCTTTTCGGCCTGACTGATAAAACGGAGGGGGAACAATAATGAAGCTTACTTTCCCGATTGTTCTTGACGGCGCGACAGGCTCTGAGCTTATGAAGCGTGGTCTTCCCCCAGGGGTGTGCCAGGAAAAATGGATAACGGAAACCCCCGAGCCGTTGATGGAGCTTCAACGCGAATACGAAGCGGCAGGAAGCCGCCTTGTTCTCGCCCCCACCTTCGGAGCGATTTCGCACAAGCTCGCGCACTACGGCCTTGAGAGCGAGGCTTTTGAAATAAACCGTGCGCTCGTAGATGTTTCAAAGCGCGCAGTCTCCGACAATGTCCTTGTCGCGGCCGATGTTTCGCCGACAGGGCTTTTCCCCGCGCCTTATGGCGGCGAAACCATGGAAAGCCTTGTTAAAAAATACTCGGCTCAGCTTTCGGCACACTCTGCGGCAGATGTTGTTGTTTCGGAGACGAATATGTCCATCGCCGATGCGCGCGCTGCGGTAATTGCCGCAAAAAGGTTGTATGACAAGCCGATTCTTGTTACGTTTACGGTGGATGAATCCGGCAGAACCATGATGGGCGCAACTGCAGAGGCGGCACTTGTAATCTTCCGCGCGCTCGGAGTCTCGGCATTTGGATTCAACTGTGGCTCGGGTCCTGCCGAAATGCTTTCCGTAATCGAATCGCTTTCCGATATTCGCGGAAACCTTCCGCTTATCGCAAAGCCAAACGCGGGGCTTCCGCAGATGGTAGACGGCAAAGAAACCTACACTATGTCGCCCGAGGAGCTTGCTTCATATGCGGAACGCTTTGCAAAAGCGGGCGTTCGGGCGTTCGGCGGCTGCTGTGGGACATCGCCTGAACACATCCGCGCACTTTCCGAAGCAGTGTCATTCCTTTCGTTTGACATCGAAGGTGAAGCTGCACCCGAACATCTCGCAACAGAGCGGGTAATTCTCCCCGTTTCGGAGATTTCTCTCAGTGACGAAATCGCCTGCTCGGAATTTCTTATGGACGACCTTATGGACTGCTTTGACAAATGCCCGCTTATAAGAATTTCATCGAATGACGACATCTCAATTTTTGAAGAAAATCAGCATGCAGCAGCGCTTCCCATCTGCATCGTGTGTGACGATGCGCATCTTCTCTCCCGCGCGCTTGTTTCCTATAACGGCCGCGCAGGTGTCAAAACCTCCTGCAAAGAAGCTCTGAGCATTGCCGAATTCTTCGGTGCCTATATTCTTTAAGGGGTGTGAGATATGTATTTTGATACACACGCACACCTTGACGACAAGGCATTTGACAACGACAGAGAGGAGCTTATTGCCTCTTTTAAAAAGGCAGGGGTCACCCGCGTTTTAAATGCGGCATGCAGCCTCTCCTCATCAATGAAAACGGCAGAGCTTTGCGAAAAATACAGCTTTATCTATGGCGCCTGCGGGCTTCATCCCGATGCCGCCGAGAGCTTTGATTCCGACACTCTCTTGGCTCTTTCCTCTCTCGCAAAGCGCAAAAGAATCTGCGCTATCGGTGAAACGGGGCTTGACTATTATTACGACGATGTTCCGCGCGAGAAACAGAAAATCGCATTTGAGGCTCAGGCTTCTCTTGCCTACGAGCTTCATATGCCGGTTATTGTCCACGACAGAGAAGCGCATCTTGACTGCCTTGAAATTTTAAAGAAATTCCCGGGAATCCGGGCAGTTTATCATTGTTTTTCGGGCAGCGTTGAATACGCAAAAGAGCTTGTGAAGCTCGGTTTTTATATGTCCTTCGGCGGCGCGGTCACCTTTAAGAACGCAAAAACCGCTCCCGAAGTGTTAAAAAGCATCCCGCATGAGCGCGTGATGCTTGAAACTGATTGCCCGTATATGGCGCCTGTTCCGTATCGCGGAAAAAGAAACCACCCCGGGCTTGTTCCTCACGTTGCGGCGAAAATTGCCGAGCTTTGGGAAACTTCCGCTGAGGCGGTCGGGGAAATCACAACGAAAAATGCATTGACTTTTTTTGAAATCGACTAAAGGAGAAGCTATGATTAACCACTGGAAGCAATTTAAATTCCGCATAGGAATGAGAAATATCAAAACGGCAATTTCGGCAACGCTTTGTGCGTTTGCTTATCTTCTTATAAACCGCGACCCTACCTTTGCGTGTATCGGTGCTGTTTTCGGCACCGGGAGCGATATGGAAAACTCGTGGCTAAACGGCGGAAACCGACTTTTCGGCACAATTATCGGCGGCGTTATAGGAATTGTTTTTTATCACTTTTATATGATGATTTATCCCGACGGTGACCCCCAGCGGCTTCTGATGCTTCTTTTTCTCTTTGTCGGAGTCGTGATTCTCATAATCGCGTGCCAATTTTTCAAGTGGCCGGGGGGGATTCAGCCCGGCGGCGTTATTCTCTGCATTATCCTGTTCACAAAATCGGTGGACAACTACATCCCCTACTCTTTAAACCGCATGCTTGACACTGCAATCGGCGTTGTTGTTGCCCTGATTGTGAACTTGCTTCTCCCTCGGGAAAGACTTATAAGTATTCTTCAGGCACTTAAGCTCAGAAAAAAAGACGATGTGAAATAATTCACATCGTCTTTTTCAGATATTTAAAGCTTAAAACAAATCATATCTTTTTGAGAATTGGCTCGAAAGCGATTCCGTCAGTTTTTGAAACTCCAAGCTTCTCCGAAAGCTTCGCCGCGCGGCAGATGAAATCCGAGGAGCTCTTCACCGCTTTTTGTATCGGCATTCCCTTCAGAACATTTCCGAATACAATCGATGCAAAAAGGTCACCCGTACCGCAGAACTGCCCCGCAACGCATTTTGAGGAGAGTGAAAAAAGCTTGCCGGCGACAGCATCACAAATAATGTTCGAAACGCGCCTTTCACGGTAAATCCCGGTTATAACCGCACATCCGGCACCGAGCTGAGTGAGGTGAAGCGCGAGGTCAAAGAGCTTGTCGTCGTCTGCCTTTTCCATCTCTGCATAGTCACAGTCTGCGAGAAAGCAGGCCTCCGTCAGATTCGGGGTTATGATGTCCGCCTCGCGGACAAGCTCGCGCATCTTCCTGACAAGCCCGTCTGTGTATGTCGGATAAAGGGCGCCGTCATCTCCCATAACGGGGTCAACAAAAAGCATTGTGTTCTCCCGCCTGTTTTTCTTTATGAACTCAGATATGATGTCAACCTGCTCCTCACTCCCGATAAATCCGGTGTATATCCCGTCAAACAAGAGATCAAGCTTTTCCCAGACTGAAAAATAGCTTTCCATTCCGCCGGTTAAATCAGAAAAATAATAGTCAGAAAAGCCCGTGTGGTTGGATAGAATTGCAGTCGGCACAGGAAGAACTCGAACTCCGATTGCGCTCATAACGGGGATCGTGACGTTCAGCGCACATCTTCCGAAACCCGACAGGTCATTCACTACAGCGCAGTTTTTCAGACTTTTTGTATTCATTTGTCGGGTCTCCCTTCTCTTTTGTGATTAATCAATGTCAGGAAGTGCCGCAAAGCTTTTTGCAAGCTCTTCGTCACTCGGGACATATGCTTCAAGCTCGTTGTTATGGAACTTTTCGTATGCATACATATCGAAATATCCCGTTCCGGTAAGCCCGAAGACGATAGTTTTTTCCTCGCCGGTTTCCTTGCACCTCATGGCTTCGTCAATCGCAACTTTAATTGCATGTGCGCTTTCCGGAGCAGGGAGGATTCCTTCAACTCTTGCAAAAGCCTCAGCGGCAGCAAAGACCTCCTTCTGGGAAACTGTAGTAGCTTCCATAAGCCCCTGATGATAAAGCTCGGAAAGGGTTGAGTTCATACCGTGATAGCGAAGCCCGCCCGCATGAGTTGCAGAGGGGATAAAACCGCTCCCGAGGGTATACATTTTTGAAAGCGGGCACACCTTTCCTGTGTCGCAATAGTCGTAGACATATTTTCCGCGCGTAAGGCTCGGGCAGGAGCTCGGCTCGACGGCAATAATTCTATAATCCCGCTCGCCGCGAAGCTTTTCGCCCATAAACGGAGCGATGAGCCCGCCGAGGTTTGAACCTCCGCCTGCACATCCGATAATTATATCTGCCTTGACGTTGTATTTGTCAAGCGCAGTCTTTGCCTCAAGCCCGATTACCGACTGATGAAGCATAACCTGATTTAAAACGCTTCCGAGAACATAGCGGTACCCTTCAGTTTTTCCCGCCGCTTCAACGGCTTCTGAAATTGCACAGCCGAGGCTTCCTGTAGTTCCGGGGTGTTCTGCGAGGATTTTCTTTCCGACCTCAGTCTCCATAGAGGGAGATGGGGTGACCGATGCGCCGTAGGTTCTCATAACCTCGCGGCGGAACGGCTTTTGCTCATATGAGCATTTTACCATATAAACCTTACAGTCGAGGTCAAAATACGAACACGCCATTGAAAGCGCTGTTCCCCACTGGCCTGCACCCGTTTCCGTGGTAACGCCCGAAAGCCCCTGCTCTTTTGCGTAATACGCCTGCGCGATTGCGGAATTGAGCTTGTGGCTTCCGCTTGTGTTGTTGCCTTCAAACTTGTAGTAAATTTTCGCCGGAGTCTGAAGCTTTTCCTCAAGGCAGTATGCGCGGATAAGAGGAGACGGGCGGTACATCTTATAGAAATCGCGGATTTTCTGCGGAATTTCTATATTGACCGTAGTCTCGTCAAGCTCCTGGCGAACAAGTTCTTCGCAGAAGACCTCTGAAAGCTCTGCCGCCGTGATTGGCTTCTTGGTTTCGGGGTTGAGAAGCGGAGCGGGCTTCTGCTTCATCTCCGCGCGAAGATTGTACCAGTATTTCGGCATCTCCGATTCTTCAAGATAAATTTTGTAAGGAATTTTTTCGTTTGCCATAATACGTTATCTCCTTTCAAATCAACTAAAACAAGAATAAAAAATCCTGCCCCAGAGCATTTGCTGGGACAGGATAAAAAAACAAATCCTGCGGTGCCACCCGGCTTGGCGCGAAAGGCGCGCCCACTTTACGCATACTTACATATGCAGACCTTTGGTCACGGAGAGCCACACTCCGTCGCACATACTCGAAAAAATCTTTCTGATTGCCCTCGAAAGCCCATTCAGCTTTGCACTTTCCGCCGCAATCACACCGCCTGCGGCTCTCTTGGGGAAAGGAAACAAGGCTTACTTACTCTTCCTCAACGGTTTAGGTCATTATATCACTCCCGAAAAAATGTGTCAAGTATTTTTTCATTTTCATATATTGTTTTAAGAAAATTCATTGTAATTTGCTTAAAAAGATGATATGATAAATAGAAACAATCAGGAGTATATAAATATGGATAAAAGAAAAAACCTCGGACTGCCGGAATACACTCTCGGCGAAGAACTCGTAAATTCAATCTCACACGGCTGCGGTGCCGTTTTCGGAATAGTTGCGCTTGTTCTATGCGTTGTTTTTTCCGCCAGAAGCGGAGATGCTTGGAAAATTGTCAGCAGCTCGGTTTATGGCGCATCGATGATTCTTCTTTACACTATATCAACTATCTACCACGCGCTCGGCATAAACCGTGCAAAGCGTGTTTTCAGAACGCTCGACCATTGCAGCATATATCTTCTCATCGCAGGAACATACACCCCGTATACCCTCGTTGCTATGCGGGGGCCTGTCGGCTTCTCGGTTTTCGGAATTATCTGGGCGGCGGCAGCGTGTGGAATTGCGCTCAACGGCGTCAGTGTTCAGAAATTCCGGGTAGTTTCGATGATCCTTTATATCGCTATGGGCTGGGCAGTTGTTTTCTCCGCAAGAACTCTTGCGGCAACAGTCTCTCTTGCCGGAATTATTCTCCTCATTTCAGGCGGAGTTCTCTATACAATAGGCGCGGTTCTTTACGGAATCGGAAAAACAAAAAAATATATGCATTCCGTGTTCCACTTTCTCGCCCTCGGCGGAAGCGTTTGCCACTTTATTTCGATCTTCTCTTATATTATTCTATAAAAGAGAGTCCACACTTATGTTCGCTATCCCGTTCTGCTCAAACTCGCGGATATAGCTTTCCTTCCGCGCTGGAAGCTCTTCCGAATCGACCTCACCCTCGGCAACATCGCGGTGAGCAAGCTCTTCGGCGAGGATTTCAAAAAATACGGCATCCTCATAGTCCATAATCGCTTCATGGATTCCGCCCTCTGAAAACGCGTTTGACGGGATGAAGCCCTCATCGGAAAGCTCAGTCAGTGAGTCCATCCCGCAGCGCAGGCATTGTGAAAAAATATGGCTTTCAACTTTGTCAAAATCGGGGATTCTGTCGTTCCCTCGGGTTGAATTCAGGACCCAGTTTCCTATATACACAAGATCAAGAAGTCTTCTAAACTGTTTCGTGGTAAGTTCAATCTGCATTTTTATCACCCATCCATTTAAATACTATTCAATTATACAACATATGTTATTATTTTTCCACATATAAATAATCACGCAAAATTTTCATTAAATGAATCGGAGTTGTTTTTATATGAGTAAACTGCGTCTCGCCATCCTTTTTGGCGGAGCCTCAAGCGAACACGAAATTTCCCTGCGTTCCTCGGCAAGTGTGCTTTCGGGGCTTGACAAGTCGAAGTACGACATTTCGGTTGTCGGCATAACGCGCACAGGGGATTGGTATTATCTCCCGAAGGTGACACCCGAAGCTATTGAGAAGGATACCTGGCAGAGCCTTGAAAAATATGAATGCACACTCTCCCTAAGCCGCAAAAGCTCAGGGCTCTATATATTTGAAAGCAGAGAGCTTTTCCCGATTGACGTTCTCTTCCCCGTTATGCACGGTGAAAACGCGGAGGACGGCCGCCTTCAGGGCGCGTGTGAGCTTGCGGGCATTCCGTGTGTCGGGCCCGGCTGCGCTTCCAGTGCCGCGTGTATGGATAAGTCTCTTACAAAGCTTCTCGCCGCAACGACGGGGGTAAAGCAGGCAGACTGGATTTGCGTAACGTCGTCCGATTTTAAAAAGCGCGATATACTTTCTGAAGTTGAGAAAAAGTTTGAATACCCCGTTTTCGTGAAGCCTGCAGGAACAGGCTCTTCCGTCGGCGCTGCAAAGGCAACTAACCGCGCGACTCTTGCCGAAGCGCTCTCCTCGGCGCTCGTCTACGGCGGCAAAGCTCTTGTTGAAGAATTTATCCCCGCCCGCGAAATAGAGACAGCGGCGCTCGGGAATGACTCCGTCTCTATTTCCGTTTGCGGAGAGGTTTTGTCGGCAACGGAGACATACTCATATGAATCAAAATACATAAACAGCGCATCAAAAACAGTCATCCCGGCAGACCTGCCCGCGGATGTTTCCGAAAAAATCCGCAATTTCGCGGAGAAGATATACCGCGCCTGCTCTTGCCGTGGCCTTTCAAGGGTTGACTTCTTTATACACAAAAAAACGGGCGAGATTATCTTCAATGAGATAAACACCATTCCCGGGTTTACAAGCATAAGCATGTATGCAAAGCTTTTTGATGCGTGCGGAATTCCTTTTCCTGAGCTTCTTGACAGAATCATCGCGTGTGCGGCGGAGGAATAATTATGGATTTGAGGCCTATCGGCGTTTTTGACTCGGGGCTTGGCGGGCTTACTGCCGTTTCCGAAATAATGCGCCTTCTCCCGGGAGAAAATATAGTATACTTCGGCGATACTGCGCGCGTGCCCTACGGCACGCGTTCGGATGATACAATCACGCGCTATGCGCGCGAAGACATCGACTTTCTCCGCTCGTTTGACATAAAAGCGATAATTATGGCGTGCGGGACCGTCAGTTCCGTATCTCTTCCCGAAATTGAGAAAGACTATGATATACCGATGTTCGGCGTTGTAAAGCCGGCAGCTGCTACGGCGGTTGCGGCAACGAAGAACGGCCGTGTCGGAATCATCGGCACTTCCGCAACTATAAAAAGCCACTCTTATGAGCGAGAAATTTTGAAGCTTGCACCCTCGGCAGAGCTTTTCTCCGCGCCGTGCCCATTGTTTGTTCCCCTGGTCGAAAACGGAAGAACAAAAAGCGACGATGTTGTCATAATGACAATGGTTCGTGAATATCTCTCTCCCCTTAAAGAGCAGGGCGTTGACACGCTCATAATGGGCTGCACCCACTATCCCATCATAGAAAAGGCAATTTCGAGTTTTATGGGAGACACGGTTTCTCTCATTAACCCCGGCCTTGAGGCTGCAAAACTGCTTAAGGCTGAGGACAGCATTAAAAAAAGCAACTTAAAACGCGGCAAATATAAATTCTTTGTCTCGGATGATGCCGAGGGCTTTCTGCAGCACGCCTCCGATTTTCTCGGCGAGGCTCCCTGCGGCGAAGTCGCGCTTGCCCGGGTTGGAAGCTGATTACGGAGGATATTATGAAAAAAGATGTTATAATAACAATACGCGGTCTCCAGAGCTTTGAAGACAGTGGAGATGACAGCGTAGAGCTTGTTACAAGCGGCAGATTTTATGAAAAAAACGGATGTTATTATGTTTCCTACAAGGAAAGCGAGCTCACCGGCCTCGGAGACACGACCACAACGGTGAAGATCGAAAAAAATAAGGTTACGGTTATTCGCTTCGGAGACCTCGAAACGCATTTGATTTTCGAAGAGGGGAAAAAGCATATTTCCTACTACGATATGGGCTTTGGAGCGCTTACCGTAGGAATCAGCACAAAAAGCATTGACAAAACCCTCTCCGATGACGGCGGGCGGATGAAAATTGATTACGCAATGGAAATCAACAACGCCGTCGCAGGGGAAAGCGCTTTGTGCATGGACATCCGTGCCGCAGGAATTTCAAACTGAAGAAAAATAATTTAAACGGAGGAAAAACAATGAAAAGAAAGCTTTTGAAAAAAACCGCCTTAATCCTTGCTCTTGTTTTTTCACTCTCTGTATTTTCATTTGCCGCAGAGATTGATTACGGGGCAGCACTTGACGAAGCTATCGGCATTTATCGCGAAAACAGTCTCTTCGGAAACCCGAACACAGACTACATACGCCAGGCGCTTATTGATAGCTTCGAAGAGAACCCTGATTTTTTCTATGATTTTCTCAACAAGATTTATGAGAAAAACGACCGTTATTCCCACTTTATGGCTCCGCAAACATATGATTCCGCCTACGGCAACACAAACACCATGGTCGGTGTCGGAATCACCATCACTTCATATGAAGAAAGTGAGCTTCTCACCATCACAAGCGTAGTCCAGGGCGGCCCGGCATCACTTGCGGGTATCTGCGCGGGAGATAAACTTCTCTCGGTTGACGGCACAAACGTTGAGGACTTCCTCCCTGCCGAAGCCGGAATGGCTATACGCGGAAAGCTCGGAACAGACGTCACTTTGAAGGTTCTTCGCGGAGAAGAAACTCTCTCCTTCAAGGTTCGCCGCGATGTTGTAAGCCTCTCACACGTCTCTTCATCTATAATAGATGAAAAAATCGGATATCTCCAGCTCAAGTATTTTGACGGCATCAACACGTTTATTGACTTTTTGGAAGCCTACCACGGCTTCCGGGATGCCGGTGTCAACACGGTTGTTCTTGATCTTCGCGATAATCGCGGCGGCGATTTGGACTGCTTCATAAACATCATGGATAACGTTGTCCCCAAAAAAGATGTTCCCTACCTTATGACGTGGCAGGCAAACCCGCTGCAGCTGAAAGTCTTCCAGACAGAAGGATATGGCTGGGAATTTAATAAATTTGTTATCCTTATAAACGAAAACACGGCTTCTGCCGCAGAGCTTCTTGCAGGCTCAATGCAAGACCTCGGATATGCCGTTGTCGTTGGAAAAACTTCATTCGGCAAGGGAATGGGGCAAAGGCACATTCAGACAAGCACCGGCGATGAAGCGGTTGTCACAGTGCTTGACTTAAAGCTTCCGGTAAGCGGAAGCTATGACGGAATAGGAATCAAGCCGGACTATGAGGTTGATATGAAGCTTTCTCCCTACAAGCTTCCGCGCCTTACGGCACTTAAATCAAAGTCCGCTGCAAGCAAGATTAAACCGGAAAACGTAAAAGCCATCGAAGAAAGGCTCTCTCTTCTCGGATATTTCCACAGAACTCCCGACGATGTCTGGGATGCACAGACCGCTTTCGCGATTAATATGTTCTGCCGCGACAATGACCTCCCTGCAATTTCTTCGATATGCAAATGGGAAACGATTGAGAAGATTGATGGCAAAACACGCGAGCTTGAAGAAAAAATGCTTGTTACGGATACCCAGCTTGAGCGCGCGATGCAGCTTGCGGAGGAATACGCAAAATCTGACAAAAAAGCTGAGTGTATTGACCTTGATTTGATAGATTTTGTAAGATAATTAAAGTTTTTTTGCAAAAAAACTTGCAATTTTCGGATATATATGGTATACTCACCATATAGTAGGTAAGTAAGAATTCGAGAGTGGGCGAACGCGTCCACTCTCGTACTACTTGTAAGGGGTGTTTTTTTGAATAAGATTACAGAAACAATTTCCGGGCTTGCCACGCCCATAGCCGAGAAATTAGGGCTTGAAATCTGGGATGTCGACTTTGTAAAAGAGGGCGGCGAAAGGTATCTTCGCGTCTATATTGACCGGGAAGGCGGAGTTTCGATAAACGACTGCGAAGCCTTCTCCCGCGCCTTTGACAAAATCCTTGATGAGGCTGATCCGATTGAAGAATCATACATCTTCGAGGTGTCAAGCGCGGGGCTTGAGAGGCGGCTTTACCGCCCGTCCGATTTTGAGAGGTATATGGGAAGCCCCGTAACCCTCAAAACCTTTTCTCCAAAGGACGGCAAAAAAGAATTCTTCGGCAATCTCGAGTCGTATAACGACGGCGATGTTACGCTCTCCTCAGACGGGGAGATGATAAGCTTTGCAAAAAAAGAGATTGCATCTGTAAGGCTTCGTGTTGAATTTTAAAGATTAAATAAAATAAAATATAAAGGGGACGATTAAAAAATGAACGCAGAATTTTTTGCTGCCATCGCGCAGCTTGAGGCGGAAAAAGGAATTCCGCAGGACTATATGCTCGAGAGAGTTGCTCAGGCTCTTCTTGCGGCATACAAGCGCGACAACGCAGGAGTCGTTGAAAACGTATTTGTCGAGCCTGACGTTGAGAAAAAAGAAATCCGTATGTTTGCTAAAAAAGTTGTCGTCGAGGCGGTTGAAAACCCCGCCGAGGAAATCGCACTTGACGATGCGAAAAAGTATTCCAAAAAAGCCGGCATCGGAGATGTTGTAAGCATTGACATTTCGACCCGCGACTTTGGGCGAATCGCCGCTCAGACTGCAAAGCAGGTCATCATCCAGGGTATCCGCGAGGCTGAGCGCGGCGTTGTGTTCCGCGAGTTCACCTCGAAAGAACACGAGCTTCTCACAGCTCTTGTCACCCGCACCGACCCCCGAAACGGCGGCGCTTCAATTGAAATTTCAGGTTCAAAAGACAAAACAGAAATCTATCTCGGTGCCAAGGAGCAGATTCCCGGCGAGGTTCTCCGCGAGGGAGACCGCGTAAAAATCTATGTCGTCGAAGTCAAGCGCTCCGACCGTGGCCCGCAGATTATAATTTCAAGAACTCATCCCGGTCTTGTCCGCCGTCTGTTTGAAATCGAGGTTCCCGAAATTCACGACGGAACAGTTGAGATTAAAAGCATTGCACGCGAGGCAGGCTCCAGAACAAAGATTGCAGTTTCAACAAACGATGCAAACGTCGACCCCATCGGTGCCTGCGTAGGCCCGCACGGCAATCGCGTTGCGGCGATCGTAGATGAAATCCGCGGTGAGAAAATCGATATAGTCAAGTTTTCAGATGACATCAGCGAATTCGTTGCGGCAGCTCTTGCCCCTGCAAGCGTCATATCGGTTGATGCAGACGAAGAAGCTCATTCCTGCCGCGTTATTGTCGAGGATGACCAGCTTTCTCTTGCAATAGGTAAGGACGGCCAAAACGCCCGCCTTGCCGCAAAGCTCACGGGGTACAAAATTGATATAAAACCTGCAAGCAGCATTTCCCAGTAAGCCGGCAAGGTGGTGTCTGTGATATGACAAAGGAAAAAAAGAGCCCGAGGCGCTTATGCGTTGCGTGCAGAGAAATGTGCGAGAAGCGCGAGCTTGTTCGCATCACAAAGTCAAAAACCGGCGAAATCTCTCTTGACGTGACCGGAAAAGCTCCCGGCAGAGGCGCATATATATGCAAAAACAAAAGCTGTTTGCAAAAAGCTCAGAAAACCCGCGCGCTTGAACGGGCTTTTTCTCAGAACATAACGGAAGAAGTTTACGCCGCTCTCCAGTCCTCGCTTTCGGAGGTTTGTGATGAGTGATTCATACTTAAACCTTTTAGGCCTTGCCCGAAGGGCAGGGATGCTTGAGGCAGGAGACGAAGCTACAAAGGGGGCAATCGCAAGAGGCGCAGCAAGGCTTCTTCTTATCGCGGCTGACTCGTCGGAGAGAACCCGCGAAACCTTTGAGTTTATTGCCGAAAGCTCGGCTCTTTCGCATATTACCGTTTCAGAAACCCGCGAAGAGCTTGGAAACGCCATTGGGAAGCGCCCATGCGCAGTTGTCGCTCTCTGCGATACAGGTTTCTGCGCGGCAATTTTAAAAAAGCTCGCCGATGGAAACGATGAGGCGAGGTCGCTTCTCCCTCACTTTGAACAGAAGGCAGAAAGAGCGAAACGGCGAAAAAAGACAACCCGCAAACAATAAATACGAATTCAAACGGAGGTGGAATACTGTATGAGCAGTGCACAGAAATACAGAGTCCGCGATTTGGCGAAGGACTTTGGAATTACAGCAAAGGCTGTTACGGAAATTCTGACAAAATATTCCGAAGCACCCAAATCAAATATGCAGGCACTTACAGATGACGAACTCAATATAATTTTTGACGTTCTTACAATCCAGAATCAGGTGGAGAGCTTTGAAAGCCTTATGTCGGAAACTTACCACGAGGAAGCTCCCAAGGAAGAACCCGCAAAAGAAGAAAAGAAGCAGCCTTCTCCCGAAAAGAAGGAAAAGGCAAAGCCTGCCGCCGCAAGCGCACCCGCAAAGGGCGACAAAACTGACGGCGCCGCAAGCGTCACCACAAAGAAGGGCGTTCAGACTCACGTTATCGACACGCGCGGCGGAAGTGTTGACCTTTCGAAATACGACGACAGCGTCGACAACCTTGTTCCCGACAGTGTTCGTGACATCGGAACAATAAAGCAGAAAATCAAGAAGTCTCCTGACCGCAAGCAGCAGAATTTCGGCTCGAAGCGCCGCCAGGAGGAACAGGAGAAAATGAAGAAGCTTGAGGCTCAGGTTCAGAAGAAGCCTCAGCTCACGGTTATGATTCCCGACGAAATCTCAGTCGGCGAGCTCGCCTCCCGAATGAAGAGAACGGGGGCTGACGTTGTAAAACAGCTTATCAAGCTTGGTGTTATGGCATCTCTTTCAGATGTTATCGACTACGACACCGCCGCTATCGTTGCTCTTGAAATGGGCGCGAAGGTGGAAAAGGAAATTATAATAACAATCGAGGATAAGCTTATTGACGAAAGCGTTGACCGCGAAGAAGACCTTCTCCCGCGCGACCCGGTTGTTGTCGTTATGGGTCACGTTGACCACGGCAAAACCTCGCTTCTTGACGCCGTCAGAAAAACAAACGTTGTTTCCGGTGAAGCCGGCGGAATCACCCAGCATATCGGTGCTTATCGCGTAGATATAAACGGAAGAAAGATCACCTTCCTCGACACCCCGGGCCACGAGGCATTTACCTCTATGCGCGCCCGCGGCGCTCAGGTTACTGACGTTGTAATCCTCGTTGTTGCAGCGGATGACGGAATCATGCCGCAGACGGTTGAGGCTATTAACCACGCAAAGGCCGCAGGAGTTCCGATAGTTGTTGCAATCAACAAGATGGATGCCGAGGGTGCAAACCCCGACCGCATCAAGCAACAGCTCACGGAATATGAACTCGTCGCAGAGGAATGGGGCGGAAACACCATAGTCTGCCCGATTTCCGCAAAGCTCGGAGACGGTATTGACGAGCTTCTCGAAATGGTAATCCTCACTGCCGATATGCTCGACCTCAAGGCTAACCCCAACAGAAGCGCAAAGGGAACGGTTGTCGAAGCGAAGCTTGACCGCGGCCGCGGCCCTGTTGCAACGCTTCTTGTTTCAAACGGAACTCTTAACGCAGGCGATGTCATCATCGCAGGCACAAGTGTCGGCAGAATCCGCGCAATGACAGACGACAAGGGAAGAAAGATGAAAACTGCAGGCCCCTCCGTTCCTGTTGAAATCATTGGTCTTTCCGAAGTCCCGAACGCCGGTGACATATTCTACGCCGTTGATGACGAGCGTATGGCACGCGAGCTTGTCGAGCAGCGCAAGCAGACAGAAAAGGACGAAATCAACAAAGCTTCGGCGCGCAAGGTTTCTCTTGAAGACCTCTTTGATCAGATTCAGCAGGGCGAAATCAAGGAGCTTCCGATTATTGTCAAGGCTGACGTTAAGGGCTCGGCAGAAGCTGTCAAGGCTTCTCTTGAGAAGCTCTCAAACGAAGAGGTTCGCGTTCGCGTTATCCACGCAGGCGTAGGCGGAATCAACGAGTCCGATATTCTTCTTGCCTCCGCTTCAAATGCTATTGTCGTCGGATTCAATGTCCGCCCCGATTCAAGTGCGCGCGACAGTGCTGCCGCATCAGGAACGGACATCAGGCTTTACCGCATAATCTACGACTGCATCGAAGAAATCGAAGCAGCTATGAAGGGGCTTCTTGCACCCACCTTCCGCGAGGAGGTTCTCGGGCACGCTGAAATCCGCCAGACCTTCAAGGTTTCAAAGGTCGGAACAATCGCAGGCTGCCACGTTACAGACGGTAAGATCATCAGAACCGCAAGTGTCAGAGTTGTCCGCGACAACATCGTTGTCTTTGAAGGCCAGCTTGCCTCACTCAAGAGATTCAAGGATGATGCGAAGGAAGTCAGCTCCGGATACGAGTGCGGCTTGAGCGTTGAAAACTTTAACGATATAAAAGAGGGTGACGTCATCGAGGCGTACACCATGGTAGAAGTAAAGGAATAACATTATGGGAAGTGTTCGTATAGGGCGCGTCAATGACGAGCTTATGAGAATTCTCGCAGAGCTTATCCGCACAGTGCGCGACCCCAGAGTTTCAGGGCTTGTGAGCATTGTTCACGTGGAAACCGCGCCCGATCTCGGAAGTGCCAAGGTTTTTATCAGCGTTCTCGGCGATGAAGAAAAGCGCCGAGACTGTCTCCGCGGTCTCCGCGCAGCATCGGGATACCTGCGCCGCGAAGCGGCAAAACGGCTTCGTCTCCGCTACACCCCCGAGCTCACCTTTATCGATGATGACTCAATAGTATCGGGAACCCACATAATGGAGCTTATCGAAAACGTTTCCCGACGCGACAAGGAAAAGAAAATGCTCACACCGGAAGGTGTTGCGGATTTTCTTAAAACGCGCGATAACATTCTCATTCTTACACACAAAAGCCCTGACGGCGACACTACGGGCAGTGCCGCCGCGCTCTGCCTTGCGCTCCGGGGCGCAGGCAAAGAGGCGTATGTTTTTGAAAACCCCGAATTTTCAGAAAAGCTTTACCGCCGCGCGCGCACATTCTTCCCCACAGAGAGTTTTTCTCCCTCCTGCATTGTTGCGGTTGACGTTGCTGACCCGGCGCTTTTGTGCCCCGGGTGCGAGGATTTTGCAGACAGAATCGACCTCGCAATAGACCACCACGTCACGCACGTCTCCTATGCGGGAAGAGAGTGTGTCATTCCCGGTGCCGCCGCATGCGGAGAAATCATTTTTGACGTAATAAAAGCACTTTCCGCAAAGCTTACAAAAAAGCTTTCGGATCTTCTGTATATCGCAATCGCAACAGACACGGGAAGGTTTCTTCATTCCAACACCACTCCCGAAAGCCACCGGAAGGCAGCAGAGCTTATCGCGCAGGGAGCCGACTTTACCGGGATAAACAGAGAGTTTTTCACTGAAAAAACTAAGAGCCGGATTGCTCTTGAAGCAGAAATTTTGTCAGGACTTAAGCTGTACTTCGGCGGCCGCGTTTCGGTTATCAGAATGACTCGTGAAATGGTCGAGCGAAACCGCGCCACAACCGACGACACCGACAGCATTTCGGCTCTTGCAAGAGTTGTCAAGGGTGTTGTTCTCGGAGTTTATATTCACGAAAAGGAAAACGAGGTAAAAATCTCTCTTCGCTCTGACGGAAGCATAAGTTGTGCCGAGTTTTGCCGGAACTTCGGAGGTGGAGGCCACGACGGTGCTGCAGGTTGTTCAATGACCTGCGGGATTGACGAGGCCGAAGATCGCATAATCAAAAAAATTGAAGAGCTTGAACTTTTTTAAGGATATTTGCGGAACACATTTGTGCTCCGCAATGTCTGTTTCAGGCGATATGCCTGAGAAAGGTAGTAAATGAACGGAATTGTAATTGTTGACAAGCCTCAGGGGATCACGTCTCACGATGTTGTTTCTCGGATGAGGCGCATATTCAAAACGCGGCGCGTCGGTCATTCAGGCACTCTTGACCCCCTCGCCACGGGGGTTCTCCCGATATTTATCGGGCGGGCCACGAGGGCGTGTGAATTCGCGCTGTGCGATGAGAAAAAATATATTGCAACGCTAAGGCTCGGGCTTTCGACCGACACGCAGGACATTACGGGTGAAATTGTCTCAGAAAGCCCCGTTTCGCTCTCTTGCGAGGAGGTCATCGCCGTTTGCAAAAGCTTTGAGGGTGAAAGCCTGCAGACTCCACCGATGTACTCCGCAATTAAGATAGACGGCATCCCCCTCTATAAGCTTGCGCGCGAAGGAAAAGAGGTTGAGCGAAAAGCCCGCGAAATCAACATTTCAGAGATTTCCGCCCGCCATATTTCGGAAAACGACTATGAAATTGAAGTTTCCTGCTCAAAGGGCACATACATAAGAACGCTTATCTATGACATCGGCCAAAAGCTCGGCTGTGGCGCGTGTATGACAACGCTTCGCAGAACAAAGTCGGGGGTTTTTGAAATTGCAGATGCGAGAACAATAGAAGAAATCGAAGTCTCCCCTTCCGTCTTGCCTGTTGACTTTATGTTCTCGGAATACGAAGCGGTCACGATAGACCCGGCGGGCGAGAAAAAATGCCGCAACGGAGCAGATGTTCCGTATAATGCAGAGCGCGGCAAGGTTTTTCGCGTTTACGGAGAGAGCGGAGAGTTTTTGATGCTCGCAAAAGGCGGAGAGCGCGGCGAGCTTTGTACTGTAAAAAGCTTTTTTGAGGTGAACTGATGATGAAAAGAGCTGTTGCACTCGGTTTTTTTGACGGTGTGCATATCGGGCACGGCGCACTCCTCCGGCGAACAAAAGCTCTCGCCGAGCGACACGACCTTGCCCCTTGTGTTATGACCTATTCTCAGCATCCGTCAGCGGTCCTTTCAAAAGAAAGAGTTCCTCTCATCAACACGACGAACGAGAGAATTCTTCTCATATCGTCGCTGTACGGCATAGACGATGTCGTCATAAAGGATTTTACAAGGCAGTATGCCTCGCTTTCCTGCGAGGAGTTTTTTGAAAAAATTTTAATCTCGGAGCTTTCCTGCGGGTATGTTATCGCAGGATATGACTTCCGCTTCGGTGACGGCGGTGCGGGGGATGCAGACGCGCTCTACGCACTCTGCAAAAAGAACAATATCGATTGCGAGATTGTTGATGCAATAAAGCGCGACGGCGAGGCTGTAAGCTCCTCACGCGTGCGGAAGCTTCTCGAAGAAGGAGATATGGAAAAGGCGAGAGAGCTTCTCGGCCATTATCACTGCACAATCTCTCCCGTTATTAAAGGCCAGACACTCGGCAAAAAGCTTGGGTTTGCAACGGCAAATCAAGCGTTTGACGAAACGGTAAAAATTCCAAGGCGCGGCGTTTATCTGTCGCAGGTTACTGTTGGCAGCAGGGTCTTTCGCGGCATAACGAACGTGGGCGTCCGCCCCACCGTTCTGTCCTCTTCAGAAGTGTTTGCCGAAACGCATATACTCGATTTTTCCGGGGACCTTTACGGCCAGACAATAAAAACGGAATTTGTCAGCTTTCTCCGCGAGGAAAAGAAGTTCTCGTCACTTGATGAGCTTCATGAGCAAATATCACAAGACGTCATTCGTGCGAGAGAAGAAATTTAGATATTTTTACAGAAAATTCATTGATTTCACCCATATTATTTGATACAATATAGATGATATAATGTCTTAACTGTGGGTTTCTGTCTTTTGGCAGAAAGCAATTTATTAAAGGTGGATGAATTATGGCTTGGGTAATGCTTCAGAATACCATACTTCAGATGAAAGAGGCTACAGACAGAACTATCGGCGTTATAAACGTCACAGGCTCTGTCTGCGCTTGCACTGACCCGTCACTTAAGGGCACGGTGCGCGAGGGTGCGATAAACGCCCTTGAGGAAATGATAGGCTCTTATCTCGTTTTTGAGGGCTATACATACAAGCCCGTTTCTACCCCCGGCGCACGCTTTGAATACGTCGTCTTCGTTTCGGGCGAGGATGAGTATGCAAAAAGCCTTGCCGTTATGGCATCTCTTGCGGTCGGCAACGCGAAAAAGTATTACGACGAAAAACACGACCGCGCAACCTTTGTAAAAAACATCCTTCTTGACAACATCCTTTCCGGCGACATCTACATGAAAGCAAGCGAGCTTCGGATGCCTCAGGATGTTCCCCACGTCGTCTTCCTCATCCGCCAGACAGACCACTGTGACTCTGCGGCGCTTGACATCGTTTCCAATATGTTCCCCGATAAGCAGAAGGACTTTGTCATAAGCATAAGCGAAAATGAAATCGCGCTTGTCTGCGAGGTTTCCCCGTCTGACGAATCCCGCGATTTTATAAAAATAGCAGAGAGCATCCGCGATACTTTAAAGGCCGAGCTTCTTGCGAAAACCGAGATAGGCATAGGCACCGTCGCCAACGCGCTTCGTGACCTTGCCGTTTCCTACAAGGAAGCTCAATCTGCTATAAGCGTCGGTAAAATGTTTGACACGGACCGCGAGATTATGAGCTATGAAAACCTTGGAATAGGGCGGATTATTTACCAGCTCCCCACAACTCTCTGTGAAATGTTTCTCTCCGAGGTTTTCCGCGATAATTCTCTTGAATCTCTTGATTCTGAAACACTTATGACCATCCAGAAATTCTTTGAGAACAACTTAAACGTTTCCGAAACCTCCAGGAACTTGTTTGTCCACAGAAACACACTTGTTTACCGCCTGGAGAAAATCAAGAAAATAACCGGCCTTGACCTTCGTGAGTTTGACCACGCTATAATTTTCAAGGTTGCCCTTATGGTAAAGAAATATTTATCTTCTCAGGGGGCCACGTTCTAAACCCTATACGAAAGGATTGTGAAATATGGTTAGGCTTCTCGATGTCTGCAAGGTTTATGAAAACGGAACCCCGGCACTTGCGGGCATCAATCTCAAAATAGACGACGGGGAATTCGTCTTTCTCGTCGGCTCGTCCGCATCGGGCAAATCAACTATTGTTAAAATCCTTACATGCGAGGTTCAGATGACCTCCGGCAGAGGCATCGTAAACGGTTTTAACCTAAACCGATTAAAGCCTTCTAAAATCCCGGAGCTTCGCAGAACCGTCGGCGTTGTCTTTCAGGACTTCCGCCTCATTGACAAAAAAACTGTATATGAAAACGTTGCGTTTGCAATGCGCGCCGTCGGCGCATCTCCCGGCGCTATAAAAAAGCGCGTGCCGTATGTTCTCCAGCTTGTCGGGCTTGACCACAAGGCAAAATGTCTTCCCAATGAGCTTTCGGGCGGAGAGCGGCAAAGGGTGGCGGTTGCAAGAGCCATCGTCAATAATCCCAGCATGATTATTGCCGATGAGCCCACGGGCAATCTTGACCCCAAAATGTCGATAGAAATAATGAGTCTTTTAGAAAAGATAAATGAGCTTGGAACGACCGTTTTAGTCGTCACTCACGAACGCGAACTTGTTGACGAATTCGTCAAACGTGTCATCACGATTGACAGCGGTCGGATTATAAGTGATAAAACAGGTGGGTATTATCAAAGATGAGACTTTATAACATATCTTATTTTTTAAGAGAGGGAATCCACAGCATTTTCACTCATCGGCTTATGAGCATTGCCGCGATGAGCGTTATCACTGCGTGCCTGCTCCTTATGGGAAGCTTCTCGCTTCTGGCAGCTAACGTTAACCGCCTTCTTGCCGATGTTGAAAGCAAAAACAAGGTCGTCGCATTTGTCGACGAGGCATATTCCGAAGAGGATTCGCGCGCGCTTGAGGCGGAGGTTCTCGCAATTTCGGAAATCGCTTCTGCAGAGTTTATGACAAAGCAGGAAGCGCTTGACAGCTTCAAAGAGGATTTTGGCGACGAAAGCGAGCTTCTTGACGGGCTTGATGAGCGAAACCCCCTGCGTGACCGCTACACAGTTACCCTTCACAGAATAGAGGATACGCAGAAGGTGGCGGATGCGCTCAAGGAAATCCCGGGGATTGCAAAGGTTTCTGCAAGAAGCGACATTTCAGACAAAATCATACAGGTGCGCGATGTTGTCACGGTTATATGCACAGCTCTTATAATCATTCTCATCCTCGTATCTGTATTTATAATTTCAAACACGGTAAACCTCACTCTGTTCAACAGGCGCGAGGAAATTGCTATAATGAAGATGATAGGTGCTACCAACGGTTTTGTTCGCATTCCGTTCGTAATCGAAGGGCTTCTCATCGGAATTGCAGGCGCAGTTCTTTCACTTTTCCTCCAGTGGGGAGTTTACGAGTATATTGTTGCAGGGGCGCTTTCGGGAATAAGCTTTATTCCGACAATCCCCTTCGGAGATTGTGTCGGCTACCTTGCCGCCGTATTTTTCGGAACAGGCATTCTTGTCGGCGGAGTGGGAAGCGCCATAACTCTCAGAAAATTCTTGAAGGTATAGGAGGCGTTTTGTTTGAGTAAGAAAACCGTTCGCATAATCTCTGCCCTTATCGCAGGGGGGCTTGCTTTTCTCCTTCTCTTTTCTTTAGTGTCGGAGATTGCGCTCTTTGCGCGGGCAGATGCTGCGCAGACTGTTTCAAGTTTAAACAGCAAGCTCTCAAGCCTTGAAAGTCAAAAGGCTAAAATTCAGAAAGAACTCAAACAAATTGAATCAAAAAAGCAATCGACCATGACAAAAAAGGCGGCTCTTGACCGTCAGATTGATGTTACGGAGCAGGAGATTGATACTATAAACGAGCTCATCTCCGCACTTGATGTGCAGCTTGCCGCCGTCTCTTCCGAGCTTTCAAAGGCGCAGGCAGAGGAGCAGAAGCAGAATGATGACTTCTTAAAGCGCGTCAGAATTATGGAAGAGGAAGGCTCAGCCTCTATGCTCGGCATAATTCTCTCGGCAGACAGCTTTTCGGATATGCTGACCCGAACCGAGCTTATCGGCGATATTGTTGAGGGCGATAAGAAGCTTATGCGCGAGCTTGCCGAGATCCGCGCCGGCATAGAATCAAAGAAGGCTAAAATTGACGAGACCCGCGCAGCTCAGGCTGCGGCGAAGAAAAATCTTGTCAATAAACAAAACTCTCTCGAGTCGCAGTATAAATCCGCAAACAACCTCATAAAATCTCTTAACAAAGAGGCTTCCGAATATGAAAAGGCGTTTAACGAAGCCGAACGGGCTATGGATGCAGCCCGCGCCGAACTTCAGAGCCTGCTTTCCAAATCCGGTTCATCTACATATGTCGGAGGTGAATTCCGTTGGCCGACAAAGGCTACGCGGATAACATCGTATTACGGAACCCGCCGCGACCCGATTACGAAGAAAACCTCTATGCATACGGGAATTGACATCGGCGCCAGCATGGGAAGCAACATCTTTGCTTCAAACAGCGGAACCGTTATCGTCGCCGGCTGGTCAAGCAAGGGTTACGGCAATTACGTTGTCATTGACCACGGTGGCGGAAAGTCCACACTCTATGCACATATGAGCAAGATTATTACAAAAAAGGGAGCAAAGGTGGTTCAGGGCGATGTTATCGGCCTTGTCGGCTCGACAGGCTACTCAACAGGCCCGCATCTCCACTTTGAGATTCTTATAAACGGCAAGCACACAAATCCGATGAACTATTTCAAAAACTCATAGCTTAAAATACCCGCGGGGCGATGAAGACATCGCCCCCGACACTTTACTTGGGCACTAGCCGGAAGCCTCTCCGACACACCCAAAGGAGGAACATATGAGAAAAAAACACTTTATGACTACTGCGGCGCTTATGCTTCTCACGGCGGCGCTGACGTACTGCATCACGCTCTATGCAGCAGAGCGTGAGTACAACTCAAAGCTTGCAGACCTTTCAGAGAAAGAACAGCAATATGCAAGGATTGCGGAGGTCCGAAGCTATATCGACAAGTATTATGTCAATGAATACGACGAAAAAAAGCTTACCGACGGCGCGCTTACGGGAATGGTCGCTATGCTCGGGGACCGTTGGTCACGCTATCTGACTCCCGAGCAATTCGCTTCGGTTATTTCGTCAATTAACAGCAAGGTTGTCGGCATTGGTGTGAATACAACCTACGACAGCGAAAACGACGCCATTCTCGTTCTCGAAGTTTTCGAGGGCTCTCCCGCGGAATATGCAAAAATCGCGCCGCTTGACAGAATCGTCAGCGTTGACGGAAAAAAGGTTTCCGACATCGGATACGATGCCGCAGTCAAGAGTGTTTCCGGAGCGGTTGACACGCCCGTTTCCCTCGTAATTGAGCGCGAGGGAGCTGATGCTCCCATAAATATGAGCATTACCCGCCGTGAAATAGATGTCCCGAACGTCAGCTCCAAGATTCTTGACGGAAACATCGGATACGTTAAAATTACGAGCTTTGATGCAAATGTAGATAAGGATACAGCCAAGGCCCTTGACCTTCTCAAGAAAGCTAATGTCACGGGAGTTATTTTTGATGTCAGAAACAATCCGGGCGGGCTTTTGCAGGTTCTTGTGAACACGCTTGACCCGCTTCTCCCCGAAGGCACGATTATCCGCGAGGAGGACAAAAACGGAAAAGTCACAACCTACACCTCTGACAAAAATGAGCTTGCCCTTCCTATGGCAGTTCTGACAAATCAATATTCAATAAGTGCGGCTGAGTTCTTTGCAGAAGCTCTGCGTGAAGCCGGGAAAGCCGCTATTGTCGGCGAGCCGACGACCGGAAAGGGCGTTGCTCAGAGCAATATCCAGCTAAAAGACGGCTCCGGCCTTGTTCTCTCGGTCAGCAAATATTTCACGGGGCAAGGAAAAAGCCTTGCCGATACGGGCGGAATTGTCCCTGACAGGCTCATAGAGCTCACCGAGGAAGAAAACAAAAACTTTTATCTTCTGACTGAAAGCTCCGACCGCCAGCTCCAGGAGGCAGTCAAGGTTATAAATGAGAAGAAAGCTGCGGCAGAGAAGAACGCCGCGGCAGAACAGAATACGACAGCGCAACAATAAAAAATATATAATTCACCTGTAATATTCACAGCGGAAATTAATATCATAATATAGATAAATTTTTTCCGCGGGGGTGCAACGCTCTTTGCGTATATGCGTAATATACAAAGGGGACATCCGAAGAAAACGCAGCTTTGAAATTCTTTTCCACAGCTCTTTTCGCGGCGCGGAAATATACAAGGCTTGCCTTGGGCTCAAAATTTCAAAAAGGCAAAAGCGCAAATGTATTAAAGAACTGTCAGAGCTTGGCGTTTCCTTTGCGGCTCTTCCCCGTGATTTGCCGCTTTCGCGCGAGCTTCTCTTATCCGGGATTTCTCCCGTGTACGGAAGCTCTTCCCTCGCTCTTCAGATTCCCGAAATGGCGCTTTCCCTTGCAAAAGCCGCCCAAGGTGCAAACGGTTTTTTTATACGCGGCGGAAGCTTCTTCACCGTGACGCGAATAGCGCTCAGGCTTTTAGAGGAAACGAGCAGCGTATATGTCTCCTGCGCCGATTTTGCCGCGGTCGCTGAGGCCTGTGCAGATATGTGTGGCGCGGTTATCAAGCGTGAGCCTCCGGAAGATGTGATAAACATTTTTCTTGAAGACGGTGGTTTTTTTCTCAAGTTTCGCGAACGGAAATTGAACTTTTCAGATTTTTCAATTTCTCTCCCTTCTCCCCATTTTTCCGACATCCCGCCCTGTTGTGCGGCGGCTCTTGCTTCGGCCCTTGAAATATGCGGATTTTTGGGGAATTCTGAGATAAAAACCGAGCTTTTACCAAAATAAAAATTCAAAATATTTAAAACTTTACTTGACAATTCGCATTTTGCTATCTATAATATGATACATTGCAAAGTGTGATTTGTTATTTATATAGTAGATAAATTAAAATCATTTTATTATAATAGGAAAAAGAGGTTGGAGAAATGGCAAAAACATACAAACTTACAAAAGAACGACTACAGGAGCTCCGTGACGAACTCAATTACTTGAAGAATGTTCGCGAGAACGAGGTCGCGGAGCTTATAAAGGAAGCCCGCTCTTTCGGAGACCTTTCCGAAAACAGTGAGTATGAAGAGGCGAAGAACGAACAGGGCCGCCTTTTCTCGCGCAAAGCAGAAATTGAAAACATTATAGCAAACGCCGAAATAATCGAGATTTCATCAGATACAAACGAGGTCCACACCGGCTCCCACGTTACCGTCAGCGATATGTCCGACGGCTCAAACGAGGAATATTGGCTTGTAGGCTCACAGGAGGCCGACCCCTATAAGGGAAGAATTTCCGACGAATCCCCGTTCGGGCGCGCTCTTTTGGGCAAGCGCGTTGGTGACGTCGTCGGCGTCGAGGCTCCATGCGGAGTTATTGAGTATAAGATAGTTGAAATCAGCAACTGATTTTTTTGGCGGACGCAGAACCTGCGACCGCCAATGATGCATTAAAATGGAGGATTTTTAAAATGGCAACTGAAGAAAAAAGAACACAGGAAGCTCCCGCCCAGGATTTAAGCGAGATTCTGCAAATCCGCAGGGACAAGCTTGCAAAGCTTTGTGAAGACGGGGACAACCCGTTTGAAATAGTCAAATATGACCAGACACATCATTCAACGGACATTCTCTCAAATTTCGATGAGATGGAGGGCAAGACCGCCAGCATTGCCGGCCGTATGATGAGCCGCCGCGGCATGGGAAAAGCCTCCTTCTGCGACGTTCAGGATTTGAAGGGAAAAATCCAGATTTATGTCCGCATAGATGATGTTGGCGAGGAAGCTTTTTCGAAATTCAAGAAATTCGACATCGGCGATATCGTCGGTGCTGTCGGAACGGTTTTCCGCACAAGAACAGGCGAGCCCTCGGTTCATTGTACGGAAATCACTCTCCTTTCAAAGTCATTAAAGCCGCTTCCCGAGAAATATCACGGCCTGACGAACACAGACATTCGCTATCGCCAGAGGTATGTTGACCTCATCGTAAACCCCGAGGTCCGCGACACATTTGTCAAGCGTTCAAAAATCATCAGCTCCATCCGCCGTTATCTCGATTCCAACGGGTTTATGGAGGTTGAAACCCCTATGCTCGTTTCAAACGCAGGCGGCGCGGCAGCGCGCCCCTTTGAAACTCATTTCAACGCTTTGAACGAGGACTTTAAGCTCCGCATCTCTCTTGAGCTTTATTTAAAGCGCCTGATTGTCGGAGGTCTTGAGCGAGTATACGAAATCGGCAGGGTTTTCCGTAACGAAGGCCTTGATACCCGCCACAACCCGGAATTCACTCTTATGGAGCTTTATCAGGCTTATACCGACTATCACGGTATGATGGATCTTACCGAGAATATGTATCGTCACGTTGCAAAAGAGGTTTTGGGGACAACTAAAATCGTTTATAACGGGATTGAAATGGACCTTGGCCGCCCCTTTGAAAGAATTACAATGGTAGACGCTGTCAAAAAATATTCCGGCGTCGACTTTAACGAAATTCATTCGGATGGCGAAGCAAAGGCTGCTGCGAAGGAACATCACATTCAGTTTGAAAAAAGGCATAAGAAGGGAGATATCTTAAACCTCTTCTTTGAAGAATTCGTTGAAGAGCATCTCATCCAGCCTACATTTGTTATGGATCATCCGATTGAGATCTCTCCGCTTACTAAGAAAAAGCCTGAGGACCCGAATTATGTTGAACGCTTTGAGTTCTTTATGAACGGCTGGGAAATGGCAAACGCATACTCCGAGCTTAACGACCCCATCGACCAGCGCGAGCGCTTCAAGGATCAGGAAGAGCAGCTTTCTCAGGGCAACGAGGAGGCAAACACAACAGACGAGGACTTTCTCAATGCTCTTGAAATCGGTATGCCTCCCACAGGAGGAATCGGCTTCGGAATTGACCGTATGTGTATGCTCTTTACAGACAGCGCTGCAATCAGAGATGTTCTTCTCTTCCCCACAATGAAGACTGAAAAGGAGTAATCCATGAAAAAAAGCAGGGATTCAAGAGATATTTTTGCAGTTTTTAAGCCCGGAAGCTTTATGGAAGGCGCGACAACCGGTGAAAAGCTCCGCTATTGGTTTAAAAATGTGTATTGGTATCACTTTAAAATTGCCACATTCGCTGCAATCTTTTTGATAATCTGTGTTTGCACATTTATTTCCGATGTGTTTTTCCGCGAATACAATGATTTGGATTATATCCTTGCAGGCGCGCTCTTTGCAGACAGCCAGACGCTTGATGCCTTAACTGAGAAGATTGGCTCTTTTGTTGTAACTGACGATAATGAGCCGCCTGAAATCGGAAGACAGATGCTCTGCACCCAAAGCGTTATGGGCACGGGCGACCAGGCACTTGCAATAGATGAGTATGTCAGTGCAAGCATAGAAAAAATAGCCATAAGCATGGCGGACGACGAGATTCTTCTCTTCTTTTTAGACAAGCGGTACATAGACTGGTATGCAGAGCAGGGTGCATTTGAGCCGCTCTCAAACCTCGGAATAGAAAGCGAAAACGAATATTTCGTGCGCGTTGATACAACCGCTTTCTTTGATTCTTTCAATATTTCCCATGAAACCGGAATATATGCCGGAATTAAAGTTAAAAACAAAGCGCGCCTTAAAAACGAACGTATAGTCCAGAAATATGAAAACGCAACCCGCGTCCTCGCGGGCATCCTTGCCGGAGGCTGATTACAATGGGACTTTTTCCAAAGCAGAAAGGAATGGCTCATTTAGAGAGAAACGTTAGCCCCACCAAAATAATTCTCGGGGTTTTTCTCGCTATAATTCTCACAGGCGCACTCCTTCTGATGCTCCCGCTCTCCTCCTCAACTGCAAAATCAACCGATTTTCTGACAGCGCTTTTCACATCGACAAGCGCAACCTGTGTTACAGGGCTTATAGTGGTTGATACTCTCTCTCACTGGTCCCGCTTCGGACAGGTTGTTATCCTTCTCCTCATCCAGTGCGGGGGGCTGGGCTTTATGGCTTTTGCAACCGTTTTTTCTCTCGTTCTGCACCGAAAAATTTCCCTCAAAGAACGGCTTATCATGTCTCAGTCCTTTTCGGGAGATGGGCTTTCAGGGGTCGTGCGCCTTACCCAGCACATTCTCATCAGAACTTTTATTTTCGAGATATGCGGCGCACTTATCCTCTCTACAAGATTTATCCCTGAATACGGGCTCGGAGAAGGCCTTTTTATGAGTATCTTCCATGCAGTTTCCGCTTTCTGCAATGCAGGCTTTGACATAATCGGAGTTTCTGCCGACCACATCGGCAGTATGAGCAAATACGTGGGAGACCCGGTTATATGTCTCACACTCCCCGCCCTTATGATTTTGGGAGGGCTTGGCTTCTTTGTATGGGAGGATGTCCTTGGGAAGAAAAAGCTCTCAAAATTCAATTTCCACACAAAGCTTGTCCTTCTCACCACCACTGCCCTTCTTCTTGGCGGAACGTTTTTGTTCCTTCTGTTTGAGTATGATAATGCTGCAACAATCGGAAACCTTTCGTTTTCCAACAAGCTTCTCGCTTCTTTTTTTCAGGCATCTACAACGAGAACGGCGGGCTTTTGCACCTTTTCGCAGCATAATATGTCGTCCTCATCAAAAATACTTTCAATTTTTCTTATGTTCATAGGCGGGTCTCCCGGCTCTACCGCAGGAGGAATCAAAACCGTCACACTGGCAGTCCTTATTCTCACCGCCTTCTCCATAATGAGAGGCCGCGCCGAGATTACCGCATTTGAGCGCAGAATTTCACCTCAGACAATATTTAAGGCTATTACAGTTATGATAGCTGCGGCGTTTCTCGCAGCATCTGCTTCCATAATGATCGCTCAGACAAACAACATTGATATGATAAATGCCGTATTTGAAAGCGTGTCTGCATTTTCAACAACAGGCCTTTCCACCGGAATAACTTCCCAGCTCAACACGGTCTCGCAGATAACCCTCATCCTTCTTATGTACTTAGGGCGCGTAGGTCTTCTTACGCTGAGCATCGGGCTTATTGCAAAGCGAAAGCCCTCAAAGATAAGCTACACTGAAGGCAAGCTCATAATCGGTTAGCAAATGGAGGTAAACATATGGATTCTTTTCTTATAATAGGCATGGGCCGATTCGGAAGCTCTCTCGCTTTAGAACTCTCCAACCTCGGACATGACGTTCTCATTATTGACAGAAGCGAAGATCGCGTTTCCCCGCTTGCCGACCACGTAACACACGCGGTAATCGGAGACGCTAAAGACGAAAGCGTTATGAACTCCATCGGAGCCCGCAACTTTGATGTTGCGGTTGTCGCTATGGCTAATAACATCGAAGACAGCGTTCTCATAACAATTATGCTTAAAGAAATGGGCGTTAAAAAAGTTATCGCAAAGGCGCAGAGCATCCTTCATATGAAGATTCTTGAGCGGATAGGAGCCGATGTTACAGTGTTCCCCGAGCGCGATATGGGAAAGCGCCTTGCTCAACATCTTTCGGCTAAGAACATAATAGACTTTATTGAGCTTTCGGAAGAATACAGCATCGTCGAAATAGAAGCTCCGTCTCAGTGGTTCGGCAAAAGCCTCGCCGAACTTAATATACGCGGGCAGTATGGCCTCAACGTCATCGCCGCGCGCGACAAAACAGCCCGCAATCTGACAGTTTCTCCCACTGCGGCATATATTATCCGCGAGGGCGACGTTCTCATCGTTATCGGCGAGAATGATTCTGTCAACAAGCTTCGGGATGGTCGCTGATGGAAAGAATCAGCAGTCGGCAGAATCCGACGGTAAAAAAACTTCGGGCACTTTCGAAAGACAAGGATTTCCGCAATTCGTGCGGAGAGTTTGTGTGCGACGGCGAAAAGCTTTTTTCTGAAGCGCTCTCTGAGAATTTTGAAATAACCGCAATACTTGCAAGTGAGAACTTTGCAGAAAAGCTTCCGAATCTCCCGGGAGTTGCCTGCTATGTCGCTCCGCAGGATATTCTTGAGAGCGTGACAACGCTCAAAAGCGCACAGAATGTAATTTTCTCCTGCCGGATGCGAAGCTCTGCCCCTGAGAAAATATCCCGCGCAATTCTCCTTGACAGACTTCAGGACACCGGAAATATAGGAACTATCATCCGGACAGCAGATGCTTTTGGAATAGATGCGGTTTTCTGTGATGGCACAGCAGACATCTATAACCCTAAAACTATCCGCTCGGCGATGGGTTCGATTTTCAGAGTTCCTGTCATTCAGGAAAGCTTTGATTCTCTTATTCCGTCTCTCCGGAGCGAAGGAAGTCGTGTATACTGCTCCGAGCTTTACGGCAACGTGAAGTCAATTTCAGAGTGTGACCTCAAAGATACCTTTGTTGTTATAGGCAACGAGGGAAACGGCGTTCGCCCTGAAATTTCCGCGCTTTGCGACGGAAGTATTATAATCCCGATGTTGGGCGGCGCAGAATCTCTCAACGCGGCAGTCGCCGCCGCAATATTTATGTATGAAATGAGTGGGAAGAATGATTGACACAGAAATGTGGGTATGGTTTTCAGAAGCCCTTTATAAAGGCTCCCGAAAGGCCTCCTCGCTTCTTGCTCTCTTTTCTGATATTTCAAAGATATACGAGGCTGACCGGGAAACGCTTCTCTCCTGCGAGGTTCCGCTTTCCGAAAAAGAGCTTGAACGCCTCTCCTCAAAAAGCCTTAACCGTGCGCGTAAAATTATTTCAGACTGTGAAAAGGAAGGGATTCGCATAATAACCCGTGCATCCCGCGAATATCCCGCACGGCTTCTTGAAATCCCCGACGCGCCTGCGCTTCTGTATGCAAAGGGTAAGCCCTTATCCGTAGATAATGACGCTACTATAGCAGTTGTCGGAACGCGAAGGGCATCCGCCCAAGGTCAAAGCGCCGCAAAAAAGATTTCTGAGGAACTTGCCCGGTTTTCGGGGGTTGTAGTAAGCGGAATGGCGCGCGGAATTGACGGCCTCTCAATGGAATCAGCCTTGAATGCCGGTGGCTATGTAATAGGCGTTTTAGGATGCGGGCTTGACATATGCTATCCCCGCGAGAATAAAGCTCTTATGAAGCGGATTGAAAAAGAAGGAACTCTCCTTAGCGAATATCCTCCGAAAACAAAGCCGGACAGAATAAATTTCCCCAAACGAAACAGAATAGTCAGCGGAATCTCTCTTGGCACAATCGTCATCGAAGCTCCCGAGAGGAGTGGGGCGCTCATAACGGCAAGAATTGCCCTTGAGCAGAACAGAGATGTTTTCGCTGTTCCATCCGGAATCTTCGAGGTCTCAGCAGAGGGCTCAAACGCGCTCATCCGTGCAGGTGCGATTCCTGTTATGTCGGGGCGCGATGTTATCTCGGAATACGCACATCTTTTCCCCGAAAAAATCAATATGAATATTAAAGAGAAGAAAACCTCAAAATCCGCGTCTGAAAAAAGCAAGGAGAAAGAAGCTTCTCTTTCTCCCTCTTTTCTTTCGGCGCACTCGCCCGACGAGCAGGCTGTCCTCACAGCAATTTCAGGCACAAATCATCGGCCAGACGAAATTTCTGCCGCCTGCAATATGCCGATGGCGAAGGTTCTCTCTCTTCTCACACTTCTCGAAATACGAGGAAGTATAAAGCAGCTTCCCGGAAGCCGTTTTGAAATCAAGAATAACTAAAAGGAGTTACTGTGTATGTCATATCTTGTAATAGTGGAGTCGCCCACCAAGGTTAAAACAATCGGCAAGCATCTTGGAAGCAAGTATACAGTCAAGGCATCTATGGGACACTTGCGCGACCTTCCCAAAAGTGATATAGGAATAGATATTGACGGCGGCTTTGTCCCGAAATATCTTGCAATACGCGGAAAGAGCGCTCTTATCCGTGAGCTTCGCGCACTCGCGGCAGAAAGCGACGCCATCTATCTCGCAACTGACCCTGACCGCGAAGGAGAGGCAATTTCGTGGCATCTTAAAGAGCTTCTTGAGCTTGATGAGAAAAAGACAAAACGCGTAACTTTTAATGAAATTACTAAAAATGCAATTCTCGAGGGAATTAAAAAGCCCCGTGATATAGACGAAAACCTTGTAAACGCGCAACAGGCGCGCCGGCTTCTTGACAGAATCGTCGGATATAAGCTTTCTCCACTTCTCTGGAAAAAGGTCCGGTACGGGCTTTCAGCAGGGCGTGTGCAGTCCGTTGCAACACGACTTGTAATTGACAGAGAAAACGAGATTCGAGACTTTGTCCCCCGCGAGTTCTGGACCATTGATGCGAACTTTTCAAGAATTGCGCCGAAAATCGGGAGCTTCTCCGCAAAGTTCTACGGGACCGAAGACAAGAAGATTGAACCGGCAACGGCCGAGGAAACAAACTCAATTATCGAAAGCATCAGGAATGCAAACTTTTTCGTAAAATCCATAAAACGCGCTCAGAAAAAGCGTTCACCCGTCCCCCCGTTTATTACCTCAACTCTCCAACAGGAGGCTTCCCGCCGTTTCGGGATGTCTCCGAGCCGCACAATGGCTATTGCCCAGCAGCTTTATGAAGGAATTGAGGTTGACGGCATGGGGCTCACGGGTCTTATCACCTATATGAGAACCGACTCTCTGAGACTTGCCGACGAGGCTGTATATGCCGTCAGAAACTATATTAACTCAACCTTCGGAGAAGACTACTGCCCGAAGTCCGCGCGGGTTTTCAAAACTAAAAAAAGCGCTCAGGATGCACACGAGGCAATTCGCCCGGCATACGTTGAGCTTACTCCCGATAAGCTGAAAAAGAATCTGACATCAGACCAATATAAGCTCTATCGCATAATCTGGTCGCGCTTCGTTGCCTGCCAGATGGAAAGCGCAGTATATAACACTATGAGCGTTGATATTGCCGCAAACGAATACATCTTCCGCGCGACAAGCTCTAAAATAGCCTTCAAGGGCTATACAGCTGTTTATTCCGATATGGCTGCAGAGGCAGAAGATGCTCAGGCCAGCTCTCTCCCCGAGCTTTCTGAGAACGAAAAGCTCATATTTGAAGGCGAGTATAGTGAACAGCATTTTACCACTCCCCCTGCTCGCTATACTGACGGCAGTCTTATCAAGGCTATGGAAGAAAAGGGCGTTGGGCGGCCGAGTACGTACGCCCCAACAATCTCAACAATTCTTGACCGCGAATATGTTATAAAAGAAGGTAAGAGCTTAAAGCCCACCCCTCTCGGCGAGGTCGTAAACGGGCTTATGGTTGAGCAGTTTTCCGACATTATAGACGTTGAGTTCACGGCACATATGGAAGAGCAGCTTGACGAGGTCGAAGCAGGAAACAAGGACTGGAAAAAGACTCTTGAGGATTTCTATGGTCCCTTCGCAGAGGAGCTTGAGGAGGCAGAGCGCGCCCTTGAGGGCAAACGCCTGAAGGTTCCCGACGAGGTTACGGACATCGTCTGCGAGCTTTGCGGAAAAAATATGGTGGTGAAATCGGGCCGCTTCGGAAAATTCCTTGCCTGCCCCGGTTTCCCTGAATGTAAGAACACAAAGGCTATAGTTGAAGCAACTCCCGGCGAATGCCCCGAATGCGGCGGCCAGATTCTCAAGAAAAAGTCGAAAAACGGATACTGGTACTACGGCTGTGAAAAGTTCCCGGAATGCACCTTTATGACCTGGGATGTCCCGCAGAAGGAAAAATGTGAGGTATGCGGCAAAACACTTTACAAACGCTCGGGCCGCGGCTCGAAGAAGATGTTCTGTGCAAACCCGAAATGTGAAAAATACGAACCGCAGGAAGACAGAAGCAAGGCTTCCGAGAAGAAAAAGGCTTCTTCAAAAACCGCAAAGAAGGCAGTTAAAAAAACCACATCAAAAAAGAGTTCGGAGAAGAAAAAGAGTGAGTAATGCATACGTTATAGGAGCGGGGCTTGCGGGGTGCGAAGCTGCCTGGCAGCTTGCCGAGCGAGGTGTAGATGTCACCCTTTTTGAGATGAAGCCCGAAAAAAAGACTCCCGCGCATAAATCAGACGGTTTTGCAGAGCTTGTCTGCTCAAACTCTCTCCGCGCGGCAGCGCTTGAAAATGCAGTTGGGCTCTTAAAAGAGGAGATGCGCCGTCTTAATTCCATAATTATGCAGGCTGCAGACTCTACCCGCGTTGAAGCAGGCGGTGCGCTTGCAGTTGACCGCGAAAGGTTTTCCGAGTATATTACCGAAAGCATTAAAAATCATAAGCATATAACCGTGAAGCATCTGGAGATAGAAGAGCTTCCTGACGTCCGCCCGCTGATCGTCGCAACCGGCCCGCTTACGCAGGAGCCTCTTGCGTCTTCCATTCGCGAAAAGCTCGGCTCTGACGAGTTTTTGGGTTTTTTTGATGCGGCGGCACCTATCGTTACGTTTGACAGCATAGATATGAACAGCGCATACTTTAAGTCGCGATATGACAAAGGCAGTGCCGATTATATCAACTGCCCGATGACTGAAGCCCAGTACACGGCGTTTGTAAACGAGCTTGTCTCTGCAGAGTGTGCGCTTCTTCACGGGTTTGAAGATTCATCTGTTTTTGAGGGGTGTATGCCGGTTGAGGTTATGGCAAAGCGCGGATTTGAAACCCTGCGTTTCGGCCCGCTCAAGCCCGTAGGGCTTCGCGACCCGAAAACGGGGCAGACGCCTTATGCCGTAGTTCAGCTTCGCCGCGATAACCGCGAAGGCACGCTGTATAACCTTGTAGGATTTCAAACGCATCTCAAATTCGGAGAGCAAAAAAGAGTTTTTTCGATGATTCCGGCGCTTAAAAATGCGGAATTTGTCAGATACGGCGTTATGCATAGAAATACATATATTAAATCTCCGGAGCTTTTGAATCGGGATTACTCGCTCCGAGGCGACGATATGTTATACTTTGCAGGGCAGATGACAGGCGTTGAGGGGTATGTTGAATCCGCAGCTTCCGGGCTACTCGCGGGTCTTTCGCTTGCGTGCAAGCTTTGCGGCAAGGAGGTTCCGCAGTTTCCTCAGGAAACTGCGATAGGCGCGCTTTCTGTGTATGTAAGCTCCGGGAGTATCGGCGATTTTCAGCCGATGAACATAACCTTCGGCATCATTCCTCCGCTTTCTGAGCGAATTCGTGTAAAAAAAGAGAAGAACGCGGCGCTTGCGAAACGTTCTCTTGACATAATAGACAGGATTTCCGAAAATTTACGAGGGGATGAAAACATATGAGAATTATACTTGATACGATGGGCAGCGACAACGGTGCTGCAGAGTTTGTCCGGGGAGCATATATGGCCCTTGATACTCTTGATATTGATATTTCCCTTGTCGGAAATGAGAAGGAGCTTCTCTCGCTTGTTTCGGAAGCCGACCCGGAAGGGAAGTTTAAAGACAGAATCTCCGTTATCAACGCGAGCGAGGTTGTAGATATGAACGATGACCCGCTCGCTGTTATGAAATCAAAGCCTGATTCTTCAATGATTGTTGCACTGAAGCTTTTAGCCGAAGGCGCTGGGGATGCTCTTGTATCAGGTGGCAATACCGGCGCGCTCCTTACCCAGGCAACGCTTATATTAAAGAGGATTCGCGGAATCCGCCGTGCGGCGCTTGCTCCGATTACGCCGACAGCCTCAGGTTCATCTCTTCTTATTGACAGCGGAGCAAACGCAGAATGCACACCCGAATATCTCTACCAATTCGCACTTATGGGTTCCTTCTATGCTGAGCATACTATAGGTATCCCCGCACCACGAGTCGGGCTTCTCAACAACGGCGCTGAGGAGCATAAAGGTGACGAGCTTCACCGCGAGGCCCATAAGCTTCTCCTTGATGCACACAACAGAGGTGAAATAAACTTTATCGGAAACATTGAAGGGCGCGACGGCCCGCTCGGCGCGGCTGACGTTATCGTCTCTGACGGCTTTTCCGGCAATATCTACCTCAAAACAATGGAAGGCATCGGCCTTTTCTTCACAAAAGAGCTTAAAAATATTTTTTATTCATCCCTTATCGGAAAGCTCTCGGGGCTTTTGCTCAAATCGGCAATCAACTCCTTCCGCAAGAAGGTGGACTATAACAACGCAGGCGGTGCCCCGCTTCTTGGTGTCAGAAGACCTGTCATCAAGGCTCACGGCTCTGCAAAAGCTGTCGCGATTTGCAACTGCATAATTCAGGCGAAGGAATATTCTGATTCGGGTATAGCCGAAAAAATATCCCAAAGCCTTAAAAAAGAGGAAAAAACAGATGAGTAAGACACCCGGTGCGCCCGATCTCGGTGCATTTCAAAAAAGAATAGGTTATTTCTTTAAAAACGAAGCTCTTCTCATAAACGCGCTCACCCACAGCTCCTATGCAAACGAGAACAGGGCGAGCGGCATTCAGGATAATGAAAGACTTGAGTTTCTCGGTGATGCTGTGCTTGGTATGAACACCGCACTCTATCTTTTCAAGAAATACCCCGACGAGCCCGAGGGCGAAATGACGAAAATGCGCGCTTCTCTCGTCTGCACAGGGGCACTTTGTGAGCGCGCACGCGAAATAAAGCTTGGCGATGTCCTACTCCTTGGTCACGGTGAAGAAAGCGGTGGCGGACGTGAGCGTGACTCTATCCTTGCCGATGCTTTTGAGGCTATAATCGGCGCGATATATCTCGATGCGGGAGAAGAAGAAGCTCTCCGTTTTATAAGAAAGTTTGTGTTCGACGGCGAGGGCGAGCTTTCGGGCAAAATATCCGACTACAAAACAACGCTTCAGGAAATCGTTCAGAAAAACCGCGGTGAAAGGCTTTCTTACCGTATGCTCGAGTCCAACGGCCCCGACCACGAGCGAAGCTTCGTCGTTGAGGTTTTAATTAACAGCAACCCTGTCGGAAAAGGCGCCGGGCACAGCAAGAAGGAAGCTGAGCAGATGGCGGCAAGGGAAGCTCTGAAGCTTATGGGAATGGAATAATGGGTTCTGTTATTCCGATTTTTATTCCGCACGTCGGATGTCCCCACGACTGTATCTTCTGTAATCAGAAGAAAATCGCAGGAACGCTTTCGCCCGTTGAGGCAGGCGAGGTTTCGCGTATAATTTCCGACTCACTCAAAAATGCAAAAACTCCCGCCGAGGTCGCTTTCTACGGCGGAAGTTTCACTGCAATTGAAAAAGGGCTCATGATTCGTTATCTCGAAGCTGTCTCCCCTTTTGTTGCAAGCGGAGATATTTCCGGTATCCGACTCTCAACACGCCCGGACTGCATAGATGAAAGTATTCTGCAAACGCTTCTCAAATACAAGGTTGACACAATAGAGCTTGGCGTGCAGTCCATGGATGAATCTGTCCTTTTGAAATCGGGGAGAGGACATACCGCCGAGGATACAAGGCGCGCAGCCACGCTTGTAAAAGGCTTCGGTTTTTCACTTATTCTTCAAATGATGACACATCTACCCGGTTCGGATGATGAAAAAGATCTCTTTACTGCGAGAGAAATCGCCGCGCTTTCTCCTGACGGTGTCAGAGTTTACCCCACGGTTGTAATCAGAAACACAGGACTTGAGACCCTGTGGCACGAGGGAAAATACACTCCCGCAACCCCTGAAGAGGCCGCAGAGCTTGGCGCAGATATTATAGAAATCTTTGAAGCCGCGCAAATCCCCATAATCCGCTTCGGCTTAAACCCCACAGATGAACTCTCGGGCGGCGAAGCGCTTGCAGGCGCATATCACCCCGCGCTTGGCGAAATGGCGCGCGGAGAAAGATTTCTCTCTCTTGCAAAAGCCGAGATTGAAAAGAAGGGCCTTTCGGGCGGCGAAGTAACGCTTTTTGTTCACCCGAAATGCGTCTCTTCCATGAGCGGGCTTAATAAACGCAACAAAAAAACTCTCTCATCCCTTTTTGGCTTTGCGAAAATTTCCGTGCAGGGGGATGCCCGGCTTTCTGCCGGTGAGGTTCGCGTTTTGAGACAGGCACACAAGGAAATATAAGGCTTGAAAAAAAGGCCTTTTCGTGATAAAATGAATTATTAATCAGATACATACTAAGGAGGCTTGACATGGGTTACACTCGTGAGGATATTGAAAGAATCGTAAAGGAAGAAGACGTTCAGTTTATACGTCTGCAATTTACGGACATCTTCGGAACAATGAAAAATGTTTCAATCACTTCTCGTCAGCTCTCTCACGCGCTCGACAATAAATGTATGTTTGACGGCTCCTCTATTGAGGGCTTTGTCAGAGTTGAAGAGTCGGATATGTATCTGCACCCGGACCTCAACTCCTTCTGTGTCCTTCCGTGGATAAAAGAAGGCGGGCGGGTTGCGCGCCTCATCTGCGATGTATACGACACAAAAGGCGAGCCGTTTATGGGCGACCCGCGCTGTGTCTTAAAGCGCGTTCTTGCGGAAGCTTCCGAAATGGGCTTTACCGTCAATATCGGGCCTGAGGCTGAGTTCTTTCTATTTAAAACCGATGAGAACGGAAACCCGACAGCTATCAGGAACGACCGCGCGGGATACTTTGATTTAGGCCCGGTTGATACGGATGAAAATGTCCGCCGTGAGATGTGCCGCTATCTTGAAGAAATGGGCTTTGAAATTGAAGCCTCACATCACGAAAACGCTGACAGCCAGCACGAGATTGACTTTAAATACGGCGAAGCTCTGACAACGGCTGACAACATAATAACCTTTAAGCTTTTAGTCAAGACTATTGCCCACAAAAACGGGCTTCATGCGACCTTTATGCCAAAGCCGATTTTTGGAATTTGCGGTTCAGGCATGCACATAAACATATCTCTCTCCAAAAACGGAAAGAATATATTCTATAATCCGTCAGACGATCTTGGCCTTAGCCGTGAGGCATATTCCTTTATCGCGGGTGTCATCGAACACTCCAGAGGTATGTGCGCCGTCACAAACCCGCTTGTAAACTCATACAAGCGCCTCGTTTCGGGATATGAAGCTCCTATATATATTGCGTGGTCTGCCAAAAACAGAAGCCCGCTTATCCGCGTTCCGAGCGCATCGGGAGAAGGGACCCGCATTGAAATCCGAAACCCCGACCCAGCCGCAAACCCGTATCTCGCATTTGCCGCAGTTTTGGCATCGGGGCTTGACGGCATCAAAAAAGGGCTTGTACCCCCGCCGTCTGTCGAATCCAACATCTTTGAAATGAGCAGGAAAGAGCTTGCAGAGAAGAAAATTCTCTCTCTCCCGAAAAATCTTTCAGAAGCCGTTGATGAGTTTGAAAAGGATGAGCTTCTCATAAAAACCATCGGAAGCCATATTGCGCCGAAATATATAGAGGCAAAGCGCCGGGAATGGCACGAATACACCTCCACAGTTCATGACTGGGAGGTCAACAGATATCTGATTAAATACTAAGAGGTAAACCTACTATGAAGGAACGTCTTATCTTCCCTCCTGTATACGACAGGAAAATGTCAATCCGCGAAACGGAGCATGGCGTTAAAATGATAAAGGATATGTTCGAGAAAAGGCTTGCGGAAGCGCTTTGCCTTGAGCGCGTCAGTGCGCCGCTTTTCGTAAAAAGCGGAACAGGGCTCAATGACAACCTCAACGGAATTGAGCGCCCGGTTGCGTTTGACCTTCTCGAGCAACCCGGAAGCGTTTATGAAATCGTTCATTCTCTTGCCAAGTGGAAGCGAATGGCGCTTCGGGATTACGGTTTTTCCGCAGGCGAAGGGCTTTATACCGATATGAACGCCATCCGCCGCGACGAAATGACTGACAATCTCCATTCCATATATGTTGACCAGTGGGACTGGGAACTTGTTATTGAAAAAAAGGACAGAACAACCGAATTTCTCCAAAACATTGTCCGCAAGATTTATGCGGTTGTAAAAGCCGCCGAGGATGAAGTTTCCGAGTGCTTTGGCACCAAGAAAAAGCTTCCTGATGAAATTTCTTTCTTCTCGACCTATGAGCTTGAGGAGCGTTACCCCGACCTTACAAGCAAACAGCGGGAACACGCTATTGCAAAGGAATTCGGCGCAGTTTTCATTTCCCAGATAGGCGGAAAGCTTAAGGCCGGCGGGAAACACGACGGCCGTGCGCCGGACTATGACGACTGGTCTTTAAACGGCGACATCGTTCTCTATTACCCGCTCCTTGACTGTGCATTTGAGATTTCCTCTATGGGCATCAGGGTTGACGAGGAGTCCCTTCTTTCACAGCTTCGCGAGGAAGGGTGTGAAGACCGCCTTGAGCTTCCTTTCCAGAAAGCTCTTATAAACGGTGAGCTTCCGTACACCATCGGCGGTGGAATCGGCCAGTCCCGCCTCTGTATGTATATGCTTGACTGCGCACATATCGGCGAGGTGCAGTCATCCGTATGGCCGGCGGCAGATGTTGAGCTTTGCCGTGAGAGAGGCATTAAACTTTTGTAATTTTATTTATGCTTTGGCTTATTGCAAGACCGCACTATCCGGGGAGTCAGCGGTGCCCTGTACCTGCAATCCGCTATAGCAGGGGTGAATCCCCGGCTTGAGGCTTCCGGGCGTGTGGCAGGGCTTATGCAGCTTCAGTGTTGATAGGTCGGTCCTGCGCAGCAAAGGGCTGTGAACCATGTCAGGCGGGGAACCGAGCAGCATTAAGCGGTTTTCTTTGTGTGCCGCAGGTGCGCCGGCCTTGAGCTGTCTGCACAAGTCACGCATATGCTCGGCTGTCGAGAGTCGGGTGTGCGGTCGTGCAATGAGCCAAAGCAAAGTCAGAGGTGGATTGTATGTATCAGGCGCTTTACCGAAAATGGAGACCGCAAAGCTTTTCCGATGTTGTCGGGCAAAGTGCGATTTGCGACACTCTCACCCGGCAGATTGAAACAGGCCACACCTCTCACGCATATTTGTTTTCAGGCTCGCGCGGCACGGGGAAAACAACCTGTGCAAAAATTCTCGCAAAGGCCATAAACTGCGAAAATCCCTTCCACGGCAACCCCTGCAACAAATGCCCGTCATGCCTTGGAATCACAAGCGGCGAAATCCTTGATATAGTCGAGATTGACGCTGCATCCAACAACGGTGTTGACCATGTCCGCGACCTTCGCGACGAAGCTATATACTCTCCCGCAAACGTCAAAAAGCGCGTGTATATTATTGACGAAGTTCATATGTTCTCTAATCCCGCGTTCAATGCTCTTCTCAAGATAATGGAAGAGCCTCCCGAACACGTTGTCTTTATACTTGCGACAACCGAGCTTCACAAGGTTCCCGCTACTGTTGCCTCGCGTTGCCAGCGCTTTGTTTTCAAAAGGATTTCTCTTTCTGCAATCTCAGAGCGGCTTAAGTTTATTGCAAAAAACGAGGGTGCCGAGCTTTCTGACGCGGCGGCTGACTATATCGCAAACCTTTCCGACGGCGCAATGCGCGACGCGCTTTCGCTTCTTGACCAATGCATATCAATGGGGAACAAAAACGTTTCTGAAAAAACCGTTGAGGAAGTCGTCGGGCTTGCCGGCAGAAAACAAACCTTCGATCTGGCGCACTCAATTTTGATGCGCGATATTTCAAAAACGCTTTCTCTTTTGAACGAAATATACACGGGCGGAAAGAATATAACTTCCGTTCTCACAGAGCTTGCGGAAATTTTTCGGGATGTTCTTGTTTCAAAAACTGCAAACGAGGAGCTTCCTCAGATAAACGCGAGATACACAAAGTCTGAGCTGCTCTCTCTCGGTTCTGGCGTTGATACGGCAAGGCTCTGCTCAATTATTGAGGCTCTCCAGAATACTACCGGCTCTATTGCAGTAAGCTCGAACAAGCGCATTGATGCGGAAATTTGTTGTGTCCGCCTCTGCGAAAGCGCAGGGGAGGGTGACGTTTCCTCGCTTGTTTCACGAATGAACGAGCTTGAAGCTATGCTTAATAGCGGAAGCATAAAGCTTGAAAAGCCGCAAAAAAGTGAACCCCTTCCGCAGGAGAAAAAGCCTGCAGAAGCGGCGACGGCCCCGGCTCGCGCACCCGAACCCGTTTCGGAAAAAGCTACATCTGAACCGAAGCCGGCTCCTGCGACTGTTGCTTCCCCCGGCGATTCGGCAGAAGTGTGGAAGAAGATTATAACCGAAGCAAAACCCAAGCTTTCCCCAGGAGTTTTCCCCCTCTTTTCAGGGGTCAGCACTGAGCTTTCAGGGAATATTCTCACTATCTCAAGTGAAAATGCTTTTGTTTTGCAAATGCTCAAAAAGAGCGAGAATATGGACATTCTCCGCGCCGCAGCATCGGCTGTTGCGCCGGGAATCACAATCACCACAGGCGGAATTTCAACAGAGCCTCAGACGAGCGGCCTTGATGAGCTTCTCTCGGGTATTTCTGATTTTGATGGTATTACAATTAAGTAAGGAGTTTTGAATTATGGCAAGAGGCGGATTTCCCGGCGGCGGGATAAATATGAATATGATTAAGCAGGCTCAGAAGATGCAGCAGGATATGATGCGTATGCAGCAGGAGCTTGAAGAAAAAACCTATACGGCATCTGCAGGCGGCGGAGTTGTCGAAGCTACCGTAAGCGGAAAAAACAGAGTTACCTCTGTCAAAATCCAGCCTGAGGCGGTTGACCCCGACGATGTTGAGATGCTTGAGGACTTAATCGTTGCCGCTATCAGCGAGGCTATGAATCAGGCTGAGGCTGCAGCGAGCGAGAGCATGAAGAAAATCACGGGCGGAATGAATATTCCGGGAATGTTTTAGTACTTATCTGTAACGGAGGCTTTTCTGATGCGTTTTTTTACAGCACCTGTAGAAAACTTAATAGAGCAGTTTCAAAAGCTTCCGGGCATCGGCAGAAAAACCGCGCAGAGGCTCGCGTTTTTCGTGCTTTCGCTTCCCGAAGCTGAGGCTTGCGGGTTTGCAAATGCGATTATTGAAGCAAAGCGCAAGGTTAAGTTCTGCTCTGTTTGCCAGAATATGACAGACTCTGAAATTTGCTCTATTTGCGAGGATGAAGCGCGCGACCGCACAACTGTCTGTGTTGTCTCCGACCCGAAGGATGTTGCGGCAATAGAGAAAACGCGCGAATATAACGGGCTTTACCACGTGCTTCACGGATGCATCTCCCCGATGAACGGAATCGGCCCGGACGACATTCGGATAAAAGAACTCATCTCGAGAGTTGCGGAAGGGTCTATAAAAGAGGTTATCCTCGCTACAAACCCCGACACCGAGGGCGAGGCTACGGCGATGTATATCTCCCGCCTTCTTTCTCCCTTCGGAGTCCACACAACCCGCCTTGCATACGGAATCCCCGTCGGCGGGCATCTTGAATATGCAGACGAAATGACTCTCATCCGCGCACTCGAGGGCAGGAGGACAATGTAAATGAAGAATTCAGAATGCTGAGTGCAGAATTAAGGATTGATTTATGAGTGATAATGTTTCCATTGAAAAAAGTTTCGCTTTTGCCGTGCGGACTGTAAATTTGTATAAATATTTGATTTGCGAACACAAGGAGTATGTCCTCTCAAAGCAACTGCTTCGCAGTGGCACAAGTATCGGTGCGAATGTTGCCGAAGCCGAGCAAGCGCAAAGCAAAGCTGACTTCATTTCCAAAATGAGTATAGCTTTAAAAGAAGCCAATGAAACTTGTTATTGGTTGAAATTGTTATACAAAACTGATTACCTGAATAAATCACAATTTGACAGTATGAATGCTGATATTAATGAATTGATAAGCATTTTAACTGCCATCTGTAAAACTTCAAATTTAAATAAATAATTCTGCATTATTATATATCCGCGGGCGTGGTGGAATGGCAGACACGTTGGTCTTAGGAGCCAATGTCTTCGACGTGTGGGTTCAAGTCCCACCGCCCGCACCAACAAAAAAGTCACTTTTGTCTACCAAGACAAAGGTGACTTTTTTGAATGATGTTTGCCTACGGCAAATGATGTTGGCTTTGCCAATGATGACGCTAACGCTAATGATGTGTGGCTTCGCCACATTTTGAGGCAAACATCGCATCATTGCGAGTGAAACGAGCAACATCATTATGCGAAGCATAACATCATATCGCCATCGGCGATACATCATTGAAACATATACAATTTTGTGATATAATTTGGTAAAAGGAGGCGGTTTTATGAAAGAAAATAAGCTTACGGAACTTTCTATGGAATTTTCTGTTGATATTATAAATCTCGTGAAGCACTTGAAATCGAATCATGAATCTATTATATCAAATCAAATTGGGAGAAGCGGAACATCAATTGGCGCAAACATTCATGAAGCACAGTATGCACAAGGGAAAAAAGATTTTATTTCTAAGTTTGAAATCGCCTTGAAAGAAGCAAGTGAAACAGGGTATTGGCTTGAATTGTTATATAAAACGAAATATATTGATGAAACTACCTTTAAATCGCTTTCTTCCAAATGTAGCTCTTTGAGAATAATGCTCATTTCTTCCTGTAAAACAGCCAAACAAAATATCGATAAATAAGAATTTGGCGAGGTGGTTAATAATGAAAGAAATAATTGCGGCAGGTATTCTTTTCCTAATATCTGTGTTTGCATTTTTTATGAGCATCCGTTCTTTTATGGAAAAAGGATTTCTTTTTAATAATGCCTACATTTATGCCTCCAAGCAAGAACGAGAGGCGATGAATAAAAAACCTCATTATCGACAGTCGGCCATTGTGTTTTTGCTGATGGGTATTGTTTTTGGGTTGATTGGACTTGCAGTGCTGCTCAATGCCAATTGGATTTTTTATATTGTGGTAGTAATTATCATAATCACACTCATTTATGCTATTGTCTCAAGTATAGCGATTGAAAGGCAAAATAAATAACAATAATAGTGATGTAAAATTCCAATTTACCAAATTTCAAAATGGTGTACTTTTCTTCGGACTTAGCTGCATATATGTATAATTTAGTCGGAGTTAGGCAAAGAAGATGTATGCACTTTTGAGTGTATACATCTTCTTTATGAAGGTGGGGCTTGAAGCCTAAGAGGGTATGCGCGTTAAGAAAACGATTGAGTATCGTTTTTAGCGCATATGCCCGAAGCCGGGTACCGAAATGCAAAGCATTTGGGTCGGCAAGGGTGCAAGGCGCTTTGCGCCTTTGTCCCACCGCCCGCACCAAAGAAGGCCGTTAATCTTCACGTAAGATTGACGGCCTTTTTGCAATAAATTTAACCCTCTTTTGTCCCTATTTTCTATTGACTTTTCGTTTTTGATATAGTAGAGTTATATCGGGTTGTTTAATCCCCATTTTAATTGTAAATACAGCAAGGAGGGTTTTTCGATGAACAAAAACGAAAAAGCTGCACCGCAGGATTTTTTCACCTTTATTGCAGAAAGCGGTTTTTCCAACTCCGAGGAGACTGTCGCCCCCGCTCCAATTCCTTTTGATAAAAAGGTCTGTGAGCTTCAGGAAAGCGATGCCGCCCCATGCAAAACAGAAAAGAAAATGGACACGAAAGAGGAGCTTTATGAGGAGATTTCCCGCCTTCGCGAGAAATATAGCGAGTTTCTCAAGAACTATGCTCCCTCGATTTCCTCTCCGAACAAGAGGATTGACCTTCGTGAGTTTGTTCTTGACGGAACGGAAAAAATCACAATTCCTCACTTTGAAGGCCCCGTCGGATATGCTGTGCAGACTTATGAAACAACCTTTGAGCTTGAAGCTTTCGATGAAAAGGCTGTCTATATCTGCTTCAAAGGTGCTGACTACATAGCTAAGGTCTACATCAACGATGTGTGCGTAGGCATGCACGAGGGCTTCTTCTCTCCGTTTGAATTTGAAATCACTTCTGCTGCAAGAATCGGCAAAAACACGCTTAAGGTTGTTCTTGAGAATGACTTTATTTACAGAGGCGACACAATCAAGTCTGAAACAGGGCATGCTCTGGGTCTTCCGAGAATAGAAGGCGACAAGCTCTACGCGGCAACAGGCATCGGCTATGATGACCCCGAAGTCGGTTGGCATCACTGCCCGCCCGGAATGGGGCTTTATAACGACGTTTTTGTTGAAATCCGCAACAAGGTAAACATCACCGACCTTTACGTCCGCCCGCTCCTTGAAGAGAACGCTGCCGAGCTCTGGGTTGAGGTTGAAAACACAGAGCGCATTGCAAAAAAAGTTATCTTTAACCTCTCGCTCTACGGCAGAAACTTTTCGGAAACCGTTTTTGAGAACTTTGAATATGCTCCGGTCTCTGACGGATACGAGCTGTCTGCCTCATACGGCAAAAATGTCTATAAGGTCCGCATTCCTCTTGAGAATGCAAAAATATGGAGCCCCGAAACGCCGTATCTCTACGAGCTGCACATTTCAGCTTTGCTTGACGGCAAGCTGTGTGACAACGGCCGTGTTTCCTTCGGTATGCGCTCATTCACTCAGGATACTGACAGCACACCTAAGGGTATGTTCTACTTAAACGGCAAGAAAATCCGCCTTCGCGGTGCCAACACGATGGGTTTTGAGCAGATTTGCGTTATGAACGGCGATTTTGAACAGCTCATCACCGACATTCTCATGGCAAAGGTTTGCAATATGAACTACTTCCGCCTTACGCAGAGGCCTGTTCAGGACGAGGTTTATGAATATTGCGATATGCTCGGAATGATGACGCAGACAGACCTTCCGCTCTTCTCGGTTATGCGCCGCAGCAAGTTCTGCGAAGGTGTCCGCCAGGCGGAGGAAATGATCCGCATGGTCAGAAAGCACCCGTGCAACATTGTTGTGACGTACATCAACGAGCCGTATGGCAACGTTACCCACAAGAGCCGCCCGCACAGACATATGACAAGGCCTGAGCTTGAAGATTTCTTCAGAGCTTGCGACCTTGTTGTTCACTACAACTGCCCCGAGTGTGTCATAAAGCACGTTGACGGCGACTTCGAAGGCCCCGACCATACAGAAGCAAACTGTATGCCGGACTTCCACACATATAACCTCTGGTACGGCGGAAACTTTACTTTCGCAAAGATGTATCGCGGATACTGGGTGAAAGTCCTCCCGGGCTGGTTCTACGGCTGCGGAGAATACGGAACAGAGGGAATGGACCCCGTTAACCTCATGCGCCGCCGTTATCCGGCAGAGTGGCTCAAAGAGCCGTTTGACCCGAACAACATTATCGGAGCGCAGACCCCCAGACAGTACTACAAGTTTTTTGACACACCTTCGTCTATCGACGAATGGGTTGAAAAGAGCCAGGCATATCAGGCATTTTCCACAAAGATGGCAACCGAATGCTTCAGGCGCGACCCGCGAATGGTTTCGTTTGCTATCCACCTCTTCATTGATGCGTGGCCGGCAGGCTGGATGAAGACGATTGTTGACTGTGAGCGCACCCCGAAGCCTGCATATTTTGAATACAAAAATGCTTTGGAGCCGATGCTTATAAGCCTCCGGAGCGACCGCTTCACATTCTTTGACGATGAGACGGTAAGCATCGAAACATATGTCTGCAACGACACTCACAACGTATCAAACGGTGATTATTCCATCGTCTATGAGCTGTATGACGGCGACAAGGTTATTATGCGAAATGAAACTCCCGCTCATTTTGAAGAGGTCACAACAGCATATGTTGCAAATGCAGAGTTTAAGATTTCGGTTGAAGACAGAAAGAAGTTCTGCCTTAAGGCAATTCTTATGCATGAGGGCGAAGTTGTTTCTTACAACACGTTTGACGTTGAAGTCTTCAAGCGCCGCGGAATAAATAAAAACGACAATATTGTTCTTATTGAAGACCTCGAGGAAGGCGAACACGAAATTGCGGGTGAAACAGTAGTTGTTCAGACCTGGGCGACTGCATACTTTGCCTCAAGAGATACAGGGCATCCGGCGGTTGCTGAGTTTGGTGAAAGAGACTTCTATATGATGTACAACAAGGAAATCGATATGATTGACTACATCGTAACCAAAAACTTCACAGCAAGCGGCTTTACACCCATCCTTTTGGCCAAGGGAAAGAATTCCGAAGCGATGGCAGCCGGAGTTAAGGAATATAACGGAAAGAAGTATGTTATCTGCCTTGCAAAAATTCTTCCGGAAAACCCTGTTGCTGAAAGATTCTTGTCAAACCTCTATAATCTTTAATTCAAAGTCCTTTTAACTAAACACGCCCCTGTTTGTGTTTTGCAAGCAGGAGCGTGCTTTTTTCTTAACAACGAAGCTTGTTGAAATCTGCGAAAATATGTTATATAATATAATTGACTTCATTCAAAAAATGATTGGTGGGGATTTTTTTGGTATCGAAAATACTTTCCCTCGGGCTTGACGGGGTTGACGGATACGTCGTCACTGCCGAATGTTTTTTGTCCGGTGGGCTTCCGAGCTTTGATGTTGTCGGGCTTCCTGACACCTCTGTCAAAGAGTCGAGAGACCGCGTTCGCGCCTCGATAAAGAACCTCGGCACAGATTTTCCGAAAAATAAAATAACCATTAACCTTGCCCCCGCCGGTACAAAGAAGGAAGGCCCGATATACGACCTTCCCATACTTATAGGTATTTTAGTTGCGTCAAAGCAACTCCCCGAAATTTCGCAAAACTGCGCGTTTCTCGGCGAGCTTTCTCTAAACGGCGAGCTTCGCCCCGCGCGCGGAGTTCTTTCGATGGCTATTGCCGCAAAACAAAACGGAATAAAGCACCTCTTTGTTCCTTATGAGAACGCAAAAGAGGCATCTCTTGCAGGCGAGGATATCGCGGTATACGGTGTAAAATCCGCTTTGCAGCTTGTTCGCTTCTTCAAGAGAGAGGAGTCCATCCCCCGTGAGCCTGTCTGGAAGCCTGCAAACCCAAACCAGAAGCTTCTTGATTTTGCAGATGTCAAGGGGCAGGAAAACGTCAAGCGCGCACTTGAGATTGCTGCCGCCGGCGGGCATAATATAATTATAGTATGATACATATACACGGTTAATGCAAATGCCCATAAAATAAGGGGTTTGAGAGATGATATGCTTTTATAAATAGCCTAAATTTTGACCTTTTAAAACACCTTATTTCTGACGGATATTTAAAATTACAATGTTTTTTGACACCTTGATTTTTAAATCAAAGGTGTTATTTTTTTACTTATAGAGACATTCAAAAGTGAACTTAACATATATAAGCACCTAATCTAACATATACA
>JAZOAI010000036.1:0-16929 GCA_045595365.1 Eubacteriales bacterium
TAGGAAACCTCCCCTTTCTCGCTGCGGCTCGGTCACGGTTTGGCTCTGACAATCCACTGGATTGTCATTCACTACCAAACCGACATTCGCCCTTCGGGCTCACTACCCTCCGCAGCGCATCGCCAGAAATTAAAAGAACACGTGATTTTTATAAAAATCACGTGTTCTTTTATCCTTAACAGTACACCCCATATGCGGGTGGATTTTTATTGTACAACGATAACTACCGGTACTGCCGGTAGTTATGATGCTATTTCTTTTTTATATCTGAAATTATTTTATTAAGCTCTGCACCGAGAACGAGGATAATCCCCGCAAAATAAAGCCACAGCATCAGGAGGATTATAGCCGAGAGTGAGCCGTAGAGCGAAATTGATGACATCAGGTTGTTGACGTAGAAGGAGAAAATCGACGTCAGGAGGAGAAAACCGAACAGTGAGAAAACAGTACCCGGGAGTGTTTCCGAAAATCGGATGTGCGTTTCGGGGAGAAACTTATAAACAACAGAGAGAATCACGAAAAGAATACCTGCCATTGTAATCCAGCGCCAGAATGAGAGAAGGTCAATAAACGCAAAGGGAAGCACCGTGTGAGAAAGAATCCTTGTGATAAAGCTGTTTCCGAATGCGACGAGGATAATGCACGCCACAAAGACAAGTGCAAATAGGAGAATGTAGAGCATTGAAAAAAGCGTTCTCAGAAAGAAATTGCGCGTCTGGCGGACACCATAGGCAAGGTTAAACGCCGTTGCAAGCGAACGAACTGATTTTGAAGCTGAAAAAAGCGCGAGGATGATACCAAAGGAAAGAAGGGAAATGCCACTTTCCGAGCTTATATATTCAATATAGCTTGCGATGAGCGAAACTATCTGCTCCGGAAAAAACGGCCGGAGAAAGGAAATTGCCGCATCTGAGGGGATATCAAGAGAGGCGATGACAGCGTTTATGAAAATCAGGAACGGAAAAATTGAGAGAATAAAAAAATATGCAAGCTGGCCGCCCGTATATCCGATTTTGTGGTCAATAAAGCGGTGCCACAGCTTATTGATAACAAAAATAGGCATTGAAAAACGCGATTTTATTCGGGAAAGCATATGTTTCACCACCAAAAAACAATTATAGGTATATTATACACCATACAACGGTTTTTGCAAACAGAAAAGTATATAGGTTGTATTTTCACGAAAAATTTGTTATAATATTAAGATAAATAATAAAGGAATAAATGAAATGAAAAAAACAAAATGGATCACGGGAAAATATAACGAAGAAGCGGTGGCGCGGCTTTGCGAAAGACTGGGCGTTCCGTCACTTACGGCAAAGCTTCTTGCGGTCAGGGGGATAGAAGACGAAACGGCGGCAGAGCTGTTTCTCAAAAAGGATCTCAACGATTTGAACGACCCCTTTCTCATGAAGGATATGGACCGCGCCTGCGAAAGGATAAGAAGGGCACTTTCTGGTGGTGAAAAGATAGCGGTTTACGGTGACTACGATGCTGATGGGGTTACGTCAACCTACATACTTGTTGATTATCTCATCTCCTGCGGCGCGGAGTGCGTATATCACATCCCCGATCGCTTCGAAGAGGGGTATGGAGTTTCAGCCTCGGTAATTTCCGAGCTTTCGGGGCAGGGAGTTTCTCTTATAATAACCGTCGATACCGGCATAACAGCTGCAGACGAGGTTGAATATGCAAAGTCTGTCGGCGTTGATATTGTAATTACTGACCACCACAAATGCGAAGAAACGCTTCCCGGTGCCTGCGCTGTGGTGAACCCGAATCGGCCTGATTGCGAGTATCCGTTCAAGTCACTTGCAGGGGTTGGCGTTGCATTTAAGCTTATCTCTGCACTTTGCGGAGATAAGTGTGAGGTTATCGAAAAGTATCTTCCGTATGTGTGCATCGGAACGGTTTCTGATGTTATGCCGATAATTGAGGAAAACAGGATAATTGTTGCAAAAGGACTCGAGCTTATATCAGAAGGATGCGCGCCCGGGCTTTCGGCTCTTATGGATGTTGCAGGCTTTAAGAAAACCGAGCCGCTGACATCAGGGGCAATAGGTTTTCTCATTGGCCCGAGAATGAATGCGGCGGGGAGAATGGGCAGCGCGCTTTTAGCACTTAGGCTTTTGTTTGCAGATGAAGAGAGCGCGCCGCAGCTTGCGCGCGAGATTGATGAGAAAAACCGTGAACGCCAGATATGCGAGAGCAAAATAATGCAAGAGGCACTCAAGCAGATTGAGGCTAATCCTGAGTATAAAGACGCATCGGCGATAGTTCTTGCGGGCGAGGGCTGGCACCACGGCGTTCTGGGGATTGTAGCATCCCGCATCTGCGGAATGTTTGATAAGCCGACTATTCTGATTTCGACCGAGGACAATGAATGCAGAGGGTCAGGAAGAAGCGTTGAGGGCGTCAGCCTTCACGCCGCACTGTCAAAATGCAGAGACCTTCTCGTCAAGTTCGGCGGGCATGACCTTGCTGCCGGGATAGTTATAAAACGCGAGGATGTTCCGGAGTTTCGCCGTCGGCTTAACGAAGAGCTTTATGAAGAAATGCTCGGATATGTTCCTGTGCTTAATATTGACTTCAAGGTAGAGCCTGAGGAATTGACACTGTCTCAGCTTCGGGCATCAAAGAGCCTTGAACCGTACGGCAAGATGAATGAAGCGCCGAGACTCCGGCTTGACCGCTGCAAGGTGTCAAGAATTTCACCTATAGGAAACGGGCGGCATACTAAAATTGCAATAGAACACGGAGCGAGGTTACAATGTGTCTACTTCGGCATAAGATGTGATGAGCTTCCGTTTTCCGAGGGGGATTATGTCGACATAGCTTTCACCCCTGAAATCAACAATTATATGGGAGAGAGTGTTCAGCTTCATATAAAGGACGCAAGACCCTGCGAGGCGGATATGGCAGAAATTGAAAATGCGCTGTCAGCCATCCTTGTAAATGAAAAGAAGTGGCGCGAGGATTTATTCTTAAGCTATGAAGAACTCGGCAAAATCTGGAGAGCGCTTACCAAAAACGATTTCCCGAAATCTGCCCCGCTTCTTGAAATTGCGAGGAGATTTAAGAAGCTGTGCGGAGAGGATGCGCTTATTAAAGCCCTGCTTGCTTTTAAGGTTTTTTCAGAGGTCGGGCTTATGAGCTATGAGTTTGAGGGCTTCCGAGTTTCGATAAAAATTGCCGAACATAATAACAAAGTTGATTTAAATGATTCAAAAACATATTTACTATATAAGTTGTGGGAGTAGATGATTAGAAATGATGCCTGAAACCAAATATCAAGAGCTTGTCGCAAAAATCAAAGGCGATATGTCAGATAAGGATAAAGCTCTTATACACGACGCATATGACTGCGCAACTGAGGCTCATGAAGGGCAGAAGCGCCGCGACGGAAGCGATTATGTAACGCACCCAATCGCTGTTGCGGAAATTGTTGCCGAAATGGGGCTTGATGCAGAGTCGCTGATGGCTGCACTCCTGCATGACTGCATAGAGGACACAGAGCTTGGATACGATAAAATACGTGCAAAGTTCGGGAAAGAGGTTGCCGACATTGTTGATGGCGTTTCAAAGCTTACCAAAATGCCTTATACAAGCAAAGAAGAAGCTCAGATTGAAAACCTGCGCAAGATGTTTCTTGCTATGGGCAAGGACATAAGAGTTATTCTCATAAAAATTGCGGACAGACTCCATAATATGCGGACAATCGAATTCCACAAGCCTGAAAAGCAGCGCGAAAAGGCTCTGGAAACCATGGAGGTTTATGCGCCGCTTGCACACCGCCTTGGTATGCAGAAAATCAAGTGGGAGCTTGAGGACCGCTCTCTGCGCTGCCTTGACCCGGTAGGATATGCAGAGATTACAGACGAGCTTGAAAAGCGCAGCCGTGAAAGAGATGAGTTTTTAGAGCATATAAAAGAGCGCCTTGTCGAGCGTCTTAATGAAGCGGGCATTGAGGGAAAGGTAAAAAGCCGCGTTAAGCATATATACAGTATTTACAGAAAAATGTATACTCAGCACAAGACCATAGATGAGGTTTATGACCTTTATGCGATGCGCGTAATAGTCGAAACCGTTGCGGACTGCTATAACGTTCTTGGGTTTATACACGATATGTACCGCCCCATTCCCGGAAGATTTAAGGACTATATCAGCACTCCGAAGGCGAATATGTATCAGTCGCTCCACACGACCGTTATAGGTCGCGAGGGAATTCCGTTTGAGGTTCAGATACGCACGCGCGATATGCACCACACTGCGGAATACGGAATCGCGGCACACTGGAAATACAAGTCGGGAATAAGCAAAAGCAACCTTGAGGAGAAGCTTGCGTGGGTTCGCCAGCTTATGGAGAGCCAGGAGGTTGAGGATGAGGATTTTGTCACCTCACTCAAAACCGATATGTTCAGCGACGAGGTTTTTGTATTCACTCCAAATGGCGATGTTATAAGCCTTCCTGCGGGGTCAACTCCGATAGACTTTGCGTATTCAATCCACTCCGCAGTCGGAAACCGTATGATTGGCGCGAAGGTAAACGGGCGCATGGTTCAGCTTGATTATAAGCTTTCAAACGGCGAGATTGTCGAGATTCTCACATCAAATTCAGCAAAAGGCCCGAGCCGTGACTGGACGAATATTGCCAAAACGAGCGAGGCAAGAAACAAGATAAAACAATGGTTTAAGCGTGAATGCCGAGAGGAAAACATCGCGCGCGGGAGGTCAGAGCTTGAGCTTGCGCTCAAGCGCGACGGCATCTCTCTTTCGGAAGACGAGGCAGAAGACATTCTGCTTTCGGTTGCAAACAGAATGTCGTTTCATCAGACCGATGAAATGTATGCAAGCCTTGGATATGGCGGAATTAAACTCAGCCGCGTCATAAACCGCATTCGCGCGGAAAAGGAGAGAACCTCGTCGACCGTTCAGGATGACGAAACAATAGTCAGAGATACGGTTGCAGCTCCGCAAAAGGTGCAGACATCGAATTCGGGAGTAATTGTACCGGGGGTAGAAAACTGCCTGGTGAAGTTTGCAAGGTGCTGCACACCTATCCCGGGCGACTCTATAATCGGGTTTGTAACACGCGGATACGGCGTGTCGGTTCACAGGGCGGATTGTCAGAACGTCACAAACGCGATGAAGGATGCTGAGGATTTAAGCCGTTGGATAAGCGTTTTCTGGGCAGATGACCTCAAAGAGAACTTCCAGACCTCGCTTCAGCTTTCTGCAAAGGACAGAAGCGGTCTGATTATGGATATTGCGGCAGTGCTTAACAACCTGAAGCTGACCGTTCTTGCGATGGATGCCCGCCGCCTCGGAGACGGATATGCAATCGTGAATATAGTTCTGAATATAAAGGGAAAAGAACAGCTTGAATTTGTAATGAACAAGCTTCATAGCGTTCAGGGCATTATAGACGTCAAGCGTTCAAGAAATTAGACATTACAGGAGGAAGCACTTGTGCGTGCAGTAATAACACGTGTCAAAGCTGCCGAGGTAAAAATTGACGGTGCGACACACTCAAAAATCGGAAACGGACTTCTCATCCTTCTCGGAGTTTCGGTGAACGATACCGCAAAGGATGCAGAGTATCTTGCAAAGAAAATTTCTATGATGAGGATATTTGAGGATTCGGAAGAAAAGCTCAACCTTTCATGCTCCGCAGTAGGCGGGGAGATGATGGTGGTTTCAAACTTCACGCTACAGGCAAACACGCAGAAGGGCAATCGCCCGAGCTTTGTTGATGCGGCGCGGCCTGAGCTTGCGAAGTCATTGTATGAATATTTCATATCTCTTCTCCGCGATGCCGGATATACAACAAAAACGGGTGTTTTTGGGGCATATATGGAGCTTGAGTCTGTAAATGACGGGCCGATAACAATAGTTATGGATACAGAAGCTGTTTTCGGAGGAACGGAAAAATGAACATAGAAAGGCTCACTGTAGGATTTTTGAATACAAACTGTTATTTTGTCTATAGCGGAGAGGCCGCAGTTGTGATTGACCCGGGGGCCGAGGCAGAAAAGATTCTCGAAAGGGCAGAAAAACTCGGAGCTTCGATAAAGGCTATTATTCTCACACATGCACATTTTGACCACGTTCTCGCCGTCAAGGAAATAAAAGAGAAAACCGGCGCCCGCCTTATTTCAACGCAAGGGGAGAGGGAGAGGCTTCAGAGTGCTGAAATTTCAGGGCACACAATGCTTCGCCGCCGCGAGTTTATCCCCCTTTTGGCGGATGAAGAGGTTTCTGACGGCTCGGAAATTCAAATCGGAGATATGCGCTTTAAGGTCATGATTACTCCGGGGCATACCGAGGGTAGTGCGTGCATTATCAGCGAGGATGTTATGTTTTCGGGGGATACGCTTTTTTCAGGCTCCTGCGGAAGATGTGACCTTGTCGGTGGGAACTATGATGAGATGATGAAAACACTTAGACGGCTATATGAACTCCCGGGGGACTTCAGGGTTTTGCCCGGCCACGGAGATGAAACTACCTTATCGCGCGAGCGTGCGCAAAATCCGTATATGGCAGAGGCGATCAGAACGTGAAGGTATATTTGAAAGGGCACAGCTTTGAATTTGCGACACAGCAGATATATATGTGCATGTTTCCGAACTCCCACGCGGAGTTCGTTCCGGAAGCTCCCGAGAGCGGGGATTATATAATATCAGAGCTTTGGGAAAATGAAGATAAGGTGTGTTCAAAAACCGAAATATATAAAGATAATAAAACATATTCCGCCTCGGAAGAAACCCCGGTTAGGGAGGGAATTTCAGAAGAGGACAAAAAACGCGCCTGCCGCCGCTCTATAAAGATTTCGTTTTATAAGGCGGCGTCTCCATTGCTTCGGAAAGTTCCTGCGTGGGGAGCGCTCACGGGGATACGGCCATCAAAGGTGGCGGCAAAATACATAGAAGCCGGGCTTTCGGAAGAAGCGGCAAAGCGGGCTATGGAAGAGGAATATTTCGTTTCCCCGTCTCGCGCTTCTCTTGCAGTAAGCTGCGCAGCCCACGCAAAAGAGGTTGCGGAGTCTGTCGGTGAAAAGGATTTTTCACTCTATGTCGGAATCCCGTTTTGCGCGTCAAGATGCAGATATTGTTCGTTTGTAAGCCACTCTATTGAAAAAGCACGCTCTCTTGTCGCGCCGTATCTTGAGGTTCTTTCGGAGGAGCTTTGGCAGCTTTCCTCGGCGGTAAAGGAAAATAATCTCGCGCTCCGCTCCGTCTACATCGGCGGCGGCACGCCAACTGCGCTCACAAATGACGAGCTTGCATTTGTTATGAAGCGGATAAGCGAGAGCTTTGACATTTCCTCAGCACTTGAATATACCGTTGAGGGGGGGCGGCCGGATACTCTGACACGCGAAAAAATTAAAACAATAAAAGAGCTTGGCGCAACGCGAATCAGCGTAAACCCGCAGACTATGAATGATGAAATTCTCAGGGAAATGGACAGACGCCATACCGCAGAGGATGTAATACGTGCGATAGAGGATGTCCGCGCGGTCGGAGGCCTTTCAATAAACGCAGACCTTATAGCGGGGCTTCCGGGTGATAGCCTTGAGAGCTTTAAAAGCTCGATTGACCGCCTTCTTCTCCTTGAGACTGAAAATGTAACCGTGCATACGCTTGCAATAAAAAAAGGCTCAACCTTAAGTAACGAAAAATATAAGCTTCCGCTTGGTGAGGAGACCGAAAAAATGGTCGATTATGCCATGGAGAAGGTGCTTGAGAAGGGATATTTGCCGTATTATCTTTACCGGCAGAAGTATATGTCAGGAAACCTCGAAAATGTAGGATACTCAAAACCCGGGTTTGAGAGCTTATATAACAACTATATTATGGATGAGCTTCACACAATCCTCTCGGCGGGGGCAGGAGGGGTTACAAAGCTCATTAACTTAAAAAAAGGAAAGATCGAGCGAATATTCAATCCTAAATATCCATATGAATACAATAATGCAAAGAAAAAAATAAAGCTTACACAAGAGAAAATAAGCGAGTTTTTCAACGAACGGGAGGAATAAGCTTGCCATTGGATTTAAAAGAGATAAACAATAGGATAAAAAGAGATGCAGTCGGGTTTGCAGAGGAATGTGAAGCGCGTTATGAGCGAGCAATCAACTCTGCTGCAGAAAAGATTGCAAGCAGAATTGACAAAAGCTGCGTTGTCCTTCTTTCTGGGCCGTCAGGCTCGGGGAAAACCACCACTGCTCTGAAGCTTGAGCTTGCGCTCGAAAAGCTTGGCGTTGGGAGCCACCCTATATCGCTTGACGATTATTTCAGAACTGTCGACCCCGAAACTGCCCCGAAAAATGAAGACGGCGGGATTGACTATGAATCTCCGCAGTGCCTTGACATCCCCCTGCTCAATAAGCATATAAAAGAAATGATTGAGGGGAAAGAGGTTCAGATACCGAGGTTTGATTTTAAAAATCAGAGCAGAGCATCTGCAACGGAGCCTTTAAAGCTTGGCAAAAACGAGATAGTTATTTTTGAGGGGATTCACGCGCTCAATGATGATATAACGGGCGCTGCAGGGGCTCACGGGATAAAACTCTATATCTCTGCAAGAAGCAATTTCACGGCAGACGGTGAAGTTTTTTATAAGGGAACGTGGACTCGACTTACGAGAAGAATTGTAAGAGATGATATGTTCAGAGGCGCAAATTCCGACTTTACCCTCGCCATATGGGACGGGATTCGCCGCGGTGAGAAAAAATATATTTCTCCGTTCCGTGACCGCGCGGATATAATAATTAACTCCACTCACGATTATGAAATCGGGGTACTCAAAAAGCATCTGAAAAAGGCTGTGAAAAGTGTGCCGGAAGGGATTGCGAGATACGACGAGGTTTGCATGATGCTTAGGAATATTGACGGTTTTGAGGACATTCCCGACGATGTTGTTCCGAAAGATTCTCTTCTCCGGGAGTTCGTCGGCGGCGGAAGCTTCAAGTATTGATTTTAATAAACTAAGGTAGTATACTGAGAATATAAAAGGAGGTTTTTTTGATGAAAGAAAGAATACGCGGAATTTGGGACAAGATTTGTGCAGGTGCGGTTGTTGCCGGAGAATTTGCGGCAAAGACTGCGGAAAATGTCGGGAACAAGGCAACAGACGTTTTCAACTCATCAAAAACAAATTTAAAAATTCTTGACCTGACAACAGATATTGAGGTTCTTTACAAGGAAATAGGCAGGCTGATTTATGCGGCGCACACAAACGAAGAAGCTTCAACAGAAGAGCTTGATGCCCGCCTTGCCGCAATAGATGAAAAGAACCGCCAGATAGAAGAGCTTCGCGCTGCTCTCGGCACACAGAGCGACACAAAAACCTGCTCACAATGCGGGAAGGAAAATTTAAAGGACAGCAACTTCTGCGCTTCTTGCGGAGCGTCGCTCGATGATTAAGAAAGATATGGATATACTTTTTGAAAACGCAAAGGTAATAACTATGGATGAAGATGCGCCATACCTTGAAAATGCTTATGTTGCGGTGGAGGGCGCAAAAATAAAATACATCGGCATCAAAAAGCCGGAGGGCGATGCGAAAAGGCGCATAAATGCTTCCGGAAAGGTTCTTATGCCCGGGCTTATAAACACGCATACTCACGTTCCGATGACGCTCTTCCGTGGGCTTTCAGACGATTGCGAGCTTAGCGTATGGTTGAATGAACATATATGGCCGGCTGAGGATAAGCTGACTGCCGACTCCGTTCGCGCCGGAACGAGCCTTGCGATGGCTGAGATGATAGCCTCGGGGACAACCTCGTTTTCCGACAGCTACTTTTTTACCGATGCGATAGCTGACGCGGTTATTGAATCGGGGCTCCGGGCAAATCTCTCGCGCTCGATTGTGGGAAGCGGCGAGAATTTTGAGAATATGCCTTCGGTTTCTGAGGCAAAGTCTCTTATCGAGCGGGTGCATATGGCAGACGGCGGGAGACTGCGCGCGGATGTTTCGATTCACGCGGAATACACGACAGAGCCCGCTTGTCGCAGGAAGGTTGCGCAACTTGCAAAGGAAAAGGGCCTGATTCTTCAGATTCACACTTCTGAAACGGCTTCCGAACACGAAAAATGCATTGAGAAATACGGAAAAACGCCGACCGAGCTTTTTGAAAGCGAGGGTCTTTTTGAGGGGACACGGCCGCTTCTCGCTCACTGTTGCTATATGACAGAGAACGATATGAGAATCTTAAAAGCTCATAACGGATCCGTTGCTCATTGCCCTGTAAGCAACTTAAAGCTTGCATCGGGAGTCGCCCCTGTTCTTAAAATGCAGGAGTGTGGCGTGAACGTATCTCTCGCGACAGACGGAGTTGCAAGCAACAACAACACTGATATGTTTGAGGAAATCAAGCTTTTTGCAATTCTCCATAAGGGCATTAGTAAAAATCCCATGGCGGTAAGTGCTATGCAGGCGTTGCGTGCGGCAACGGTGAATGGAGCGCTGGCGCAAGGGAGAGACGATTGCGGGAAGATACGCGAGGGCTTTTTGGCAGACATTATTATGCTTGATTTTGACAAGCCCCATCTCATCCCCTGCCATAATGTGATTTCAAACGCAGTCTATTCCGCAAGGGGAAGCGATGTCGTGCTTACTATGGTCGCGGGCAAGGTTCTCTATGAAAACGGAGAGTTTAAGACTATTGATATAGAACGCGTAAAACATAGCATAAAATAAGCTTTCCGAGCATAAATTCGCAATATCACGGAAAAAGGTGTGATTTTGTGAATAAGCCGAGAAGAGAAAGCTTTTTGCACGGAGCCGCGGCTCTTGCAGCGGCGGGTATTGTGGTCAAAATAATAGGCGCTTTCTATAAGATTCCTCTTGGGGCAATGCTCGGCCCTGTCGGAATGGCGAACTTTTCAATAGCATACAATATTTATTCACTGCTGTTTGTAATTGCAACGGCGGGGGTCCCTATCGCCGTTTCAAAAATGATTGCAGAAAGCCTTGCGGCAAAAAATGCAGCAGATACGGAACTGATTTACAAAGTTTCCGGTCGGCTATTTTCAGTGCTTGGATTTTTAGGTTTTCTTGTCCTGCTTTTCTTTGCAGTGCCGATTTCGGAGCTTATGGGAAGCCGTGATGCGGCGTTTGCAATCAGGGCGATCTCGCCGTCGGTCTTTTTTGTTTCATTATCGGCTGTAAACCGCGGATATTTCCAGGGCCATTCCGATATGTATCCGACTGCTGTTTCTGAGGTTATGGAAGCGCTCGGAAAGCTTATTTGCGGAATCGCGGCGGCATGGATTCTGAAAAGCAGGGGAGCAGACTCTGCTCATATTGCTGCGGGCGCAGTTTCGGGCGTTGCAATAGGCGCGATGGCTTCGTGTGTATATTTTCGCTTCAAGAAAAAGAAAGAAAAAGCGACAAGAAGAAGCGGAGCGGGAAGGATTATTAAAAAGCTTTTGTCAATCTCGGTTCCGATAACTCTCGGTGCGGCAGTTATAAGCCTTACTGCGGTTATAGACAGCGCGATAGTTATGAATATTCTCAAAAAATCGGGGTTTACGGAATATCAGGCTAAATGGTCTTTTGGAGCATATAACTACGCGACAACCCTTTTCAGCCTACCTTCGGCAATTTCCGCAACGCTTGCATCCGCGCTGGTCCCGGCGATTGCCGTTCAGAGGGCGAAAAGGCATACGCTTGAAGCGGATAAGCTCATCAATTCGGGCGTGAGATTAGCCGTTTTGGTCGCGTCGTTTGCCGCTTTCGGTATGGCGGCACTTTCGAAAGGCATAATAACCCTGCTTTACGGCCACGGGATAGACGAAGAATGCATAAGGCTATCATCCCGGCTTTTGCAATATCTCAGCATTGGCATTATCCCGCTTGCGGTGGTCACAATCACAAACTCTGTGCATCAGGCGATGGGAAGGGCAAGTGTTCCGGTGGTTGCGATAGCCTGCGGCGGATTGGCCAAAATCTTATCAAACTACCTTCTCATTTCAATTCCGGAGATTAATATTTTCGGTGCAGCGATAAGCACGGTTCTGTGTTATCTGACGGCTATGACCGTAAATGTCGCACAGTTTAAAAAGTATTCATACGTAGAAATAGACTTTAAGAATTCGATATTGAAACCGATTATTTCGGGCGCGGTTGTATTCATATCCGCAGCTTTTGTATATAATAAATGCATTTCTGCTTTCGATGTAAACGCGTCAACCGTTCTTGCGATTTTCTCGGGAGCTGTTGTTGGAGTAATAAGTGCGTTTTTGATGAAGAACGTTACAAAATACGACAAAAAACTTCTTTTTGGAAGCAAAAATATATTTAAATTTATAGAAAATGATTGAAAAATTTAGATATTAACAAAAAAACACTTGCAGGAGAGCGATAAATATGGTAAATTTTTTAAGGAAGGATAAATATGAGTTTTATGACCTTGTTGAGATTACGAAACTTCTAAGGTCAGACGGCGGTTGCCCCTGGGACAGGGAGCAGACTCATAAATCTATCCGGATGAACTTTGTTGAAGAAGTTTTTGAGGCTTGCGAAGCCATCGACAATGACGACCCCGTTCTTCTCCTTGAAGAACTCGGTGACGTTCTTGCACAGGTGGTTTTTCACGCACAGCTTGAAACTGAAGAAGGCAGGTTCGATATCAACGATGTGGCAGACGGGGTTTGCAAGAAATTTATCGAGCGACACCCGCATGTTTTCGGAGATACCTCTGCCGAGACCTCTGAAGAGGTCCTCAGAAATTGGGACGACATCAAACGCCGTGAAAAAAAGCAAAAAACACATTTTTCAGCTATGGATTCTGTTGCGAGAAGCTTGCCTGCGCTGATGCGGGCTGAAAAGCTTTGCGGAAAGGCAAAAAAAGCAGGGCTTCCCGAGAAAAGCTTGGGAGAGCTTTCGGCCTCAGTTTCAGAGCAGCTTTTGCGCGGAGAAAAAATGGATATTGCAGAAATACTTATGGATGTTGTAAAGATTTCGAGAATTCTCGGAGTCAACCCGGAGGAGCAGCTTGATCTTAAAAACGAGAAGTTCATAAAGAACTTCCGCGAGATTGAAAACCGCGGGGGAGACCTTTCCGCAGCGCTTTCTGAAAATTCGGACAAGCTGTAAAACATAATCGACTAAAACGGCTGGGGGTAATTACGGCCTTTTAGATAAAATTTATAGGAGGCAAAACAGATGAACAAGACAGAATTGGTAAACGCAGTTGCTGAAAAGGCAGCAGTTTCCAAGAAGGACGCAGAGAAGGTTATCAATGCAACAGTTGATGCTATCACAGCAGCTCTCAAGGCTGGTGATAAGGTTCAGCTCGTAGGCTTTGGCGCTTTTGAAGTCAAGGCTCGTGCAGCTCGTCAGGGCAGAAACCCGCGTACAAAGGAAACTATCACAATTCCGGCATCTAAGAGCCCGGTATTTAAGGCTGGCAAGGCTCTTAAGGACGCTGTCGCAAAGTAATCAAGCTTAAATAAGCAAATTTTGCCGGGGTGAAAGGCTTCACCCCGGCAAGCGTACCAAATTTCGCAAATGAAGGTCATTTATGAGAATTGATAAATATCTCAAGGTTTCTCGGCTTATAAAAAGAAGAACCGTCGCAAATGAAGCTTGCGACAACGGCAGAATCTCAGTTAACGGAAGACCGGTGAAGGCGTCATACGATGTCAAGGTTTCAGATGTTATTGAGATTTCTTTTGGTACACGGACACTTAAAATACGCGTGCTCGCCGTTTCTGAACATATGACAAAGGACGAAGCGCACACTATGTATGAAGAAGTGCGCTGATTTTGTATTTAAAATTTGAGAATAAAGCGCATAGCCTCTGAATATGCTTTACTGAAAAAGTATAGGAGGTTTTAATATGCAGCTTGAAGATAAAGCTTCCCTGAGGGATATCCCGCAGAATGTAATTATAGAAAACAGATTGAGGATGAGCGTTTCCGGAGTGCAGGACGTTGAGAATTTCGATGATTCCTGCATAGTCCTTTATACGAACCGGGGGCTTCTGACAATTCAAGGAACAGGGCTCCACGTCGAGCGTCTGAGCCTTGAGACGGGAGAGCTTGCCATTGAGGGTGAGATTCTCGGGCTTCAGTACAGCCAGGAGAACCCCGTATCAGGCGGGTTCTGGTCAAGGCTCTTCAGATAGCGGGGAAGGCCTCGTGGAGAATGCAGTTTCGGTTCAGACGTTTGAATTTCTTTATTCTGCGTTACTTGGCATCGGCATAGGTGTTTTCTTTGATTTTTTGAGAACTGTTCGTGCATATATGAGCGATAAAAGGTGGATCACGGGGCTCTTCGATGCTCTTTTCTGGATTGTTGCGCTCATCGCTCTTTTCGCATTTGTGCTCACAAGCTCAGGCGGCCGGATGAGGTGGTATGTGCTTGTCGGCGTCTTTTGCGGCGGCTTTGTATACAGAGCGGCAGCAAGCGAGATAGTTTTTAAGGTCATGAAGGGGACTTCAGATTCGCTTATAAAGATTTTGTCAATGTCTACGCGCCCGCTCTATATGCTTTTTAAGTGGATAAGAGATTGCGGGAGAAGGATAAACAAAAAGGTTATCGCCGGGAAATCCCGACGAAAACAAAAGAAGAAAGGAAAGGTTGATAGAATTGGCAGCAAAAAAGAGAAGAAAAAAGAGCGTTCTTCCTAAAATTATACTTGTTGTGTTTGTCGTATACGCTGCAGTGACTATCATTTCAAATCAGGTTAAGGTTAACCGCTTTAACGAGGATACTGCGAAGAATAATGATCTCATCCTGACTGAGTCGATGAAGAAAGCAAAGATTGAGCAGGAACTCGCAGCGGAGATTGACGACGAATACGTTGCGCGTGAAGCTCAGAACCAGGGGTATGCAGCTCCGAATGAGCGCGTGTTTGTAGATGTATCGGGAAGTTAGTATTGCGGATGAAATCCGTTAAAAATACGAAGGAGGAAGCAAACAGAGTATGGGTCTCGAGGTAGGGGTTATTTGTGACGGAAAGGTCACGTCAATAACAAAGTACGGTGCGTTTATTTCGCTTGAAGAAGGAAAAAACGGCATGGTACATATTTCTGAAATTTCACACACATATGTAAATGACATAAACGAGCATTTGCAGATTGGCCAGCAGGTGAAGGTGAAGGTAATAAGCATTGACGAGAAGGGAAGAATCAGCTTGTCAATACGGAAAGCTATGCCTGCCCCTTTGCGCCCGCAACCGAGCTTTTCAAGACCTGCCCCTGCATCGGTGAAGCCTGAGGAGCTTTCGTTTGAGGATAAGCTCAAGCAGTTTATGCAGGACAGCGACAGCAAAATATCAGGAATCAGGCAGTATTCCGAGAGGCGCACAAACACCCGCCGCGCAAAAAGATAAAATAAAAGGGCCCGGAAATGATGAAATAATCACATCCGGGCTCATTTTTTATGCTCCCCGATAATATAATTTATTGTCTGAATATTTGGGGAGGGCTTTATGCATATGAAAAGGCTGAAAAAAAGAAACGGTTTTTCGATTATTGCGGCAGTTTTTATAATCGCAGCTTTAGCAATACGGCTTTTTTCCGGAAGCTATGTTGAGGAGAAAGCGGAGGAATACATAGATAATCTCTCGCAGAATGAGAAGTTTTTGCGATATGCAGTTTCAAATGAGACTCAGCTTGTCAAGAAAGAAAAAAACTCCGGATTGATAAAATTCCTCGCCTCGGAAACCGCATTTTCTCAAAATAGTAATGACGCGGCGAATAAAGCGGAAAAAGAGAAATCCGAAGCAAAACGCGAGGAATTAACTGTTTGGGAGTATACCCCGGGAGGAGAAAAGGTTGCAAACGTTTATCCTGTGGAAGACATAACAATAAGCCCGAAATCGGAGAAGGGATATGTAAAGCATAACAACATATGGGTCAAAAATGACAGCAGCCGTGGGATAGATTTAAAGTGGCTTCTCTCAGCAAAGCTTCCGTTTAAGCTCTCGGGAAACGGGCCGCACGTTCTTATTGTTCATACTCACGGAAGTGAAGCATACTTTCCACAAGGAAAGGAAACGTATGCACTAACCGATGTTGAGCGGACATCTGATAAGAGATATAACGTAATCCGTGTTGGAGACGAGCTTGAGAAGGCTCTCTCGGAAAACGGAATTTCTGTAATTCACGACAGAAATATCTACGACAGCCCGTCGTATAACGGGTCATACACGCGCACACTCGATGCGATAGGCGCGGCGCTGAAGAAAAATCCGTCAATCAAAGTGGTTATTGACGTTCACCGCGACGCGATGACTGACTCAGACGGCACAAAATACCGCACCGTTGCAGAAGTCGGCGGCAAAAAATGCGCACAGATGATGCTTGTAATGTCAACGGGCGAAAGCGGCCTTCCGCACCCGGACTGGGCGGAGAATCTAAAGCTTGCGGTGAAGCTTCAGAACGCTATGTCGAGCAAGTATCCAGACATAATGCGGCCGATAAACCTCCGGAAAGAACGCTTTAATATGCACGCAACAACGGGATCAATGCTTGTTGAGGTGGGCACGAGCGCGAACTCTGTCGGCGAGGCGATAGAATCTATCAGGCTTCTCGGCAAAGAGCTTTCAGTGATACTGAAAACGGCGAAATAAGAACCCGACCCGCCAACACAATTGAAAATTGTGGGCGGGTGCCCCCGGAACCTTGTTGTTCCCACAATAAGAAAGGGGCTGTAGCAAAACAGCCCAGACCGCATAAAGTGTAAAAGTAATAATTTTTACGGATAATATCGAAAAAGTGTATGATTTAGAGTGTAAAAAAACAATGGAAATTCAGCTTGTGCCGAAATTAAGGATTTAATTACACTTTATGCTATAAAACAAATCGAACCTCTCGACGTACTTATGTACTACTTCGGGTTCGATTTGTTTATTCTGCACTATTTTTCTAAAGCCCCAAAGGGTTTGTAGCAAAATGCTTTTTGCTACAAACCCT
>JAZOAI010000037.1:0-7224 GCA_045595365.1 Eubacteriales bacterium
GATTTTCGCAATCTTCCCCAGGAAAGATTGGATGCAGTTGTTTCATTAATCAATAACAGACCTCGTAAATGCTTGGGCTTTTTATCTCCTTTGGAGTTTATTAAAAAAAGTGTTGCACTTGGCTTGACAATCTGACGAGCCACCCCACAAAAGCCTTCCTTCTGCAAAGTGGAAGTGTCAAAAAAGACAATGTAAAAATTAAAAAAATAGCTAAAAATCTCTTGACTAACACGGCAAAAAAGTGTATAATTTTTATACTTGGGTGGGTGTATAATACTTTGTAGTATAAAGTACAAATATTGCACCCTTGCGTTGCGGTTCGGCCTCGCTGCAGCGTGGAAGCGCCGGGAGAAAAGAGCATTTTCAAGAGGCCAGATTTTAAGAGGAGGACAAGAAATGAAAAGAAGCATATCTCTAATCCTTGCATTGTGTATGATAATTGCAATGCTTCCGACTACGCTTTTTGCAAGCGCGGAAGGAGAGACTGCATATCAGTTCAGGTATGACTTTACAGGAACAGCAACCTGCGACGTCACTGATTTAGGTCTCAGAAGAGCAAGTGGTGGTCACACTACCCATTGGAACGTTACTACTATCACCGGATATCCGATGACGTACGGCGCATGGAAGTACAACAGCAACAGTGGCATGTTGAACACATATGGAATGCATAAGACAAGCGGAGCTGCTACAATCAACCGCTTTTCTAATGGCGACAACAGATACCTTGCGCTTGACCTCAACATTCCTGTTTCCGGCACATTTGATGTTACTTTCGATGCACAGAATGCAAGCCAGGTTGACAGAGACTTTATCCTCGTTCCGAAAACCACGAACTTTTCGGACATTGCTACTATCGAGCAGAGAGATGGCGCGATAGAGCTTTATCAGAGTCTCCCATATGGAACAAAAACATTTACCGCAGAGGATGTAGAAGTTTCTGCCGGTGAATATACTCTCGTTATGAGAATAAAAAAAGCCAGCACAAGCACTAACAACATCTATTACAAGAGTCTTGAATTCAAGACATCCGGCGCAACGGAAGACTTTATCACCCCGTATGTCGGAGCAGTTGACCCGATTGCGATTGATGAAGGCGGCACAGCGACCGCAAATGCGAGAGTTTATAGTGCGTACATCACAGACTACGCGAACATAACTCCGATTACCGAAAACATCACTTTTACATCGGGTGACAGCGAAATAGCTTCAGTTTCCGACAAAACCGTAACAGGTGTTAAGGGCGGAAAAACAACTCTCAACGCGGAAGTTGCAGATCTTGTCGGCAACATCGCCCCGGGAACCGTCACGGTCACAACCCCTGGTCTTGATCCCGAGCCGACTCCCGATCCCGAGCCGGAGGTCCTTACACCTTCAAACGTGAAGGTCACATACGACTTCTCAGCTAACACGGCAGCAAACGAGGGCGACATTGTCAAGGTAGAGGCCGGGCAGCGCGCGGCTGAAGCCTTCCCCGCATCTGACACTGACGGCTGGGCTGCATATGCTTACAGCGAGCAGGCAGAGTATATCCAGGTGGACACACAAGAGAACAAGACCCTTTATCAGAAGGTAGGCGACTATCTCCAGATAAGCATGCAGGGCAACATCCCGACCAAGGCTAATGCCTACAACAAAACCTATGCTGACAGCTGGGTTGCTCTTGAAACAGGAGAGCTTAAGAAGGGTACATACAGAGCCCACCTTGACTATAAGACACGCCAGGGTATGGGTTCGGCAGACGTATATGTCCTTCCTTATCCGGATGAAGAGCTTGCAACAGATGCAGAGCGCCGCACATACATCTCAGGCCTTCTTGCAAACAGCAACACGAAGAAGGCAGGCAGCTTCAGCTCTGACCAGGGCAACGCGTTCAGCATAACTGAAGCAACAAAGCAGACAGAGTTTGACTTCAACTGCTATGAAGATAACTCCAAGCACCTCATCGTTTTCAAGAGAACAAGCGCAAACGCGAAGAAGATTATTATCAAGCGCCTTATTCTTGACGGCGTCGGCGATGAGGAGAGCAAGCTCGATAAGTTCGTTTACTCTTTAAAAAACAGCACACACGGAATCTCAAGCAATATCAACTTCTTAGACCTTAAATATTCTCAAACCCTCAACACAATCGAGGGCTTTGCACAGAAGGGCAACAATACCGTAACGGTAAAAGGCTGGTTCGAAGCAATTATGGAGGGCGTAGGCTCATGGTGTGCAGCGAAGATAAAGCTGCAGTCATCAGGCGACTTCTACTTCCAGATTAACCACCTCACAAGTACTGACCAATACGGCGGGCTGGGAAGCGTCTACATCATCCCGGGTGACACTGCGGCTGGGGACATTGATGCCGCTCTCACAGAAGATAACCTCGTTCTTTCCGGTATTGAATACTTTAGGCCCACGGGGCAGACCACATGGTATGACACGGAGAGAACTCTGATCAAAGGCCTTGAGAGCGGTGAGCATATCCTTGTATTTAAGCTCGATGAAAAGGGTCCTGCTGGCGGAACTCGTATGTATCCGACAACAATGACCTTCACAAGAAAGACGGAAGACAAGCCGCATCAGATAGTTCCGGAGAAGCTTCTCCTTGCAGACGGCGAGGAAACCACATTCTCCTTCGCTGATGCTGAGGGCAACCCGATTTCGAATTATGAAGTCGTAGGCGAGGTTACATCTTCCGACAGCGAAATTGTTTCCGTTGACGGTGACGTTCTCACCGCAGGCGAAAAATTCGGCAACGCCGAGCTTTCCGCAACTCTCAGAATTGGAGGAGAGGATTTCCCCGCAAAGGGATACGTAAGACACGTTAACGACACGATTTCAGGCGTGAAGCACGAGCTTAAGCTTGCTAGCGGTAACTTCAGCTGGCGCAACCCCGCGTGGCACCGCGACCCGTACAGATACAGGGCTTCAAACGATGAAAACGGCACGATGTATGCGATGCTTGATATCTCAGGCGAAGGCTTTGGTGACGGCATCACAGCAGACTTTACCGACGGCAACTGGAGCTTCTATGCGGACACTGTCTCAGGTAAGGTGCACAGCTCAATAACCCGCGGTAACGGAAGCTACCTCGGTATGTCGCTGAAGGTCGGCGAATGGGGCGCATTAAAGACGACCTTTAAGACCCCGGGCAAATACCGCGTTCAGATTGACCAGTACAGCTGGACCTCGGGAACCGGCGGAGATATGTACCTCATTCCGGCACCTGATGCTCCCGAAAAGGTAGAAGCGCTGCTTCGCGATGAGTACAAGATAGGCTATCTCGATCAGTACAAGGCAGGGCTTTCAACCTGGAACACAGCTGAGGCACTCAACTCCGTCTACCTCGGCGATGTATATATCGATGCTCCGGGCGATTATCTCCTTGTCACAAAGAGGACAAAGTCAACCGGAACATACATCTTCACAAAGAAGGTTCTCTTCTCCGGCCAGGCTCCTATGTCAGCGGTCAGCGGTTCAACGACTGCGGCCCTCGCTATCGGCGATACTGTGTCTATTGATAAGGACATCATCACATGGGATAGCACCATTCAGGAGTTTATCGACGAGACAACTCTGTCTTATGAAAGCCTCACTCCCGAAATCGTCTCCGTAACACAGGAGGGGAATATCGGAACAGCTACCGCGCTTTCAAACGGCTACGGCAGAATTAAGGTTACTGCAACCTACCGCGAATACTCAGTCGAGGGCGAGTATATCGTCGTTGTCGGAACAGCGAAGACCCGCCGCAGCTACTATACCGACGACAAGGTAGCAAATGCCCGCGAGAACATAGAAAAATACGACTGGGCAGAGGCGGAAATGGAAGCAGCTGTCAAGTCTGCCGACAGATATCTCACACAGTTCGGCGACGAAGGGCTTTATAACTTCATCACGTCAAACGGCCTCCCGAGAGCTATTACCATGGCTTATAAGAAGAATGACTCGGGCCTCTATGACTGTCCATACTGCGGAACATACCTCTACACTGACTACGGCCAGTATCCGTGGGGTGTTGACATATTCAAACATCCGTGGAAGGTTCAGTGCCGCGTTTGCACCCGTCGCTTCCCGTCAAACGACTTTGGAAGCTTCTACAAGCTCGGCTTTGACGAAAACGGAAACTGGAGCTCAGAGCTTGCAAGGGCAGAAAACCAGCGCCTTATCGACGAAGGCTTCTTTGAAAATCAGTCTGAGCAGAGACAGAAGTACGGCTACCTCGCAAACGACCTCTACCCCGAAAAGGGCGAGGGCTGGGGCGTTGACGACGGCCTTGGATTTAAATATACGTGGGAAGGTGTCGTTAACGGCAAGCCCGTAGTTGAAGAGCGTTGCGATCCGTTTATAGCCTACTACAACGGCTGGAGCATGTGGGAAGGCCACATCAGAACTGTGGTCCAGAATCTCTCTCTTGCGTATCTGTTCACGGGCGACATTAAGTACGGCCGCGCCGGCGCTATTATGATTGACCGCATGGCGGACCTCTTCCCCAGTATGGATGTCAGAACCTACAGCGCAAAGTTCCACCTTGGCGACGGCGGCACAGGACAGGGCAAAATCGTCGGCGCACTCCATGACTTTACGGGAAGCGACATCTTCATTCCGGCGTATGACGCGTTCTGGCCGGCATATGAGGACCCGACAGTTATTGACTTCCTCTCAAAGAAGGCAGAGCAGTTCAATCTCACGAACAAAAAGCGCAGCGCAGCGGAAATCCGCGCAAACATTGAGAACAACTTCGTTCGTCAGATACTTCCGGAAGTTAAGGCAGGGCAGATCAAAGCAAACTTCGGAACTCACCAGAGGCTTCTCTCAAAAACCGCTATAGTCCTCGACACAATGCCCGAAACACAGGAGATTATTGACTTTGTCTTTAAATCTGCAGACGCGTCCGCCGCAGGGGTCACGGGCGGTGACGTTTATTACACGATAATGAGCACGTTTAACCGTGACGGCGGCGGCGCCGAAGGTGCAGCTCTTTACGACACGGGCTTTACAGGCAACATACTTCAGATAGCAAACGTTCTCACGGACTATGACCGCCTCCCCGAGGGGTATGACCTTTACGACCTTCCGAAGATCAGAAACGCGATTAAGCTTGAGATTGACCTTATCACGGTTTCTGACACGAACCCGAACTACGGTGACAACCGAGACCTCGGTGACCATGTTATTGCAACAAGTGTGGACAATCTCTATACAATCTTCAAAAAGCTTGGCGATGACCCCGAATACAGGGCGAATATCGCAAGGGCGATTTATACCCAGAAGGGCGGAAAGCTTGACGATATCCACGACGACATCTGGACAAAGCACCCCGAAGCCATCCAAGATGATATTTTAGAGGCGATGGAGGGCACCCGCGAGATTAAGCTTCCGAGCAGAAACCTCACGGGGCACGGAATCGCAATCCTGCGCGACGGCGCGTGGTATAACTCTCTCAACACGACAGGCAACGTTAATACCCAGAACGGCTTCTACATCTGGTACGGCACAACCGAGAATCACTCTCACCGTGACCAGCTGACACTCGGCGCCTATGCTTTCGGGCATGACATTCTTGCGGACCTCGGCGCACCTTCGCTCAAGAGCAACTCCGATGCGCACCGTTCAGAGGTTGTCGTGGCAACGCTTTCGCACAACACAGTAACGGTTGACTCTACGTCGCAGAGAAACAGAAGAAGTGATAAGAGCTACTATAAGCATGGCTTCCCGCTTCACTTTGACTCGACAGAGAGAGTTCAGCTTATGGATATCGAGCATCCGACAATCTACTCTCAGCGCAATGTTGATGAGTACCGCAGAACGGTTGTTTCAGTTGACATCAATGACGATATCGCATACGCGGTTGACTTCTTCAATGTTGCAGGCGGCGATCGCCACACCTACTCCTTCCATGCGCTTGGCGACACGGCAGAGTTCACGCTTGATAACGATGTCGAAATCGTAAAGCAGGTGGATGAGAACGGCAACTACAAGGGCTCATACCAGGGCATCGACAAGGGCTGGGGCGAGAGCATCTACAACTCCATCGCGCTCAGTAACGAAGCTATTAAGACCGGCCAGGGCGTTGATGACTTTATCGGTTGGTATATGAACGTTTACGAGCTTGAAGACTGGCAGTACGAAAACTGGCACAACTGGACAGGTCGCAATGACGACGGCCTCGGAACAGAGAGCTGGTTCGGCGAGATTGACCGCGCGAAGAACCCCGAAAATGTAGGTGTGTTCAGCGTTGACTGGGATGTTGATGACCACCTCAAGCAGCTTAAGCCCGCAAACAACGACATCGGCTTAAAGCTCACTATGGTAAACAGCTTCAAGCTTGACGATATTGCAACGACATCTCTCATCCCGCCGCAGATTAAGAATACAAAGGATAAGATCCGTTATCTCCTTGCAACTCACACGGGCGAGAACGACGGCAGAGAAAATGGCGAAAAGCTTGAAACTCTCTTCACATCGGTCATCGAGCCGTATGACGGGCAGAGCCAGGTGGCAGAAATCACACCTGTCACTGTTACCCGTGCCGACGGCGCAGCGTTTGCGATGGACGAGGCAAAGGCAGTCCGCGTAAAGCTTAAAAACGGCCGTGAGGACTATATCATCTACACAAAGGATAACACCGTTAAGTACAACGTAGAGTATGCAGAGCCGCTTTCGGATGGGTCGGAAGGCTTTGACTTTGAAGGCTTTGTTGGTGTAATCTCCGTAAAGAACGGAATGATTATTTACAAGTACCTCAACGACGGCACAACAATCGGCGGCGAGACAAGAGACTTTGACGCATACACAGGCAAGGTCATTGATTTCCAGCGCGATTACACGCTCGACAACTACATTGACGTTGCGCTCAATGAGGAAGTGCAGGATATTACGGACTTCAATGAAAAGTATATCTATGTCAACAACGGTTCAAAAACCAAAAACGGCGTATACAGAATCATTGATGCGAAGGAGATTGACGGCGGAGTCCGCCTCAATATAGGAACAGTTTCCACCATATCGAGCTATGTTAACAGTAACAACTTCGACTTTGGCTACAACTATGACATAGCAAAGAACAACACCTTCCGAATCCCGATGAACTACGTACACGACGAAAAGCCTGAGTTTGTACCGATAGAAGGAGCAGTTACAACGACAGTCGGAAGTATGATGAAGCAGACGGTTGAAGCTACGAGCAAGCTTGGCGAGGTTACATACTCCGCGATAAGACTCCCGAGAGGCGCAAGCTTT
>JAZOAI010000038.1:0-106055 GCA_045595365.1 Eubacteriales bacterium
TAGGAAACCTCCCCTTTCTCGCTGCGGCTCGGTCACGGTTTGGCTCTGACAATCCACTGGATTGTCATTCACTACCAAACCGACATTCGCCCTTCGGGCTCACTACCCTCCGCAGCGCATCGCCAGAAATTAAAAGAACACCCCATATGGAGAGTTCTTTTTGTTTTTATCCTTTTTTCCCTTCTTCACCGGCGCCGTCAATATAGAGCTTTTCCGCTTTCTGCTGGAGAGCCTTGAGCTCTTCGATGATATCCGTTACACCATTAAAAAGCTCGAAATACATTTTTTCGTAGTCAGGCAACGTTTTCTACCTCTCTTTCTCTGAAAATATATCCCCTCAACTTCTTCACCGCGCTTTTCGGAAAATAAAAAAGCGCACCAACCGAAGCCGATGCGCCGAAAAACGCAGAGCTCCAATTGTCGCCAAACAAAGCCCAAACAGAAAAGGAAACCCTTGTTACCATCCGAGCGGAGTTGCGTTTTTTCAAAACTCATATCGGATGATATGTAAAAAAGGGTACAACACTCCCTTTGCATAAGAGTAAACCTTTTTGTTATTCAACTTTGTTTGGCAAACATAGTATATCACATAGTGTCGGAAAATGGAAGAGGTTTTTCAAAAAATTACCAAAAAATGGGAATTTAATTTTCGTTGTGTTGCCGTCCATCATTCCCTTTTTTGTAGGGGACATTCACGAATGTCCCGCTGGCGATTCCTGAATCGCCCCTACAATGTCAATTTCCACGTTTTCTTCGCGGTGCGTTGAGAATCGCCGCACCCTACGATAAAAATATGTTGTTTGACAAAGTAGGCCCGCCCGGCAGGGCTACCGAGAAGGTGGGGGCGCAAAAAAGCGGAAGGGTTGTAGAAAAACAACCCCACGGTTCAGGCGGAACGACACATAGGTCGTTCCCTACAACACCATATTCGTCGCTTCGTGACAGCCCCTTTTCGTTATACAAAAAAGGGAGCGGATGTCTCCGTTCCTTTTTTGTGTTTAATTTATTCTATTGAAAGAGATTTCTTCGGGCATTTATCTACGCAGATGCCGCATCTGATGCATTTTTCATCATCGACAGACCAGGTTTTTTCTGCGCGGTCAACGGTAATTGCGCCCTCGGGGCACTGCTTTGCGCAGAGCGTGCAATATACGCAGCTGTCACTGCAGGTAAGCTTGCCGTCATTTGTCGGGGCTTCCGGAGCCTTCTCAACCGGAGTCGGAGCTGGGACATCCGCCGCTTCAGGACACGGAGCATTAATATCTCCCATTGAGAGAGACTTCTTCGGGCAGGATTCTATGCAGATTCCGCACTGTGTGCATTTCTCCCGGTCAATTTCCCACGTCTTATTCGCGCGGTCGACCGTGATTGCCTCAGAAGGGCACTTCTTTGCGCAGAGTGTGCAATATACGCAAGAATCGCTGCAAACAACGCCTTCTTCGACCGTTGCAAATGAAAGCGATTTCTTCGGGCACTTGTCGATGCAGATGCCGCACTTTACGCACTTTTCTTCGTCGACTTCCCACGTCTTGTTGGCGCGGTCAACAGTAATTGCGCCCTCAGAGCACTGCTTTGCGCAGAGCGTGCAATATACGCAGGAGTCACTGCAGGTAAGCTTGCCGCCAACCTTCTTCTTAAAGCGTGTTCCGCGCGAGATGAGGTCAGCAGGGTCGGTTGCTACCATATGGTAGTCGCCCGTAAGCTCGATAGCCTTTGTTGAGCAGAAATCCTGACACATTCCGCAGAAGGTGCAGGAAGTGAGATCAAACTCATATGTTATGTTCTCTCCACCCTCTGCCTCTTCAGAAAAGCGCGTGATTGCGCCGGGAGAGCAGACCTTTATGCACATTCCGCAGTTTACGCACTTCTCAGCGTCATATGCGATTCTTCCGCGATAGTTGGGCTTTGCCTCGACAGCAACTTGGGGGAACTTCACCGTACTCGGTTTTGAAAAGAGGTTGCATATCGCTTCTTTTAAAAACGGGAATGAGAATTTCATTTGTCCATTGCCTCCCTCTTCTCTTTGAGTATCTCCGCTGCCTTGTAAAGACCTTCGATTATTGCCTCGGGCTTCGGAGTGCAGCCCGCGATTGAAACATCAACGTGGGTGTAATTCTCAAGCGGGCCTTCGACGGAGTAGCTGCCCTTGAACACGTTGCAGGAGCGCGGGCATGATCCGATTGAAACTACGCACTTTGGCTCGGGAACCTGCTCAAGGGTGCGGATAAGCCTTTCCTTTGACTGGCTTGTTATCGGGCCTGATACAACTACGATGTCCGCGTGGCGCGGGGTCCCTGCGAGCTTGAAGCCGAATCTCTCGGCATCATATCGCGGGGTGAGAACCGCGACAAGCTCAATATCGCAACCGTTGCACGAGCCTGTGTTGATATGATAAATCCACGGGGATTTTGCCATACTGTTTGCAATAATTTTTTTAAACATTATATCTTCCCCTCCTTAAAAACCTATCCATACAAGCACGAGGCTTATCGCTGCAAGGGCCGTGACAACTGTCCAGTAGAACTTGAAGAGATGCTCAATCTTAAGGCGCGCACATACAGCGTGAGCGAGAGTCATACAAATGACCGTAAGAACGGCGCAGATAGCGACAAGGATGATTGCATTGAGAGCGGTAATCCCCGTGTCTATTCCTCCGAAGAAGAGGACTGTGAAAAGCGCTGTCATAATGAACATCTTGACCGCTGTGTTGAGCTTGAACATCGCAAGAGGTGCGCCGCTGTACTCTACAAGCGGGCCTTCGCAGATTTCCGTCTCTGCCTCGGCGACGTCAAACGGCTGGGTTCCTACCTCGGCAGGAATGACAAAGAGCATCGCGATTGCCGCCGGAATAAGGCTCCAGTTTGAAATGAGAAGCCCGCCTCCGCGCTGGAATTCTGTTATCTCTGCCATTGAGAAGCAAAGCTCGTTTCCTCCGACCTTCTTTGCAATCGCAAGAAAAACGATTACAAGCGGAAGCTCATATGCCATCATAGTTACCATTTCGCGGGAGATTCCGATTCCCGCATACGGCGAACCTGATGCCGAACCGCCGAGAATCAGCGCAACAGCGGGGATTGTGAGAAGGTAAAGGAGAATTATCATATCTCCGCCTGCAGAAAGCGGCGAATATCCGAAAATCGGGATGAACAGCATCATTACAACGAGGCTGACAAAGCCGATTACGGGAGCTGCAAGAAAAACCTTTCTGTTTGCAGCGTCAGGAATAAGGGTTTCTTTTCCCATAAGCTTGAAGAAGTCATAAAACGGCTGGATTATCGGAGGGCCGATTCTCTTCTGCATACGGGCAAGAATCTTTCTGTCAAGGCCTGCGAGCAAAAGCCCGACTACTGCTACAAACAGAAGCCCCGGAAAGACGAGAACTGACCATGCGTTTGATAAAATTGTTGTTAACGTTTCCACTTTCACTCACCTCCTTAACGAATAAAAACAAATGCAAACACTGTTATAATCGCCGTTGCCACAACTGCCCAGAGAGCATAGTCATTGACAACGCCCGAGTGCATTCCCTGCATAAACTTGAAGTAGCCTTTAAAGTCGTGTTTAAAGCCCCAGAAGAGGTCAGACCCTGCGACGTGGGAATGCTCGCTCTTTTCTCCTCCGAAGAAGGTTGCGTACTTCCCGTCAGTTACCTGCTTGTCTTCATTTGCAAGGACCCGGCCGCGCTCGTTCTCGCCGAGGAGAACAACTATGCAAACGGCAATAAGCACGATTGCAAAGAGGATGAGCCACAGAACGGGGTTCCAGAGGTTGAGCTCGCCTGCTTCAACGACTGTATCGACAACGCCGCGAGCCTCAGCATAGCCCTCGCCCATCATAGTATTGATGTAGTTTGTGACGTTGAAAGCCGCCTCTGCCGCCGGGCGGAGAAGGTGTTCTGAAATCCAGTTGTAGAAGATGCCGCCAAACACGCAGAGCGCTGACATAATCCACATCGGAACGCGCATAAGAAGCGGAACCTCGCGTGTTTCGGAAAGCTCCTTCGGAAGCTGACCGAAGAACACCGCCTGGGTTACCTTGATGAATGACGCAAGCGTCATAACCGATACGACAAGTGCAACGATTGTTGCAAATGCGTATGCAAAGTTTCCGGTTTCTGCAGCTTTTGCGAAGGTTGACTGATAAATCATCCACTTTGATGCAAACCCGTTAAAGGGAGGAAGCCCTGAGATTGAGAACGCGCCGATGAGGAAGCAGATTGTAGTCTTCGGCATTCTCTTTGAGAGACCGCCGAGCTTATCAAGGTCGCTCGTTCCGGTAGCGTAGAGAACTGCACCCGCACAAAGGAAGAGAAGCCCCTTGAAGAGCGTGTGGTTCATAGCGTGGAAGAGTCCGCTTGAAAGGCCAAGAGCAGTTCCGAGGCCGATTGCCGTAATCACATATCCAATCTGCGAGATACTGTGGAATGCAAGAAGACGCTTAAAGTCGTGCTGAGCAAGCGCCATTGTAACTCCGACAAACATAGTAACCGTTCCGAAGGTGACGAGGAGAATGTTGAGCGCGGGAATATCCATCGCGCGGAAGATTACATATGTAAGCCTTATCATACCGTAAACGCCAGCTTTGTTTACCATGCCTGAGAAGACCATTGAAACCGAGCTGGGAGCAACCATATATGCTTCCGATGCGGGGGTGTGGAACGGAACGATGTAGGATTTTACGCCAAAGCCCGCAAACATAAGAGCAAAGGCAAGAAGCGTTAATGGGTTAAGCCCGCTCTGCGAGAGGATTGCAGAAATCTGCGCCATATTGAGCGTTGCACACTGTGCATACAAAAGCGCGATTCCCGCAAGCGTGAGAGACGACCCGATTGAGCCGATGATGAGATATTTAAACCCTGCTTCAAGCGCGCCGAACTTGTTGTTTCGAAATGCTGTCAGCGCAACCGAGGCAAATGTCATAATCTCTATCATAACGAACATATTAAAGATGTCGCCTGTGAGAACAAGACCCAAAACCGAGCCTGAAAGCATTAAGAAAAGCGTGTAGTAATGGCCGAGGTGATGGTCGCGCGCCATATACTTTATGGAATAGAGCGCCGAGAGAAGAATTGTTGTGACAACCAAGAGGGCAAAGAAGAGATTGAGAGCATCTATCTCGTATCCGATACCGATTGCATAGCCCGCAACCGGCTCCCAGTTGCCCATCCAGTATGAAATGATTCCCCCGTCGATAAGGACAGGCTTTATAAGCGCAAAAATAAGCGCAAAGACCCCGAATGCCGCGATGAGTGTGAGGGTGTTTCTGATTATCTTGTTCTTTGAGCCGAAGATCTCGACCAGGAACGCGAAGAGGAAAAGCCCCATAACCGCGATTACGGGAAAATGGTTTACGTTAATCATCCGCGAATCCTCCTTACCTCGTCGGCATCTATCGTCTTATACTTACGGTAAATCATAATTACAAGAGAGATAGCCATTGCTGTAACGCAAGCGCCGATAACGATTGATGTGAGCGTAAGAGCCTGCGGAACGGGGTCAACAAAGAACCTTGAGGAGACTCCGTTTAGAAGGTCGCTTATTGTGAAAATAGGAGCGGTTCCGACATCGTTAAAGCCGATGCTTACGATGAGAAGATTTACGCCGTAGTCAATTATCCCGAGCCCGAGAACGATTTTTATGAGGTTTTTCTTCGTGCAGACGGCATAAAGACCGAGAACGATAAGAAACACCGATGCTATATAGTTTACAATAATCATTATGCTTCTTCCTCCTCTTCATCGTCTTCGTCTTCAGGGGCAAGAAGGCTCAAGAGAAGCATAAGGAGAAAGCTTACGCCCGTCAGAACCTTGAACCCGACGGAATATCCCATAAAGGTGATTGTTCCGGCACTTATCAAATCTCCGACCGCACCGTTGTCAAAAAAGATGTTGCGGCAGAAATTGAGACCTACCAAAAGCCCGCAGAATGCAAGCACAACATACAACGTTGCGCCGAGAGCCTCGCTTACGCGAAGAGCCTCTGTGTTGATTGCTTCTTTTGTTGTTTTGTAGTTATAACCGAGATAGAGGAGAAGGGCTGCCGCGGCAACCATAACGCCGCCCTGGAAGCCTCCTCCGGGGGAGACTGTTCCGAAAAGGATAATGTAGATGCCGAACACGATTGAAAAGGGGAGCATCATATCTGCGCCGCACTTTACGATTACGTTCTTTTCTGAAATTCCGTTTTTAAACTTCATTATTTGTCATCCTCCTTCTTTTTCTTTTTTGATTTTGAGAGGATGACGAAGCTGCCTGCGATAGCAGTCAGAAGGATGAACGACTCACCTAAAGTGTCGAATCCGCGGAAGTCGAAAACGACTGCGGCAACGTTATTTGCGGCCATTGTTTTGTCGAGGTTTTCCTTAACTATAACGTCGGCGACGCCGTTTGCCGTTGTGACGTCGTAACCCTTCGGGTTGTTATAAAGCTCTACTGCATCTGCATTCCCGTCATACGTTCTCGGAAGGGTGGAGGCAAACGCCATAGCATATACACCTGCGGCAAGAATGACTATAAGAGAGACAAGAGCAACGATTCTTTTTGCTTTCATTTTTCTTCGTCCCCCTTTGCCGTTGTTTTCTTGATGGCTACGATGAAGATAGCCGTTGAAAGAACAGCGCCGACAGCAGCTTCGGCTATTGCAACGTCGGGCGCATGGAGGAGAATGAACTCAACTGCCATAAACGCGCCTGTTGCGCCGAGGGCAAGCACCGAGGAAAGGACTCCCTTGGAAGCTACCGCCAAAACTGCAGAGGCGACAATGCCTATCATAACAAGAAGGTTGAGAATAAAAACCAGATCAATTGTCATCTTCCAAATCCTCCCCGTATTTATCACATTTTAAGGTTGCGCTCTCCGCACCGCCGCGGCGGTATGCCGCACGGGCAATCGCGTGGCCCGCAATCGGGTTTGTTATAATATAGAACGCGCCCATAACAACAAGCTTTACCACCATTCCCCAGTCGGGGGTTTCAAGCATAAAGATTGAATAAAGAACGCCGCCGAGAATAACGCCGAGCACTCCGAGCGTTGAAATGTTTGTCGACGACTGCATCCTGCAGAAAGAGTCCGGCATTCTTATGATTCCGACAGCACCTGCAAAAGCAAAAAATACGCTTATTGCAATAAGAACATCAATTACATATCTCATAGCTTGCCCTCCAAGTAACGGGATACCATAACGGAGCCGATGAATCCGAGGACTGCGGTCACCATTGCGATATCGAGATAAACGCTTCTTCCGCTGTGAAGAGCAAAGAGGATGAGCGCCATATCCGCGAGAATGTCAATGCTGTCTGCCGAAACTGCACGGTCAACAACACTCGGGCCCTTGATAAGCCTCCAAAAGAGAGAAAGGGCCAAAACTATAAAGCATATTGCGAAGAAAATAAGCTCGTTCATTCCCAAATCCTCCTTACCCATTTTTCAAGTGTCCCTGCAATTGCGTTGCTTGCACCCTTGATATCTTCTTCCGCAACGTCAATCCAATGGATGTAGTAGTATGTTTTCCCCTTTTCCTCAGCTATGTCGAGAGTAATTGTTCCGGGAGTAAGGGTTATGGAGTTTGCAAGCGCGGACTGCGCGTACTCGCTCTTAAGGTCTGTTTCTATCTTTACGATGCCCGGGTTTATCGGAAGGCGCGGCGAAAGTGCGCGGCGCGCAACATCGACATTTGCCTTTATAAGCTCCCAGACAAAGGCTATCACGCAGTAATAAATGCCTGCAAAAAACCGTTTTGGGTTAAAGAGAAAAAATGCTTTTTCGTGAATGAAGAAGCGCGCTGTAAATGCTGCTGCAAGTGCGCTTACTATAACGCCTGCCACAAGCACCTGCCACGATGCGCTCCCTGTGAAGATTGAGGCAATCTGCCCTGTGATTGCAAGCCAGAATATGTAGCATACAATCGCAGTGGAAAGAAATGCCGAGAATTTTGTCTTTTTCAAAAGAACACCCCCTGCTTATCCTTTTATCTTTTTGTCTGCCGATAACGACAGCCACTCGCAAAGATCCTTTGCACCCTCGCCCGTTTTGGTCGAAACGCGGAAAATCTTTGCCCTGCCGTTTAAATCCTTAACGTTTTGCGAAACTCTTTCGCAGTCAAAGTCAAAATACGGAAGCATATCGTATTTATTTATGACGAGCGCATCGGTTGTCGCAAACATAAGCGGATATTTTTCCACCTTGTCGTCTCCCTCGGGGACACTGAGAATGGATATCCTCAGGTCCTCACCGATGTTGAATTCGGCGGGGCAGACAAGGTTTCCTATGTTCTCTACTATGAGGATGTCAAGCTCGGAAAGATTGAAGAAAGAAAGCATATGAGAAATCGACATCGCCTCAATGTGGCATGCACCGTCAGTCTGAAGCTGAACGACGGGGATCCCCATCTTGTCTATCTTCTCCGCATCTATCTTTCCTGCAATATCGCCTTCGATAACACCTATGCGGTACTTTTCGCGAAGGCTTTCAATCAGCGAGGTTATGAGGCTCGTTTTCCCCGCGCCGGGAGAACCCATAACGTTCACGAGAAGAACCTTTTCTTTTGAGAGAAGGTCTTTAATCTGGTCAGAGACATCCTCGTTCCATTCGAGAATCTGTTTTACTATTTTAATTTCCAATGATTATTCCACCTCCAGGCTGTCCACAAAATATTCGCGGCCCGACTTAAGCTTTATCTCAGAGCTTTGGCATTCCGGGCAGTGAATCTTTCTTTTCGGAATTTCGCCCGCGTATCCACACGCCATACATTCTATCGTCACCGGGATTTTTTCGACCGAAAGGCGCGCGCCCTCGGCGATTGTCCCTTGGCTTATGATACTGAAATATTCCTGAATGCATTCGGGCAAAACGCCTGAAAGCTCGCCGATTTTAAGGCGGATTTCGAGGATTTTTTTTGCGCCGTGGCGTTTCGCCTCAGGCACTGCCGCCTCCATAATGCCTTCGCAAATTGCAAGCTCGTGCATATTATCTGTCCATACAGCTGAAGCAGGGGTCGATACTTGCGACGATAAGCCCTGCGTCTGCAACGGAGTTGCCCTTGAGCATTGTCGGGATTGTCGGAGCTGTCTTGAAGGTCGGAACGTGGATGCTGACGCGCTTGTTAAATTCACTGCCGTCTGTTACGACCTTGTAGCAGAGCTGACCGCGCGGAGCCTCGTGGCGAACCATATACTCTCCTGCCGGAATCTTCGGAATTTTCGTCCCGAGGTTTATCGGGCCGGTCGGGAGCATTTCAAGTGCCTGACGGATAATCTTGATGCTTTCAAAGTTTTCAAGAACGCGGATGACAACACGGGAGAAAACGTCGCAGCTGTCATACACTGCCTTATCAAACTCAAAATCCTCATAGCAGCAATAGGGTGAGTCCTTTCTGACGTCAACCGCGACGTTCGAGGCTCTTGCATGAGGGCCGACGGCACCTATGCGGATAGAGTCCTCAGTAGTCAGAACGCCGACACCCTTTGTTCTGAGAGCAACTGTCTTGTCGGAGAGAAGGATGTCGCGCAGGCGAATCATGGATTTTTCGACCTTAGAGAGCATCTCAAGAATCTTTCTTCTCTTGTCATCGTCAATGTCGCGGCGGGAACCGCCGATTGTGACCATACCGTAGTTTACGCGGTTGCCTGAAATTTCTTCAAGCATATCCATAATGACCTCGCGCTCATTCCAGGTGTGCATAAAGAGGCTGTCATGCCCGATAAGGTGGAGGGCGATTCCCAGCCAAAGGAAGTGAGAGTGAAGCCTTTCAAGCTCATTCATAATAACGCGGATATACTGACCGCGCTTCGGAACGTTCATCCCCGCAATGTTCTCAAGAGCCATTGCATATCCCAGCGCATGGGAGTGGGAGCAGATTCCGCAGACGCGCTCAACTAAAACTATGGTCTGGATAAAGTTTTTCTGCTGTGCAAGCTTTTCTATTCCTCGGTGGTTGTATCCTATAAACACCTCTGCAGAGGTGATTTCTTCACCGTCTGTATAGAGTTTTGCGTGTACCGGCTCTTCAAGCGCCGGATGATACGGACCGATAGGTACGATATAGCTCATCTGTTATTCCCCTTTCTTTCCGTGTGCCTTGTCAATAAGCTCATCCATAGGCGTCACTATAATCTGCCCCTGGCCGTCAAGCATATTGTCCGGCATGAACAGGCGTTTTGAAGTATCAAGCCCCTCGAAGGTGACATCCATAAGCTCAACGATTTCTCTTTCTGCCCACTCGGCACCCAGGTCATAGATGCCCGAAATTGAGGGCAGGACACTTTCGCCTTCAACGGTGTAGGATTCTATACCGCTTCCGACTTCGTATTCGTAAGAAATGTTGGGTTTTCCCTCGTCATTCACGAAGCCGTGGATCATCGCAAGGGCAACGCCTGCGCTTTTCATCCGCTCGGCTGTCGGAATAATTTCATCCTTCGTTATGGCAATTTTCTTGTATTCCTGCATTTTTCCACCTCACAGTTGCATATTATCTGTTTTTTCGCGTACATATTGGATTATAGCACAAATTTAAACATTTGAAAAGGAAAAAACACGTTTTTAATATGTTATTATTTTAACAAATTCTTGGCAGTAGTGCGCCGGTGAGCTTTGAAAGCACACGGGTTCCGAACTCTCCGTCTATTGTGACGTGCCCGGGTCTTCTTGTCGTTATTTTCCCTATAACCGCAGCGTTTCTCCCTTCCTCGCACCCGCGAAGAAGCTCTATTGCCCGCTCGGCACAGGATCTATCGACAACGGCGAGGAGCTTTCCCTCATTTGCCGAATAAAGCGGGTCAAGCCCCAGAATGTCACACGCGGCAGAAACCGACGGATTCATCGGAACATCCCGCTCAGACAACTCGATTGAAAAATCTCGCCCTTCCGCAAATTCGCAGAGCGTCGTCGCAACGCCGCCGCGCGTTGGGTCGCGCAGAACGCGAAGGCCGTCTCCGAGCTCATACAAACGCTCCGCCATTTTACCCAGCGGCGCGCAGTCGGAAAGAATTTCGCCTTCGACGAGGTTTTTGTTTCTTGAAAGCATTACTGCCGCGCCGTGGTCGCCACACGTTCCCGAAAGGATTACGGCATCGCCATCGCTGATATTGTCGGGGGATAAGTTCGCGTGCTTTAAAAAGCCTATTCCGGCGGTGTTGATATATATCCCGTCGCCGTGACCGCGCTCGACAACCTTCGTATCTCCGGTCACAACCGAAACTCCTGCAGACTTTGCGGTTTTTGCAATCGAAGCTATGATTTTTTCAAGCGATGCGACAGGGAAGCCTTCTTCTATTATGAATGAAAGGCTTAAATACTTCGGGACCCCTCCCGACATCGCAATGTCGTTCACCGTTCCGCAGACGGAAAGCTTGCCTATATCCCCGCCGGGGAAAAAGCACGGGCTTACGACAAAGCTGTCGGTCGAAAACACAAGCTTTTCCGCACCTGTGACTATCGCGCCGTCAGACAGTGCGGCGAGCGCTTCGTTTGAAAGCGATGGGACTATCATCTCCTCAATGAGCGCGGAGGTCTTTTTTCCGCCGCTTCCGTAATCCAATGTAATTATCTCTTCCACTTTATCAAACCTCCGTATACTTATATGCCGCGGCACACGCGCCCTCGCCCGAGACCATACAGGGACCTATCGGGTTTTCCGGAACACAGGCTTTCCCGAACAACGGGCACTCGCGCGGAGAAAGCTTTCCGCAGATTACATCCCCGCATCGGCAAGGCGTTATCTCTTCACTTTTTGAATAACTTATCCCGAATTTCTTTTCTGCATCATATGCTGAGAATTCTTCTCTTATCCCGAGCCCTGAGGCGGGAATTTCACCGAGCCCGCGCCATATATCAAATCGGGGTGTGAATACTCTTTCTATCATTTTTGCTGCAATTTTGTTTCCGTCGTGTCGAACTGCTTTGGGATATGCGTTTTCAAGGCGCGCATCTCCCTTTTCTATCTGAGAAAGAAGCTGCGCGACCGCGATGAGAATCTCCCTCGGCTCAAAGCCTCCGACGACGCAAGGGAGAGAAAACTCATCTGCGAGGAAGGAAAAGCCCGCGGCCCCGATTATCGTTGCAACATGCCCGGGGCAGAGAAACCCGGAAACGGAAAACTCTTTATCCACAATCAGCGCGCGGAGAGCAGGCTCTACCATCTTGAGCATTGAAAAAACGGAAAAGTTTTTTACTCCCTCTTCTTCTGCGGAGAGGATTGCCGCCGCAGTCCCCGGGGCTGTCGTTTCAAAGCCCACACCGAGGAAAACAACCTCAGCGCCCGCGTTTTCCCTTGCCAAAGCGACAGCATCAAGGGGGGAGTATACCACCTCAACCCTTGCGCCTTGCGCCTTTGCGCGAGAGAGGCTCTGCCCCTGAACGCTTCCCGGAACGCGGACCATATCGCCGTAGGTCGCGATGATTACGCTTTCTCGTTTTGCAAGCTTAAGAATCTCATCTATAACCCCGGCAGGAGTCACACAGACGGGGCACCCGGGCCCGGACAAGAGCTTTATGTTTTCCGGAAGCGCGGTGCGAAGCCCCGATTTTGCAATCGCCATGGTGTGGGTTCCGCAGATCTCCATAAGCTTTATGTTCCCGAGGCTCATTTCACGGATTTTCTCAAGTATTTCTTTGTTAGTTAAGTTTTCGCAATTCATTTTCTACTTCCTCTGCTGCCGCGATGCTTTCCTTTGCTTCATCCGCGCACATACGCTCAATGGCAAAGCCTGCATGCACAATAACGTATTCTCCGATTTTCGGGTTCTCGATAAAATCCACGCGGATTTTCCTTCTGACGCCGTCGCGTTCTCCGATTGCATCGTTTCCCGAAAGCTCTGTAATTTTAAGTGGCACTGCAAGGCACATCAATGCCGCCCCCTTTCTCTGCTATCATAAGCTGGCCGAGAGAAATCCCCTCGTCGTTTGGCGATACCTGTCTGTGAGTGTATACCTCAAGTCTGAAATCCCGAAGCCTTTTAACAAGTCTTTTTAGTATATACATATTCTGAAAGCTCCCGCCCGAGAGAGCAACTCGCCGCTCTCTTTTCTCGCGCGATATTTGCAACGTAATCTCTGCCGCCATATCGACAAGCGTGTTCATAAACGCGGCGGAGATTTCTGATATGTCCGCACCGCTTCTTCTCTCACGGGAAATTACGCGAATCATTTCGCGCCAGTCAAACACATACAATCCGTTTTTCTCATTTATTGTGTACGGATAAACCTTTTCGCACTTCTCGTCTGCCGCCGCTTCAAGAAGCTGCGCTGCCTGCCCCTCATAAGAAGCTTTTTCTTTTATTCCGAGGATTGAAGCAACGCCGTCAAAAAGCCTGCCCATACTCGTAACCTTCGGGCAGTTTATATCCGCCTTCAGAAGCTTTTTTACTTTTTCTGCTCCCGCGCCGAAAATCGCGGAGGGGTCCTCATCTGCCGACTGCATCAGCGAGGCTCCGATTCTTGAAATCTCGCGTGCGGCACGGTCTCCCCCGGGAAGCGTTATCTCTTCAATCGTTCCGAGCCTTTCTGCTTTCCGGTAGTCTCCAAACAAAAATTCCGCGCCCAAGCTTTTGCCGTCAGGGCCAAAGCCCGTTCCGTCCCATATAATGCCGATGCAGTTTCCGGAAAGCGCGTTATCCGCCATGCACGATGCCATATGAGCGTGGTGATGATATGCGCCGACGAGCGGAACGGAAATTTCCCGCGCTCTTTTTCGCGCATATTCTCCCGACATATAATCAGGGTGCATATCGCAGACTATAAGCTCGGGGACAGCATCAAAAATCTTTTCAAAGTGAGATATCTGTTCTTCATAGCAATCGAGCGTTTCGAGATTTTTCAAGTCTCCTATATGAGCGCTCGGGAAAACCTCGCCGTTTCGGGAAACAGAAAACGAGGCCTTCTGCTCCGCACCGCAGGCCAGAATGTTTTTATAAATCCCCTCTATGCATATGGGGTGCGGGACATAGCCGCGGCTTCGACGCGCAAAATACTCTCTCCCCTCATACTCCCATGCAAGAGAGTCGTCGCAACGGACATAAATTTCTCTGTTGTTGGTAAGAAACCCGTCAGCGATTCCGGAAAGTGAGGCCACAGCTTCGTCGTCTTTATATACAATGGGTAGCTCGGAAACGTTTGCACTCGTCATAACAAGGCAGGAGAACTCTCCCTGCATAAGGAGATAATGAACGGGAGTGTACGGGAGCATAACCCCGAGGTATCCGTTTTCGCTTATATGCATAAAATCGTTTTTGTTTTTCTTACGAAGCAGGATTATCGGCCTGTGATGAGAGGTGAGCAGCCGCTCCTCAGCTTCCGAAACCTCGGCGATTTCGCGCACAACGGAAATGTCGCGGCACATCAGCGCAAAGGGCTTTTCATCGCGCCGCTTTCTCTCACGAAGACGGAAAGCAGCCGCTTCCATATCCGCGCGGCAGGCAAGGTGAACTCCACCAAGCCCTTTTACGGCACAAATCCCGCCGTTTTTGAGAAGCTCGCGTGCCATCGACAGCGCATCTCCCGAAACTTCCTTTCCCGAAGCATCAAGAAAGGAAAGCTCCGGCCCGCAGGATGGGCAGCAATCGGGCTGGGCGTGGTATCTGCGGCTTTTGATGTCTCCATATTCCTCGGCACAAGTCTCACACATCGGAAACTCTGCCATGGTCGTATTTTTTCTGTCGTATGGAATATCCTTGGTTATCGTAAAGCGCGGCCCGCAGTTTGTGCAGTTTATAAACGGGTAGCGATACCTGCGGTCAGACTTGTCAAAAAGCTCCCGGAGGCAATCCTCGCAGATTGCCGTGTCGGGCGAAATCAACGTGCTGCGGGAAGAATTCGCCTCGCTTTCTGAAATTGAAAATTCCGCATACCCCGAAAGCTCTCCCGAATATTCCGTTTTTATCTCATATATCTCGGAAAGCTTTGGTTTTTCTTCTGAAAGCCCGGAGAGGAAGCCTTCAATTTTTTCTTTTTCACCCTCAACAGACAGCTCAACACCGAAAGACGTGTTTCTGATTTCTCCGAAAATCCCAAAATCAGCTGCACGCCTGTGGATAAACGGGCGAAAGCCTACGCCCTGAACTATTCCGTTAATCTTAACCTCTGCGTGAATTATCGCCATTGTAACACCCTTTTTTCTCTAATGCAAAAGCTGAATTTTCCGCCTGTCGGTGGAAATAAGCCCCTCATCGCTCATCTTCCGAAGCTCGCGCATCATCGCACTTCGGTCGGCGCAGATATAGTCTGCAAGGTAGCTTAAGGAAAACGGAAGCTCGAAGCTCCGGCTCCCCTCCTTCTGCGAATACATCGTGAAAAGCGAGAGCAGCTTATCCCTTATTGAGCGGTTCCCGAGAATCTCGATGCGCTCCGAGAGGCGCTTTGCCTTCTTGGTGACAACCCGGAACATATTTTCAACTACCATTGTGTGGCATTTGCACGCATTTGAACAGCGCTTTGCAATGTTTTCATACAGTATGAAAGCAATTTCACATTTTTTCTCGCACACTGCAAAAATTCCGCGCCCGTTCTCCTCAGAGAAGGCAAACATCTCTCCAAAAACATCGTTTTCGGAAAGGTCCTCAAGCACAACGCGGTTCCCGGCAGAATCAACGCGTGAAAGCGACACGCTCCCCGACATAACTATGCCGATTTTGTCAAAGGCACGGTCAAAATCCCATATGGTTTCGCCGGTTTCAAACTTCTGCCTCTGGATGTTAAAGCAGGATATCATCCTCTCCTTGTCAGATGCCTTGACGCCGTCAAAAAGAAATATCTGGTCAATGTTCAAAATTTTTCACCTCGTGTTGCAAATGCAACAGAATTTTCTTTAAGTATATGATACTATAACAACAGCAAAAAGTAAATACCAAATTTCACCAAAAGGAGTTTTTTATCATGGATTTAAAGGGTTCAAAAACAGAAGCTAATCTCGCTGCCGCTTTTGCAGGCGAGAGCCAGGCAAGAAACAAGTACACATACTTTGCTTCAAAGGCAAAGAAGGAAGGCTACGAGCAGATTTCCGCAATCTTCACAGAAACCGCAAACAACGAAAAGGAGCATGCAAAGCTTTGGTTCAAGCTCCTTGAAGGCGGCGAAATCGGAACAACAACAGAAAACCTCAAGGCTGCGGCAGAGGGCGAAAACTACGAGTGGACAGAGATGTATGCTGAGTTTGCAAAGACCGCAAAGGAAGAGGGCTTTGACAAGATTGCATATCTTTTCGACGCTGTCGGCAAGATTGAAAAAGAGCATGAGGCAAGATACTTAAAGCTTCTTGCAAACGTTGAGTCCGGCGCTGTATTCTCCCGCGAGGGCGATGTAGTATGGCAGTGTGCAAACTGCGGCCACATCCATGTCGGAAAGAACGCCCCCGAGCTTTGCCCGGTTTGCGCTCATCCGAAGGCATATTTCGAGCTTCTTAAGACAAACTACTAATATCAATCAGTTAAAGGCAGGTAGTTTTTATGAAAAAATATGTTTGTTCAGTTTGCGGCTTTGTTTATGACGAGGCCGAGGGCCATCCGGAAAGCGGTATCGCTCCCGGAACCGTATGGGAAGATGTCCCTGAGGACTTTGTCTGCCCCTTGTGCGGAGTAGGCAAGGATATGTTTGAAGAAGAATAATTAACGACTATCAGCATCTTCCCTCGCTTGAGGGAAGATGTGTCTATTTTTAAGGAAGAGGTGTAATAATTTGCCAGCTGTAAAAATTTCCGACAGCATTTCATATGTCGGCATCCTAAACCCCATTCTCCGCATTTTCGATGTTATTATGAAAACGGAGTACGGAACAACGTATAACTCATACATCGTAAAGGGAAGCGAAAAAACCGCGCTTATTGAGACCTGCCACCTGACGTATTTTGAGCAGTATCTCGAAAATATCCGCGCGGTCACAAATCCGGAGGATATTGACTACATTGTATTAAATCACTGTGAGCCTGACCACTCGGGCGCGTTAAGAAGACTTCTGGAGCTTTGCCCGAAGGCAGAGATTTATGTAACGCGCGCAGCTTCTATATATCTTAACGGAATAACGAACAGAGCTGACCTTCCCGTTCACGTCGTAAAGGATGGAGACGAGCTTTCTCTCGGCGACAAAACGCTCCGCTTTATTCCCGCGCCGTTTCTCCATTGGCCTGATTCGATGTTTACCTATGTCCCCGAAGAAAAGGCTGTTTTTACCTGTGATTTTCTCGGCTCGCACTACTGCGAACCGCATATTACCGATAACAATATAGTTTATCCCGAAAAATACGCTGATGCGCTTGCGTATTACTACGCAGCTATTTTCGGGCCCTTCCCGTCATATGTGCGCGCGGGGCTCCAGAAGCTCTCGTCACTTGACTTTGACCTTGCTCTCACAAGCCACGGCCCCATTCTTTCGCGCGGGGAGCAGCTTCAGTATGCTATCGAGAAATACACCGAGTGGAGTGCAGAAAAGGAAGCCGGAAAGCCTCTTATCCCTGTTTTCTACTGCTCGGCATACGGAAACACGGGGCTGATTGCAGAGGCCATTTCGCGCGGAATCCGAGAGGGGAAGCCCGAGTGTATCTGCAACGTGTATAACTTAAATAACCACGATATGTCAGATATGTCAACTCTTATCAATTCAGCTTCGGCAATCTGCATCGGCTCTCCCACGATAAACGCAGACGCTGTTGCCCCTGTCTGGCAGCTTCTCTCGCACGTTGATGCCATAAATTCAAAGAAAAAGCCCGCGCTTGTCTTCGGCTCTTACGGCTGGAGCGGAGAGGCTGTTCCGAACATTACGGCAAGACTTTCAGGCCTTCGGATGAACGTTTTCGGAGAAGGTTTTAAGGTTACTTTTGTTCCGTCTGAGGATGACCTTAAAAACGCAGAGGCGTTAGGGCGCGAATTTGCACTTTCTTTTTAAGGAGTTTTTAATATGAACCAGAAAGCTTTCTGCGACTTCTCTTACGGAGTTTACATCCTCACATCTAAAGACGGTGAGCGGCCCGTCGGCTGTGTTGCAAACAGTGCGATGCAGGTGACAAGCGAAAAACCGACTATTGCGGTTTCTGTGAACCACGATAACTTCACGAACTCCTGCATAAGGAAAAGCGGGGTTTTTGCTCTGTCAATCCTTTCTGAGGCTTGCGCCCCCTCGGTTATAGGTACGTTTGGTTTCAAATCAAGCCGCGACACTGACAAGTTTGCGGAAATCCCAAGCGAGTTAAAAGGCGACGTGAGAATTATAAAAGGCGCAAAGAGTTACATCGTCTGCCGCGTTACGGATATGCTCGAAACAGAAACGCATACGGTCTTTCTCGGCGAGGTCACGGATGCTGATGTTTTAAACGACGAAAAACCGATGACGTATGATTACTACCACCGCGTTATAAAGGGGAAGGCTCCGAAAAATGCGCCGACGTATATTGAAGAAGCTGGCGCTTCCCCCTCTCCGAAGTGGAAGTGTCAGATATGCGGGTATGAATCCGACCTTGATGAACTTCCTGAAGGGTTTACCTGCCCGGTCTGCGGCGTTCCGAAAGAGCTTTTTTCAAAAATTTAGCAATCAGGCTTTATGAAAAGCGTGTCCATATGGATACGCTTTTCTTTTTATTATTAACATCGCAAATTTTCATTGTAAATACACCTGTGTTTGTGCTATACTTATGGTATGAATATTTACAATAGGAGAAGTGTACTGTGTCAAACAAAGACAATATCAGAAACTTTTGTATTATAGCGCACATTGACCACGGAAAAAGCACACTCGCGGACAGGCTTCTTGAGCATTGTAAGGCTGTCACCGAGCGCGAGATGGAAAATCAGCTTCTTGATGATATGGAGCTTGAGCGCGAGCGCGGAATAACCATAAAGGCGCGCGCCGTAAGGCTTGACTATGTCGCAGAGGATGGAGAAACCTATGTTCTCAATCTTATCGACACTCCGGGCCATGTTGACTTTAACTACGAGGTCTCCCGCTCGCTCGCGGCCTGTGAGGGGGCTTTGCTTGTTGTCGACGCATCTCAAGGGATTGAGGCGCAGACTCTTGCAAACACATATCTCGCAATAGAGCATGACCTTGAAGTTTTGCCCGTTATAAACAAAATTGACCTTCCCAGCGCTGACCCGGAAAGAGTCAAAACCGAAATTGAGGATATTATCGGAATCCCCGCAGAAGATGCTCCCGCGATTTCCGCAAAGATGAATCTCAATATAGATTCTGTCCTTGAATATACGGTCAAAAATCTCCCTGCGCCAAAGGGTGATGATAGCGCACCGCTTCGCGCCATAATATTTGACAGCCGCTATGACTCCTACCGCGGAGTCGTCGTTTATCTCCGCGTTATAGACGGAACAATCCGCCCGGGGATGAAGATAAAGCTTATGGCGAGCGGTGCGGAATTTGAAGTCGTTGAGACGGGGTATATGCTTCCGCGCGGCGAGAGGAAAACAGATTGCCTTTCTGCCGGCGAGGTAGGATTTTTCACCGCAAGCATCAAAAACGTTATTGACACTCAGGTCGGCGACACAGTTACAAGCGCCGAAAATCCGGCAGGCGAGCCGCTTCCCGGTTACCGCGAGGTGCGCCCGATGGTATTTTCGGGTGTTTATCCTGCAGACGGCGCAAAATACCCCGACCTTCGCGACGCGCTTGATAAGTTAAAGCTCAATGATGCGTCGCTGACATATGAGCCGGAGTCCTCTGCGGCTCTCGGCTTCGGCTTCCGCTGCGGATTTTTGGGGCTTCTTCATATGGAGGTTATTCAGGAGCGCCTCGAGCGCGAATATAATCTCGATCTTATAACAACCGCGCCGAGCGTTATTTATCGCGTCAGGAAGACTGACGGGGAGGAGCTTATGATTGCAAACCCTCTCAACTATCCTGCACCGAATGAGATTGAATGGGCGGAAGAGCCGTTTGTTGCTGCGAACATTATCGCGCCGACGGAATATATCGGAAACATTATGGAGCTTTGCCAGGAAAGGCGCGGCGAATATAAAGACACAAAATATCTTGACCAGACAAGGGTTGAGCTGCATTATGACCTTCCGCTAAACGAAATCATCTATGACTTCTTTGATGCTCTCAAGTCAAAAACTCGCGGATATGCATCGCTTGACTATGAGCTTTCAGGTTATCGCAAGAGCGACCTTGTAAAGCTTGACATTCTCCTAAACGGCGACCCCGTTGATGCTCTCTCCTTTATCGTTCACAGCGAAAAGGCATATGCAAGGGCGAGAAGGCTTGCAGAAAAGCTCAAGGAGCATATTCCACGCCAGCTCTTTGAGATTCCGATTCAGGCGACAATCGGAAGCAAGATTATTGCGCGCGAAACCGTCAAGGCTCTCCGCAAAGACGTTCTTGCAAAGTGCTACGGCGGCGACATAACAAGAAAGAAAAAGCTTCTTGAGAAGCAGAAGGAAGGAAAGAAGCGCATGCGCAACTTAGGCTCGGTTGAGGTTCCTCAGGATGCGTTTATGGCAGTTTTGAAGCTTGACGAATAGGAGTGTGGGAAAATGACTCCTCTCGGAATATATATACACATACCGTTTTGCAAATCAAAGTGTGCCTACTGCGATTTTTATTCGCAGTGCGGTACGCGCGGAGAATATAACGAATATACATCGGCGCTTGTCCGCCATATCAGCGAGGCTCAGATGCGCTCGTCTGACTATGTAGTTGACAGCATCTACTTCGGCGGGGGAACGCCAACGGCGATAGGCGAGAAAAACCTTATAAAAATTCTTGGTACCGTTTTTCGAAGCTTCAAGGTTTCTGACGATTGCGAAATCACTTCCGAGGCAAACCCGAACTCCGTTTCGTATCCTATGCTCCGGCATATGCGAAGGGCGGGGTTTAACAGAATTTCTTTCGGTATGCAGTCGGCAAAGCAATCTGAGCTTCGCGTGCTCGGGCGCACGCATACGTTTGAAGACGTTAAAGCGGCGGTCGATGCCGCGCGGCGCGCAAAGATTGAGAACATTTCCCTTGATCTGATGTACGGGCTGCCGTCACAATCGCTTGAGAGCTTTCTTGATTCCCTTGACGCGGCAATCGCACTTTCCCCGACACACATATCGGCATACAGCCTAAAGCTCGAAGAGGGAACCCCTCTTGCAGAGCGGCCGGAAACTCTATTTCTCCCGTCAGACGACGAGCAGGCGGATATGTATCTCGCCGCAGTTGCGCGCCTTGCAGATGAAGGGTATACACAATACGAGATTTCGAATTTCGCAAAAGACGGAAAGCTTTCCCGCCACAATATGAAATACTGGACTCTCGGCGACTATTGGGGCTTTGGCCCATCGGCACATTCCCTTGTCGGGAAAAAGCGCTTTTCGTATGTGAGAGACCGCGCGCAGTATATTGAAGCACTCAGAAACGGCGATGAGATAATAGATAAAATAGAAACTATAAATACCTCAGAGCGCTGTGGGGAATACCTTATGCTCGGGCTTCGGACATCAAATGGGATTTCGGCAGATGTTCTTGAAAAGAAGTATCTCACCTTCTTTGACGAGATTGAAAAGGTTCTTCTCTCTTATCACAAGAGCGGGCATACAGACTTTGACGGCATGGCCTGGCGGCTCACCCCAGAAGGTTTTTTGATTTCAAACCGTATTATAGGCGACGTTTTAGACGCTTTGGAATCCTCGCGCCGCCTTGTCCGCCCTGCAAACGGATATATAAGAAAATAAGATATAAAAGGAGATTTTAGATTATGCGTGCAGTAATAACAGTTATAGGTAAGGACACGACAGGCATCATCGCCGCCGTATCAAACGTTTTGAACGAGAAGAAGATAAACATTCTCGACATCAATCAGAGCGTTTTGTCGGATATGTTCGTTATGGTTATGCTCGTTGACATAACAGAGAGCAAGGTTGAGTTTTCTGCGCTTTCCGATGAGCTTGTCGCTTTGGGTGAGAAGATGAACCTCAAGATTCTTGCGATGCACGAGGACATTTTCAACACTATGCACAGAATATAAGGGGAATTGAAAAACGATGATAAATTCATTTGATATTCTTGAAACGATTAAGATGATTGAGGAGGAACACCTCGACATCCGCACGGTAACTATGGGAATCTCTCTCCGCGACTGCGCGGGAAGCGACATAAAAACAGTTTCAGAGAAGGTCTATGACAAGGTTACAAAAACCGCAGAGCACCTTGTTGAAACTGCAGAGAAAATTTCGTGTGAATACGGAATCCCGATTGTCAACAAGCGCGTTTCCGTTACTCCCGCATCTCTTCTCGCCGACGGTCTGGATACAGAAGACGTCACCCCGCTTGCAAAGGCTCTTGACCGCGCCGCGGAAACGCTCGGAATAAACTTCATCGGCGGATACGGCGCGCTTGTCCACAAGGGAACGACAAGGGGCGATGAGCGGCTTATTGCAACACTTCCGGAAGCACTCGCGGAAACCGAGCGCGTTTGCTCGTTTGTAAACGTTGCCACCACCCGCGCCGGAATAAATATGGATGCTGTCAAAACTCTTGGCGAGCTCGTCTGCAAGATGGCATATCTCACGCGCGAGCGCGAATCTATCGCGTGTGCAAAGTTTGTTGCTTTTGCAAACGCAACTGAGGATAACCCCTTTATGGCGGGAGCTTTTCACGGCGTCGGCGAGGGCGAGGCTGTCATAAACGTCGGTGTTTCCGGCCCCGGCGTTGTTCACAAGGCAATAAAGCGCGCAGGCGATGTTAACCTCACGGATCTTGCAGAGGTTGTAAAGCGCACCGCTTTCAAAATTACGCGTGCCGGCCAGCTTGTTGCAAAAACTGCGGCAGAGCGGCTTAACATCCCGTTCGGAATAGTTGACCTTTCTCTTGCCCCGACTCCTGCAATAGGCGATTCGGTTGCGCATATTTTAGAGGAAATGGGGCTTTCATCCGTCGGCTCCCACGGCACCACTGCCGCTCTTGCACTCTTAAACGATGCGGTCAAAAAAGGCGGCGTTATGGCCTCTCCGCACGTCGGCGGCCTTTCGGGAGCGTTTATCCCCGTTTCGGAGGATGCCGGCATGATTGAAGCTGCATCTCGCGGCCTTCTGTCGTTTGACAAGCTTGAGGCTATGACTGCCGTATGCTCGGTCGGCCTTGATATGATTGCGATTCCCGGGGATACTCCGCCCGAGGTAATATCTGCGATTATTGCAGACGAAATATCAATAGGCGTTGTGAACAACAAGACCACGGCTGTCCGCGTTATTCCCGCATACGGAAAGGGAGTTGGCGATTTCGTAAACTACGGCGGGCTTCTCGGCGAGGCTCCCGTTATGAAAATCAGCACCTGCTCTCCCGCGCGCTTCATCTCGCGCGGCGGCAGAATTCCCGCTCCGATTCACAGCCAGAGGAATTAGACATGGAAAGATTCGGAGACGAGTTTTATATGCAGCAGGCGCTCGCTCTTGCAGAATATGCCGAGAGCCTCGGCGAGGCTCCCGTCGGCTGTGTGATTGTTCTTGACGGCGAGATTATCGGCCGCGGATATAATCTGCGCGAGAGCGATAAAGACCCGCTTGCCCACGCGGAGCTTCGCGCGATAGACGAAGCGCGCCGCGCGGTTGGCGGCTGGCGGCTTTGCGGAGCTGAGCTTTTTGTGACGCTTGAGCCGTGCCCGATGTGTGCAGGGGCGTGCATCAATTCGAGGATTGAGCGCGTAGTCTTCGGCGCATATGACCCGAAGGCGGGAAGCTGCGGCTCGGTTACCAACCTCTTTGACCTGCCGTATAACCACAAGCCCGACGTTTGCGGAGGCGTGCTTGAGGAGGAATGCGGGGCGGTTCTTTCACGGTTCTTTCTTTCCCTTCGCGAGCGCAATAAACTGCGAAAAAAGGAGAAAAACAGCGAAGTTTAACATTTTAGTAACATTAATAGATTTATTTGTTAATATTTTGCGGATATAATGTATCTGTAATAACCGATATGGTTTTTATATATAAGAGATATATTCTTTTCTCTGTTACTCCTCCCCACTCCTATTGCAACAAGGAAAAGGGCAGCTTCAAAAGCTGTCCTTTTCCTTGTTTTTTGAGTAAATTTTTCCCATTTTTATTTGACATCATTCGCGGATAGTTATATAATATAACTTAAAATAGATTAGTATACATTTTCTGGAGGTAATCTTATGTTTGAAAATCGTGTCTATAATTTCTCCGCAGGGCCTTCTATGCTTCCCGAGGCAGTTCTTTGCCGTGCAAGAGATGAAATGCTCAACTACAACGACTCGGGTATGTCCGTTATGGAGATGAGCCACCGCAGCAAGGTTTATGATGAGATTATAAAGGGCGCGGAAGCAAAGCTCCGCAAGCTTCTTAATATCCCCGAAAACTATAAGGTTCTCTTTTTACAGGGCGGCGCGTCGCTTCAGTTTGCATCAATCCCCTTAAACCTCTTAAAGACCGGCAAGGCGGATTACATAGTCACAGGTCAGTTCTCCGGCAACGCCGCAAAGGAAGCAAAGAAGTACGGCGAGATTAACGTTGTTTGTGACCTTAAGAGCGAAAACTATGCAAGAATCCCGTCTCAGGAGGAGCTGAAGCTCTCTCCCGATGCTGACTATGTCCACATCTGTGCAAACAACACCATTTTCGGAACTCACTGGAACTACTTCCTCGATACAGGCAAAGTCCCGCTCGTTGCGGATATGTCCTCCTGCATCCTTTCAGAGGAGGTTGACGTTTCAAAATACGGCGTTATCTACGCAGGCGCACAGAAGAATATGGCTCCTGCAGGGCTTACCGTTGTTATCGTTCGCGATGACCTTCTCGGGAACGCTCGCGCGGATATCCCGACAGTTATGGATTATAAGGTCATGGCTGAGAAGGAGTCTATGTACAACACTCCCAGCACATACCCCATCTATGTCTGCGGCCTTGTTCTTGACTGGATTGAGTCCCTCGGCGGAATCGCAGAGCTTGAGAAAATCAACCGTGCAAAAGCAAAGCTTCTCTATGACTTCCTCGACGAAAGCCGCCTCTTTATCCCGCACGCAGAAAAGGGCTCTCGCTCTCTTATGAACGTCACCTTCAGAACGGGAGACGAGGAGCTTGATGCAAAGTTTGTTAAAGAAGCGGGAGCAGAGGGCTTCCTCTCGATAAAGGGGCATCGCTCCGTTGGCGGTATGCGCGCATCCATCTACAACGCAATGCCTGTTGAGGGCGTTGAAAAGCTCGTCAAGTTTATGGGCGAGTTTGAAGCAAAAAATAAGTAGGAGGTTCCTTTTATGTATAACGTAAAGCTGATGAACAAAATTTCGTCAACCGGGCTTTCTCGGTTGCCGGCAGATAAATTCACCTGCGGGGCGGATCTTGAAAACCCTGTGGCTCTTCTTGTCCGCTCGGCTGACCTTCATTCCGAAGAATTTAACCCCGAGCTTCTCTGCATCGCCCGTGCTGGAGCCGGAGTCAATAACATCCCTCTTGACCGTGCGGCAGAGGCGGGGGTTGTTGTTTTCAACACTCCTGGCGCTAACGCAAACGCAGTTAAGGAGCTTGTTCTCACGGGCCTTTTCCTCTCATCACGAAAGGTATATGAGGGAATTGAGTGGGCAAAGACCCTTAAGGACAGCGGCGATGAGGTCGGAAAGCTCGTCGAAAAGAGCAAGAGCCAGTTCGTCGGCCCTGAAATCCAGGGCAAGACTCTCGGCGTTATCGGCCTTGGTGCTATCGGCGTTTTAGTTGCAAATGCTGCTGAAAAGCTCGGTATGACCGTTCTCGGATATGACCCATATCTCTCCGTTAATGCGGCATGGAGCGTTTCTCACAACATCCGCCACTGCACCGACATTAACGAGATTTATGAAAAGAGCGATTATATAACAATCCACGTTCCCGCTACACCGGAAACAACGGGCATGATAAACTCAGCCACAATCTCCGTTATGAAAGACGGCGTAAGAATCCTCAACTTCGCCCGTGGTACACTTGTCAACACCGACGACATCATCCGCGCTCTCGGCGATGGCAAGGTCGCAAAGTATGTCACTGACTTCCCGGATGCTGCGCTTATCGGCTGTGAAAACGTTGTTGCTCTTCCTCACCTTGGCGCATCAACTCCTGAAAGCGAAGAAAACTGCGCTGTTATGGCAGTTGACGAGCTTAAGAACTACATTTTAAACGGCAACATCAAGAATTCCGTCAACTTCCCGACGGTATTTATGCCGAAAAATGCAGACTGCAGGCTTTGCGTTCTCCACAAGAACGTTCCGAACACCGTCAACAACATCACGGCCGAAATTTCAGCTGCAAAGCTTAATATTGCAAATATGCAGAACGCTTCAAAGCGCGACTGGGCATATACCGTAATTGATATTGACGGCGAGGTTTCTGAAGATATTGTGGCGAAGATTTCTTCTCTCCCGAACATTGTCCGCGCAAGACTTATAAAGTAAGTTTTTGTTAAAAAATCCCACGTGCATAGCACGTGGGATTTTATATTTTTTATTTTATCAGCACGGCGCCGCGTTTTGACGTTTCTTCGGCTAGAATTTTGCGGAGAGCTTCGAGCGTTTCTTCCATATCGTCGTTTACGAGAACATAGTCATAATTCTTTGACATTTCTTCTTCGTATTCATATCGCTTAAGCCGAAGCTCAATATCCTTTTCTCCTCGCCCGATAAGGCGCTGCCGAAGCTGCTCCTTGTTTTTCGGTTTTAAGTAGATTGCAACAACATCGCTCATCAGTTTTTTGAGGTTTAATGTTCCCTCAACGTCGATGTCTTTGATAAGAACTTTTCCCTCGCTTGTTTTTTCTTCGAGGATTTTTTTGCTTGTTCCGTAAAGATTGCCGTGAATCGGGCAATACTCGAGCATTTCACCGCGGGAGAGCATACCTTCAAACTCATCCTTTGAAACAAAGATGTAGGGCCTGCCCTGTTCCTCACCCGGGCGCATTGAGCGCGTTGACACGGTTGGCATAAGGGTAAGGTTATTATATTCTTCAAGGAGTTCGTTAATTATCGTGTTTTTCCCGACCCCTGCACTTCCTGACATTATGATAAGCATATATACACCTCAAAAATTTTTATCTTCCGAGCTTTTTTGAAACTGCAGAATAGATTTTTCTTGCAATATCGGGATTGTTCATCGTATAGAGATGTATCCCGCGGACTCCGTTATCTAGAAGATCCGAAATCTGAGCTGCGGCAAACTCAATGCCTGCTTCATACAGGGAGTCTGCATCGTTTTCGTACTTCTGCATCATCTTTGCAAGCTCCGGCGGGATTGACGCGCCGCAGGTTGTGACCATTCTCTCTATCTGGCGCTTGTTCGTGACCGGCATAATCCCCGCCTCTATCGGGACATCTATCCCCGCAAGGCGAACGCGGTCGAGAAAATCGTAAAAATACTTATTTGAGAAAAAGAGCTGGGAAACGAGATGGGAAACTCCGTTTTCTATCTTGTATTTAAGATTGAGAACATCGGTTACAATGTCGGGAGCTTCGGGATGACCCTCGGGATAACACCCTCCCGAAACATAAAAACCGCGTTCTGAAACAAACTTCGCAAGGTCGGAAGCGTACATAAAGTCATACTTTCTCTCCCCGTCTGCGGGAATATCTCCTCGCAGAGCAAGAATGTTTTCGATGCCGTAACCCGAAAGAGACGCAACCGTTTTTTCCATTTCATCGCGCGTCTGAGAAACGCAGGTAAGATGCATAAGCGGTTCGATTTGAAATCGTTTTTTTACCTCGACGGCAAGAAGCGCCGTTGCGCTCGTTGCGGAAGATCCGCCTGCGCCGTATGTAACGCTGATGAAATCAGGGCGCAATTCTGCCATTTCGCCGAGCTTTTCATAAAGCGCTTCTATCGTTCCTTCCTTTTTTGGAGGGAAAATTTCAAGTGAAAACACAGGGCGTTTTTCACTGAACATCGATGAAATTTTCATTATCTTCACCGCCAAAATAATTCTTGTATTAATAATACATTATTCTTTGTCTTAAATCAAGTAAAACCGTTGATTTTTCTACACTTAAATGTTATAATTACACATATTGTTATGTTGGGAAGTTATGTATACTTTATCCTCGGAGGTTTTTGAATATGAAATATTTTGTTATGCTCGGCGACGGTATGGCAGACCGCCCCGTGCCCGAGCTTTCAGGGAAAACACCGCTTTCTGCGGCAAATAAACCGAATATGGACTTTATCTCGAAAAACGGAGAGCTGGGAATGACAAACACTCTCTTTAGCGGCATGCCGACAGGGAGCGATATTGCAAATCTCTGCGTTTTCGGGTATGACCCGAAGAAGTTCTACACAGGCAGAAGCCCGATTGAGGCTCTCGGCCTCGACATTCCGCTAAATGCTGACGATACTGTCTTCCGCCTCAATCTCGTCAGCATTTCAACTGACGGCGATTTTGAGAGCAAAACGATGCTTGACCACAGCTCGGACAAGATTACAAACGAAGAAGCTTATGAGCTTTTGGATGCGCTTAAAGAGCGCTTTGCTTCCGAAAGCCGGAAGTTCCACCGCGGCGTCAGCTACCGCCACATAATGATATGGAGCGGGATTGACTATAACTACACCATGATGCCGCCGCACGATATTCTCGGCAAGTGCATCCGTGATTATCTCCCCGGCGGGCCGTATGGTGAAGAGGTTCTTTCAATGATGCGTGAAAGCTATGACATCCTTATGGCGCACCCCGTCAACATCTCAAGAATGGAGCGCGGGCTTCTCCCGGCAAACTGCCTGTGGCTCTGGGGCGAGGGCACAAAGCCTGCACTTTCAAGCTTTTCTGAACAGCACGGCATCTCGGGTGCTGTTGTCACCGCCGTTCCGCTCATTATGGGGCTTGCGCGCGGGATAGGGCTTTCCACATACGAGGTTGATGGCGCAACAGGGGATTACTACACAAATTACAAGGGCAAGGCTTCCGCCTCAATCAGGGCGTTCCGTGACGGCGCTGACTTTGTTTTCACTCACGTCGAAGCTCCTGACGAATGCGGCCATGACGGCGATGTTGACCTCAAGGTCAAGTCCATTGAGCGCATTGATGCGGATATCCTCGGCCCGGTCAAGGAATATCTCGACTCAACCGGCGAGGAGTACAGAATTCTCCTTATGCCCGACCACCCGACTCCCATTGAGGCGCGGACTCACGTTATCGAGCCTGTCCCGTATGTAATATACGGCAGCGGGATTGATGAAAAGAGCGGCCGCCCGTACGACGAAGAAAACGGAAGCTTAAGCGGAAGAGTTATTCCTCTTGCGTATAACATTATGAATCGTTTTATAAGCGGAAAGGAAGTAGAATAATATGGCAAACGATAAGAAGGTTGAACAGATTACCGATATGGAGGTTGACTTTGCCCAGTGGTTTACCGATGTATGCCGCAAAGCACAGCTCATTGACTACTCCTCTATCAGGGGCGTGTTCATTTATCGCCCCTACGGCTATGCAATATGGGAAAATATACAGCGCATCATGGATGCGGAGTTCAAAAAGCAGGGTGTTGAGAACGTCTATATGCCCCTTCTCATCCCCGAATCTCTTCTCCAGAAAGAAAAGGACCACGTTGAGGGCTTCGCCCCCGAATGTGCCTGGGTTACAATGGGCGGCGGAGAGAAGCTTGAAGAGAAATATGCCATCCGCCCCACCTCGGAGACCGTTTTCTGCGAGCATTTTGCAAACGCCCTGCAGTCTCACCGCGACCTCCCGATGAAGTATAATCAGTGGTGCAGCGTTCTGCGTTGGGAGAAAACCTCTCGCCCATTCCTCCGCCACCGTGAATTTCTCTGGCAGGAGGGGCATACCATCCACGCCACAGCAGAAGAGGCAGAAGCGTTTACCCAGACTATGCTCAATGTTTATGCGGACTTCTGCGAGAATGTTCTCGCTATGCCGGTTACACGCGGCCAGAAGACCGAAAAGGAAAAATTCAACGGAGCTGAAGCAACCTACACCATTGAATGTATGATGCACGACCGCAAGGCTTTGCAGGCAGGAACCTCTCACTACTTCGGAGACGGCTTTGCAAAAGCATTTGAAATTCAGTTTACCGACAAAAACAACAAGCTTTCCCACCCGCACCAGACATCCTGGGGCGTTTCCACCCGTCTTATCGGCGGTATCATTATGACTCACGGCGACAACAACGGCCTTGTTCTCCCGCCGAAGATTGCGCCGATTCAGGCTGTCATCATCCCGATTGCTGCACACAAGGGCGGGGTTCTTGAGGCGGCAGACGAGCTTCTTAACACTCTTAAAAATGCCGGCATCCGCACAAAGTGCGACACATCCGACAACTCTGCAGGCTGGAAGTTTGCGGAATACGAAATGAAGGGCGTGCCCGTCAGAATAGAGCTTGGTCCGCGTGACCTTGAAGCCGGGCAGTGCGTAATCGTCTCGAGAGTTACGCGCGAGAAGAAGATAGTTGCTCTTGCTAATATAGTCAATGAGGTCAACAAGGCTCTCGAGGAGGTCCACACCGCGCTCTTTGAGAAAGCGCTTCGCAACCGCGAGGAGAATACCTACACTGCAACTACGTTTGACGAATTGAAGGAAATTGCAAAAACAAAAACCGGTTTTGTAAAAACTATGTGGTGCGGCGACCTTGACTGCGAGCTTAAGGTCAAGGAGAAAGCCGGAATGACCTCTCGCTGCATGCCGTTTGACCAGGAGCAGATTTCTGACGTATGCCCCATTTGCGGTAAGCCCGCAAAGCATATGATTTACTGGGGCGTTGCATATTAAAATGCAGAGTTCGGAATGCAGAATGCAGAATTATAAAAACTATTAAGGAGTTTTTCCTATGTCTACATTAAAGAACAGGCTTTCGGAGATTGTCACCGCGGCGTTTTGCGATGCGGGGTATGACGCGTCTCTCGGCGTTGTCACCTTCTCTGACCGCCCTGACCTTGCACAGTTTCAGTGTAACGGCGCGCTTACGGGCGCAAAGCTTCACAAAAAAAGCCCGATGATGATTGCAAACGACGTTGTCGCCCGCCTTTCATCAAACGAAATTTTTAAAAGCGTTTCCGTTGCGCCGCCGGGGTTTATAAACATAATCCTTTCCGATGAATTCATCGCGGAACAGGCGAAAAATATGGAAGCAAGCGAGAGGCTCTCACTCCCTGTTATGGATGAGAAAACAATAATTGTTGACTACGGCGGCCCGAACGTTGCAAAGCCTTTGCATGTCGGCCACCTTCGCGCGGCAATTATCGGCGAAACCTTAAAGCGCCTTGCGCGTTTTCTCGGCCACAAGGTCATCGGCGACGTTCACCTTGGTGACTGGGGGCTTCAGATGGGGCTTATCATCGCCGAGCTTGAAAGAGTTTCGCCCGAGCTACCGTACTTTGACGAAAATATCACCGACGGATATCCGGAAGAGTCCCCCGTCACGATTGACGACCTCTCAAAGCTTTATCCCGAGGCGAGCGCCCGCTCAAAGTCTGATGAGGACTTCCGCGCACGCGCTATGCGCGCGACCTTCGATTTGCAGAACGGCCGCCCGGGCTATGTGGCTCTCTGGAAAAAGTTTCTTGAGGTTTCTGTCGCTGACCTTAAACGCAGCTACGCGCGCCTTGGCGTTGATTTTGACATGTGGCTCGGGGAAAGCGATGCTGATCCGTATGTTCCCGGTCTTTTAAAAACTCTTGATGAAAAAAAGCTTACATACTTAAGTGACGGCGCGCTGATTGCCGATGTTGCAGAGGAAGCCGACGATGAGCCTGTTCCTCCGATTATCATAAGCAAGTCTGACGGCTCGATGCTCTATGCAACAACTGACCTTGCGACAATCATTCAGAGAAGACGCGATTTTGACCCTGACGAAATCTGGTATGTCGTTGACAGCCGCCAGTCTATGCACTTCAAGCAGGTCTTCCGCCTTGCTAAGCGCGCAGAGCTTGTTAAGGATGGAACCGAGCTTTATCACGTAGGCTTCGGAACGATGAACGGAAGCGACGGAAAGCCGTATAAGACCCGCGAGGGCGGCGTTATGAGCCTTTCCGTTCTCATAAACAGCGCAAAAGACGCCGCACGCGAACGTATCGACGCATCCGAAACGGCAAAGAAGCTCCCCGAGGCGGAACGCGAAGCCATCGCGGAGAAGGTCGGCATTGCGGCGATAAAGTTTGGTGATCTCATAAATCACCGCTCACGCGATTATATTTTTGACCTTGACCGCTTCCTTGCAACAGAAGGAAAAACGGGGCCGTATCTGCAGTATACGGTCGTCAGAATTTCCTCGCTTCTTTCAAAAGCCGGGGAACAGGGCGCACTCCCGGGCGCTATCCTTCCGCCGAAGAGCGACACCGAGCGCGAGCTTTTAATCAAGCTCTTCTCCGTCGGCGATGTTCTCCTTCGCGCGTTTGACGAAAAGGCGCCGAGCGCAATATGCGAGGTTATGTTTGACATAGCAGGCCTTTTCAACAGGTTCTATTTTGAAAACAAGATTCTCGCAAACGAGGATGAGGCCGAGCGCGGCTCGTGGCTCTCAATAATTGAGCTTGTCCGCAGAATGCTTCTCACTCTTCTCGATATCTTCTCAACAGAAGTCCCACCGATAATGTAATTTTGGGTTGTATAATTTTTTTAATTGAAAATTTTTGCTTTCAAATTTTGCGATGTCCGAAAACTTCGGGCATCGCATTTTTTTACAAGGAAGCTCTCGCTTATTTTTCCGCTTTGCCCAAAATATCCGATGAAATATGGCGCATATTAAAAAAGAAAGGAGGCGAAAATATTTTTGAAGATGAAAATTTTTAAAAATTCATCAAAGATTTTTGCCGCTATTATAATATCTCTCTCCATTATAATAACGGCAAGCGCGGCAGATTCTCTTGTTCCCCTGGGGCACACCACGGGAATCAAAATTTCATCAAGCGGCGCGCTCGTTGTAGGGTATTCCGACAGCGTTTCCCCGAACCCCTGCAAGGCGGCAGGGATTGCACCCGGCGATATTATCAGAAAAGTAGGCGATATGGAAATTTCTTCTAATGCAGATCTTGTAAAAGCAGTCTCTGAGAGCGGAGGAAAACCCCTCACTTTTGAGTATGTCCGAAACGGAAAAACTCATACCTGCACAGTAGAGCCGAAGCCGTGTGACGGCGGTGAATATGCCGTCGGCATATGGGTCCGCGACTCTATCGCAGGGATAGGAACGCTAACCTATTTTGACCCGGAGACAAACACCTACGGCGCACTCGGCCACGGAATTTCAGACAACGAGACAAACACGCTTCTTCCGCTCCAGAACGGAAGTCTGCTTCCGTCAAAGGTGCAGAGCGTAACAAAGGGAAAGCCCGGGCATCCGGGTGAGCTTGTCGGCATATTTGACATTGACCGCACATTTGCAGATATATCAAAAAACACCGAGGGCGGAATTTTCGGAAAAATAACTGATGCGACATCTATTCAAAAAGGTGCAGCTCTCCCGCTCGCAAAGAGAAATGAGATTCACCGTGGGCCTGCAAAGATTCTCTCAAACGTCGAGGGCGATGAAGTTAAAGAATATGACATTGAAATAACCGCAATTTATTTTGACGGCGAAAAAACAAAAAATATGCTCATCCGAGCGACTGACCCCGAGCTTCTCGCAAAAACGGGCGGAATAGTATGCGGAATGAGTGGTTCGCCCATAATTCAGGATGGCAAGCTCGTCGGTGCGGTAACGCACGTTCTCGTTAACGACCCAACGAAGGGTTATGCGATATTTATTGATAATATGTTAGACATGGCAGGATAACGATAAACAACCGCTCATTTTCGGATGAGCGGTTGTTTTCTAACTTGACTTCTATTTAAAGTTTTGTTACCATTAATGTAAACTGGCAAAATTTCATAAATTTTCTTGAATTTTTCTCGAATTTCGCAAACTTTTTTATTCCTTAAATCATCTAAAAGACATAAGCGATAAAAACTTACTTAAACAAAAGGAGAAATGAAAAATGAAAAAACTTTTATGCCTTATGCTGTCTCTTGTTATGCTTTTCACTCTCTTCGCCTGTGGAAACCGCGGTGAGGAAATTGAAAATGATGTAACTGAGAACAACGAAGAAGTCCTTTCAGACGAAAACGTTTCCGGAGAAGATGCTCCGGCAGACGACGAAACTCAGGCTGAAGACGAAGCTCCGGTTGAAGAAGAGAAGGAAGAAGAGTCAGAGCCGGAAAAGAAGCCGGTCTCCGGCACACCTTCCGCTCCTTCCACACAGACTCCGGAAAACAAGCCGGCAACAAAGCCGGCAGAGAAGCCTTCAACTCCCCCTGCTGTTGAAGAAGCTCCGTCTGCTCCCCCTGTCGAGGAGGAGAAGCCTTCTTCCGGTGATAACAAAACAACCGGCGATGTAATGCTCGGAATCTTCCGCGCAAATGCTTCAAAGAGCATTGACGAGATTGCAAATGCCTGCCTTGCTGACCCGTCAATTCAGTTTATGTCGGGAACCATGCCGGTTGAGCCGGGCTTCTTCGCAGAGTTTGGCGGCGACATCGCAGGCTTTGACAAGGGCGTTAAGTTTGGCCCTATGATGGGTTCAATCGCTTTCTCGGGCTTTGTTTTTGAAGTTTCGGGAGACGCCAATGCGTTTGCAAAAGAGCTTCGCGAAAAGGCAGACCCGCGCTGGAACATCTGCGTTGAGGCAGACCAGACGGTTTGCGAGGTTTCGGGGAACAAGGTTTTCTTCCTTATGTGCCCGAAGTCTCTTGAAGGATAATCAAAAATAACTTATTCTTGGGGCGGCGTATTCTGCCGCCCTGATACTTTCTCTGCGAAAGGATGTTGCGTTTTGCTTTTTTCAAGCATCCCTTTTTTATATTACTTTCTCCCCTGCGTGCTTCTTCTTTATTTAATATCCCCAAAAAGGCTTAAGAACTTTACACTTCTGCTCTCAAGCCTCTTTTTCTATGCCTGGGGAGAGCCGAAGTATGTGTTTTTAATGATTGCGACTATCATCTGTGGGTATTTTCTCGGGCTTGGGATTGAAAGGTCTCGTGAAAAACGCGCGCTTTCGAGATTCTTTTTAGTTCTCTCTTCCATCCTTTTTCTCGGTGCGCTCGGGGTTTTCAAGTATGCAGATTTCTTTATCTCAAGCTTTTCTGCGGCTACGGGCATTTCTGTTCCTCTTCTCGGCATCGCCCTCCCGATAGGAATAAGCTTTTACACCTTCCAGATTTTGAGCTACACGATAGACGTCTATCGCGGAGAGGTTCCCGCTCAGAGGAATATTATTTCTCTCGCAACGTATGTAACGATGTTTCCGCAGCTTATCGCAGGGCCTATTGTGCGTTACCGCGACGTTGAAGAAAAGCTTTCTGCTCGCACACATTCGCTTTCAAAAACAGCTTTGGGAGTCCGGCTTTTTGTTATCGGGCTTTCAAAGAAGGTTCTTGTTGCAAACGTTCTCGGCGAGCTTTGCGACATCTTCCGCGAAAGCTCAGAAAAATCCGTTCTTTTCTTCTGGATTTTTGCCGTTGCGTACTCTCTCCACATATACTTCGACTTTTCCGGATATTCCGATATGGCGCGCGGACTCGGAAAGTTCTTCGGGTTCGATTTTATGGAGAACTTCAACTATCCGTTCATTTCAAAGAGCATAACGGAGTTCTGGCGGCGATGGCATATTTCGCTCGGAACGTGGTTTCGCGACTATGTTTATATCCCGCTCGGTGGAAACCGATGCAAGTGGCCGCGCCACCTTTTCAACATCCTCGTTGTGTGGATGCTGACAGGCTTCTGGCACGGTGCGGCGTGGAACTTCGTCATCTGGGGCATTTATTTTGCGGTTTTGCTTGCGGGAGAGAAGTTCATCTGGGGCAAGGCTGTTGCAAAAAGCTCGTTTGTTTCACGCATATACGTTATCCTGCTTATTCTCATAAGCTTTATCATCTTTGATTCGGTAGCTTTGACGGACATTTCTTTGCGCGTCGGCGCGATGTTTGGAGCGGGAGATTATCCCGCCCTCTCCGCGGAAACTTTGTATTACCTCAAAAGCTATGCCGTTGTTCTATTAATTGCGCTTATCGGCGCGACACCGCTTCCGAAAATGCTTGTAAAAAAGCTTTCGGACTCTCGCGCGGGAAAAGCTGTGGCGACTTTCATTGAGCCTGTTTTCCTTGTCGCGCTTCTCGTTCTTGTCACCGCATATCTCGTTGACGGGTCGTTTAATCCGTTCTTGTATTTCAGGTTTTAGGAGGTTTTGCAAATGAAAAATAAGTTCACGTGTATCGGCTTTTTTTCTGTCGTTTTGCTATTTTCGCTCCTTTGCATTTTTCTCCCGAAGCCGGATTTTTCCGAAAGCGAAAGGCGAGTCCTTGCGAAGTTTCCGGAACTTAGCTCAAAAAGTGTTTTCTCGGGAGAGTTTTCAAGCGAATTTGAAGAATATTCGACAGACGTTTTTCCCTTCCGCGATGCGTTCCGTTCAATAAAGGCGTTTTCTGCCTTAAACCTTTTCCGCCAGTCGGATAACAACAAGCTTTTTTACCAAAACGGACATCTTTCAAAGCTTGAATACCCGATGAACGAAAAGCTCATAAGCCACGCGGCGGAGCGGTTTGGGTATATCTACAATTCATATCTCAAAGACCGCGCAGAGAATATATATCTCTCAATTATCCCCGACAAAAACTATTTTCTTGATACCTTGAAAATAGATTATGAAAAGCTTTGCGGCATCGTTCGCGAGAATATGGATTGGGCGGAATACATCGACATTTTTCCGCTCCTTTCGCTTGATGATTACTACACAACCGACAGCCACTGGAAGCAGGAGAAGCTTCTGCCCGTTGCTGAGGCGCTTCTCTCCGCTATGGGAAGCGGACCTGTCGGCAACTTTTCAGAGAAAAGCCTCACAGCGCCTTTTCACGGCGTGTATTCAGGGCAGGCCGCTATAAAAACTGCACCGGATGCAATAAAATATCTCACAAGCGACACACTCTCAGACTGTGTTGTAAAAAAATACGACTCGGGGCGAGCTGAAGCGGCATTTATGTATGACCTTTCAAAAGACGGCTCGCGCGACCCGTATGAGATGTTCTTATCCGGAAGCTCGGCTCTCGTCACTGTTGAAAATCCTAAAATAAAAACCGAGCGCCAGCTCATAGTTTTCCGCGATTCTTTTGCAAGCAGCCTCATCCCGCTGCTGTGCGAGCAATATGCCAAGGTAACACTTATCGACATCCGCTATATACCGAGTGAAATGATTGGTCAATTTGTTTCGGATTTTGGCAACTCAGATGTTTTGTTCTTATACAGCGCTTCTATGCTTAATTCAAGCGGCGCGATGCGATAATAAGCTTTCCGATAGCCTTCTCCCGAGGAGAAGGCTATATTTTTTTGCAAATTTTGTCCTTTTTATATCTCTTTTTTGCAAAATATATTTGTAATATGAAGCAAAACGTGATATACTACAAGAAAGATATTATTTTCACAGCAAAGGAGAATTTATTATGTCTAATGCTATTGCGCTTTCAGCATCGGATTTTTCAGAAAAGATTGAAAATGCGAGTGGCGTTGCCCTTGTAGATTTCTGGGCAGCCTGGTGCGGGCCGTGCAGAATGCTCGCGCCGACCATTGACGAGGTTGCGGAGGATTTTTCCGGGCGCGCGGCAGTTTATAAGGTAAATGTCGATGAAGAGGGCGAGCTTGCCGCAAAATTCGGCATTATGTCAATCCCAACTCTCATTCTTTTTAAAGACGGCGCTGTTTTTGATAAGATTGTCGGAGTCGTTCCCAAGGACAACATTTCTGCAGCAATAGAAAACGCATTGAAGTAATGCGCTTTTGAGGGGGTAAGGTCTACAATGGACACTACAGAGAAAAAAGTCTTCCGCAAATCATTTATGGGCGGCTTCTCCAAAAAAGACGTCAATGCCTATATCGAAGAGTTTGCATCACGCTCGACCTCCCGCATAGAGGAGCTTGAGAAGCGCCTTCTTACGGCTGAGGAAGAAAAAGCTTCCGTAGCGGCTTCTCTTTCACAGGCTGAAGAAAAGATATCAGAACTTGAAAAAAGCAAAGAGGAGCTTTTATCGGTTTCTGAAAAGCTCGCTGCCCTTTCCGAAAAATACGATTCATTAACTGCGGCTTTTTCCGAAAAAAGTGATGAGGCAACGCGTCTTTCTTCCGAAAACACAGAAATGAGCGCGAAAATCGCCTTTCTTTCAGGAATTGAAGCTGAATATACGGCAAGAAAAGCTGAGCTTGCAGATATTGAAATTTCCGCGCGCGGCCGGGCAAGCGAGATTTTATCTGATGCGGAGCGCGAGATTTCGGCTCGCCGTGCGGCTCTTGACTGCGAGCTTTCAGAGAGAGAACGGCGCTTTGAAGAAAGCCGCGCAGAGTCTCTCCGCGAGGCAAGCGACGCGGTTTCCGGGATGACGCGCCTTGTCGCCTCTCTCCGCGCAGAAGTTGAGAGCATGGATTCCCGCCTTGTCCGAATTGCGGAGGGCGCACGGAACAATTTATCCACCCTTTCAAACTCTGTTTCAGATGCAGGGGAGAAGATTTCTAAAATCGGCGAGGCTCTTCAGAGCCTTAATGACTAACATTTTACATTAGAGAGGATTTTTATCGTGGCAACTATAAACATTTTAACAAGTGACCTTCAAAATGCTGCAAAGACACTCCGCGCAGGGGACTCGGTTCTTCTCACGGGCACAATCTACACCGCTCGCGATGCGGCTCACAAGCGCCTTTTTGAGCTTCTTGACAAGGGAGAGGAGCTTCCGTTTGAGCTTCGTGGTGCTGCAATATACTACGCAGGCCCGACCCCGGGAAAGGATGGCGCACCCGTTGGTGCGTGCGGGCCGACTACCTCAAGCCGAATGGACGGTTTTGCACCAAGGCTTCTCGACCTCGGGCTTACCTGCATGATAGGCAAGGGCGAGCGCGATAAGGGCGTGTGCGATGCGATTGTCCGCAACAACGCAATTTATCTCTGCGCAGTCGGCGGCGCAGGCGCTCTTGTTGCAAAATCCATAAAAGCTGCGGACGTCATCGCTTTCCCCGAGCTTGGATGCGAATCAATAAAGCGTATGACGGTTGAAAATATGCCGTGTACTGTCGCGATTGATGCTCACGGAGGAAACCTTTTCCTTTCCGAGCGTGAAAAATACAAGCAGGATTAAAAACAATAATATTATGGCTCTGATATGTAAAATATCAGAGCCAGTTTTTTTATTCTGAATAATAACAAGTGTGACGAAAGATAATAAAACTATTACGAAATGGAGTGGTTTTATTATGTCTTTAAAAAACGCATATCTTTCCAAGGTTTATTCTGAAGTTGTTTCAAAAAATCAGGGTGAGCATGAGTTTCATCAGGCAGTCCGCGAGGTTTTGGAATCTCTCGTTCCTGTTGTTGAAGCGGATTCGCGTTATGAGGAAATGGGGATTCTTGAACGCCTTTGCGAGCCTGAGCGCTTCTTCTATTTTCGCGTGCCGTGGGTTGACGACGAGGGGAAAGTTCGCGTAAACCGAGGATACCGGGTTCAGTTTTCTTCGGCAATCGGCCCGTATAAAGGGGGGCTTCGCTTTCATCCGTCAGTCACATCTTCTATTATTAAGTTCCTCGGATTTGAGCAGATTTTTAAAAACTCTCTGACCGGGCTTCCTATCGGCGGTGCAAAGGGTGGCTCGGATTTTGACCCGAAGGGCAAGAGCGACGGGGAGGTTATGCGCTTCTGCCAGAGCTTTATGACGGAGCTTTCAAAGCATATTGGGCAATACACCGACGTTCCCGCGGGGGATATCGGTGTCGGAAGCCGAGAAATAGGGTTTCTTTACGGACAATACAAGCGCCTGGCAAACGAGTTTACCGGAACACTCACCGGAAAGGGGCTTCGCTATGGAGGGTCACTTGCAAGAACGGAGGCTACCGGATTTGGGCTGTGTTACTTCGCCAATGAGCTTTTAAGAGACGCGGGCAAGAGCTTTGAAGGGCAGCGCGTTGTTATTTCCGGCTCCGGCAACGTTGCAATATACGCACACCAGAAGGCGACCGAGCTTGGCGGAAAGGTTATTGCTATGAGCGACTCTGACGGATATATTTACGATGAGCGAGGCATTGACCTCGATGTTATCCGGGACATTAAGGAAAACAACCGTATGCGCATATCAGAATATGTGAAATATCATTCCTCTGCAAAATACGCTGCACCGTGTTCTGAAATATGGACTATCCCCTGCGATATTGCGCTTCCATGTGCGACACAAAACGAGATTGACGAAAATGCGGCGAGACTTCTTGTGAAAAACGGAACCTATTGTGTTTGCGAGGGGGCTAATATGCCCTCGACTCCGGAGGCGATAAATATTTTTCTCAAAAACAACATTCTCTTCGGCCCTGCGAAGGCGGCAAACGCAGGAGGAGTTGCGGCAAGCGCACTTGAAATGTCGCAGAACAGCCTGAGATATTCCTGGCCGTTTGAGAAGGTTGATAGCAAGCTTCAGGATATTATGATAAACATATACAAGAGCTCTGCCGCTGCGGCCCGCGATTTCGGATGTGAGGGGAACCTTATGGTCGGCGCAAATATCGCGGGCTTTAGGAAAGTTGCCTCCGCTATGCTGGCTTACGGCGTGGCGTATTAAATAGTCACCTGCTGTTTAAGCTCAAGATTGAGCTTATCGGCAATCATCGCTATAAATTCTGAGTTTGTCGGCTTTCCCTTGGTGTTTGAAACCGTATACCCGAAAAACTTATTGAGCGTATCAAGGTCTCCTCTGTTCCATGCAGTCTCAATCGCGTGGCGTATGGCCCTTTCAACTCTTGAAGATGTTGTCTGGAACTTGCGCGCAACTGTCGGATAAAGAGCCTTTGTTATTGCGTTTATAATATCCAGGTCGTTTACTGCAAGGATTATTGCCTCACGCAGGTAGTGATAGCCCTTTATGTGTGCGGGAACTCCAATTTCGTGGATAATCGAGGTTACTAAAAGCTCAACACTCTCCTGCGATGCTGCGGGAAGGTCTGCACGGCGGCTTATCCCAGCATCTCCCGCAAAAAGACGGAGCCTGTCCATCAGGACTTCGGGAGTAAACGGCTTTACCATAAAGTATGTTACCCCGCACGCCGCCGCGGCTTTTGCAAGAGGCTCGTTCTGCGAAATTGACGTCATAAATACCATCGGGCGCTTTGACTGCGGAGAGCGGTTTATCTCCTGCGCTATTCCAAGCCCATCTACCGAGGAAAGCATACTGCTTATTATAAGGACATCAGGAGAATGCTCGTGTGTGAGGCGTATTGCCTCTGCTCCGTCAGATGTTTTTCCGCATAACTCAAAGCCCCTGTCTGAGCTTATTGCAGAGCAAATCATTTCAAGATATTCGCGGCTCTCGTCGGCAACGACGGTTTTAATTCTGTTTCCCATTTTCATCTTTCCTTTTCATTTTTTCTTTGTAGATATAATTTACCATATTTTGGCAAAAAGTTCAATAGGAAAAATGGAAATTTTTGGAAATTTTTTCGACGTGCTTCGATTGAAAAAATAACCTTTTATATTATTAATCCCCCTTTTCAAAGAAAAGGGGGATTGTGTTTTAATTCACCTTATAAAAGCTTCTGGCCCATTATAACGCCCATAACTGACGCCATCATCAGGCCTCGGGTCCACCCGCTGGAATCTCCCAGGCAGTGAAGCCCTTTGATGCTGGTATTGAAATCCGCATCCATTTTGACTCTGTTTGAATAGAACTTAAGTTCAGGGGAATACAGCAGTGTTTCCGCAGAGGCAAACCCTGGGACAACATTATCCACCGCCGCAATAAAGTTTATAATGCTTATCATCGCGCGGTAAGGCATCGCTGCCGTGATGTCGCCTGCAACTGCATCGGGAAGCGTCGGCTTCACGTTTGACTGTGCAAGCTCCTTTGCCCAAGTGCGTTTGCCGTCGAGAATGTCGCCGTATCGCTGAACGAGGATATGCCCCGCACCAAGCATATTGGTAAGTTCTCCAACCTTCTGAGCGTATAAAATCGGCTGATTAAACGGTTCGTTGAAGTTGTGTGAACACAAAATTGCAAGGTTTGTGTTATCAGACTTAAGCTCCTTATAAGAGTGGCCATTGACAACGGCGAGGTCGTTGTCATAATTCTCCTGGCTTACAAATCCACCGGGGTTCTGGCAGAAGGTGCGCACCTTGTTTTTAAAGGGCTTGGGGTATCCTATGAGCTTTGACTCATATAAAACCTCATTGACCTTTTCCATAACCTCGTTGCGAACCTCAACGCGGACTCCTATATCTACCGTTCCCGGTTGATGAGCGATATCGTGCTCTGCGCAGACGTTTTCAAGCCAGCTTGCACCGCGGCGGCCGGTGGCGACAACGGTATGCCCTGCGCGGATTTCACGTGTTTCTCCGTTTTTCTCAATATATGCGCCCTTGCAGAAGCTACCCTCTATTATTATGTCAGTACACTGCCATCCAAAAAGGATTTCAACACCTTTTTTCTGCAGATATTCTTCTATTGCAAGGTATAGGCCCTGCGCCTTTTCTGTACCGAGATGGCGAATCGGGCAGTCTACCAGGCGAAGCCCCGCCTGAATTGCCTTAAGGCGGATATTTTTAACTTCTTCCTCTCTGCCTATGCCTTCGATGTGCTCATCTGCACCGAATTCGAGATATATCTTGTCGGTATATTCAATCATTTCGGCGGCATAGTCATACCCTATAAGCTCCGGAAGCATCCCGCCTACCTCAGGCGAAAGAGAAAGCTTTCCGTCAGAAAATGCGCCGGCACCCGAAAAGCCTGTTGTTATGTTGCAGTAGGGCTTGCAATTTACGCATTCTTTTGTTTTTGCCTTCGGGCATTTTCTCTCTTTTATAGAGCGCCCCTTCTCAATTATAACTATTTTCTTTGTGCTGCCGCGACGAACAAGCTCCAGTGCTGTGAAAATCCCGGCAGGCCCTGCGCCGATAATTGCTACATCATAGTTCATATGTCATATCTCCAAAGCTACTTTTCTGCTCTTTTTATTCCGCTCTTGTATTTATGCCAGAACTCTTTTACACGGACAATCTCCTCACCGTTAAACCTTGAGTAAGCGAGCTTTGCGGCAAGGTTAAGCTCCTCACCTGTTACTCCACCTGATAAAAGGCTTAAAAGATATTTCATATCTTCCGAGGAGAGATGGGAGCGAATGAGCTCCATAACCTCGCGCTTGTCACGCGCAGCTATATCCTCATTTATCTTCTCTGTTGCTTTTTTTACAGCCTCCTGCTTTTTTGGAGCGGGCTGTGTCTGCGATTTCGGCAGAGTGCCCTCCTGCGGAGAAGCTTCTTCATTTCCTGGCGCCTCAGCTTCTTCCGATTCGATAACCTCGGGAACCTCATCTTCAGGTTCAAGCTTGGCTATCTCCAAAACTTCATCCATTGTGATTTCGCCGGTATCAAGCATTGAATTTATCTGATTTGAAATCATCATATCCATAGCCTTATCCGCCGCGAATTTCATTCCAATCTCGTATGCGGCAAATATAAGTGCTACAAGGACAACAATAATTATGAGAAGTGTTATGATTATTTTTTTTGCCTTCTTCATTTTTATTCTCTCCTGTTAAAAAAGGAATATTATGCGCTCAAAATCTTTTTACGTCACACAAGCGCCCGCTTTATGAAAACGGGCGCTTGTTTTTGGTTTTAAGAATTGTCCAATAAAAGCTGTTTATTAATCTAATGAATTAACCTTAACAACGAGAGTATAGCTTGCGCCGCCTATTGTTATATCGAAGTGAACTTCGCCAGCGCTCTTGAACTCAATGCCGTGTGCCTTAAGAGTATCAGCCTGATCAGCAAAGATATCATATGCAAAGCTGACAACCGCCTCAAGGTTTACTATGCTCGGTTCTGTGATACCCTGCAATACGTCATACTCGCCGTCACCTTCAGCTGTGTTGTGAATCTTTCCGAGGAGGCCTGCAATAGCAACATCGCTGTTTGTGCTGAAGCTTCCAAGGTCATGTGCAACTGTAACAGTCTTGTTTGCGCTTACGCGAACTTCTTCGAGAACTGTATCGGCATACTTTGCATCAGTGAAGTCAAAAGTAATGACCTTTCCTGTAATCTCAGCAGGAATCTTTTCACCCTCGGCATCTGTTACATAAACACCTGTGACAGAAAGCGGAGTTACTGACGGAGATGACGGGATTGTAGATGAGTTCGGAGAATCATTTGCGCCTGAATCCGGAACGCTCGGTGTTGACGGTGTGTCAGGTGTTGACGGAGTGTCAGGTGTTGACGGGGTTGTTACTTCAACGTTTGTTCCCGGAGTCTGAACCGTTGTGCCCTCTGTAACAGTAGCGTTTTCAACCTTACCATCACCTGTAACTGTGCTTCCTGCACCTTCAACAGTAGCATTCTCTACTGTAACATCTGCATCAACTTCGAGGTTTACGTTATCAGCTGAAACTTCAACGTCTGTGTAGGTTGTTTCGCCGCCGAGAGTAACGTCTGCGCCCTCTGCCTTGATTTCTACCTTCTCAGCAGAAACTTCGTTGTTAACCTCTGCTGCGTTTTCGGAAACGATAACCTTATCAGCTACGATTCCCTCATCAGCTGAAACCTCTGCCTTGTGGATCGGGTTGCCGTAAACAACGTTGCCGATTGTGGAAGCGCCTGTAACTGCTACGCTACCTGCTCTGACAACGAGGTCACCCTGAACCTGAACGTCTTTAAGTTCAACTGTGCTGCCGTTAAGAGCATCAGTGATGATAACTTTGCCTTCGATGATTGCGCCTGTGAGATCAACATCCGGGCTTGAGATAACGATGCTGCCCTTGATTGTCTTTCCTGCATAGCTTTCGCCCGGCTTTGCATATGCGCCGACGAGACGGTCAAGCATTGCAGCGTACTCTGCGCGAGTTACGTTTGCCTTCGGGCGAATGTCGTTTGCATTTCCGCCCTGAACGATGTTGTTCTCAATAAGAGCTGCGGTTGCATCCTTAGCCCAGTCTGAAACGTGGTGCGCATCGTTGAAATTGTTAACAGCACCTGCGTTGTCAGCTGCAAGAACGAATGTGCGAGCGAGGATAGCAAAAGCCTGCTCACGTGTAACCGGGTCATTCGGCATCATTTTGTTGCCTGCGCCGTTAATGATCTTAACAGCAACACCGGACTTGATGTAGTCTTCATACCAGGAATCAACTACAACGTCAACAAAGTGAGCAATGTCTGCCTGGTCATTATGTGCACCGAGAACGCGAACCATCATTGCTGTAAGCTCTGCGCGAGTAAGCGGAGCGTTCGGATTGAGCTTTCCATTCGAACCGTTCATAATTCCGTTCTCTACTGCGCTTGCAAGACCCTCATACTGCCAGCTATCGACAGCCGGAGCATCTGCAAAGTCAGCGAGACGGTCAGCTGCGCCTGCAAAGGACATAAGCATAGCTGCGCTGAGGACTACTGCGAGCAGGATTTTTAATGTTTTCTTCATAATCAAACACCTTCCCAAAAATTTTTCCTTTTGCTTTATATTTACTCGCTCTTCGCGAGTATTTTACGTGAATTTTCCGTGACTTGAGGCATCAGCTTTGAAAGCCTCTTTACGGCTTTTGAAAACTCTCTGTATGCGTCTTTTCCGTCGCCGTGTGCATCACTTCCGAGGACGTGAATCGAGTTTTCTGAAATGAGCTTTGAAAAAAACCTTTTGCGGGAGCCAAACCCCCAAAATGCCGAAGCGTTTATCTGAACATATGCGCCTGTTTTAAGAATCTTCTCACACCCTCGAGGAGAATATCTGTCTATATGCGCGCAGATGGGGATTAGCCCCCTTTTTCTTCTGATTTCCTCAACGGAATCATATATCCAGTGTGGCCACGGTTCAGGCGGGAACTCAAGGAGAATGTACTTCGTACCCTCGATGCAAAGCTCCGGAAGCTCGGGGAGATCAGATAAGCCTATCCCAATCTGAACTTCCGCGGCTTTTATGATTTTTATCCCGCTTGAGTTTACCTCCGAGAGCCTCCTGAAAGAGCGTTCACGCCTTTTCAGAAATTCTTCTACGGTTTCTTCATCTATATAATAATGTGGAGTTGCAACTATCGTATCTATCCCTGCTCGGGCCGCATGCGCAAGCTGGGAGAGGCTCGTTTCCGTGTTTCTTGAGCCATGGTCGGCGCGAGGCAATACGTGGGAATGAAAATCAACATACATACGAATACCTTCCGGGGTTATTTCCCTTCTTCATTGAAATATCCATATCCATATTTCTTTTCATATTTGCGCCTGTATCTGTATTGCAAATACGAGGAAGCCTGGCCTGAGTCATTAAGAACAAAGCCCAAAATCTTTCCGCCAACCTGTTCGATACTTGCAACAGACTTTTTAAGTAATTCCAACGAGACACCCTTTTCACGTACTACGAATACGACTCCATCAATTTTCCCGGCGACAACAGCAAGGTCCGTAACCAGGTGAACGGGGGGCGTGTCGATGAATATATAGTCAAACTCACTCTTAAAGCTCTCCAAAAGAGAGAGAAAAGCGTCAGACATAATAAGCTCGGGAGGAGACGGCGGGGTAGTCCCCGCAGGGAGAACGAAAAGGTTCTCATACTGTGTCTTTAATATGTTGGCTTTATCCTTAAATCCGCCGAGAACATCTGCAAGCCCGGGGGAAACCGGAGCCTCAAAGTAGTTGTGGATCTGGGGTTTTCGCATATCCATATCTATTATGAGAGTTTTGTTTCCTGCCTGTGCAAAGGCGATTCCGAGATTCGAGCAGTTTGTTGTTTTTCCCTCATTTGCTGAAGTGCTTGTAAATGCAATCACCTTTTTATCTTTGCCGAGCATAAAAAGAAGGTTTGTTCTCATTCTTTTATATGCTTCAACTATTGTAAAGTGAGTGTTCTCGCAAATAAGCTTTCCCTTGTCGAAGGAGTCTTCCCTGTTTTTCCGGAAAAGAGATTTGAGGTTTGCAAGTGCCATACTATTTTTCCCTCCTTTTTCTGAGCTTTTCAAAGAATCTCTTCGAAGACTTCTCTGTCAACTCAAAGGATGGAATCATTCCGATTATCGAAATATCAAATTCTTCCTCAAGGACGGCTTCATCACGGACTGTGGTGTCCATAGCCTCAATAAGCAAGAATATAAGAATCGAAATAACTGCGCCAAGCACACCGCCGAGGAGAGTGTTTCTCGCAACGTTCGGAGATGAAGGGGAAAGCGGAAGCGTTGCATAGTCGATTACCGAAACCGCTCCGCCGTTCATAACACGCTTGAATTCTCCGGGGGCAACGCGGGTAACCGTATCTGCGATAATCTGCGCTTCATTGGGGTTTGTGTGCGTGACTGAAATCCTGAAGATTTCAGTAGATGAAACTGATTCTGCCGAAAGCATCCCTTTTATCTGCGATGCAGTATAATCAAGGCCTGACTGCTCCGCAACCTTATCAAGAACTGTTCTGCTGTTGAGAATAACAACGCAGGTTTCAAGAAGCTCACGGGAAACTTCAACGTCGCTCGTGGTAACTATCGACGATTTGCGCTCCGACATATTGGAAACGTGAAGAAGCGTTTGTGAAGTATATACAGGGGTTATAAAAAAAGCACTGAAAATAAAGAATACTATTGCGCTGACCAGCGTGACTGCCACGATAACCCGGATATGAGACAGCAACGCCGATATGGTTTTTTTAAGATCCAACTCCATTAACGTATCTCCTCCACACGAACCGCCAACATAAGCTCACGCTTAAGTCTAAATCAATTATATTACAAGCAAAAAAACAATATCACACGGAACTAAACGTGCAAAAAGGGCATAATTCCCCTGCACACGGATACCAGTATGTTTATCTTACCACATTTAAATAAATTTGTAAAGAGGAAAGTTTTTTTATTTTTTGTTGTTTTTGAAGAAATCTTCTAATATTTCTTCCGTTGTCTGCCGGGAGGAGCGATTATTGTCAATTTTTACATCTGCAAAGCTTAAATATTTGCCTATTCTTTTCTCATACAGAGAAAATATGTCTTTCGAGAGTGGGCGCCCCTCTGTTGAGAGAGAGGAGATGCTCCGCTCGATAAAATAAATGCGGCCGTTCTGAGAAAGCGCGCCATAGTTTTCAGAGCGCTCCACGACACCTCCGCCGGTTGAAATGACAAGCCCGCTCTCCTTTGAAACCTCGGCGACAATTTTTTTCTCAATTTCGCGAAACTCCGCTTCTCCTCGCGCCAGAATAATATCTGCCGGAGACATCCCGAAGCGCGCCTCGATTTCGGCATCGGTATCACAAAGCTTTTTTGAAAGTTTTTCTGCAACAAGCTTTGCGACGGTGGTCTTCCCGCTTCCCGGCATCCCGATAAGAACGATGTTTGTGACATCACAACGCACAGAGGAGACAGCCTCTTCAATAAGCGTTTCGGGAAGCTTTCTTCCGAGGAACTGCTCCGCTGCGCGAAACGCCTGTGCCACAAGCATGTAAATCCCGCTGACGCAGGGGGTTCCGAGTTCTTCCGCGGAGAGAATCAGCTTTGTTTTTGCGGGGTTATATATGACATCTGCAACTCCCGAGAGGCGCGGAAACCGAGAAAGGTCAATCAGGGAAGCTCCGTTATTGGGGTACATCCCGACAGGAGTTGTGTTTATAACGATTTCCGTATCGACAAGGTCGTACACGTTATGATAATTTGTTTCTCCTTGTCTTGAAACGACGGTGATTTTTGCCGCCGAAAGCCGTTTTGCCGCAAGGCGCGCTGTTTTTGATGTCCCGCCGCTGCCGAGGATTACCACATTCTTTCCTTCAAGCGAAATTCCGCCTTTTGAAAGCATATACATAAGGCCGAAAATGTCGGTATTGTCGCCGTATATTTTTCCGCCGCGGGAAATGACCGTATTTACGCACCCTGCCTCACGGGCAAGCTCTGAGACCTCGTCGCACATCGAAAAGGCAAGCTCTTTATATGGGACTGTTACGTTCATTCCGTCGAGTTCTCCGCTTTTTATGAGTTTTTTGAAATTTTCGCGGTCAACGGCATAATATTCATATTCGTAATCCGCAAAAACTGAATGAATTTTCTTGGAAAAGCTGTGGCGCAGAGTTTCTCCCAAGAGGCCACACTTTAGCTTCATCTTTTTCACTCCTTCTGAGAAGAATGGCGGGGGAGCCCCCCCGCCAAAAATTTAGAACATATCGGGAATTTCCTTGCCAAGAAAAACAAGGTCTATCGCCTCAAGAAGCTCGCGAACTTCTGCGACTGCAACATAAAACCGCGCAGGGGCTCCGTCTATAACCGCCGCATACTGCCGCTCGTTCATCTTGCACAATGAGAGCGTTGACGTTTTTCCGTTCTTAAGCGAAGCCTTAACGGTTATCTCGGGTTCTTCATATTTTTCAGAGCCCGTGCATTCTCCCGCAAGAGTAAAGCGAACAGTCCTGAGATAGAGGTTATGGGCATTTTTCCCCTCGAGCTTTTTTCCGTTAAATGTGCCTTTTGTTTCCTTGTCTGTTGCCAAAAGTGCGAAGCTTGCTTCTTTGCCGTCTGAAAGCTTATAATCAAAGCCTGAAATTTCTTTGGAGTTGAAAAACCAGAGAAGCTTCATCATTATGTCAGAATGTGTGAGAGAGGAGAGAGAGACGTTCTCCTCGGTTTCGATTACTGACGGAACACCCTCAAGCATAACATAGCTTGACCCGCTCTCCGAATCATTTCCGATAAGAAGCGATACGGATATGCCGTCTGACGTTTCAAAGCGAAGCTTTGCAGGCTTTGCAAGCCCGTATTTCGAAAGGTCTTTTGGGTTATCCTCAACTACGCGCAAGGCTTTTATTTTTACAATTTTATCAAGAAATTCAGTTGCAACTTTTTCGGGGTCTGTATTGACAGATACAGGGGATACAATCTTGTAGTAAATTGAGAGTGCGGTTTTTTTCTCTTCTTCTGCTACTTCCTCCTCTGTGCGCCGGACAACCTTTATCATTTCTTTGCCGTAGGGCGTGTATTCTGCCACTGTTATAAGGTCGGGGTTTTCAAACTCGTCAAAAAGCTCAAAGTCGCGATATTCTGTTTTTTCTCTTAAAAGAGTCTGTGCTGTCGCCTTCCCCACTGTATATACATCATCGCGGTCTGCACGGCGGACATAGGCTCCCTCGCCAACGGGGAGGTTGTCACCGATGAGAAGAGTGGTTTCTTCTCCTTTTCGGGAAACAATCTTTATCGTGCGCTGTGGCTTGTCAAAGCCGAAAGCCGAATCCTCACCCTTTCCGACTTCGCCAAATGCAGCAAGAGGGGCGAGGTAGTGCGCGAGGGTCTTCATTTTTTCTTCATCATAAGCAAGGCGCGAATCCGCTCCCCGCATCGTCGCACCTTTTCCGACCTCTTTGTCAAAATAGTCTATCGCAAAACCTTCTCCCGGGCTCTGCGCTATTTCTATGGAGGCTATCTCGTTTGTGGAAAGGTCCGTAATCTTAATGCTTTCGGAAAGCTCAACCTCTCCGGCATCAATGCCCGGCTCTTCCGGGGTGTTTTCCGGAACAAGCTTTGTGGCTACAAGCACTGCAAGGCTTATAACAAGAAGCACTGCGGCGCAGATAAGAACGGGTTTAAACTGTTTCATTATCTGTTCTTCCTCTTCATAAATATGAATATTCCTGCGAGAATAATTACAGCGGGGATTACTGCTATAAGAATTATCTGTAAAAGCCTTGCTCCGTTCTCAGTTATGTTGAGGTCATAATCCGAGACAACCTTCGGGGCAATTTCCATTGTTTTTGTGTTCGGGTTTAAGTAGTCTGTAAGACGCGCAAGTAGAGTTCCGTTAAAAGCGCGCGGCACGCCGGTGATTTCTTCAAGCGCCATTGCGTATGAACCGAAAACGGCAACGCGGGAGACACCGCTGTCCATGCTGCTTCCCAGCGCTCTCTCTGCGACCGCCGCCGTTATAAACGGGCCGGACTCATCGCCTGCGGAGCGGGTGAACTCCTCTATTGTTTTGTCTGCGGAGATAAGCTTTGCATAGGAGGTGTCGCGCGTTTTGACAAGCGCGCTTGTGCTTGTATATCCGCTTGCCGGCCAGAGAAGCTCTATCGGCCGTGCCTCCGGGGAGAGAACATATGACTGGCCCTGAAGTGCTTTGTCTACAATGGCCGTCTCGACGAGGTCAGACACCACTATACCCGGGGACATATACGCATTAGATTCGTCGCATACGACCTGAGATGCAAAAACGATTCCCCATTCGGAGAGATAGCGCTCGATTACAGAGAGCGCGGGAGTTTCCATGCTCCAGAACACATAAAGATTATGGTTTGCACCGGAGAGGTATTTTTCAAGCACATCTATTTCCGCTGCTGTAAAATCGGCCCGCGGTGCGGAAATGACAAGGTTGGTAATCCCTTCGGGGATTCCGGAAAGGAGATCCACCTCGGCAATTTCAAAGTTGTTTCCCTCAAAATGGGAAAGGAGAGCATCAGGCTGGATTTCGCCGTGACCAACCACAAACCCCGCTCCGGTAACCTCGGCTGAGGAAACGTATAAAATTGCGCCGGATATTTTTTCCTCGCTCTGGTAGTATGTTTTGTTTTGATTGCCGACCTGATATGCAAACTTCGAGCTTTCGACGACAATATACCGCTCCGGGCCTTCGACTACAATATCGCGCCGCTTCGCGTTCTTTGCTTTTGTATACTTCTGAAAAAACTGCGGGTTTTTGTCCGGATCTATGAATTCATACTTAACCTTTCCTCCGGATGCGCTGTTATATCTCTGGATTGTTTCGAGCGTAAGCTTTGCGTTCTCGTTTTTCTCCATATCAGACCGCGCAGCAAGAATGTAAACCGTGACCTCGTTTTCAAGAGACCCCAGCATATCACGGGTCTGCTCGGAAAGGCTGTACTGGCCGGATTCCGTCATATCAAGCTTCAGAGAAAACCGGTCTGTCATAAACTCCGCAAAGATATTGATAACTACAACTACGGCAACGAAGAGAACGGTGAACATTACGCTTGCCGAGCCGTATTGAAGCTTCTTTTTATTAAATGAAAATTTCATTTGAATTCTCCTCTTTTGAAAACTATACCGTAAACGAAACCAACCTCAGCTCCAACGGCGTTTTTCTATAACGCGGGAAGTGAAGAACATAAACAACACCGTAAGGCTTATAAAGTAGACTACGTCTGACAGGGAGAACATCCCCTGGGAGAAGTTCGCAAATCTCGTTATCAGCGACAGGAAGGAGGCGATTGTTGAGATAAACTCCACGTTCGTGAATGTGAAAACTATGTTTAAGAAGAAGAAAAGGGAAAGCGTCAGCATTGAGAGAAGGGCTGAAATAATTTGGCTTTCCGTCAGCGATGACATAAACTGCGATATGGCGATGTATGCTGCCGCCGCAAGGATTATAGCTATATAGTTGCCCACTGTTATTCCGAGAGAAAGAGTTCCGAAGTTTGCGGATAAAATCGGATAAATAAGCGTAAGCGCAAGGGAGATGATGAAAACCGTGAGCGCCGCCAGGAATTTGCCGAGAACGATTTCCGTTGTCGTGACGGGAGCTGTGAGAAGGAGCTGGTCCGTCTTCTGCTTCTTTTCTTCGCTCCAGATTCGCATGGTCATTACGGGAATAAGCAGAATCATAGCGAGGAGCATATACATAAAAATGCCTGTAAAGTCGCTCTTGTAGGTGGAAATGCACAGAATGCTGTAGCAGATGTTCATAACAAGCGCAAATACCGCGCAATAAACAAAGCCTATTCCGCCGGTGAAGTATGAGCGAAGCTCTCTGCGAAAAACTGCCTTCATTACTGTTTTCCCTCCTTTTTTGTAAGACGCGCAAATACAGACTCAAGAGAAATATCAACCTCGGCAAAGGAGAGAAGGGGAAGGTCGTTCTGTGCCGCAGCATAGAACACCTTTTTTCTTATGTCTGCGCCCTCTTCTGCCGTGAGGATGAATTTTCCGTTTTCGTAATCAACCCCGCATACGCCTTCAATCTCTGCAAGGATGCCTATTATGCAGTCTGCATCACCCTCTATCCGGGCTTCAAATTTGTTCTCGCCGCCAAGGTCATGCATAAGGTTTTCAACCTTGTCATCCGCAACAATCTCGCCTTCGTTGATGACTATAATCCTCTCGCAAACTGCCATTACCTCGGGGATTATATGGGTTGAAAGGATAACGGTTCTGTCTTTTCCGAGGTTTTTTATGAGATTTCTGATTTCTATAATCTGATTGGGGTCAAGCCCGACGGTCGGCTCGTCAAGAATCAGAACGTCGGGGTCTCCGATAAGCGCCTGAGCAAGCCCTACTCTCTGCTTATACCCCTTGGAGAGGTTTTTGATGAGCCTGCGGCGAACATCGGAAAGACCGACAAGCTCGCAAATGTTTCTGATATGCTCGCCCCTCGGCTTGTCAACCTTCTTAAGCTCGTAGACAAATCCGAGATATTCGTCAACCGTCATATCGAAGTAAAGCGGTGGCTGTTCGGGAAGGTATCCTATATGCCGGCGCGCCTCGAGCGCATCATCAAGCACGTCAAAACCTGCAATAGCGGCGCTTCCGCCGCTTGCGGAGAGATACCCCGTAAGCACATTCATAGTAGTTGACTTTCCTGCCCCATTCGGGCCGAGAAACCCAACTATTTCGCCACGGCTGACGGAGAAGGAAATGCCGTTGACGGCAACCTTCGGACCGTATTTCTTTGACAAGTCTTTAATCTGTATCATTTATCTCAAGCTTCCTTTTTTGTAATTTGCAGTCTTATACTAACACAAAACGGGGCTTCTGTTGTTAATAAACTGTAAAAGAGTTTTACTCGGGTTTTTCCGTGAGTTCAATATGAAGATCTGAAAGCTGAACCGGTTCAACAAAATCTGGGGATGACATCATAATTTCAGATGCGTTCTGAACCTTCGGGAAAGCTATGACATCACGGATGTTTTCCGTTCTCGCAAGGAGCATAACGAGTCTGTCAAGCCCAAAGGCAAGGCCGCCGTGAGGAGGTGCGCCGTAAGAAAACGCTTCTATCATATGGCCAAAGCGGTCGTTGGCTTCTTCCTTCGTAAATCCGAGCGCCTCGAACATTTTTTCCTGGAGGTCGGATGAGTGGATTCTTATGGAGCCGCCGCCTGCCTCGTTTCCGTTTATAACAAGGTCATACGCCTTTGCACGCGCATTTGCGGGGTCTGTCATCATAGTGTCAACATCCTCGTCCATCGGAGCAGTGAACGGGTGGTGCTTTGCAACGTAGCGATCCTCTTCCTCGGAGTACTCAAAGAGCGGAAATTCAACTATCCAGAAGATGTCGTAACGGTCGGGGTCTATAGCTCCGAGGCGCTTTGCACATTCGCAGCGAAGCGCGCCGAGAGATGCGAAGACGACGTCGTCTTTTCCGTCGGCAACAACGAAGATTACATCTCCGTTCTTTGCCTCAGCACGGTCAACAATCGCCTTTATCTCATCCTCTGTGAGGAATTTCGCAAAGCTTGATGAAACAGTTCCGTCTTCTGCAATTTTATACCATGCGAGGCCGCGTGCGCGATATGTCTTTATCCATTCGGCAAGTGCGTCAATTTCTTTTCTCGCAAACTTTGCGCCGCCGTCAACCTTGATCATACGGACACTTCCGCCCGCCTCGACGGCGCCTGAGAATACTTTAAATCCACAGTTCTTTGCTATGTCAGAAATGTCGCAAAGCTCATAGCCAAAGCGCGTATCGGGCTTGTCCGAGCCGAATCTCTCCATAGCTTCACGATAGGGCATACGGCGAAGCGGAAGCTCTATCTTCTTCCCGAGAACTTTTTCAAAGAGATATGCGATAAAGCCTTCGTTGACGGAAATAACGTCATCCACATCAGCAAAAGACATTTCAAGGTCAATCTGCGTAAACTCCGGCTGGCGGTCCGCTCTTAAATCCTCATCGCGGAAGCAACGGGCAATCTGCATATATCTGTCAAACCCCGCAAGCATGAGAAGCTGCTTATACTGCTGGGGTGACTGCGGAAGCGCATAGAACTTTCCCGGGTGAACGCGCGACGGAACGAGATAGTCACGCGCGCCTTCGGGTGTGGATTTTGTAAGAATCGGGGTTTCAATTTCAAAAAAACCGTTTTCGTCGTAATAGTCGCGCGCAAGCTTTGTTATGCGGTGACGGAGAGCGATAAAGCGCTGCATATCAGGGCGGCGAAGGTCAAGGTATCTGTATTTTAAGCGCAGAACATCGTTTACGTCGCTGTCCTCGACAATCTCAAACGGCGTTGTCTGTGCCTTTGAGAGAATCCGCATATCGTCGGCAAGGATTTCAACCGCGCCGGTCGGAATTCTGTCGGTTATTGCACCCTCACCGCGGCTTCTGACCTTTCCCTTTATGGAAAGAACATATTCACTTCTTACGGTGAATGCCTTCTTGAAAAGCTCGGCATTTTCTGCTTCGTCAAACGTACACTGAACGATTCCCGAGCGGTCGCGAAGGTCGATGAATATAAGACCGCCGAGGTTTCTTACGCGCTGAACCCAACCGCAGACGGTTGCGCTTCGGCCTATATGCTCTGCGCGGAAAACTCCGCAATAATCGGTTCTTTTCATTCCTGTGATGTTTTCCATTTTATTTAAACCCCTTCGATATTATTTTTGATTGCAGAAGCTGAAATCTCGCATTCCGAGGTTTCTCCGCTGTCCATATTTTTGATGGTAATGCTCCCGCTTTCAATCTCGTTGCCGCCAATGACTGCAGAAAACTCCGCGCCGCATTTTCCGGCGTATTTCATCTGCGCCTTGAGCGAGCGGCCGGTGGTGTCGCGCTCTGCCCACACACCGAGAGCGCGAAGCTCATACACAAGCTTGTGGGAAACGCGCTCGGCTTCCTCATCGGCATGAGCTATGAATATTTTCGGAACGAGCCGCTCGTTTTTAAGATTTCCTTCAGCTTCAAGAGTCAGCATAAGCCGCTCTATTCCGCACCCGAAGCCAAGCCCGGGGACAGACGGCCCGCCGAGAGACTCTACAAGCCCGTTGTATCTTCCGCCGCCGCACACCGTGCCCTGCGCTCCTATGCTTGAGGAGACGAATTCAAAGACCGTGTTTGTGTAATAATCAAGCCCGCGGACAAGCATGGGGTCAAGCGTAAAGTCGATTCCTATCTCGCGAAGGCAAGCCTGTAGCTTTTCAAAATGCTCGCGGCAGGAATCGCAGAGGTAATCCGAAATTTTCGGCGCATCAAGAGAAATTTTCTTGCAAATTTCGCTCTTGCAGTCAAGAATCCTCATCGGATTTCTCTCAAGGCGGTCGTTGCAGGTTTCGCAAAGCTCGCCTTTTTTAGTTTCAAAGTATGCACGAAGCTCCTTGTGGTATTCCTTCCTGCACTCGCGGCAGCCGCAGGAGTTTAGATGAAGCTCAACTCCCGAAATCCCAAGCTCAGAGAGCATTGTCGCGGCAAGCGAGATAACCTCAGCATCTGCTGTGGCATCGGCGGCGCCGAAGCACTCGATTCCAAACTGGTGATGCTCGCGAAGCCTCCCCGCCTGTGGCTTTTCATAACGGAAATTCGGAGCAATATAATAAACCTTGAGCGGCAATGTTCCTGTATGGAGAGAATGCTCAATAAAGCTTCTGACAACGCTTGCCGTACCCTCCGGGCGAAGAGCTATGTGGCGGTCGCCCTTGTCGTAGAAGTCGTACATCTCCTTCTGAACAACGTCTGTCGTATCCCCGACACCGCGATCAAAAAGCGCGGCTTCTTCAAAAGTGGGGAATCGGATTTCGCGGAAGCCGAAGCGGTGGGCAAGGCTTCTCAGTTTTTCCTCAAGTATCTGCCAAGCGCGCGACTCATCGGGAAGAACATCGCGGGTGCCGCGCGGAGCTGTAATTTTTTCCATAATTCTCACTGCCTTTTTACCTTATTATATAAAATATATCTTATCAGAAAATTTTATCGTATTTATACTTAATTGTCAAGGGCTTGCACTCTTTTGAAGCGTTGGTAAATTTTTTGCATTTATCTTTTCTTTTCGCAGTAATATAATTGTCTTAGAAAAGTTACACGGAGGAAATACATATGGAAATTATTGAGATAGGAAGACATTCTTTTTGTGCAAAAATTGACATCAGAAACGCTCCCGGAAGCTGCGATGAGCTTCATTCACTTGCGAAAGATGTTTTTTCCGGCAAAGGTGTGAGCCTTCCCAAAGACGCAGAGATTACGGCATACTCAAACGGGATGTCGCTTCTTCTTTTTGTTTCGGAAAAAACGCCCCGCGTGCAAACCCGACACTTTTGCTCTCTTAAGTCTTAAAATTTCCGGCTCCGCCGCCTTTAAAATATGAGTAATTTTAAATAAAATAATTTACAAATCGGTTTTATTATTGTATAATTACTATAAAAGAAGGGAAGGGAGAGAGCTTCGGGTATGTCTTGTGCAATTTGTGTTGCATCCGGCAAGGGTGGAACGGGGAAAACCTCTGTTGCATCCGGAATTGCCTGTTGCCTTGCGGCTCTCGGTAAACGTGTTATCGTTGTCGATGCTGATGTGGGCCTTCGCAATATGGACATTGTTCTCGGAGTTTCAGAGCTTGCTCTTTTTGATTTTACCGACGTCATCTCAGGCGCGGCGACTCTTTCTCAAGCGCTTCTCTCTCACCCGCTTGTGGAAAACCTGTCTCTTTTGTCGGCTCCGCTCGGAGAGGATGCGGGCGCAGGGGTTACTCCGGAAGCTCTTGCAGCTCTTGTTAATGAGCTTAAAAAGCTTTGTGACTTCTGCATAATCGACTGCCCTGCCGGCCTTGATTTCGGCTTTAAGCTTGCAGCAGAGGCGGCTGATCGCGCAATAATCGTTGCAACGCCCGACACCGTTTCTTTAAGAGATGCCCAGCTTACGCGCGCATCGCTTCGCGCAAGGGGGATTTCTGACATCCGCCTGGTTGTCAACCGCGTAAGGCCGTCGCTTATCCGCCGCCTTGGCTCACTGAATATAGATGAGGCAATTGACAGAACAAGCACACAGCTTATAGGGGTAGTCCCCGAGGATAAGAACGTCATAGAGTCCGCAAACCGGGGAACTCTTATCTTTTCAAACCTTCGCTCTCCCGCCGCCCGGGCATATCGCAACATCGCAAAACGGCTCTGCGGGGAAAGCGTTCCGATTATGAAGATTTCCAAAAAGCTTTAAGAGGATTTGATTATGAACATAGCGCTTATTTCACACGACAAAAAGAAGGAACTGATGATTCAGTTCTGCACAGCATATAAAAGCGTGCTTTCCAAGCACAATCTCTGCGGGACCGCCACAACCGCAAAGCTTGTTTCCGAGGCGACAGGGCTTAACATCCGCCAGTTTCTTTCAGGCGCGCAGGGCGGAGTCCAGCAGATCAGCGCGCGGATTGCGTATAATGAGATTGATATGATGGTTTTCTTCCGTGACCCGCTCTCTCCGATGCCGCACGAGCCGGATTTCCTTTCGCTCTTAAAGCTTTGCGACACGCACAACATCCCGGTCGCGACGAATATCGCAACCGCAGAAGTCCTCATCCTCGGCCTTGCCCGCGGAGATATGGACTGGCGCGATATAATGAAAGAGAATCCAGATAACGGAAGCGTTATTTAATTTTGAATGCAAAAAGCATCACCTTACAGAGGTGATGCTTTTATCTTTGCAAAGCGGCGCGGATATTTTTCCGGGGTGTTCTTTATCTTTTTTATTACAAGAATCGTATGGACAATGTCTGTTCCGTAAAGCTCATAATCAATCCTCTCACTCAGCTCCCCGCCGAGGGTTCGGATTGCGTTTTCTGCGCGCGAAAGCTCCTCTTCGCAGTCAGATGCCTTCATCGCAAGAAAAACTCCGCCGACCTTGACGTAAGGAAGGCACATTTCACACAGCACTGAGAGGTCTGCAACTGCGCGGGAGACGGCTATGTCATAGCCTTCGCGGTAGTCTTTTTCGTTTGCTTTCTCCTCTGCGCGGGCATGGAGGCACTCGACATCCGGAATATCAAGCGCCGAGCATACCTCTGAGAGAAAGTTTACGCGCTTTCCGAGAGAGTCGAGAAGCGTGAGGGAAATATCACTCTTTGCAAGGCGAAGCGGAAGGCCCGGAAAGCCTGCGCCGCAGCCGATGTCAATGACACGTTTGCCTGAAAAATCGCAGGCGGAAAGAAGCGAAAGGGAATCTGCAAAATGGCGGATGCAAACCTCGCTCGGCTCGGTTATTGCAGTGAGGTTCATAACCTTATTTTTTTCAAGAAGCATTTCGGAAAAGGTTATAAAAGGCGAGGGGGCCGCACTTATTCCGAGACTTTTGAAAATATCACACAAGAGAGATTTCATAATCATATCCTTTCCGAGCGCTGCTTGATATACAAAAGAAGCGCTGCAATATCTGCGGGGCTGACCCCTGAAATTCTCGATGCCTGCCCGACAGACTTCGGGCGGATTGCCGTGAGCTTCTGACGTGCCTCGGTGCGAAGCCCGGAAAGCGACATATAGTCAATATCGTCAGGCAGAAGCTTTTCCTCAAGCTTTTTAAACTGCTCAATCTGCGATTTCTGTCGTTTTATGTATCCGTCATACTTAAGCGAGATTTCGACCGTCTCCGTGATATTCACGGGAAGCGGCTCTCTTTTTTCGTCAAACTCCTCAAGGCTTTTATAATCAAGCTGAGGGCGGCGGATTAAATCCGCAAGAGAGGCCCCCGTGACAAGAGGAGACGTTCCCCGAGCCTCTAAAAAGGCATTTATTTTCTCCCCGGGCGGGATAACTGTTTTTTTAAGGCGGAAAAGCTCTTTCTCCGAAAGCGTCTGCTTCTTGAGCATCCGCTGATACTTCTCCTCGGAAACGAGCCCGAGCTCGTAGCCGCGCTGTGTAAGGCGAAGGTCTGCATTGTCCTGCCGGAGATACAGGCGATATTCCGAGCGCGAGGTCATCATACGGTACGGCTCGTTTGTCCCTTTTGTGACAAGGTCATCAATGAGCGTTCCGATATACGAATCCGAGCGGCTTAAGATAAACGGTTCTTTTCCCGAAAGCTCGTTTGCGGCGTTTATGCCCGCTATAAGACCCTGAACTGCCGCTTCCTCATATCCCGAAGAGCCGCAGAACTGACCGGCGCCGTAAAGCCCCGCAATGTTTTTTACCCGAAGTGTTGCCTCAAGAGCGAGAGGGTCGATGCAGTCATACTCAATAGCATATGCAAAGCGCATAATCTCGGCGTTCTCAAGCCCCGCTATGGAATGAACTATCTGAAGCTGAATATCTTCCGGAAGAGAAGATGAGAGCCCCTGAATGTACATTTCGTCAGTTGAGAGCCCCATCGGCTCGATAAAGAGCTGGTGGCGGCGCTTATCAGCAAAGCGCATAACCTTGTCCTCAATTGACGGGCAGCATCTCGGGCCTACGCCCTCGATATTCCCGGAGAAGAGAGGGGAGCGATGAAGATTTTCGCGGATTATGCGATGCGTTTCTTCGTTGGTATATGTAAGGTGGCAGATTGCACAGTTTTCGATTTCTCTGTCAGTATCAAAAGAGAAGGGGGAAATGTCCTCATCTCCCGGCTGTGGCTCCATTTTTGAAAAATCAACAGAACGCGCGTTGATTCGCGGCGGGGTTCCTGTTTTAAATCGGCGAAGCGGAAGCCCGATTGAAAGAAGGTTCTCTGTGAGCTTCGTTGCGGCAAACATACCGTCAGGCCCGCCCTCGCGCGAGGTTTCGCCGACGGTTGTCTTTCCGCCGAGGTATGTCCCCGTCGCAATTATGCAGGAGGACACGAGATATCTCCCGCCGGTCGCCGTAACAACGGCGCAGACGCGGCCGTCTTCGACTTCTACTTTTATTATCTCCGCCTGAAGAAGGTGCAGATTCTCACATTCCTCAAGCGCGCGCTTCATCCGCGCCTGATATGCGCGCCGGTCAGCCTGCGCGCGGAGAGAGTAGACCGCAGGGCCTTTCCCTCGGTTCAGCATACGGTATTGAATGCACGTATCATCCGCCGCTCTGCCCATTTCGCCGCCAAGCGCATCAAGCTCGCGGACAAGATGCCCCTTTGCAGTCCCGCCGATGGCGGGGTTACAGGGCATATTCCCGACAGAGTCAAGGTTTATCGCAAAGCAGATAACGCGCGCACCAAGGCGCGCCGCGGCAAGCGCTGCTTCGCAGCCCGCGTGGCCCGCGCCGATAACTGCTATATCATATTTTCCTGCAATATATTCCATAAAGCTTCCCGTCTTTTTTATTTAGTGTAATTATCAATTTAATATTATACTATAAAGAGCGGTTTTCCGCAACGGAAAATTAATTTTCTGTTCCCATAATTTTCACAAAACGACGCGGTTTTGTCACATTCTCCGTTGTAAAAATGCTTGTTGTATGGTATAATAACCTCACGGTGCTTCGCACCTTGCCTTTTGCCGAGGGCAAAAGAATTATGGTATAATGAGTTCAGGCAAAGCTTGAAATCAACTAATTATATTGATAAATAAGGAGATGTTTTTTTATGAAAGCAGGAACAAAGTGTATTCAGAGCGGCTATTCTCCAAAAAACGGGGAAGCAAGGCAGCTCCCCATAATTCAGAGCACAACCTTCAAATACGAGACAAGCGACGAAATGGGAAAGCTTTTTGACCTTGAAGCCGAAGGCTATTTTTATACAAGACTCCAGAACCCGACAAACGACGCGGCGGCGGCAAAAATCTGCGACCTCGAAGGCGGCGTCGCAGCTATGCTCACCTCCTCCGGTCAGGCGGCAAACTTTTACGCCATCTTCAACATATGCGAAGCGGGCGACCACTTTATCGCATCCTCATCAATCTACGGCGGCACATACAACCTCTTCGGAGTAACCATGAAGAAGATGGGCATCGAGTGTACCTTCGTTGACCAGACTCTCCCCGCAGAGGAGCTTGAAAAATACTTCAAACCCAACACGAAGGCGGTTTTCGGTGAGACTATCACCAACCCGACCGTCACCATTTTCGATTTTGAGAAGTTTGCAAAGCTTGCACATTCTCACGGTGTTCCGCTCATTATTGACAACACATTTGCAACTCCCATCAACTGCCGTCCGTTTGAGTGGGGCGCAGATATCGTCACCCACTCCACTACAAAATATATCGACGGCCATGGCGTGAGCGTCGGCGGATGCATTGTTGACAGCGGAAACTTTGACTGGTCAAAGCACGCCGACAAGTTCCCGGGGCTCACAACTCCGGATGACTCATACCACGGCATCACCTATACCGAGCGTTTCGGAAAGGGCGCATACATAACAAAGGCGACAGCCCAGCTCATGCGCGACTTCGGCGCTATCCAGTCGCCGCAGAACGCATTCTACGTCAACCTCGGTCTTGAAACTCTTCACCTTCGCATGCAGCGCCATTGTGAAAATGCGCTTGCAGTTGCAAAATTCCTCAAAAACCACGAGAAGATTGCCTGGGTTCACTATGCCGGCCTTGAGGGCGATGAATATTACGATATGGCGAAGAAATATATGCCGAACGGCACCTGCGGTGTTCTTGCGTTCGGTCTCCGCGGCGGAAGAGCAGAGTCCATCGCGTTTATGGACAAATTAAAGCTTGCATCAATCGCAACACACGTTGCCGATTCAAAAACCTGCCTTCTCCACCCCGCAAGCCACACTCACCGTCAGCTTACAGAAGCGCAGCTTGAAGAAGCAGGAGTTTCTCCCGACCTTATCCGCTTAAGTGTCGGAATTGAGGATGTAAACGACCTGATTGAGGACCTCCGCCAGGCACTTGAGGCATAATTGATTGCCCTGCTCCTCAGTTTTATTTTCGACACTGAGGCGCGCTTTATCTTTAATAAGGAGATTGTCCCATACTTAAAGAAGGAACCATCAGGATAGACCGTGACATTAACATACATCTTGAAAATAAAACCATCTGCCGGCAGTTTTTCAGAAAACCTAAAAGGAGGAAAATCGATGAAAAAACTTCTTGCTCTCACAATTTGCTTTATTATGATTTTTTCCCTTCTCCCCGCGCAGGCTTTTGCCGCAAGCTCCACACTCTCTCGCGAGAGCGAGCTTGCCGAGGATTTAAAAAAGCTCGGAATCTTCAAAGGTGTTTCCGAAACGGACTTTGCCCTTGACCGCGCACCGACCCGAACGGAAGCTCTTGTTATGCTAATCCGCGTTCTCGGAAAAGAAGCTGACGCGCTCAAAAAAGGCGGGCATCACCCCTTCCTTGATGTTCCTGCCTGGGCAGACAGCTATGTAGGATATGCCTACGAAAACAAGCTCACAAACGGCATCTCGGCGACAAAGTTCGGCGGAGGGGATGAAGCCTCGGCTTCTATGTTTTTAACCTTTGTTCTCCGCGCGCTCGGATACTCTGACACAAATGGGGACTTTACGTGGGATAATCCGTTTGCTCTTGCGCGGCAGACGGGGATAATGAAAGGAAACCCCGACGTTATCAAGTTCTTAAGAGGCGATGTTGTTCTTATTTCCTACGCAGCTCTTGAAGCTGAGATTAAAGGAACGGGAAAAACGCTTGCGGAAAAGCTGATTGAAGCAGGTGCCTTCACGGCTGCAGCTTATGACACCTACTATAACGTTTCCGAATTTGAAAACGAGGGCGCGGCTGTAAGCTACAACTCCGAGGAAATATATACGCGCTGCTCGCCTGCTGTTTTCTTCATCGAAAACTACGACAGAAACGGGAGAGCAATTTCTACCGGAAGCGGCTTTTTCATCGGTTCCGACGGCACGGCGGTTACGAATTATCACGTTATTGAGGGCGCCTCATCCGCACGGATTTACACAACAAAAAAGAGATGGTACGACATTGTAGGTGTTTATGATTACAGTGCCGAAGAGGACTGGGCCGTCATAAAGGTTGATATGTCTAACTCCCCATATCTCGAAATCTCAAAAGATGAAATCCGTGGCGGCGAGCAGGTTTTTGCAATCGGAAGCCCTCGCGGCTTTGACAACACCATATCCGAGGGGCTCATTTCAAACGCAGATCGTATTCTCGGAGGACAAAAGTTCATCCAGATAAGCGTTCCGATTTCTCACGGCTCCTCGGGCGGCGCACTTATAAACAAGAACGGAAAGGTCATCGGCATTACCTCAGGAGGTTATGATGATGCGCAGAACTTAAACCTTGCAATTCCTATTTCCATTATAAACGGATATTCAAGAAAACGAGCAACCCCCCTTTCCGCAATAGGCGAATTTGACGATGAATTGGTTGTCGGCGAGATTGACATCTCCGGGCTCTCCGAAGAAGAAGCGGCATATAGGCTTCTCCTCTCCTGGATATATAACTATTCGAATGCAACAGTTGGGGGAAGCCCTGCATATATTGTGGAAATGGAAAGCGAAACCGCGTGGGATGCGGGAGTTGAATATGCTCTTTACTATGACGAGGAATATGATTGCATAACACTTATGTGTGTTTATGTCTATGCCGACGGAGAAGGCTTCTACACGACGATTGACATTGTTCCTGATGAGGAAGAAGTTTTTACCTCCTATTACTACTTTGAGGACATAAATCAGGGCGGATATTCTTCATGCGGCGTTTCTAATGCATATAAACGCGATTTTGCCTATAACTCCGTCTTTCCTTTCGACAAGACAGACGGAATGGATTATGAGTCCCGCTCTGCCCACATCGGAAATGCAAGCAATCTTTTCTATATGAGCCTTAAGTTTGCCGATACTCTTATGAAGGAAACTCTCTCAGGCTATGGGGTTTCGGGGATTGCCGACCTCGGTTTTGAACGATTTAAATAACAAATAAAAACTCCTCTCTTCATAATGAAGAGAGGAGTTTTTGTATGTAAGAGGTTAAATTCTGATTTTTATAACTGCCTTTGTGAGGTCTTTAGCCGTAATTGTGGGGGCGTGAGCATCACACGGGAAGTGGATTGCAAAATCGCCTGCGCGAAGAGTGAACTCGTTGCCGTCTGCCGCAAGGAGAACATAGTCATCCTGCTCATTGTATTCGGTTGTGGGGGTTGCAGCGGAAAGGTCTGCGTGTCCTTCAAGCTCCTCGCCCGCCAGAACAAGATGAATGTCGATAAACTTTCTGTGAGCTTCGTAAACCGTTTCTTCTTCTCTTTCCTTGTCCTTATATTTGCCTGCGCCGCCCCAGACTGTTCTGACGCCGTCAACAGAGATGTCGACATCTTTAAAATTGATTCCGTCTTTGATGAGAGCATCAATTGCAAGGTCAAGGTTTTTGCTTATTCCCTTATAGTTTGCGATTGATTCGAGATTTCCAAATATCATATTATACTACATCCTTTCATTTTGCATTACTTTTATGATACTCTTTTTTCCCTCTTTGTCAATATGTTTTCTTGAAAAATTCTTGTCTGTTTCTTATAACTATTGACTTTTTGTAAAATACCGTGATATAATATCCTAAAATGATATTATGACTTTATGGAGGCTTTTAAAATGAATCATATCAAGACTTTAAAAACACGCGACCTCTGCAAGAGCGCAATTAACGGCGGTTGCGGCGAGTGCCAGACATCCTGCCAGTCTGCTTGCAAGACAAGCTGCGGAATTGCAAACCAGAAGTGCGAAAACGCAAACGCAAAGAAGTAAATTCCAAGAGACACAAAATGCCGCCTGAGGGCGGCATTTTTTTAAAGGAGACCGGGTTTTATGATACATATGTATAAGCAGGGCGGGCTGAACATCGTTATTGATGTTTTTTCGGGAAGCGTTCACGCGGTTGATGACATCGCCTACGACATAATCGCAGACTTTGAAGAAAAAAGCCGCGGGGAAATAATAGCTTCGCTTTCAGAAAAATATAGCGCCGCAGATATTGAGGAGTGCTACGACCAGGTTGCGGAGCTTCGCGACATGGGAAAGCTTTTTGCGAAAGACTCCTTCAAGGAGCGCGCGGGAGAGCTTAAGGAAAGAACCTCCGGCGTTGTCAAGGCGCTTTGCCTTCACGTTGCCCACACCTGCAACTTAAACTGCTCTTATTGCTTTGCAAGCCAGGGGAAGTACTCGGGCGAGCGCGCTGTTATGAGCTTTGAGACGGGAAAGCAGGCTTTTGATTTTCTCATAGCAAATTCTGGAACGCGCCGCAATTTGGAGGTTGACTTTTTCGGTGGCGAACCGCTTATGAATTTTGACGTTGTGAAAAAGCTTGTTGCATATGCGCGCTCAATTGAGAAGGACGCGGGCAAGAACTTCCGCTTCACTCTTACCACAAACGGAATGCTCATTGATGACGACGTTATTGACTTTGCAAACCGCGAGATGTCAAACGTTGTCTTAAGCCTTGATGGCCGCCGCGAGATACACGACCGCTATCGCGTCGATTATTCCGGGCGCGGAAGCTTTGATGTAATCGTTCCGAAGTTTCAGAAGCTTGTTGAGGCGCGAGGCGGGAAGAACTACTATATGCGAGGCACGTTTACCCACAGAAACCCGGACTTTTTAGAGGATATAAAGACAATGCTTGATCTCGGGTTTAATGAGCTGAGTATGGAGCCTGTTGTCTCTTCTCCCGGCGATGCGGCGGCACTCACAGATGAGGACCTCGAAATCGTAAAGGAGCAGTATGAAAAGCTTGCCTTCCTTATGCTCGAGAGAGAAAGAGAAGGAAAGCCCTTTACCTTCTACCACTATATGATTGACCTCACCGACGGGCCGTGTGTATACAAGAGAATCTCCGGCTGCGGCTCGGGAACTGAATATATGGCGGTCACTCCCTGGGGTGACCTCTACCCCTGCCACCAGTTTGTAGGCGATGAAAAATTCTGCCTCGGAAACATCTGGGACGGGGTGACAAACACTGCTGTGCAGGATGAATTTCGCGCCTGCAACGTATATGCACACCCCGACTGCGAGAATTGCTGGGCAAAGCTTTATTGTTCCGGCGGCTGTGCAGCTAATGCATATCACGCAACAGGCAGCGTTACGGGGATTTACAAAAGCGGCTGTGAGCTTTTCCGCAAGAGAATGGAATGCGCTATTTTCCTCGAGGTTGCCCGCGCGCTCGGTGAAGAATAATGAAAACTCCTATTTGTGATTTTATAAAAGAATATTCCCGCCGCGGAGCTTCCCGCCTTCATATGCCCGGCCACAAGGGAAGGGGGGCGCTTGGATGTGAGAGCTTCGATATCACCGAAATCTGCGGGGCTGATGAGCTTTATCATTCCTCAGGGATTATAAGAGAGAGCGAGGAGACAGCCTCCTCTCTTTTCGGAACGGCGAGAACCCTCTACTCAACCGAAGGCTCATCGCTTTGTATCCGGGCGATGCTTTATCTCACAAAGCTTTTCCTTAAAGAAACCGGCAAAAAACCGCTTATTCTCGCCGCAAGAAATGCACATAAGGCGTTTATAAATTCAGCGGCTCTTCTCGATATAGCTGTAGAGTGGATATACCCGGAAGGCGGAAGCCTTTTTTCGTGCGACGTTTGCGCAGATATTCTTGAGAAAAGAATTTCAGAAGCTTCGCCGTCGGCCGTGTACATCACAAGCCCGGACTATCTCGGAAATGTGGCTGATATTAAGGAGCTTTCTGCAGTCTGCAAAAAACACGGCTGTCTTCTCCTTGTTGATAACGCTCATGGCGCGTATCTGAAGTTTCTGACCAAATCTTTGCATCCTATTGACCTGGGTGCGGATATGTGCTGCGACTCGGCTCACAAGACTCTGCCGGTGCTTACGGGCGGCGCATATCTTCATATTTCCCGCTCTTGTCCGAAATTTTTTTCGGATAATGCGGAGTCGGCCCTTTCACTTTTTGCGTCTACAAGCCCGTCATATCTCATTCTGCAGTCGCTTGATGCGGCAAACAAGGCGCTTTCCGGCGTTTTTTCGGAAAAACTTCTGAAAGTATCCTCAGAAACTGAAAAGCTCCGCAGTTCGCTCTCTCAGCGCGGATACAGCATTGCGGCAAATGAGCCTTTAAAGCTGACAATCGCACCAAAAGCTTTCGGGTACACGGGAGGAGAGCTTTATGACATTCTTTCGGCTCACAATATCGTCTGCGAATTTGCAGATGCTGATTTTCTCGTGATGATGTTCTCCTGCAATACGAGAAGGAGAGATTTCCGCCGCCTTGAAAAGGTGCTTATGAAACTTCCGAGAAAGCCCGGGATTTCAGTTTCTGCTCCGGCCCTTTTGCCGGGGAAGGCTCGGCTGCGCCCACACGAGGTTCTTTTTTCTCCGAAGGAGCTTCGGAAAATTGAGGATTGCGAGGGGAAAATCTTTGCCGGAGCGCCCGTTTCCTGCCCTCCGGCTATACCAATTGTTATATATGGTGAGGAAATCAACAAAACGTTTATAGAATCTTTTAAATATTACGGAGTTTCAGCGTGTGAAGTTGTCTCCGGATTATGATGACAAATAAGAAAAAGGGGTTGTAGCAAAATGCATTTTGCTACAACCCCTTTTAAATTATTCTTCTATGCTCTGCGCGCACGGCTATTCGGGCGAGCATCAGGGCCGGTATAGTTGATTATAACGCGGCGGTTCGGCTCAACGCCGACAGAGGATGTAGAGATGTTTTCCATTCCCTGGAGCGCAACGTGAACAATATGCCTTTCATATGCGTTCATCGGCTCAAGCGCCTTGTTTCTCTTGTACTTCAGAACCTGGATTGCGGCGCGGCGGGCGAATCGGTCAAGCGACTCGCTTCTCTTTGCGCGATAGTTTTCCGCATCAAGAGAAATGCGCTGCTTTCCCTCGCTCTTGCGATTGCAAACGAGGCTTGTGAGATGCTGAAGCGCGTCAAGCGTCTCCCCGCGACGGCCGATTATTCCGCCGAGGTTTGAGCCTATGATTTCAAGGGAAATGAACCCGTCTTCCCCTTCTTTTTCTTCAACGCGGGCATCCTCGCAGATGTAGCTTAAAACCTTTGTGAGGAATTCCTTTGCATCAACCGTTGCACAGGGAGAAGAAGCCTCCACAGACTTCTTTTTTGTTTCTTTCTTTTGCGGTTGTTCAATAATCTCTTCTTCGTCTTCCTCGTCGGTTTCGGAGAAGACCTTCATCATAATTTTTGCCGGAGACGCTCCGATTCCCAAAAAACCTGACTTCGGATTCTCAAGAACTTCAACGGAAACCTCTTCGCGCTCAAGCCCCAATTCCAAAAGGCCCTTTTCAATAGCCTCTTCTATTGTTTTCCCACATACTTCAATTTTTCGCGCCATTTTTTACTTCTCCTTCTAAGGCCTTCTTCTCAGCCTTTTTCTTGTAATACCACGAAAGCACAGGCTCCTGTGCTGCCGTTAAGATGTTGCTTATTATCCAGTAAAGCCCGAGCCCTGCCGGAACAACAAAGGCAATATATACCGACATAAGAGGCATCATGAAGTTCATCACCCCGTTGCTTGCTGCGGCCTGCTCTGATGTTTTTGCAGGCTGCGAGCGGCGCAGAAGCCAGTTTGAAAACCATGCTGTTGCACCCGAAAGAATCGGGATTGCCCATAACGGAGTGATATACTTGAAGTTCGGGATTGCGGCAAGGTCGATTCCGAGGAAGTTAAAGTCAACCTCCGCAAGATTCGGGGCAATATTTGTGATAATATCGCCGTAGGTCTTAAGATGAGATGCAACGCCGATTTCAAGCATATACGCACTTTTTTCTGCTACACCGGTAAGCCCCGCTGTAATCCCTGCTGCGCGGAGAGCCTCCGCCATCTGGGTTATCTGCTCAGCACTTATCTGGAAAATATGAGTGAGCGGCTGACGGACAACGGAATAGAGGCCTATCATAATAGGAAGGGTGATAAGGAGCGGAAGACATCCTCCGAAAAGAGAAACACCTTCGCTTTTATAGAGCTTCTGAACCTCAAGCGAATAACGCTCTTTGTCGTTTTTATACTTCTTTTCAAGCTCTGCAAGCTTCGGCTGAAGCCTGTTCATCTCCATCATGCTCTTTTTGCTCTTCATCTGGAAAGGGAGCATAATGAGCTTTGCAATAATTGTGAAGATGATAATTGCAACGCCATAGGATCCGACAAGGTTATAACTCATCCGCAGAATCCATCCAAACGGCTGGACAATTAATGTATTATACATATTCTTTCCCTTTCATTAAACCCCGCTTTATAAGTGTTTACGGAACGGGGTCATATCCGCTTTTTTTTGAGAAGGGGTGACACCTGCAAAGACGTTTTATTGCAAGATATCCGCCCTTAAGCGCGCCATATTTCTCGACTGCCTGCAAAGCATACTCAGAGCAGGTCGGATAAAACCTGCAGCAAGGAGCTTTATTCGGTGAGATTGCGCGTCTGTAAAACTTGATTATTGCTATGAGAAGACTCTTCATTTCTGCTCCTCCGAAAGAATACCCAGACTTGCGGCCAATTTGAGCAGATTCTTCTCTATTTCCGAAAAGCTTACCGCGCTTGCGCGGCGACGAGCGACGATTACAATATCTGCGCCGGAAATAAAATGCTTTTCGTTTAACCGATACGCCTCGCGGATGCGACGGCGCACGCGATTTCGCACAACTGCTTTTCCAACCTTTGTGCTTACAGTGATTCCTATTCTGTTTGAGGTATTTTTTGTTTTTCTCGCGTACATCGCAAGAACGGGGGTCACAGCACTTTTGCCCTTATGATACAAAAACCTGAAATCCCTGTTTTTCTTGATAGACACCGTGTTTTTCATAAAATTTCTCCAAATAAAAAGAAAAAGCCCGTAGGCTACATGGGCTAAATCTTTTTCAAGAGCGGAATATTTAAATATACTGCCTCCGCCCTGTCTGACATGACTTAGTGAGTAAGCCTATTTCTGCCCTTTGCACGACGTGCAGACAAAACCTTGCGACCGTTGCGGGTTGCCATTCTCTTGCGGAAACCGTGAACCTTTGAGCGATGAAGCTTCTTCGGCTGATAAGTACGTACCATTCTCTTTACACCTCCGATACAAGTTGTTAGTGAAAAGCCAAAAACTTTACACTTTTCGATACAGTGTCATTAGATATTATAAATGAAAAGCCCGCAATATGTCAACTCTTTTTTTTCTAAAACGCTTTTCTTTTTAAAAGTTGTAAAAAAATAATTCATTTTTGTGCTATACTATATAAATATTATATGTAAATTGTGTTTACTTTTAACGTGACTTCTGCTATAATATAGTAATATTAATAAAGTGGGGGAAATTTATCTATGAACAACGCTGCCGACATATGGAATAGCGTTTTGCGGGTTATGAGAGAAGACCTTAAAATGAGCCAGACGACCCTTGACACCTGGTTTGACGACATAGAAGCTGTCGACTTTTCCGACAATTCTTTGCTTCTTCTCACGTCTGCTCCTTTTAAGAAGGATGTTATCTTAAGGGTTCACTCTCAGAAAATTTTAGATGCGCTCTTCGCTATTTTTTCAGCGCCTATTGAATTTAAGCTTGAAACCCGAGAGGAGTATGAAAAAAACAACAAAGCTCCTTCCAAGGCCATTCCGATTGATTACGAATATTCTTTTGAAAAGTTTATTGTCGGAAATTCAAACAAATTTGCTCACGCGGCAGCAAAAGCCGTTGCCGAAGCCCCGGGGACTACCTATAACCCTCTTCTTATTCACGGCGAAAGCGGGCTCGGAAAAACCCATCTTCTCTACGCTATTGCGGGAACCGTAAAAAAGAATAATCCGAATGCCAGAATTACATACGTAAAGAGCGAGGATTTTACAAACGAGCTTATAGAAGCTTTGCAGAAGCGAACTCTTTCGGAATTTCGCGATAAGTACAGAAACTCAGATATTCTTCTTGTTGACGATATTCAGTTTATTGCCGGAAAGGACAGCACCCAGGAAGAGTTTTTCCATACCTTCAACGCGCTTTATGAGGCACGGCATCAGATTGTTCTCACCTCTGACCGCCCGCCAAAGGAAATGGCAAAGCTTGAGGACAGACTCCGCACACGTTTTGAATGTGGCCTTCTCTCTGATATAGAGCCACCTGATTTTGAAACGAGAATGGCAATTATAAGCTTAAAAGCCGACCTTATAGGCCTTTCTCTCACTACAGAGCAGAAGGAGCTTATCGCAAATAACGTTACTGCAAACGTACGCCAGCTTGAGGGCGCGGTTCATAAGCTTCTTGCTTATCGTGACCTTCTCCAGGATGTTGACGGAATGCAGGCTGCAGAGCGCGCAATCCGCGATATTTTTGCTGAAAATCCGTGGATTAATCCAACACCCGAATTTATTATCAAGGCTGTTGCAAAATACTTTGAAATTACCTATGAGGATATAGTGGGAAAAGACCGCTCGCAGAAAATGGTTGAGCCAAGAAAAATTGCAATGTATATGGTCCGCGATATGACTCATCTTTCCTTCCCTAAAATGGGAGAGGTTTTCAATAAAGACCATTCTACCGTTAAGCACTCAATAGACACTCTTGAAGAACAGCTCAAAGACGACTCCTCTCTTCGCGAAAAAATTCAGGACGTCAAAAATTCTGTTCTCTCTCCATGAGTTTTTCCACAGAAAGGCTGTGGAATCAACAGGGATAAGCTTTGGATAACTTTTTTATTTTTTTATGCTGTGGAAAGAGAAGCTTATATAAACAGATGCCTGTGGAATTATTTTTCTTACAAGAAAGCCAAAAAGATAGGGTTTTCCACAGTTTCCGCAGCCTATACTAATAATACTAAAATATATATTATATTCTTTTTAGAATAAAAATATTCCTCATTAAGAAAAAATTTTTAAAAGACGAAAAAAGAAAGGAAGCTTGCAATGAAATTTATATGCGAAAAGTCCGTTCTCATGACGGCCATCACCCGCACATCCTGGGCAGTTGCTTCTAAAAGCGCCGTTCCTGTTATGGAAGGGCTTCTCATTGACGCAGAAGACGTTTTGACTCTTACCGGATATGACCTTTCTACCGGAATAAAAGTAAAGGTTCCTGCAGAAATAGAGGAAAGAGGAAAAATTGTTGTAAATGCAAAGATTTTATACGACATAATAAGGCTTCTTCCTGATGAGCCTATAACATTTTCTACGGATGACAATATGATTGCAACAGTCGTCTGCAAAAATGTAAGGCACGAGGTTCTTTGTCTTTCAGCAAAGGATTTCCCGGCTCTTCCCGAAATTGAAAAGAAGTTTTTCCTTTCTCTTTCTCAGGGAGATTTGAAGCAGATGATTTCGCAGACTATTTTTGCGATAAGCGGAGATGAGTCAAAACCTGTTCATACCGGCTCTCTCTTTGATGTAAACGGAGATAAGGTTACAGTTTGTTCGGTTGACGGCTTCCGCCTCTCATACAGAAACGCAAAAATAGATAACGAGAGCGAAGAAGAAAGCTTTTCTTTTGTTGTTCCCGGGGCAACACTTAAAGAAGTAGAAAAGCTTTGTGAGGAGTCTGACGAAAAGGCATCTATTTGTGTAGGAAAAAAGCATATTATTTTTGAGCTTTCCGATTCTATGATAATTTCAAGAATCTTGGAAGGAGATTTCTTAAACTATAAAAACGCTGTTCCGAAGGTAAAGGCATTTAAAGTCCGCGTAAATCGACGAGACCTTATTTCCGCTATTGAACGAGTTTCAATTCTTATAAGCGAGAGAATAAAAAATCCGGTTCATTTAAATTTTACGGAAAAGACTTTGCATATAAGCTGCCGTACACCCATCGGCTCTTCAAAAGATGAGTGCGCGCTTTTGAATAACGGAGATACACTTGAAATCGGATTTAACCACAAATATCTCCTTGATGCGCTCAGAGCCTGCCCGAATGACGAGGTTGATCTTGAGCTTAATACTCACGTTGCACCTATTATAATAACTCCGCCTGAAGGAGAAGAATATCTGCATCTCATTCTTCCTGTAAGGCTTAAGGCTGAATAAAAATGAAAATTAAAAATCTCTGCCTCAATAATTTCAGAAACTATAAAAAAGCAGAAATTTCATTCGCAGAAGGGCAGAACCTAATTTTCGGAGAAAATGCCCAAGGAAAAACAAATCTTTTAGAAGCAATTTTTTATCTTTCTTGTCTTAAAACCTTTCGTTCATCAAGGGATTTTGATTGCGTTTTAAGCGGAGAAAGCGAAGCTGAGGTAAACGGAGAATTTGAGGCTTACGGAAGAAAATTTGAGGTTTGCTGTTGCATAAAAAACGGCGGAAGAAGGATATTTGTAAACGGAATAGAGGAAAAGAGGCCGTCAAATCATATCGGGCTTATAAAAACTGTTGTTTTTTCACCTGATGACCTGAAGCTTATCAAAGACGGGCCTTCGGCAAGGAGAAGGTTTCTTAATATAGCAATATCTCAGATGAGGCCTTCTTATATAAAAGCTCTTGCAGAGCATAACAAGCTTATTGAAAATAAAAGGCGAATCCTTAAGATGGAGTCCGGCAGAGAAGCGTATTTAGATTTTCTCGATGTTATTGATGAAAAGCTTTCTGAAGCGTATGCGTATATCATAAAAGAACGCGGAGAGTTTCTTGAAAGTTCAAATGAGATTATTTTGCGCGTAGGAAAAGAAATTTCTGACGGAAGAGAAGAATTCTCTCTTTCTTATACTTGCGCAAGTTCAATAGAAAAGACGGATGATGGAGAAAATAAGAAAAGGCTTTTAAATCATTTAAAAGAGAGAAGAAAGGCAGAGCTTTCTTCGGGAATGTGCCTTATAGGGGCGCACCGTGATGATTTTTCCGTTGATATAAACGGAAAATCAGCAAGGGAGTTCGGCTCTCAAGGGCAAATCCGCTCGGTTGTTCTTGCCCTCAAGGTTGCAGAACACGAAATATTAGAAAAGGATTCAGGAGAGAAGCCCATTCTTCTGCTTGACGATGTTTTGAGCGAGCTTGACGCGTCTCGCCGCGCATTTTTAATAAACGATGTAAATCGCGGTCAAACGATCATAACAGGATGCGATTCATCGATGTTTTCTGAGCTTTTACACGGAAAGATTTTTACCGTAAGCCACGGCGAAATAATAGCAGAGGATAATAAATAAAGGAGGGAATGCTGTGTTTCTCCATATAGGGAGAGGAAAGCTTATTTCAAAAAGTTCGATAATTGGAGTTTTTGACCTTGAAATAACGTCTCAGTCAAAGAGAACAAAAGCATTTCTCTCAAAAAAAGAAAAGGCAAACCATGTTATAAATGTTTGTGATGATATTCCGCGCTCCTTTATTGTTACCCGCGAGGATAACAAGGAGAGGGTTTATATATCCCAGATTTCCCCGCAGACGCTAAAGACGCGCTGTGAGGAGCTCATCGAAAGTGAAAACTGACTATACTGATATTTTTAGAAATCGGAGGAAAAATCTTATGCCTGAAAAAGTAAACGGGAGCTATGACGAAAGTAATATTCAGGTTCTTGAAGGGCTTGAGGCGGTAAGACGCCGCCCGGGTATGTACATAGGCTCAACTTCAGAGCAGGGGCTTCACCACCTCGTTTATGAAATCGTTGACAATGCCATAGATGAGGCTCTTGCAGGCTACTGCTCCTGCATTACGGTAGAAATATGCGAGGGAGATGTAATCTGCGTTACCGACAACGGGCGCGGAATCCCGACGGGGACCCATGCAACAGGAAAAAGCGCACTTGAAGTTGTTTTCACAGTCCTGCACGCTGGCGGAAAATTCGGCGGCGGCGGATATAAGGTATCCGGAGGCCTTCACGGTGTTGGCGCGTCAGTTGTTAATGCGCTTTCCGAATGGCTTGATGTAGAGGTCTGCGACGGTGAAAACGTTCACTATATGAGATTTATGCGCGGAGATGTTGAAACTCCGATTAAGGTAATAGGAAAGGGAAAAGAAACCGGAACAAAAATCAGATTCAAGCCGGATGGCGAGATTTTTGATACCACCGTTTTCAGTTATGAGATTCTCAGAAAGCGTCTTCAGCAGCAGGCGTTTCTCAATGCCGGCGTCAGAATCGTTCTTCGCGACAGCCGCGAGGAAGAGATAAAGAGCGATGATTTTTGCTATGAAGGCGGAATCCGCACATTTGTTGAGTATCTCAACGAAAAGATTAAAAAAGATGTTATTCATCCTGAGGTAATTTACGTTTCAGGAGAAAAAGACGACAATATGGCAGAGGTTGCGATGCAGTATAACGACGGGTACACCCCGAACATCATTTCCTTTGCGAACAACATAAACACAACCGAGGGCGGAATGCATGAAACCGGCTTTAAAACAGCGCTCACCCGAGTTATTACGGACTATGCAGCTAAAAACAATATGCTCAAGAACGAGGAAAAGCTTGAGGGAACGGATATGCTCGAGGGGCTTACCTGCATAATCTCCGTAAAGGTCCTTGAGGCACAGTTTGAAGGGCAGACAAAGACAAAGCTCGGAAACGCAAAGGTGAGAACTCTTGTTCACTCTATGGTTTCAGACAAGCTTTCAACCTTCTTCGAAGAAAACCCGAAGATAGCAAGAGCTATTATTGCAAAGATAATTGATGCCGCTCGCGCAAGAGAAGCTGCAAGACGCGCAAGAGATTTATCCCGAAGCAAGAAAGGCCCGCTTGATTCGTCATCGCTTCCCGGAAAGCTTGCGGATTGCCAGGTGAAAGACCCGCGCCTTACAGAGGTTTATATCGTTGAGGGAGATTCAGCGGCAGGAAGCGCAAAGGACGGCCGTGACCGCCGTTTCCAGGCGATACTCGCGCTGTGGGGGAAAATGCTCAATGTTGAGAAGGCGCGAGAGGACAAGATTTACGGAAACGACAAGCTCTCGCCCGTTATAGCCTCTCTCGGAACGGGAATCGGTGCGGATTTCAACATTGAAAAGCTCCGATACCACAAGGTTATAATTATGTCGGATGCTGACGTTGACGGCGCACACATCAGAACGCTTCTCTTAACGTTCTTCTTCCGTTTTATGCGGCCTCTCATAGAAGCCGGGCACATATATTTTGCTATGCCGCCGCTTTATAAGGTTTACAAGGGCAAGCAGGAGAAATACGCATACGATGATGACGCGCTTGCCGTGGCTCTTGAAGAATTGGGGCAAGACGCAAAGGTTCAGCGCTTTAAGGGTCTTGGTGAGATGGACCCCGAAGAGCTTTGGGAAACAACTATGAACCCCGAAAACCGCGTTCTTGCAAGGGTCACGCTTGAAGACGCGATTGCCGCAGATGAGACGTTTACGCTTCTCATGGGCGAAAAGGTTGAGCCGCGCCGCGAGTTTATTGAGCAGAACGCGGGATATGCGACGAATATTGACGTTTAACACCGAAAGACAGACGAAAGAGGAAAAAATATATGAGTAAGGCAAGAAGAGATGAAAAACCGCTTAATCATCTTGACATAGAAAAGATTATAGATGTTGAGCTTAACTCGGAAATGAAACGCGCGTATATCGACTATTCAATGTCTGTTATAGTCGGGCGTGCGCTTCCTGATGTCCGTGACGGATTAAAGCCTGTTCACCGCCGCATACTTTATACCATGTATGAAGATGGCTTGACCCCTGACAAGGCTCACAGAAAAAGTGCGACAACGGTCGGCGACGTTCTCGGCAGATACCACCCGCACGGCGACTCATCGGTTTACGATGCGATGGTGCGTATGGCTCAGAGCTTCTCTCTCCGCTATCCGATGGTAGACGGACACGGAAACTTCGGCTCGGTTGACGGCGATCCCGCAGCTGCATACCGTTACACCGAAGCCCGCCTTTCAAAAATTGCGCTTGAGATGCTTGCGGATATAGACAAGGAGACCGTAGACTTTCAGGCAAACTTTGATGGATACCACCAGGAGCCTGTTGTTCTCCCGTCAAGAATCCCGAGCCTTTTAGTCAACGGAAGTAACGGCATCGCGGTCGGTATGACGACAAACATCCCGCCGCATAACCTCTCTGAGGTTATTGACGCGACAATTGAGGTAATAGATAACCCCGAAGCTACACTTGCTGACCTTATGGAGCATATAAAGGGCCCGGACTTCCCGACTGCCGGCGTTATTATGGGTGTGGCGGGAATAAGAGCGGCTTATGCGACTGGAAAGGGGCATCTCAAGGTCCGCGCGAAGACGGAGATTGAGGAGTTTGACAACGGAAGATATCGAATCGTCGCAACAGAGCTTCCGTATATGGTAAACAAGGCCCGCCTTATAGAGCATATCGCTGACCTTGTAAAAAATAAGGTTATAGAGGGAATCACACATATTCAGGACGAATCAAACCGCGAGGGTATCCGCGTTGTAATAGAGCTGTCCAGAACGGCAAACCCGCAGGTTGTTCTCAATATGCTCTTTAAGCATACGCAGATGCAGTCAACCTTCGGCGTAATCTTGCTTGCGCTTGTTGACAACAAGCCGAGGACTCTGTCTCTGCGCGATATTCTTGATAACTATATCCTCTTCCAGAAGGATGTTATCAGAAGAAGAACAGCTTTCGAGCTTAAAAAGGCTGAAGCGAGAGCGCATATACTTGAAGGCCTCCGGATTGCACTTGACCATATTGACGAAATTATAAAAATCATCCGCGAGAGCTACAACGATGCAAAGGCTCGGCTTATGGATGCGTTTGATATGAGCGACATTCAGGCACAGTCGGTTCTCGATATGCGCCTTGCAAGATTGCAGGGCCTTGAGCGCGAGAAAATTGACAATGAGTATGACGAGCTCATGAAGAAGATAAAATACTGCAGAGAGGTTCTTGAATCCGACGCGCTTGTTGCAAGAATTTTAAAGGATGAGCTTCTTGCAATCCGCGCAAAATACGGAGATGAGAGAAGAACGGAGATTGTCCCGATTGACGACGAGATTGACGTTGAGGATTTAATCCCCGTTGAGGACTGTGCGTATACACTCACGCACCGCGGATATATTAAACGTATGCCGATTTCCGTCTACCGCTCGCAGAACCGCGGAGGCCGCGGTGTTTCTGCGATGAAGCAGAAGGAAGAGGACTTTGTTGAAACGATGTTTACGGCATCAAGCCACGATTATATACTCTTCTTCACAACTCGCGGAAGAATGTATCGTATGAAGGGATTCAATATTCCGGAATCAAGCCGCACGGCAGTGGGGATGAATATAGTAAACCTCATTGCATTTGAGCCTGATGAAAAGGTTACGGCGATGCTCCCGATTAAGGAATTTAACGATGAGCATTATCTTGTCATGGCGACAAAGAACGGAATCGTCAAGAGAATCGCGCTTTCAAGGGTTGACTCAACCCGAAAAGCGGGTGTCCGCGCAATCGGGCTTGATGATGACGATGAGCTTATTTCCGTAATGCTGACTGATGAAAAGAGCGAAATTATGCTTGCAACGCGGAAGGGCATGGCTATCCGCTTTGCGGCGACAGACATCCGCGCAACCGGAAGAGAGGCCGGCGGAGTTTACGGAATTGACCTTCGCGACGGCGATTATCTCATTGGCGCGGCAGCCGTATGTGAGGGCAAGGATATCCTGACGGTTACTGAAAATGGCCTCGGAAAGAGAACTCCGGTTTCTGAATATCGCCTCCAGAGCCGTTACGGCAAGGGCATTATGAACTATAACATAAGCGAAAAGACAGGCGAGATAGCAAGCGTTATAATGGTTGATGACTCACAAGACGTTATGATTATCTCGAATGACGGAATCATCATCCGTCTGCCCGCGCGAGATATAAGCTGCCTCGGGCGCGTTACGAGCGGCGTAATCCTTATGAGAGTTGCCGAGGGCGTCAGCGTTATTTCAGTTGCCGCCGCACCTCACGAGGAAGATGAAGCTGAGGCTGAAGAAGCAGAACAAACAGAAGAATAAGAAAAAAGGAAGACGGGCGCAGTCGGCGAAAAGAGGGCTGAGTTTATGAAACAAATTACAATTTATACCGACGGCGCTTGCTCCGGAAACCCCGGGCCGGGTGGCTGGGGTGCGATTTTGGAATATCGCGGTGTATCAAAAGAAATTTCAGGCGGTGCGGCAGAAACTACAAACAACAGAATGGAGCTTACCGGCGTTATTGAGGCTCTTTCCGCTCTCCGCGAGCCGTGTGAGGTTACTGTTTTTACCGACAGCCGCTATGTTGTTGACGGCATAGAAAAGGGTTGGGCGAAAAAATGGCGCGAAAATGGATGGATGCGAAATAAAAGAGAAAAAGCACAAAACCCCGAACTGTGGGAAAGGCTTCTTTCCCTTCTTGAAATTCACAAGGTCTCTTTTACATGGGTGAAAGGGCATGCTTCAAACGAAAAAAATAACCGTTGCGATACTCTGGCGGTTTTAAAATCAAAGGAATATATGAAAGCATAGTATAAAATGGGAGCTGAAACAAATGATATATGCAGATAATTCGGCAACGACTAAAGTAAAAGCCGAAGTTCTTGAAAAAATGATGCCGTATCTTACGGAGCAATACGGAAACCCCTCAAGCCTCTATGCCTTTGCATATGAGGCAAAGCGCGCGGTTGAGAAGGCACGCGCGAGCGTTGCGCTTCTTATCGGCGCAAAGCCTCGCGAGATATTTTTCACAAGCTGCGGAAGCGAATCCGACAACTGGGCGATTCGCGGAGTTGCAGCTAAATTCGGGAAGGGGCATATAATTACCTCTCAGATTGAACATCCCGCAGTTTTAAACACCTGCAAATACCTCGAAAAAAAGGGGTTTGAGGTAACCTACCTCCCGGTTGACGAAAAGGGGAGAGTTTCCCCCGAGAGCGTTTCAGCTGCAATCCGAGAGGATACAATCCTCATATCCATAATGACGGCAAATAATGAGATAGGGACAATCCAGCCGATTGCAGAAATCGGAAAGATTGCAAAGGAAAAGAAAATTCTGTTCCACACTGATGCGGTTCAGGCATACGGGCATATTCCGATGAATGTTGATGAGATGAATATTGACCTTCTCTCACTCTCGGGCCATAAAATAGGGACACCGAAGGGCGTTGGCGCGCTTTATATCCGCACAGGAATAAAGCTTGATGCTCTCATCTGCGGCGGCGGGCAGGAAAAAGGCCGCCGCGCGGGAACGGAAAACGTTCCGTATATCGTAGCTCTCGGCGAGGCGGCGCGCCTTGCAAAAGAAAATATGGAAGAGAATATCAAAAAGCTTTCCGAAATGCGCGACAGGTTAATCACAGAGGTTGAGAAAATTCCGTATACACGTCTGACGGGGGATCGCGAAAACCGACTTCCGGGGCTTGTCAGCATTGTAATTGAGGGAATTGAGGGCGAAGCTTTGCTTCTCAATATGTTTAACGAGGGGATCTGCGCAAGCTCAGGCTCAGCATGCTCCTCGGGCTCGCTCGACCCGTCACACGTTCTTCTCGCAATCGGGCTTCCGCATCACATCGCTCACGGATCTCTCCGCCTTTCTCTCGGTGAGGACAACGCACCGGGTGACGAGATTAAGATTGCCGAGGCTGTGAAGAAGGTAGCTGCGCGGCTTCGCGAGATGTCGCCCGTCTGGGAAAACGGAAAGCCGATGTGGGCAGATGTTTAACAAATAATTGATATATAGCAGGAAGAAACCTGCGTGAAGAATTTCAAACGAAGACAAAGGAGAAAAAATATGTATAGCGAAAAAGTTTTAGACCATTTTTCAAATCCCCGCAATGTTGGCGAGCTTCCGGGTGCGAATGCTGTCGGCCAGGTCGGAAACTCCAAGTGCGGAGATATTATGAAGATATATATGAAGATTGAAAACGATGTCATTTTAGATGTCTCTTTTAAAACCTTCGGTTGCGGTGCAGCTGTTGCGACGTCTTCTATGGCAACTGAAATGGTTAAAGGAAAAACGATTGAGGAAGCTCTTAAGCTCACGAACAAGGCTGTTGCAGAAGCGCTTGACGGGCTTCCGCCAGAAAAGCTTCATTGTTCCGTTCTTGCAGAAGAGGCTATTCGCTCTGCTATTGCGGATTACTACAAGAGCCAGGGAAGAGATACATCAAGCCTCGGGCTTTGTGACCACGACTGCGAAAATTGCTGCTCTCGCAAATAACCGAGAGTATAATTTGATTCAAAAACAACAGATAGTATACGGGACTGAAAGGATACATAGCTTAATTTATGGAAAATACTATACAAGAAAATAAAATGGGAGTGCTTCCGGTAGGGAGGCTCCTTGCCGGAATGGCAATCCCGATGATGATTTCGATGCTCGTTCAGGCGTTTTATAACGTTGTTGACAGCATTTTTGTTGCACAGATTTCAGAAAATGCGCTCAGCGCGGTCTCGCTTGCGTTTCCGCTGCAGAATCTTATGATTGCTTTCGGCGGAGGAACGAGCCTTGGTATGAACGCAATCCTCTCACGCGCGCTTGGAGAAAAGAGAGAAGAAACTGTTGAACGCGCGGCGAACACGGGGATTTTTCTTTCCCTCATTTCTGCTTTCGTCTGCGCGCTTATAGGATTTTTTCTCACACGTCCGTTTTTTGAGATTATGACGGATGTCACGGAGATAGTCGAATACGGAACTGATTATTCAAGCATCTGCCTTATTTTCTCGGTGGGAATTTTCTCGCAATTCTGCTTTGAGAGACTCCTGCAGTCTACGGGGAAAACAAGCCTTTCGATGATTACCCAGTTAATCGGCGCTGTTATAAACATTATTCTTGACCCCATTCTCATTTTCGGGCTTTTGGGCGCGCCGAAGCTCGGCGTTGCAGGCGCGGCGATAGCGACCGTTACAGGGCAGATAATAGCAGCAATCATTGCGGTTATAATAAATATAAAAGTCAATCACGAGATAAAGCTGTCCTTCTCAAAAATCCGCTTTGACGGGGAGATTGCCGGCAGGATTTACAAAATCGGTTTCCCGTCAATCCTTATGCAGTCGGTCGGCTCGGTTATGAACTTCTCCCTCAATCAGATTCTTCTCAGCTTTTCAACGACCGCAACTGCAATTTTCGGAGCGTACTTCAAGCTTCAGAGCTTCATTTTTATGCCTGTTTTCGGGCTTAATAACGGAATGATTCCCATAATCTCCTATAACTACGGCGCAAATCGGCCGGACAGAGTGAAAAAGACGATTACGCTTTCGATAATTTCGGCGATGGCGATTATGGCGGTCGGAACGCTTATCTTCGAGTTTTTCCCCAAGACGCTTCTCGGCTTCTTCAACGCATCGGAAGGAATGCTCGAGCAGGGAATCCCTGCGCTTCGGATAATTGCAACTCACTTTGTAGTAGCAGGCTTCTGCATCATAGTGAACACCGTCTGCCAGGCAATCGGAAACCCTATGCACTCCCTTTTCATATCTATATGCCGCCAGCTTCTGGTGCTTATTCCTGCGGCATGGCTGCTTTCCAGAGCGAGAATCTTAAATCTCGTATGGCTTGCTTTCCCGATTGCTGAGGTTGCATCTCTCATCCTGTGCCTTATATTCCTCTCACGGACATTTAAGAAAATCCGGGGAGCGGAGGCTAATTCTTAAAAATTTTTCAATTAAGAAAAATTTTCGGAAAAACTGTTGACAAACCCGAGAATTTTTGATATTATTTATAGGCTGTTAAAAATGCTGGTATAGCTCAATTGGCAGAGCAGCTGATTTGTAATCAGCAGGTTGTAGGTTCAAGTCCTATTACCAGCTCCAGCTTTATATGGAGGAGTTCCCGAGCGGCCAAAGGGGGCAGACTGTAAATCTGTTGTCTTTCGACTTCGGTGGTCCGAATCCACCCTCCTCCACCAAACAGAAAAACCACCCAATAGGGTGGTTTTTCTGTTTGGTGGAATGAAGCGTTCCCTTCGGGAACATTAAGCAGCCTTCGGCTATGAAGACGCTTACGCTAATGAAGTGTGCGGCGGCACATTAAGGAACGCTTCGCTTCATACGAGCTTTGCTCGTGCTTCGTAGGGTGCAAGCCCTGCTTCATATTTGCAAGGCAAATGCTTCATTTACAGAACTTAAAGTTTATGATATACTAAATTTGAAAGTAGGTGCTTTTATGCGTGATGATAAATTATCAGTTCAATCAATGGACTTTGCAGTTTCCATAATAAGTTTGGTCAAAGACCTTAAACTTAAAAAAGAAAATATAATCTCCAACCAAATCGGCAGAAGCGGGACATCTATCGGTGCAAACATTCGTGAGGCGCAATATGCCCACGGTAAAGCAGACTTTGTATCAAAACTCCAAATCGCCCTTAAAGAAGCGAATGAAACAGGATATTGGCTTGAACTTTTGTATAAAACGAATTACATTGACGAAGCAACCTACAAAAATCTCGACTCCGCTTGCACAAGCATCCGCGTAATGCTGATTTCTTCGGTCAATACAGTTAAATCAAAACAAAAACAGCAGCTGATACTATGATAGCATCAGTTGCTGTTTATATTATTTTACTTATAATATAACTTTTTCGACTGGCGGGTCGGCTCACACGTGAGGTTTATTCCGAGCTTTCGGTAAACGTCAAGGTCGACCTGCGAAAGGATGACCGTTGAGTGAGCCTCACAGCGGCGAAGATCTGAAAGCTTCGAGGTTGCAAGAGCGGCGATTTCGCTCTGCGCTGCGGAAACTGAAAGCGCAATCAAAACCTCGTCTGAATGGAGACGCGGGTTATGGTTTCCTAAAATCTCCGTTTTAAGGCGCTGAATAGGCTCTATAACTTCAGGCGGGATGAGATGGATAGAGTCATCAATTCCGCCGAGAGCTTTAACTGCGTTCAGGAGAGCTGATGCTGACGGGCCGAGAAGCTTTGTGTTGCGCCCGGTGACAATTCTGCCGTCGGGAAGCTCTATGGCTATTGCCGGCTCGCCGTCTGAGCTTTCGGATTTTTTAAGCGCGGCGCTGACGACTGCGCGGTCGTCAGGCGTGACACCTGCCTGCTTCATAAGAAGCTCGACTTTAGTAACTGCCGAATCTGAGCCGCTGCCGTTTCGCCTTTCACACATAACGCTAAAGTAGCGCCTGATGATTTCGTCTTTCGATGCCTGCTGGACAGCCTCGTCAGAGGTTATGCAATAGCCCGCCATATTTACGCCCATATCGGTGGGGGAGTTATACGGGCTTTTGCCGAGGATTTTTTCAAACATAGCGCGAAGCACCGGGAAAACCTCAACGTCGCGGTTGTAGTTAACCGTTGTTTCGCCGTAGGCCTCGAGGTGATACGGGTCTATCATATTGACATCGTCAAGGTCGGCGGTCGCCGCCTCGTATGCGAGGTTTACGGGGTGCTTGAGCGGAATATTCCAGATGGGGAAGGTTTCAAACTTTGCGTATCCCGCAGAGATTCCCCTCATATATTCGTGGTAAAGCTGGGAAAGGCAGGTTGCCATTTTTCCGCTGCCGGGGCCCGGGGCGGTGACAACAACGAGCGGGCGGGTGGTTTCGATATAGTCGTTTTTGCCGAAACCGTCTTCACTGACTATATGAGAAATATTTACAGGGTACCCGTCAATAGCGTAGTGGAGATAGACACGCATCCCGAGCTTTTCGAGCTTTTCCTTAAAAGCGACAACGCTCGGCTGGTCGTTAAAACGGGAGATACAGACACTGCCGACATATAGGCCGACTGCGCGAAAAGCGTCAATAAGGCGGAGAACATCGCTGTCGTACGTAATGCCAAGGTCGTTTCTCACTTTGTTTTTTTCAATATCAGACGCGCTGATTACGATTACAAGCTCTGCATCATTAGAAAGGGTCTTGAGCATCTGCAGCTTGCTGTTCGGCTGAAAACCGGGGAGAACACGCGAGGCGTGGAAATCGTCAAAGAGCTTACCGCCGAATTCAAGATAGAGCTTGCCGCCGAAAGCCTTGATTCTTTCGCGAATTTGCTCTGACTGGCGCTTTATGTATGCATCGTTGTCAAATCCCACTTGCCACATATTCTGTTTCCCCCTCTGCCTTTTTTCTAACTTATTTAGTTTATCACAAAAATGCTATAATTTCAACCTCGCCGCGCGATGAATTTATAAAAAATATTAAAATAAAGTTATTGAAAATCATTTTTAATTCAGTTATAATAACGTTGATAAGAAAAGGAGATGGTTCTGATGATTAAAGTAGGGCTCATTGGCTGTGGCAAGATAAGCCGCGGACATATTGACGCATTCAAAGAAATCCCTGATGCTGCTATAACCGCAGCGTGTGACCTGAACGAAGAAGCCCTTCGCTCGGTTTGCGAAGAAATTTGTGCAAAAGGGTATGTGGACTATAAAGAAATGGTGCAGAAAGAGGACCTTGACCTTGTTATTATAAATCTTCCTCATGGTCTTCACGGCGAGGCTACCTGCTTTTGTGCTGAGCGCGGGGTTGACGTTTTTCTTGAAAAGCCTATGGGCATAAGCTCGGATGACTGCAAGAAAATGATTGACACCTGCAAGAAAAACAACGTTATGCTCTGGGTCGGACATCCTCAGAGATATATGTCGTCAAACATCCTTATAAAGCAGATAATTGATTCAGGAAAATACGGCAAGCTTATAGGAATGCACGAAACAAGGCAGGAGAATTACTTTGCAGAGTCTCGCCCGAGGTGGTTTCTTACAAAGAAAATGTCGGGCGGAGGGATGATGATGAACCTCGGCGCACACGCGCTTGATAAGCTTAAGTTTTTCACCGGGGCCTCCATTTCGGAAATCTCCGGGCAGGTTCATATCCGCGATGGATACGATTGCGAGGATTTTGCGCAGGCTGTTGTCAAAATGGAAAACGGAGTTGTCTGCACAATTGATATGATTGGCACTACTGCCGCCGCAAAGTATGAAACCATCCTTTATTTCACCGAGGGCGAAATCAGAAAAAGCGGATTCGGAAACACTATTCGGTTCTGCGGAAAAGACGGAGTGTTTGAGGATTTTGCAGCTACCGGGAAGGATCATATGACAGCGCAGATGGAAGAAGTCATAAGCGTTATCCGTGACGGAAGCAAGAAACCTGCGGTCTCCGGGGAATACGGGCTTGAAATCATTCACGCGATAAAACAACTTTACGGAGAAGAGAGCCGCTAAGCTCTGAGGCGTGAAAACATAGAGTATAATAAAGCTGCTATACAACAAAGAGTTGAGGGTTTTCCGGAATATAAGCGGGAACCCTCTTTTTTTGCACAAAAAAGGCGGCATTAAAAATTATTTTAGAACTTTACTTTTGTGAAGTGAAGTGGTATAATTATCCTGTAATAGTGAATAAAAGTTCACAACAAAAATTTTGGGAGGTCAAATAAAATGACAAAGAAAATTTTGGCACTTGCTCTTGCTGCAGTTATGGTTCTTGCATTTGCAGCTTGCGGAGCAGAAGAAGCAACACTCACAATGGGAACAAACGCTGCTTTTCAGCCGTACGAATTCAGAGATGAGAACAACAACATTGTCGGAATTGACGCCGAAATCGCAGAGGCTATTGCAGAAAAGCTTGATATGAAGCTTGAGATTAAGGATATGGCTTTTGAGTCACTTATCACTGCAGTTTCTTCCGGCGCTGTTGACATCGTTCTCGCAGGTCTCACTGTTGATCCCGAGCGTGCAGAGAGTGTCAACTTCACTGAGTCTTATGCGACAGGCGTTCAGGTAATTATCGTTACTGAGGACAGCGAAATTGTTTCTGTTGATGACCTTGACGGCAAGAAGATAGGCGTTCAGACCGGAACAACAGGCGATTCGTACTGTGCAAGTGACTATGGTGAAGATGCTGTAGCACGTTATGACAACGGTGCGCTCGCAGTTGCGGCTCTTAAGAACGGCCAGGTTGACTGCGTTGTTATCGACAATGAGCCGGCAAAGGCATTTGTTGAAGCAAACGAAGGCCTCAAGATTCTTGAGACAGAGTACATAACAGAAAACTATGCCGCTGCTATCGCAAAGGAAAACGTTGAGCTTCTTGACAAGGTCAATGCTGCTTTGGCAGAGCTCAAGGATGCCGGCGTTATTGATGAAATCATCGGAAAGTACATAAAAGCTGAGTAATCTCCTTTAAATATAGAGATTATTATGAGGGGGCGGGACTTCCGCCCCTTTTCTTGTGAAAAGAAAGGAGAGTAAAAATCTTGAGCGTTCTTACTTTTGCAAAATGGATAGCTGAAGCACCTGAGTGGATTCTCGCACTCCCCGAGGGTCTCCAACGCTTTTGCTTTCAGGTTTTCCAGGTTTTTATTTATGAAAACAGATGGAAGTTCTTTACAGACGGACTTGCGACGACATTCATAGTCACAATCGGCGCGCTTGTTATCGGAACGATCATCGGTATGATAGTTGCGATCATCCGCTCGACTCATGACAGCTTCCGCGGCCGCCCGAACTTCATTCTGCGAATATTCAATTCTGTTTGTAAGATATATGTAACGGTCCTTCGCGGAACTCCGCTTATGGTTCAGCTTCTTATAATGGGCTTTGTTGTTATGGTCCCGAAGGGGGATATGGAAACAATGCTCTGCGCTATTATAACGCTTGGCATTAACTCGGGCGCGTATGTTGCAGAGATTGCGCGCTCGGGCATTATGTCCATAAATGCAGGTCAGATGGAGGCGGGAAGAAGCCTTGGGCTCAACTATTGGCAGACGATGACGAGCATTATTCTTCCTCAGGCTTTTAAGAACATTCTCCCGGCGCTCGGAAACGAGCTTATAGCGCTTTTAAAAGAGACGTCGCTCGTTACTGTTATTGCGCTTCAGGATGTTACAAAGGCGGCGCAGGTAATCGTTTCAAAGGCATATACTGCAGTTGTTCCGTATATAAGCCTTGCGGTCATATATCTTGTTCTCGTTATGATTCTTACGAAGCTTCTCGCGATTCTTGAAAGGAGGCTGCGTGCAAGTGATAAACGTTAAAGGTCTTAAGAAAGCGTTTGGAGATAATGTCGTTCTTAAAAATATTGATGAGCATATCGAAAAAGGCGAAAAGGTTGTAATCATCGGCGCGTCAGGCTCGGGAAAGTCAACCTTTCTCCGTTGCCTGAATCTCCTTGAGCAGCCGACAGACGGACATATCTACTTTAAGGGAACGGACATAACCGACTCGAAAAACGACATAAACAAGCTTCGCCAGAAGATGGGGATGGTTTTCCAGCAGTTTAATCTCTTCCCGCATATGACGGTTAAGGAGAACATAAAGCTTGCGCCGGTTAAATTAAAGCTTATGACAGAGGCCGAGGCTGAAGAAAAGGCGCTCTCGCTTCTTGCACGCGTAGGCTTGCCTGAAAAGGCAGATGCATACCCCGCACAGCTCTCAGGTGGGCAGCAGCAGAGAATTGCGATTGCAAGGGCTCTTGCGATGAACCCCGAGGTTATGCTCTTTGACGAGCCGACGAGCGCGCTTGACCCCGAAATGGTAGGCGAGGTCCTCGAGATTATGCGCGAGGTTGCCGATATGGGAATGACGATGGTTGTCGTTACTCACGAAATGGGCTTTGCACGCGAGGTTGCGACACGGGTTCTCTTTATGGATGACGGCGTTATTGCGGAATCAGGAACTCCGGAGGAGATTTTTGATAGTCCGAAAAGCCAGAGATTGCAGGCTTTCCTCGGAAAGGTTTTATAAGAAAACAGTTTTAAAAGGATGCGGAATTTTCCGCATCCTTTTTTGTATAAGGAAAACGACGCGTGAGGAGCGTGGTTCAAAAGAGGCTATTGCCGATGAACTCACAATAGTCTTGAACAAGAGCGTTTGTGTGAAAGCCTTCCCCTAGAGGGGAAGGTGGGTTTTGCGTAGCAAAACTCGGATGAGGTGGAATTATAGGGAACGGATTTATCCGTTCCGCGGGACATTCGTGAATGTCCCCTACAACACACCATCAGCCACTACAAAACCGACATTCGCCCTTCGGGCTCACTACCCTCCGCAGCGCACTTGAGGTATAGAGTACAAGAAAGCATTTATCTGTAATGCTGAGTTTGCTGTTGTAGGTGCTACACTACATTAAACAAATTTATAACTGTCCTCTTTTTCTTTCGGGCATAGTCATAGGCAATTTTTGTTCCGCTTTTTGGTAGATAATTAATCAAATCCATATGCTTCGTTTTTCGGTTTGGGGGTGTGTAATCTTCATTAAAACAAACCACGCAGTATTTGCTTTTATTTATCATTTCGCAGTTTCTTTCAACATAAGCAGCTTTCCCTGATTTAAGAAGCTTATCGGGGTAATAGGTTTCTTCATAAAATTTGAGCAAATGAGATTTGTAATCATCGCTGATATAAGGAAAATGTGACCTGACATAAATTCGTTTTATATATGGGTAATTTTCTTTTAGTTCACTAATAATCTGGTAACATAAAGTATCAAATTGACTTTTACTGCCAAAGAGAAAGGTGTCAACGCGTTCTTCGGTAATCAGCTTTTGAACAAGTGTGTGCAAGTTCCTTTTCAGATTATCCGTTATCTCAATTTTTCGGTGACCAAAGAAACAACACGTATTCTTGCTCATAACCCTTTTCTCCTCAAAGTAAATAGTATTTTAATCATTATATAATATTATTTAATTAAAGTAAATAAAAATACAATAGAGTTCAATTATAATTCATCTCTTTTGTTGATAAAATATAGTTAGATTGAGGAGGAGATGAAATGAAAACAGAATTTCCTGATCGATATATAACATTGGGCTTGAAAATTGCTTACTATAGAAAGAAATCCGGATATACACAGGAAGCCTTTGCAGAACGTATTGGCAAGAGTGTTAATTTTGTCGGGCAGGTTGAGGGTACCGGGACTGTTCGTGGCGTATCCTTGGAAACACTATTCAAAATGGCGCAGGTCTTAAAAATTTCCCCTTCCAGATTATTGGAAGAGGACTAAATGCTCTCTGAAAAATCAGAGAGCATTTTTTGTATATCAAAATATCTCATAATATATAGCGAAATATATCGAAAAACTATTGACAAATTGGCATATATATGTTATATTGTAACCCTAATATCAAACTCAAAGTTTATTTTTACGAAACTTGCCCGCGCAGAATAAAAGTTAAAAACCACCGCCGGAAAATCCTTTTCGCGAAGTGGTTTTTTGATGTTTAAAAGGGTGGTAGCTATGAATATTGACATAGGTGGGAGAATAAAGCTTCTTCGTCTTTACTACGGGCTTACGCAACAGGAGCTTGCAGACCGTTGCGAGCTGTCTAAAGGGTTTATTTCTCAGCTTGAATCGAATCAGACGGCGCCGAGCCTTGCAACGCTTTCGGATATTTTTGATGCGCTCGGGACCTCGTTTGAGGAGTTCTTTGCAGAGACGGGATCTTCCGAGCAGGTTGTTTACAAGAGTGAGGATATGTGCGTTAAGAATATTGACGACGTTGGCAGTATGACCTGGCTTGTTGCAACGGCGCAGAGAAACGCTATGGAGCCGATTCTGTATGAACTTCTCCCCGGAAAGGAAACTCCCGTTGATATGCCGCACGCCGGCGAAGAGTTTGGATACGTTCTCTCGGGGGCGATAACGCTGAGAATAGGCTTGCAGACAAAGCGCCTCAGGCGCGGGGATGCGTTTTATTTCAAGGCAGATAAACAACACAGCATCAAGAACCGAGGGAAGACCACGGCGCAGATTATCTGGGTTTCATCGCCGCCTAATTTTTAATTTATACTAAACTTTTTGTTATATGACAGGAGATTGAGATGGGAGAAAGAATTCTTGAGCTTTCGGGCATTTATAAAACCTTTGACGGCATTGAGGTTTTGAACGGAATCAATTTATATATAGAAAAAAATGAGTTTCTTACGCTTCTCGGCCCGTCAGGCTGCGGAAAGACGACTTTGCTTCGCATAATAGGCGGTTTTCTTAAGCCGACAGAGGGAAACCTTTTTTACAAAGGGAAATGCATCAACGATGTTCCTCCTCACAAGAGAAACATCAACACCGTTTTTCAGAGGTATGCCCTTTTTCCGAAGATGACGGTCGGGGAGAATATAGCTTTTGGCCCGAACATAAAAAAGTGGGATAAGAAGAAAATTGACCGCGACGTTGATGAAATGCTCGAGCTTGTAAGCCTGCGCGGTTTTCGCGACCGTGACGTGACAACGCTTTCGGGTGGCCAGCAGCAGCGCGTTGCAGTTGCCCGCGCGCTTATAAATAAGCCTGATATTCTCCTGCTTGACGAGCCGCTCGGAGCGCTTGACTTAAAGCTTCGCAAGGAGATGCAGATAGAGCTTAAGCGGATTCAGCAGGAAAGCGGAATCACATTTGCGTATGTCACTCACGACCAGGAAGAGGCACTCACGATGTCTGACACGATTGTGGTTATGAACGGCGGCAGAATTCAGCAGATAGGCTCTCCGCAGGATATTTACAACGAGCCGAAGAATGCGTTTGTTGCGGATTTCATAGGTGACAGCAACATTCTTTGCGCCAAGATGATAAGGGATTACGAGGTTTCTTTCCTCGGGCACGTATTCAGGTGTGTTGACGCGGGCTTTGGAGAGAACGCTCCGGTTGATGTTGTCCTCCGCCCCGAGGATGTCAAGCTTGAGCCTCTCAATGCGGAATTCCCCTGCGGCGAGGTTGTTTCCTCCATTTTCAAGGGGGTTCACTATGAAATGCGTGTCGATTGCCACGGCGAGATAATTCTTGCACAGTCGACCGCCAACTGCCCGCCGGGAACAAGAGTTTCTCTTCGCGTTGCGCCTGAGGATATTCAGGTTATGCACAAGAGCGAAAACTCTCCGGACAGAATTGTGAAGGCGGCAAAGCAGTGTACGCCGGCGGAAGCGGAGGTTGGAAGTTGAAAAAGACATTCTTTTTGATTCCGCTGTATGTGTGGACCGCTGTTTTCATAATTTTTCCGCTTGCAATAGTTATTTACTTTGCTTTTACGAAGGAGACGGGGTCCGGCGCGGTGCTTACGCTTGACGCGTTTTCACGCATTTTTGACCCTATGTATATAGGAGTTCTTCTCCGAAGCTTCAAAATCGCGATTATTTCAACACTTATCTGCATTCTGTGCGGATATCCGGTCGCGTATATTCTCGCGCGGAGCAAGTCAAAGTATAAGCTTATAATAGTTATTCTCATTCTTCTTCCTATGTGGATGAATTTTCTGCTTCGGACATATTCCTGGCTTTCAATTCTCGAGAATACGGGGCTTGTAAATACTCTGCTTGCAAAAATGGGCTTTGAGAAAATTCATTTTCTGTATAACGAGGGCGCGGTCATTCTCGGAACGGTGTATAACTACCTTCCGTTTATGATAATGCCGATATACATAGCTCTCCTAAAGCTTGACGAAAGCCTTCTTGAGGCGGCGGCTGACCTTGGCGCGAACAACGTGCATGCGTTTTTAAAGGTGACGCTTCCGTTTTCGGTTCCGGGGATTCTTTCCGGAGTTGCGATGGTTTTCGTTCCGAGCGTTACGACCTTTGTAATCTCCCAGCTTATGGGCGGGGGAAAGGTTCCGCTCATCGGCGACGTTATAGAGCAGCAGTTTCGCGTCGTCAACGACTGGCACTTCGGAAGCGCAATAAGCGTTATAGTTATGGTTATTGTGCTTGCGTTTATGTATTTCATAAACCGCGGAGATGTCGAGAACAATAACGGGAACGGGGGGCGGATTCTTAGATGAAAAAGCTTTCAAAGATTTATCTCGGCCTTGTTCTTCTGTTCCTGTATGCGCCGATAATTGTGCTTATGGTGTATTCCTTCAACGCATCGAAATCTCGCGCTGTGTGGCAGGGATTTACGTTTGACTGGTATCGCCAGCTTTTCTCAAACGAGGCCATTATGAGCGCGTTATACACTACTCTTCTTTGCGGCTTTCTCGCGGCTTTCGTTGCGACGGTCATCGGCACCTCTGCGGCATACGGGCTCGGGCGAGGGAAAAGAACAGGGAGTGCGCTTGTTCTTTCTATTGCATATATTCCGATGCTCAATGCCGAGATTGTAACGGGCGTTTCGCTTATGCTTTTGTTCACGTTTTTAGGGCTTGACCTCGGATTTTTCACGATGCTCATATCACACATAACCTTTTGCATACCATATGTTATACTCGCTGTTTTGCCGAAGGTGCGCCAGCTTGACTGGAGCTTGTATGATGCGGCGCAGGATCTGGGCTGCACACCGTGGAACTCCTTTTGGAGAGTTGTTTTCCCCGAGCTTTTGCCGGGAATCGGAACGGGGTTTTTGCTTGCTCTCACTATGTCGATAGATGACTTTATCATAAGCTTCTTTACGACAGGCAACGGAGTCAGCAATCTTTCGATTTCCATTTATACAATGGCAAAGCGCGGGATTAAGCCTGAAATTAACGCGCTGTCGACAATTATGTTTGTTGTCATTCTTATAATCCTTGTGATTGCAAACATAGGGGCGGCAAAGCGAGAAAATGAAAAGAAAAGAGGTATGAACTTATGAAGAAGATTTTAATTGCGTTTCTTGCGGCAATTCTCTTCCTTTTTGCTTCGTGCGGGGATGACCGCGAGGTTGTGCGCGTTTATAACTGGGGCGATTATATTGCACCGGGAGTTATTGAGCAGTTTGAGGAAGCTACCGGAATCCGCGTTATATATGAAATGTTTGAGACAAATGAGGATATGTATACGAAGATTAAAAACTCAAACAACGCGTATGATGTTCTTATTCCGTCAGACTATATGATTGAGCGAATGATTGAAGAGGATATGCTTGCAGAAATTGACTTTGCAAATATCACAAATTACGATGAAATAGACGAAGAATACAAGAACTTATCATTTGACCCTGAAAATAAGTATTCTGTTCCTTACACCTGGGGGACTGTCGGAATCTTATACAACAAGACTATGGTGGATGAGCCGATAGACAGCTGGGGAAGCTTGTGGGATGAAAAATACAAGCAGAACATCATTATGATGAACAGCCAGCGCGATGCGATTGGCATCACTCTCAAGTATCTCGGATACAGCTTGAATGAGCTTGACCCCCGCGCGCTTGAAGAGGCAAAGGATGAGCTTCTTGAGCAGACTCCGCTTGTTCTTACCTGGGTTGTTGATGAAGTTAAGGATAAGATGATTGGCGGCGAGGCGGCGCTTGCGCTCGTATATGCAGGAGATGCGGTTTATTGTAAGGGATTCAATGAGGATTTAGAGTATGTAATCCCGAAGGAAGGCTCCAACATCTTCTTTGACTCTATGTGCATCCCGAAAAACTGCAAGAATAAAAAGGCGGCTGAAATGTTTATAGACTTTATGTGCAGCCCGGAAATTGCCGCGCAGAACGCTGAATACATCGGATATTCCTCACCGTCGACCTCGGCGCGCGAGCTTATGGGAGAAGCGGGGCAGGACCCGACGGCATATCCGGACATTACAAAGTATAACCTTGAGATTTTCTCCTCCCTCGGCGATAAGACAAAGATTTACGACGAGCTTTGGACAGAGATTAAAACGAGCATAGGAAGTTAATTGAATAATGCAAAAAACACCTCCAAAACTGAAGTTTTGGGGGTGTTTTTGTTGTGCTAAGTTATTAAATTTTACTTTTCTATTTTTTCTCTGCCACCCATATATTTGCGGAGAACTTCGGGGATAGTGATTGAACCGTCAGCGTTCTGATAGTTTTCAAGGATTGCGGCGACGGTTCTGCCGATTGCGACGCCTGAGCCGTTGAGTGTGTGAACAAGCTGTGGCTTTGCGCCGGCTTCCGGGCGGAAGCGGATAGACGCGCGGCGGGCCTGGTAGTCCTCAAAATTTGAGCAAGAGGAAATTTCAAGGTATCTGTCGTAAGAGGGCATCCAGACTTCGACGTCGTAGGTCATGGCTGAGGAGAAGCCGAGGTCGCCCGCACAGAGGCAGACAACGCGATAGGGAAGCCCAAGGGACTTGAGAACAAATTCAGCATCGTTTGTGAGTTTTTCAAGCTCGTCATAAGAGGTTTCGGGGTTTGCAAACTTAACAAGCTCAACCTTATTGAACTGATGCTGGCGGATAAGACCGCGTGTATCACGGCCTGCGCTTCCTGCTTCTGCACGGAAGCAAGCGGAATATGCACAGTATTTAATCGGGAGATTCTCTCCGCTTAAGATTTCGTCGCGGTGCATATTGGTAACGGGAACCTCTGCGGTCGGGATGAGGAAGTAGTCCTCACGCTCGAGGCGGAAAGCATCTTCTTCAAACTTCGGGAGCTGGCCTGTTCCTGTCATCGAAGCGCGGTTTACCATAAACGGCGGGAAAACTTCAGTATATCCGCGGCTTGTGTGCGTGTCGAGGTAGAAGTTTATAACTGCGCGCTCAAGAGCCGCGCCTGCGCCTTTATAGAAGTGGAATCTTGCGCCTGTAACCTTTGCAGCAGTGGTGGGGTCAAGGATTCCGAGGTCTTCGCCGAGGTCCCAGTGTGCTTTCGGCTCAAAGTCAAAGCTGCGCGGAGTCCCGACGCGTCTGACTTCGCGGTTGGAGTCAGAGTCGGGGCCGTCGGGGATTGAATCGTTCGGAGTGTTCGGAAGAACAAGCAGAGCGGTGGTAAGCTCGTCTTCAATAGTTTTAAGCTCGGCGTCAAGCTCCTTAATTTCGTCTGCAAGCTTTTTAAGCTCTGCAAAAAGGGGAGCGGTATCCTCGCCTGCCTTCTTGAGAAGCGGAATCTTCTTTGATTCTGCATTCTGAGCGGCTTTGATGCTCTCGCTCTTGCCGATAATGTCGCGGCGGCGGGAGTCAAGCTCAAGAACGCGGTCTACCTCTGCAGTGTAGTCCTTGCAGCGGCGGCCGAGGGCGGCTTTTACCTTTTCGGGGTTTTCTCTGATTACTTTAATGTCCAGCATTGTAGTTCACTTTCCTTTATTTAATAGAATTATATATCTTCTGGTTTTCTGCGGAGAGATGGGCGAAATAGCCCGATTCATTAAACGATTTGATAGCGGCGTTTAGTGCCTTTGTCTTTTTTGTAAGCTTAAGATTCAGGATTTCGTTGAGCTTGGTAGCTGCTGCAATGCGCTTTTCTGCAGTTTCCTTGTAAGCAAGAAGTTCGTCTTTTTCTGCGGTCAGAGAGGTAATCTTATCGGAAAGACGGGAGTTTTCCGTCATAACTGCGTCAAGCCGGGTTTTGCTGTCTGCGGCAAGAATCTCGGCAGACTCAAGCCTTCCCTTGATTTCGTCTGCTTCGCGGGTAATTCGTGAATGAGAAAAGGAAGCGAGAAGAATGAGCGCGACAGCGCAGGTGAAGATTGCGATGCAATAAATCACAAGGAATTTTTTTGTGCTTTTTTTCTGGGTGTCGTTCATGAATGCCTCCTATTTTATACGCCCGAGAGCTTTTATAAGAAGCTCAAGGTCATCGTTTCCGTAATATTCAAGCTCAATTTTTCCGCGGCGCTTGCCGTGAATAAGCTTAACTTTTCTGCCGAGCGATTTTGTGAGGTCACGTTCAAGTGCGGCAATATAATCAACTTTAATCTCGCCGGATTCGGGTGACTTTTCATCGTTTTTTGAGAGCATTTTCTTAACTAATGCTTCGGTTTGACGAACATTCAGCCCGCTTTCGGAAACAATCGCCGCAGCTTCCTCCTGCTTCTCGGCGGGGAGAGCAAGGATAACTTTTGCGTGTCCTCGCTCTATTTTTCCTTCACGGAGGAAGGCGAGGGCTCCGGGGGAGAGGGCGAGAAGGCGCATTGAATTCGCGAGTGTGGAACGCGATTTTCCGAGGCGCAATGCGGCTTCTTCCTGGGTGAGTTTGAATTCGTCAAGAAGCGACTTTATTCCTTCGGCCTCTTCGACAGGGTTTAGGTCCTCTCGTTGGAGATTTTCTATAAGCGCGAGCTCTGCGACCTCGCGGTCGTCGGCATCGATTATAACTGCCGGAACAGTTTCAAGCCCTGCGCGCTTTGCGGCGCGGAAGCGCCTCTCTCCTGCGATAATCTGATATCTGCCGTTTTCACGGCGACGGAGAGCAAGAGGTTGGAGAATGCCGTGGGTTCTGATTGATTCGGCAAGCTCTTCAAGAGAGTCATCAAAAAACAGCTTTCTCGGCTGGGATTTGTTGGGGTCAATGTCTGTGATTTTGATTTCGGCTTCATTTGCCGTATTTTGCGAAGCCGGTGAGGAGTCTTCCGTATTGTTAAGGTCGCTCATAAATAAGGCATCAAGGCCTTTCCCAAGTCCCTTTTTAGCCAAAATTAAAACGCCTCCTTTTTTGTTTTTTCTATAATTTCTGCGGCAAGCTTCATATAGCAGTCTGCCCCGCGGGAATGGCGGTCATATTCCATTATGGGTTTGCCGTGGCTTGGGGCTTCCGCAAGGCGGACATTCCGCGGAATAGTTACCGAAAATACTTTTTTGGGGAAATATCGCTTAACTTCCTGTGCAATCTGGACTGAAAGGTTTGTCCGGGAGTCAAACATTGTAAGCAAAACTCCTTCGATGTCGAGGTCGCGGTTAAGTGATTTTTTTATTGTTGACATTGTTCCCGTAAGCGCTGAAAGGCCTTCCAGCGCGTAAAAACCGCAGTCAACGGGAACGATGACGGAGTTTGCGGCGCAGAGAGAGTTGATTGTCAGCATGCCGAGGGAAGGGGGGCAGTCGATAATAATATAATCGTAATTATCTGAAATCTCGCTCAGCGCATCACGAAGGATGTAGTGGCGGTTTTCCACTGAAACAAGCTCAACTTCTGCCGCTGCAAGGTTCGTGCTTGCGGGGAGAAGGTCGCCATATGGCGTTTTTCTGATTATATGTGATATGGGGGAGGAGTTTATGATGAGGTCGTATGCCGTGGGGAGAGAGTCGTGCTTATTTGCACCAAAACCTATGCTTGAATGGCCCTGGGGGTCCATATCAACAAGCAAGACACGCTTTTTTGAAAGGTGAAGAGCAGCGGATAGGTTCACACAGGTTGTAGTTTTGCCGACACCGCCCTTCTGGTTTGCCACAGCGATTATTTTTGCCATATAAAACATCACACCTCCATATATTTGCTGTGTTTTATTATACCACTTTATAGAAAGAAGTGCAATATAAAAAAGAAATGTTCCACGTGGAACATTTCAAAAAAACATAAACTATTTGAAGATTTTGATTTCGAAGGTTATCGCGTGTTCGTCTTCGTCTTTTACGAAATCAGCTTTGAATCCTGCGCGTCGCATCGTCTCAAGTGCGCGGTCGACTGTATTGAAAAAAAGTCGAACATCGCGGATGACATACTGCTCTGTCTGCTTTGGAGAAGCTTCGCCCTTTTTCTTGTTTTGCAGTGATGTTATATAGCTTTCAGCTTCGTTGACGTTGAGATTGTTTTCTTTTATGTAGTCAAGCGCTTTCATTCGCTCATCCTCAGAAGATAGCTGCAAAAGTGCGCGGGCATGGCGCTCTGTCAGAGAGAAATCAAGAAGACGGGAAATGACACTTTCCTCGAGCTTCAAAAGCCGAAGCTTGTTTGAAATTGCCGACTGCGATTTTCCGAGCTTTTTCGCGACTTCCTCTTGCGTATAACCGCAAAGCCTCATAAGGTGAGAGATGCCAAGGGCTTCTTCGAAGAAATTCAGGTTATCGCGCTGGAGATTTTCGATAAGAGCGAGACTCGCGGCGTCGTTTCTTTCTGCCTCAATGACAATGCAGGGAATTTCGCATATCCCGGCAATATGAGAAGCTCGAAGCCGCCGCTCTCCTGAAATCAGCATATAGCTCTTTCCCGTCTGCTTGACGGTAATCGGTTGAAGCAGCCCGTTTTCACGGATGCTTGAGGCAAGCTCATTTAAGCGCGCGGAGTCAAACCGGCGGCGAGGCTGGTCGCGATTTCGCTCAATGCTTGAAAGTGGCAGATATATTATTTTATCTCTGCGGGTGAGCAGGTCTCTTTTGTTTGTCATAGATTTCCCCTCCAGGTTCAGTTTAACACAAATTTCCAATATTTGGAAGAAAAACTCTTCGACAAAAGTTGATAAATAGCGCAAAGTTCTATGGGATGCAAAAGTGCGCTCCATAGAACCTTGTATTTTCGATTATCATATTTATTTGATTTTCATTTTATCGCGCATTTCCTCAGCTTCGCTTTTAATTTTCTTGAGGGATTCTTTAAGTGCGCCGTCTTCTATATAATCGTGGTCTTCATAAAAGATAGAGTAAACGTGGGCGTTGTCTGCCGAGTTTCCAAGCATCGCATCGTCGCCTACTTTCCCGTCGTTCTTCATTTTGTCCCATTGGTCGCGCGTGAATTTTCCGATGCTCATAAGGCGGATGTCGCGGTTGCCTTCGGTATAATAGAAGTCGGTCTGGGGGTAAGTGTTCCCGGAGGAGCCGACATCGCGAGTGACGGCTTTAAAGTTTTTTTGCCAGGAGGCGGGAATGTCAAAGCTTAAGTTGTCATCAGAATACTGCGCTTTCATCTGTTGTTCCTGTGACATTCCCGCACCTCCTGCATCGCTTTCGCTTCCGCAGCCCGAGAAAAAGACAAGCGCGACGACGGATAATAAAATTAATTTCTTCATATAATTCAAACTCCTTTCGCACATATTATTGACAGAAAAGAGATGAAAAATACAAAACAAAACGTATAATAACATATAAAAAATACATTTTGTTTTCATAAAAACATCTTTTTCAGAGTTTTGGTATCTATAGCAGCATTTGGGGGCATAATGAAAGCAAACGAAAAAAGGAGAGGAAAATATGAAAAAGTTTTTATCTTTGATTCTTGCGGTAATTCTTGTCGCAAGCTTTTGTGGCTGTGGAATGGACGGCGGCGGAGAAAAGGAACAGTCGGTCGCCGTGTTCTATTATACCTACAGTGACCCGTATATCTCAACGGTGAGAGCGGCTCTTGACCGCGAGCTTACAAACCTTGGTGTTCAGTATCAGGATTATGACTCAAACTCGAGCCAGACAACGCAGGCAGAGCAGGTTCAGACAGCCATAACAAAGGGTGCGACAATGCTCGTTGTCAACATTGTTGAAACGGGCTCAGACGATGCCGCGCGTTCAATAGTTGAGCAGGCGAGAATGGCAGATATTCCGCTTGTGTTCTTCAACCGCGAGGTTTCCGACAACATTGTTGCAAGCTATGAAAAATGTGCATTTGTTGGAACGGATGCTGCAGAAGCCGGGCATATGCAGGGCGAGATGATTGCAAAATATCTTATTGAAAATTATGAAGAGACGGACTTAAACGGCGACGGAACTATCTCATATGTTATGTTTAAAGGACAAGACGGAAACGCGGAGGCAGAATACCGCACAAAGTATGCGGTTGAAGATGCAAACAGGCTTTTAAAAGAAGCGGGAAAGCCTGAGCTTGCGTTCTACAACCCGCAGAACCGCGACAAATATCTGGTAGACAAAAACGGAACCTGGTCTGCCTCAGCGGCAAATGAATATATGACGACAATTCTGACTGAATACACCGAAAACGGAAAGAATATGGTTGAGGCTGTTATCTGCAACAATGACGGAATGGCAGAGGGAGCAATAACCGCGCTTAACACAGCAGGGTACAACAAGCAGGGAGGAAAGACAATTCCCGTTTTCGGCGTTGATGCAACGGAAGCGGCGGTTTCTCTCATCGAAAACGGAAGAATGAGCGGAACGATTAAGCAGGATGCCGAGGGAATGGCAAAGGCAATCGCGCGCCTTGCAGACAATATAAAAGGCGGGCGCGACTTAATGGATGGAACGGATGAGATGAACGTTGATGACAACGTGTCAAAAATAAGAATCCCATACGGAATCTTCACGGGCGAAAAATAAATATGGGAAAAGATATACTTTTGGAAATGCGGAACATCTCAAAAAGCTTTCCGGGAGTAAAGGCTCTTGACGGCGTAAGCCTCTTGGTAAAGCGCGGCACCGTTCACGCGCTTATGGGCGAGAATGGTGCCGGAAAGAGTACTCTTATGAAATGCCTTTTCGGGATGTATAGCCAGGACTCGGGCGAAATATTTTTAGAGGGTAAGAAAATAAGCTTTAAAAACGCGCGTGAGGCGCTTGACGGCGGCGTGGCGATGGTGCATCAGGAGCTTAACTGTGCGCTGAAGAGGTCGGTCGCGGATAACTTATGGCTTGGGAGATACCCGAAAACGGGGCCTCTCGTATCCGAAAAACGACTTCTCGAAGACACGCGCAAAATTTTTGATGAGCTTGGGATTTCCATTGACCCGAAAAGAATTATGGAGACGATGCCGGTTGCACAGCGGCAGATGGTCGAAATCGCAAAGGCAGTTTCGTATAACGCGCGTGTAATCGTTTTTGATGAGCCGACGTCGTCACTCTCCGACCGTGAGGTCCAGCGCCTTTTTGAAATAATAGATATGCTTCGCGAAAAAGGCTGCGGAATAATATACATCTCTCACAAGATGGAGGAAATCTTAAAAATCGCCGATGATGTGACCGTAATGCGCGACGGCAGACACATTACGACGGAACCGGCGAGCGAGATGACAATGGAAAAAATCATAAAGCTTATGGTGGGCAGAGAGATAACAAACCGTTTCCCCGAGAAGCATAATTCTCCCGGAGAGGTTCTTCTTGAGGTTTCGGGGCTTTCCTCGCGCAATTCACCGCTTACAGATGTTTCATTTTCGGTGCGGCGCGGCGAGGTTGTCGGAGTCGCGGGACTTGACGGCTCGGGGAGAACGGAGCTTCTTGAGAATATTTTCGGGATAGCCGAGCGAAAGAGCGGGAAGCTCGTTTTTGACGGAAAAGAGATAAAAAACAAAACCGCTCGCGAGGCAATAAGAAACGGGTTTGCGTTTCTGACGGAGGAGCGGAGGTCTGACGGAATCTTCAGCATCCTTGATATTCGCGAAAATATGATGATTTCAAGCCTTTCCCGATATCGCAAATGGAGATTGTGGCTTTCCGGCGCAAAAATGAAAAATCTCGCAGCGGAGATAATAAAAAAACTCAGGATAAAAACTCCGTCACAGAAAACAAAAATAAGAAGTCTGTCGGGCGGAAATCAGCAGAAGGTAATTTTCGGGCGCTGGCTTTTAACGGAGCCGCGCATTCTTCTCCTTGATGAGCCGACACGCGGCATTGACGTCGGCGCAAAGTACGAAATATACAGCATTATCGCCTCTCTCGCGAGCGAAGGCCGAGCGGTTATTATGGTATCAAGCGAGATGCCGGAGCTTTTAGGTGTATGTGACAGGATTCTCGTTATGTCCGGCGGAAGGCTTGCGGGGGAGGTCGATGCCGGAAACACAACGCAGGAGGAGATAATGCGCCTTGCGACAAAATATGTGTAGAGGTGTCATATGGAAATAAAATCAAGATTCAAACTGGGAAACTTCGGAGACGAGCCGCAAGGCGAGAGACGGCGCAGACGGCGCGAGTTTTTGATAAACAATGCGCTGTATATTTTTCTTGTGATAGTAATAATCGCAATCGCAATTTACAGGCCGAGGTTTGTGTCTCCCGGGTCCATAGTAAATATAATTTCGCTTTCGGCGGCAAACCTTCCGATAGCGCTGGGAATAGCGGGGGCAATTATCTTAACGGGAACAGACCTTTCCGCCGGCCGCGCAGTTGGCGCGTGTGCCTGCGTTGCGGCGTCGCTTCTGCAGGCGACGGGATATGCAAACAAGATGTTCCCGACGCTTGAAACTCTCCCGGTTTTCTGGGTTGTTCTTCTTGTAATCGCGATTGGCGCAATCCTTGGCGCGGTAAACGGCTTTTGCACCGCGCGTTTTAATCTTCACCCGTTTATCGTAACGCTTGCAACACAGCTTATAATATATGGCGGGCTTCTTATGTATCTGACACTCGGAACGAACAACGGCCAGTCAATCTCCGGGCTTTCGGAGAGCTACACGCAGTTTATAAACGGAAGTATTCTGAAAATCGGGGGAAGTGCGATCCCGAACTTTGTCTGGTATTCCCTTGCGATAACCGCGATAATGTGGTTTGTGTGGAATAAAACAGAGTTCGGCAAGAATATGTTTGCCGTAGGCTCAAACTCTGAGGCGGCTCACGTTTCGGGCGTTGATGTAACAAAGACGATTATCCTCGTTTTTACGCTTGCGGGTGCGCTTTATGGTGTGACCGGATTCATCGAGGGCGCGAGAATCGGCTCGAACAGCGCGTCGACCGGGCTTAACTATGAGCTTGACGCTATCGCTGCGTGTGTAATCGGCGGCGTGTCGTTCGTCGGAGGAATAGGAAAAATCCGCGGCGTTATTATGGGCGTTGTCCTTCTGCGCATAATATTCGTAGGGCTTACGTTCTTATCGGTGAACCAGAACCTGCAATATATAATAAAAGGGCTGATTATCCTGATTGCGTGCGCGATTGATATGAGAAAGTATCTGGTAAGGAAGTAGAAAGCTATGATGAAAAACTTATATGACGGGGTGAAAATCTCCGTTAAAATTCTCGATGCCGTGATTGTGTCGGGAATCGCGGCACTTGCGTTTATAATTGCGTTTCAGTTTTGAAAAGAGAAAAAGACTGCGGAGAGCAATTTGCTCTCCGCAGTCGGTTATGTAGTTTAATTATTAGATTTCGCCGATTTGCTTCATGAGTTTTTCCATAAGTGCTTTTGCTTCGTCTGTAGCATCAACAGCGTAGTCCTCGTGGAAGATGCCCTCGCAGCCGATAAGATTCATGCAGTGAGTGAAGCAGGGCATAAGGCGGTTAGCAGCCATAGTGTCACGGAGAAGAAGGATGTTGTCAAGATGAACTCTTGCACCCTTATAGTCGCCCTTTGCGATGCAGTCATACATCTTTCTGCCGTTTTTGGGAGTGCAGGCGAACATACCGTCAAGGTTTTTGGTAAGCCCCATCATATTAGCGTAGTCAAAATTGTCAAGGCCGCTGTAGAGACACTCAAAATCAGCATCGGGGAAGGTTCTTGAAATTTTGTGAATAAGCTCCCAGTTAATGCTCTTCATACCCTTGATGTTTTTGTGGGTGATGACGTTTGAGATAACGTTCATATTGATTTTGTAGTTTGTAACTGTTGCGTGGTCGTAAAGATAAACGGGAACAGGAGAGATGTCAGCGATGTCTAAGAACCACTTGATAGCCTGCTCTTCGCTTACTGTGTAGTAATACGGAACTGTGACAACGAGGCCGTCAAACTTATCAGAGCCGATGAGCTCGATTTTTTCCTTAACCTTTGCGATAGAAGTATCCATAGCGCCGATGAAGAGCGGGAGCCTTCCCTTGACTTCGTCGATGCCGACTCTTGCAACGTCTGCATATGTGCTTGTTTTGAGGGTGTTTTCAATTCCCATTGAACCCATAAGCAAAAGGGCAGAAGCGCCGGCATCAATCTGCTGATTGATGTGCTTTCTCAGAGATGCTTCAACGAGATTACCATTCTCGTCAATAGGGGTGCCCAATGCGGTAACAAAACCATCTTTAACTATTCCCATTTATATTTCCTCCAAATAAAATGTCATTTGTAGTATTATATACCTAATTGTGGCAAAAGTAAAGGAAAAAAAGTGACACGTACAAAGAAATTCTGTCGAGAAATGCCTCGAAACCTTTACAATCTGCTCTCAAGCCGCTTTCCGACTGTCTGAAGAACGGACAGAAGCGACTGCGTAAGCGCGGGGTATTCGCCTGAAATATATTCCTGCGAAAGCTCGGGGAGCTTTGCTTCCTCTCCGCCCTCAGAGACTTTGATGTTTTCAGCCGCGCATTTGATGTTGAAGCTGCTCATTGAAAGCTCGGAGTTTGCAAGCTCTGCCCAGACCTTGTCGTTGACGGAGAAAAACTCCTCGCTGTTCTTCCCGCGCGCGGCATACAGCGTGCGGAAGACCTTATAAACCGCAACATTGAAAAACATAGCGGTTTCGGAAATCAGCTTTTTGTTTTTCGAGTTTCCCACAATGTCAAAAATGAGACTTAAGGAATTAACGATAAGCTTTTTTGAAAGCGCGGCGAGCATGCTGCCGCGGAGAACGTTGTCCTTTTCCTCGGAAGTGTCGGGGATATCCTCGGGCTTGATGGTGTAATCCTCGCGCGACATAGTTCTGCCGAGGAGAAAGTCACACGAAACCTTATAAAAATCTGCAGCTTTTGCCACGAACTCAAGCCCCGGCTCGCGAAGCCCGTTTTCATAGTGGGAAAGAACTGCCTGGGAAACTCCGAGCGAGCGGGCAACGGCACGCTGGCTCATTCCGCTTTCTTTTCTCAGAAGAGAAAGCGTTCTCGGGAAATTTGTGTTCATAATTACTCCTCCTGTTTGCTAACAATACGTATATTATACGGCAAATTATACTAATTGTAAAGGGGAAAGTTAAAAACGGGGGGGGTGGAAATGTAGGGGCGATTCAAGAATCGCCCGCGGGACATTCGTGAATGTCCCCTACAACCCTCGGTCTCGTTTGCGGTGGATGAGGTGTAAATCGTAGAGGCGGATGCCTACATCCGCCCGAAAGAATAACGCGGGACGATGTGGCCATCGTCCCCTACAAAAAGAGGTGGATAATAAAACGTAGGGGCGATTTGCGAATCGCCCGCGGGACATTCGTGAATGTCCCCTACAAAAAAGGAGAAGGTGGAAATGTAGGGTATGGTAAAAATATCCGGCAACGATCCTTTCGCGACCATATAATTCGCGGGGATGCG
>JAZOAI010000039.1:0-6234 GCA_045595365.1 Eubacteriales bacterium
CCGCACTCGTGAAGATATTTATATTCATCGGTATTTACCGGATATATTTCAAGCCCTACCATACGGAAATATTTTCTTGCTAGCTTACAAGCTTCACCAATATAGGCTATATCACTTTGTGAACGGCTTTCACCTGTAAGAATCAGAATTTCCTCCATACCACTGTCAGCTATAACCTTCATTTCTTTTTCAATCTGCTCCACAGAAAGCTTCATTCGTTTAATGTGGTTATAACAGTTAAATCCGCAATAAACACAGTAATTTTCACAATAATTTGCGATATATAGCGGTGTGAACATATATACTGTATTTCCGAAGTGTTTACTTGTTTCGAGCCTTGCTCTCTGTGCCATCTGCTCTAAAAACGGCTCAGCCGCAGGAGAAAGCAATGCCTTGAAATCTTCTATGGTACAGGTTTTATGCTCCAATGCAGCTTTTACATCTTGGGAGGTATATTTTAAGTAATCAAAAGAATTCATCTGTTCCATTACTTTCTTACAGACATCCGATTCTATTTTCTCCATACCCGGCAAATATTCCATATGATTTTTTCGTGAGGAAGGCTCTGTTTCAAGCTGATGCTTTCTTTTAAGTGCTTCGGGTGACAGATGCTCCGAATCCACAAAAAACTGATTTTCCATTATAAATCCTCCTTAATCACGTAAAAATCCGGTAAGAGGATCGGATGCGGATGCACCACGAGTCAGAACTCTTCCAAGTCCCGAAAGATATGCTTTTCTTCCCGCTTCAATTGCCTGACGGAATGCAGACGCCATAAGAGGAAGATTGCCCGCTGTAGCTAATGCAGTATTTGCCATAATAGCTGCCGCCCCCATTTCCATTGCCTCACAAGCCTGAGAAGGCTTGCCGATACCTGCATCAACAATAATCGGCAAATCAATTTCATCAATGAGTATCTGTATAAAGTCTTTCGTTGCAAGCCCTTTATTAGAGCCTATGGGAGATGCAAGAGGCATTATGGTAGCAGCGCCTGCATTTGCCAAATCACGGGCAACATTTAAGTCAGGATACATATACGGCATAACAACGAAACCGTCATTCGCAAGAATTTCTGTTGCTTTAACTGTTTCGGAATTATCAGGCAGAAGATATTTTGAATCACGCATAATCTCGATTTTTACAAAATTACCGCAGCCAAGCTCACGGGCAAGCCGTGCAATTCTTACCGCTTCTTCGGCATTTCTTGCACCGCTTGTGTTGGGAAGCAATGTGATTCCTTTCGGGATATAATCCAAAATATTTTCCTGCTCCTTTGTGTTTGCACGGCGTACAGCCAGTGTGATTATTTCTGCTCCGGCATCCTTTATTGCAGATTCGATTAAATTAAGAGAATATTTCCCCGAACCTAAAATAAAACGGGAATTAAACTCGTGACCGCCGATAACAAGTTTATCATTATTCATTTACAATTCCTTCTTTCTATACTTCGTATTTTTCAGCTATTATTCTTAAAACAGTATGTGCCTGATGTGCGGCACACAGCATCACTCTTGACGACACAAGACCGATTCCGTATTTAACATCGCTTTTTTCATCTCCGCAAAGATAAAATTTATTTGTGATTTTTCTTGTTTTAATTGAGTTTCCGCTATCCAACCCTGCCATTCCCGATGCGGATACAATATATTTATCAGGCATTTCCGAGAGAACAAAGTTAACAAGCTTTGCTTTTTCTTCAGCATTGTCAAATGCTTCACAGATAACATCTGCCTTTGATAGCAAAGCCGTGGCATTATTTTCATCAAGTTTTACTGTATGTATCTCTGTTTTATGATATGGGTTTATTTCTTTTAAGTTATTCTTAAGAGCTTCTGTCTTATTCATTCCGATTTGATTTATCTTATATTGCTGACGATGAAGATTTGTTATATCAACTTTATCAAAATCAATCAGTATAAGTTTTCCTATACCTGCACGGGCAAGTGCGACGGCAATGTTTGAGCCAAGGCCTCCAAGACCGCACAGAGCAACAGTTACCGATGAAATTTTCTTCTGAAGCTCAATGCCGTGCCGTTCATACAGGGCTTGCATCCATTCTTCTTTAGTTGGAATCATATCATCCACCTCCTACAAAGCTTACAATTTCAACACTGTCACCATCTTTTAAAACTATGTCCGTATATTGTGCTTTAGGGATGATTTCTCCGTTAAGCTCTACTGCAACACGAGCTAAGTCATAGCCTGAAAAATCAAGATATTCAGCAACAGATTTTCCTGCTGCATCCAAATTTTCTCCGTTAATTCTCACCATTTTATTCACCTCCATTGCAACAAAAAAAGGAGTTACCGATTCGGTAACTCCAAAATTTACTTCGATTTTCCCAATAGCATTATCAGGCATCCCTACGATGGCATTATCCAAATCAGGTTCTCGGTCGAAGGTTATACCTTCCTCTCAGCCTGTAATACAAGCTCCCATTTCTTATTCTTTTTTTGCATTATATCACATGCTGTCTGCATTTGCAATAGGGAGGAGTGTAAAATTTCAGCATTTTATACTCGGCGAATATACTGCCCTCTTTAAGACTTTGCAGCTGAGCAGGTGAGCCAAATGAGACCTTTTGCACAAAAAATCGGAACAAGCGTAACTTGTTCCGATTTGGCGGAGGGAGTGGGATTCGAACCCACGTGGGGTTGCCCCCAAACGGTTTTCAAGACCGCCTCGTTATGACCACTTCGATATCCCTCCATGTATGTTAACGGCCAAGGGCCGTTAAATACGGAATATTAAATTTTGAAGGATACTCAAGAAAGGAGAATGGCTCGGCTCCGCCTCGTTATGCCCTGTTGCGGTGCCCGAAATTCTTTTTTCACTGCCGTGAAAGAATTTCGACCGCGGCCACTCGCTCAGCTCGCTTCATCTGCCACTGGCAGCGCTCGCATCGCTCCCCACTTCGATATCCCTCCATGTATGTTAACGGCCAAGGGCCGTTAAATACGGAAATATTCAGGTGTAGGAAAAAAGCCATATATGATTTTAGCAAAAAACGGGGGTAATGTCAAGAACTTTTATTGAATATTTTCAGGATTATTTTCCTCTCCCGTTATTGAAATGTCGGCGTTTTGCGGAACGATTGCAACATAGCTGTCACCCGGGACAACGGAAAGCTCTGTGCCGTCAGCCGTGAAAAATTCAAACGGAGCTGACTTGCCGCTTCTCTTCCAGGTTATATCGGTTTTTGTTCCGTTTACGAAATAGAACCCGCTTCCGCTTCCTACTGAATCAAAACGAAGCCTTCCTGCAGTGTCGCCGGGGATGACATATGAATTCATATGAAGCAGGAAAATGTTTTTAAAAGCAAGCTGACTGCCGGAAAGCGCATCAATGTGGCTTGTTCCGTACTGCCCGATTCTGTAGAGACCGAGGCTTTCGTCATATGTATATGTTCCCGTTTTGTAAGAAGAAAATACTGCTGAAATTTTGGTAGCGTCGCTTCCACTGTATGAAACGTCATCTGAAAAGTTGAAAACAGGGCCGAACTCCTCGTCGCGGGTCATCCGGATATTTTCACTATTGAGCTTTTCCATAATGCGCTCGCCTGACGTGAAAACGCTGTGCTCATAGCCGCTTGATTTGATGCGATCCTTATCGCGCCAATACATCGAGTTGTTTTTGCCCTCAATAAGGTCAAAGGCGTCAATGCCGTCTTTCTTAATTTGGCTATATGCTTCAGGGCTTCCGCCGATATGGATATAAACCGCGTCAAGGCTCTCGGCGAAGTTTATGTAATACGGGCGGGCAGAGCGGATGGTGCCTATCTGTTCAATGTCTTCAATGTCATCAAAAACTGCTAAAAGCCTTGTGATTCCGCCCTCTGCAAGAGCCTCGAAAACAATGCTTGCGTTTGAAATGCCATACTGCGGGAGGGCTTTTTTGATGTTGTTTATCATAACTGCAACGGGGCGGCGGTTTGACGCCTCCTCGCTCTCAACCGGAAGCCCCGTCAGCGCACTTTTGTATTCCGGGAGTGTGACTTCAATCTCCTCGCTGTCGTCAAAAGAGAGGGGCTCGGAAACAGCTTTTTTGCATGAGGAAAAAAGCATAATAGCTGCAAGAGAGAGAATAAGAATTTTGAAAATTTTAGACTTCATAGTTTTTGCACCTTCCGTTTCAGAGTAGTTTCTTTTATAAGTATATCACAAAATTTGGATATAGTACAGAAGAAATCACACCCGACACTGTATAACCAGGAAAATTCCGTCATTGCAGGCTTTGTTTGAAACAACGTTCAAAGAACAGGGAAGGGCGGCGTCGCGGATGCTGCAAACCGCGCTATTGCAGATTATTCCGTTTTCCGCCTCTGTGATTGACCCCGGAATAGCCCTGCCGTTTATCGAAAGCTGAGCCTTTCCACCCCTTTCGGAAAAAAATAAAAAGTAAAGGCAATACATCCCGCTTTCGCAGATGAGAATCTGTGTCAGATCTTCGTCGGAGAGCCATAGCGGTGGCGGAGAGGAGACAAGCATTACAGAGGTGTCGGGCTTTCCTTTAGAAAAGATAAGGGCAGCAGCGCCCGAATTGTTTTGTGAAGCGTACATCGCTTATTCCTCCGATTATGTGTTACTTTATATTATTCGGAGGACAAGATATATGTGAAGGGGCTGTTTTGCTACAAACCCTTCGCAGGACTTTCCTGCGATGCGTGCGCAGAGTGAGGGGAGAAGATTTTCAAAATAAAATGAATTTATTGCTAGTTAACAATTTTCGGCTATATTAATGATGTGTTTTCCTTTGTTTTTAGCATACTCTATTGCGGAAAAGGCACCCCCGAATTCGTGGGTAATATGACATATCACAAAATCAGAACGCGAAATCATCCATTTGTTTCGGTATAATATCGCGAAACGTTTTGGGACACATTCAATGCCTTCAGGATAGATGGTATCAGAAAAATCAAGATGCTCAGATTTTTGAGGTAAGTATGCAAGAACAACATTATATTTTATAGAAGGATCTTTTATACGAAGTTCCTTTAAAATATTCTTTACAACAAAGTCGAATTTTCCATTATTACCCACATAAAACATTTTTACACCATGTTGTTCAATTAAAATTTCTATTTGTTTTAAAAGCTGAAACTTTATATCACAGTTTAAATTTCTGTGCCCGAAAAAAGTACATGAAAGCATAAATCACACATCCCTATTACAGTACAACATTATAATAGGTCAAAAACACCCTAATATCAATAGGTCAATTTGACATAATATGTACGAGGTGTTAAGCGATTATGGGAAGATTAAAAGATTTAAGAAAAGAACGGGGATATACACAGATAAAGATGCAAATGCTCACAGGAATTGACCAAAGTGATTATTCAAAAATCGAACAGGGGAAAAGGTATTACACTTTTGAGCAGTGCAAAAGGATTGCAAAAGCTCTTGATACAAGTATGGATTATCTTGCAGGACTTACTGACGATAAGACACCATATCCGAGAAGTAAGAATTAATAAAAGGAACTTCCCGTTTTTATGCAAGGGAATTTTTTGTTTCCTGTATGTAAAGCTTTTGTGTAAACAATATGTAACTTTAAAAGCATGGGTATTGATTATGTTTCCTAAATTGTGTAAAATACGAATAGAATCATATTCGGAGGCAAGAGCTTATGCGCGGTTTTTTTCACAGGTTAGGAAACACGGTCCAATACTTTATGCAGGGGAGATACGGGGTTGACGAGCTCGGGGTTTTTCTTCTTATAGTAGGTTTTTTGGCATCATTTGTTTTTGCGCGAATCCGCCCGCTTTCATGGATTTCCGTCATCGCCTTTTTTGTGTTAATCTGGGCGTATGTCCGCATCTTTTCAAAAAATTTTGATAAGCGCCGCCGCGAGCTCATGGCTTATCGTCGGATGCGCGATAAATTCAGAGAGCGAATCTCTCTTGTGAAGCGAATTATAGCCGAGCGCAAAACGCATAGGTATTTCAAATGTAAGACTTGCAAAACGCGGCTCCGCGTTCCGCGAGGGAAGGGCAAAATTGAAATAACCTGTCCGAAATGCAGAACAAAAATAATTAAAAAGACATAAAACAAGGGTTTGTAGCAAAATGCATTTTGCTACAACCCCTTTGTGGCTTTAGAAAAATAGTGCAGAATAAACAAATCGAACCCGAAGTAGTACATAAGTACGTCGAGAGGTTCGATTTGTTTTATAGCATAAAGTGTAATTAAATCCTTAAATTCGGCACAAGCCGAATTTCCATTGTACTTTTA
>JAZOAI010000040.1:0-1674 GCA_045595365.1 Eubacteriales bacterium
ACGCTCATCACCGAGTTGTCCTGGAAGTCTTTCTCCCATCGGTCTCTTTCAGACTCGTCTATCCATCTGCGAAACATAGCTGCGTAGAGTTTTTGCGTTTTTCCGTTGGCGAAGTTAGGAGGAATGGTGTGAGCGCACAAAAAAAGTTCCGCCCATTATGTGCGGATGCACGGAATCCTCACAAAATAGGCGGTGGAATGGCGTGACTTTGGACTCGCAGGACGCGAATCCTCACAATTTTATTCTCTTTTTAACCACTGATTCTTGGACAAGTGCTTCGCTATTTCTGCGGATTACACGGCTTTTCTTCTTGCTGAATTCTTTGTCTCACGCGAAATGCTTTTGTCTCACGCGGAAAGCGCGGAAGACGCGGAGGGCGTTTGCTGCGCTCACGCCTGTCGGCCATGACTGCCGAATATTTCACCCGGATGGCACACGAGCGATAGCGCGTGTGAATTTCCGCGCATTCCGCGTATTCCGCGTGAGAAAAACACGTGAGAACGTCTTCCGCGTAAGACGAAACTCGCGTGAAGACATCTCCCGCAGAACTTCTTCTTTATTCACGCGGAAAGCGCGGAAGACGCGGAAGGCGTTTGCTGCGCTCGCGCCTGTCGGCCATGACTGCCGAATGTTTTCGTCACGCAGGATACACAAGCGATAGCGCGTGTAAACATTCCGCGCTTTCCGCGTATTCCGCGTGAGAGAGAAAACAAGAGAACGTCTTCCGCGTAAGGGAAAAAAGCATTCCGCGTGAGAAAAAACATCGTGCAAAGAAAATACCACAAACAACATCATACAGTATTCAACGAATTATAATACCTTTGCATCGTTAATCAATACATCATTATATGCTGGGAAAAGACACAATTTCATATCAAGTCATCGGCTGCGCAATGGAAGTATATAAGACACTTGGTCCTGGCTTGTTAGAGTCTGTTTATGAAAAAGCTCTAATACAGGAGCTGAGATTAAAGGGCATCCCCGTGCAATCGCAATTGGAGGTACAGGTCAACTATAAAGGCATAAACGTAGGCGAAGGACTCAGATTGGATCTTCTGGTCAACGATGAACTGATTGTCGAGCTGAAGTCTGTAGAAGAACTGAAGCCTATACATCACAAACAGCTGCTTACTTATCTTAAACTGACGGACAAACGGGTCGGTCTCTTGATAAACTTCAATACTGATGATTTGATGAATGGGGTCAAGCGCGTGGTGAACAACTTTTAGCTTGCCTCACGCAGACGTTTGTCTCGTTGTTTTTTCTCACGCGGAAGAATACCTTTGGTCTTTCTCACGCGGAAAGCGAAGCGCGGAAGACGCGGAAGGCGTTTGCTGCGCTCACGCCTGTCGGCCATGACTGCCGAGTGTTTTCGTCACGGAGGGTACACGGGCGATAGCGCGTGTAAACATTCCGCACATTCCGCGTATTCCGCGTGAGAGAGAAAACAAGAGAAGGTCTTCCGCGTAAGGGGAAAAAGCATTTCGCGTGACAAGAAGATGCAGCGTGAAAGCAAGAGAATCAAGCGAGGGGTTACACGGCTTTGGTGCTCTTCAGCCACTCCGAGGTGGTGAGCCCCGTGGCACGCTTGAAGGCCGCGTTGAAGGTGAAGCGCGAGTTGAAGCCGCACTCCTCGGCGATAGTGTCGAGCGTATAGCCCCGCTCCTTCTTCGC
>JAZOAI010000041.1:0-37521 GCA_045595365.1 Eubacteriales bacterium
AATGTCGGTTTGGTAGTGAATGACAATCCAGTGGATTGTCAGAGCCAAACCGTGACCGAGCCGCAGCGAGAAAGGGGAGGTTTCCTAGCCTCGCGGGAGCGAGGCGTGAGTTCTCCCCAAGTCGGAGGCCAAGCGGTCTTAGGAAGACAATCCAAGCCCACAACTCCTTGGCACACAGACCGACATGGCTACGATCCGACTTTAGGGGACATTCACGAATGTCCCGCGGGCGATTCTTGAATCGCCCCTACATTGTCCCGAAAAGATTTTGTAGACTTGATTCTTAAGTAGGTCTTGCCCTGCCGGGCGGGCCTACTTTTGATTGCAAAAGTAGCAAAATGGGGGAGAACTCACGCCTCGCTCCCGCGAGGCTAGGAAACCTCCCCTTTCTCGCTGCGGCTCGGTCACGGTTTGGCTCTGACAATCCACTGGATTGTCATTCACTACCAAACCGACATTCGCCCTTCGGGCTCACTACCCTCCGCAACGCATCGCCAGAAATTAAAAGAACACGTGATTTTTATAAAAATCACGTGTTCTTTTATCCTTAACAGTACACCCCATATGGGGTTTGTTTTTTCATTTCATTTTATCATCGCTTTTTCGGAGGAAGGAGATTATAAAGGGGATTGATATAATCCCCGTCAGCACATCGGCCGCCGGCTGCGAAAGCTGGATTCCCAAAAGCCCCCAGAAATGAGTAGACACAATAAGAATCGGAATGAACGTAAGCCCCGAGCGCAGAAGCGACAGAAACGATGCAACCGTTGTCTGCCTCGTGCTTTGATAAAGCATATTAACCGGCACCGACAGCGCGAGGAAGCTTGTTCCGATGCATGAGAACTTCAATGCTAGTGTACCGATGTTCACAACCTCCGGGCTTTTCTGGAAAAGATATATTATCTTATCCGCGAGGAAGAAACCCGGTGTCGCAAGGGTCAGGATAAAGCACGCCCCTATCCCCATAGTTATCATAAGCCCGCGCTTTACGCGGCCATACTCTTTTGCCTGATAATTAAACGATGCGACCGGCTGAAAGCCCTGCCCGATTCCGAGCCCCACACACATAATGAACATCGAGAAGCGGTTTACAACGCTCATCGCCGCAATAGCCGCATCTCCGAATGGGCGGGTCAAGTTGTTTAAAAGCCCGCTTGAAATGGAGCTTAGACCCTGGCGAAGAAGTGACGGAAGCCCTACCTTCATAATAGCAAAATAAGTGTTAAATCTTCGGCTTATATATTTTAGTCTTATCACGCTCTGCGCTTTTTTCTTATGGAAATAAAGCAGAATCAAAAAGCTTATCGTCTGTGAGAGCGCAGTTGCAAGCCCTGCGCCGAGGATTCCCAAATCAAAAACAACAACCAAAAGGAAGTCACCAAAGATATTGAGAATCCCGCCTGTTACAAGCCCGAACATCGCGTAGTACGCCTTGCCCTCAAAGCGGAGATTGTTGTTGAGAACAAATGACATCATAACAATCGGGCAGCTTGCAAGGACACACGCACCGTACTGCACGGCATACGGCAGGATGGTGTCCGTGCTTCCGAGGAAGAGAAGCATCGGCGTGAGAAACACAAAGCCTAACACCAGCATAACCGAGCCTACCGCAAGCGCCGTAAAAAACGAGGTTGACGCATATTCAGATGCTTCATCTCCGTTTTTATCAGCAAGCGCCTTTGATACCATTGTCCCCGCGCCCTGACCGAGCATAAAGGCTATTGCCTGAATAACCGCCTGGAGCGTGAAGAGAATCCCCGTTGCTCCCTGAGCGGATTCTCCGAGCCCGCCGACAAAGTATGTATCCGCCATATTATAAATGCTTGTGACAAGCATTGAGATGGTCGTCGGAATGCCGAGCGAAACTATAAGCCGCGCGAGCGAGGTTTTCGTCATTTTTTCATAATGTCTTTCTGCTTCTGTCATTTTAACATCTCTTTTCTTGTTTTAGCAGTAATATTATACTCCGCGAAAAGAGTGTTGTCAAACGGAAGAGAGACCTATACAAAACACCGCCCGGGGAATTTTTCCCGGACGGCGTTTTCCTTTTATAACTATTTTTCTTCACTTTCTCCTTCTTCGATGTAGAGCTTTTCTGTTCTCTGCTGAAGTTTTTTAAGCTCTTCGATTATGTCTGTCACACCGTTAAAAAGCTCAAAATACATTTTTTCGTAATCAGGCATTCCTTCTCCTCCTCTCGGCTTAAGAAAATGTTATCCCCACAATTTCTTCACCGGCGCTTTTTTACAATAAAAAAAGCGCACCAACCGAAGTCAATGCGCCGAAAAACGCAGAACTCCAATTGTCGCCAAACAAATTAACAAAGCTAAATAGCCTGCTTAAAGAGCCTGCATTTTTACCTAAGTAAAACTTGGCTACTTAGCTTTCAATGTTAAATTTGTTTGGCAAGTACAGTATATCACATCATGTCGAAAAATGGAAGAGGTTTTTGAAAAAATTTTTCCAAAAAATGGTAAATTGGTTTTTCGTTTTGTTCTTTGGCAAAACATCCTTCCTTTTTTCCTTTTGTAGGGGCGATTCACGAATGTCCCGCGGGCGATTCGTGAATCGCCCCTACTTTGCCCCGAAAAGATTTTGCAGACTTTATTCTTGAGTAGGTCGTGCCCTGCCGGGCGGGCCTACTTTTGCTGCAGTTCTGTCACGGTTTGGCTCTGACAATCCATCGGATTGTCAAAGCCAAACCGACATTCGCCCTGCGGGCTCACTACCCTTCGCAGCACATCGCCGAAAGCTTCAAGATTAAGAGAGAAACAGAGCAAGGGAAAATAAACCCCTGCTCTGTGTGCGTAAGGTTAATTTTTACTCAGAAACCTTTATTATGTCTTTTGAGGCAAGATCAAGGAAGTATCCACCTTCTTGTGCTTCGAAACTGCGGAAGAAGACATATCCATTAATAACATTTGTTTCTGCGGTGGGAAGTGCAATCAGTCCTTCTTTTGTTCTTCCATCCTTTGACATCCTGAATAACCAGCCTTTTTGCTCTAAGTCGTTGTAATATATCCAGTCTGCTGAAACATTCATTCCTCTGCATCTGCCGTCAAAAATACATTCCGATTGCAGTGTTTCCTTATCCATCCGGAAGAGTTTGCGGTCAGGCTCAGTTCTGTAATAGAGATATTCTTCATCAATGTCAAGATCCGAAAAAGGACCATCGCGAAGTTTCTCTTTGTTCTCGCCCAGAAGGTCCATTTTCCAGAGAGAGTAATTATCTGCTGAATTTATGTAATAAATTACATCTCCATAAGGGCAGAAAAGAGAAACATTTTCTGCAAGCTTTCGCCTGTCTCTTCCATTTAAATCGACGGAATATATTTCTTCTCTCGGTTCTTTGAAGTCAGCTTTTTTGTAATATATCCTCTCACCTCTCAGAATAAAGCTTTCAACACGGGAGAGAGTAATGTGCCTTCTGTTTCTGCCGTCTTTTCTGACCCTGCAAATGTGCCCGAGGTATGAATCACTGTAGAAAACGTGGTTTTCGGAAAGATTTAAAAACCCCACGCCGTGTATGCTGTGAGCTATTTTGCTGACTTCCCCTGTTTCCTTGCTCACCTTGCGTAAGTGGTATGAGTTCTTGTCATAGGATGAATAATATATAAACTCTTCATCCTCTGCAACAGTTCCCCAACCCCCGATATTTCCCACTGTATTTCCGAGGCGAGAATCACCAAGAGTTACTTCTCTTGTTTCAGGAACTAACAAAAGAAGAACAAGTGCAACACATAACAAAGTGAGCTTTTTCATTTTTCCTACCTCCCTGATTCTGCGAGACTAATGCCGCGTTCTACCCATTCAGGGTCATCTTTGTCCATGGTGAACCAATTCTTATACACCCATTCGGGTAATCCCATTTTCTTACCGACATATGCCATATTCATATTTCCGACTTTATCAGCACCTATAAGATGTCCATCAAAATACATCCACGGCAACCAGTTTCTGTCGTGGCCTTTTGTTAAATCATACCCGCCATACGGATTTTCCCGTTCCGAAATCGTAATAATACTCCTTCTTCTTTTTGTTTTGCCACAATGAAAAAATAGAATTTTTGTCTTGATTGTTAAAGTTATACATATTCATATACCTCCTGTTTTTTGTTTGTAGTGTTTTTAAATCAGGAGAAATGCGGTATGTACTTTTTCATTCTACCACATTTCTCCTCTTTGTTCAAATAAATGTGATAGTGTTTATTTTAAAATATTGAAAATTTTCCTCCTTCTGTGCCGGCGCCAACACCGTTTATTTCTTAAGATGAAATCAATTATATCACACATTTTAATTTTTTTATGACACGTTTGCGACAATTTTTCAAAAAATTTTTCGAGAAAAAGAGACAAAAAACTCTCCCGGGGTGAAGCCTCACCACGGGAGAAAAATATTTTATTTTAAATTGTCTATATAGTCGCACGCGGCAAGGGCTGCGATTGCGCCGTCGGCCGCGGCGGTTGCGACCTGGCGGATGCGTTTACTCCGGCAATCCCCTGCGACGAAAACGCCCGTCTTGTCGCTTTTGCAATCCTCGCCCGCATCGGCATAGCCGAAGTCATTGAGCGGGAGAATGTTTGCAAATGCTTCGTTTTGCGGAATGAGGCCGATCGCGATAAACATTCCGTCAAGCTCGATTTTCTGCGTTGTTTTTTCTTTTTCGTTTTCAACTGTGATTGCCGAAAGCCCGCCGTCACCGTGAAGCTCTTTCACGACCGTGCCGTAGATAATTTCGATATTGTCCTTCTTCTCAAGCTGTTCGGAAAGCTTTTTCTCTCCCGTTAAGAAGTCGAGATTCTGGACTACATATACCTTTTTTGCAAGGTCAGAAAGCAGAAGCGCTTCCTGGAGCGCGGAGTTTCCTCCGCCGATAACGGCAACGGTCTCGCCCTCATAGAATGCACCGTCACACACTGCGCAGAAGGAAATTCCGTTCCCGATATATTCCTCTTCGCGCGGAAGACCGAGAAGCCTGTGGCGCGCACCTGTCGCAACAATTACGGCGTGGGAAGTAAATTCGCCCTCATCTGTTACAACGGTTTTAACCTCGCCGTCGCGCACTTCAAGCACTTCGCAGGCCTCAACATCTGCCCCCTGCTCAAGAACCTGCTCGACGAGCTTTTCAGCAAATTCGTTTCCCGAAAGGCTTAAAAATCCGGGAATGTTCTCAACCTTTGGAGAGTATGTAATCTGCCCGCCGAAGCTTGATTTTTCGATAACAAGCACGCTCTTGTTTGCGCGGCGTGCGTAGAGGGCGGCGGTAAGCCCCGCAGGGCCACCGCCGATGATTATAATATCATACATTTTTTGATATCCCCTTATGCGTTAAGCATTTTCTTGATTTCAGAAACGCCCGAGTATTTCGCAACCTCTCCGCCCTTTACGATAGCGAGAGTCGGAGCCTGCTTTATTCCGAGAGCTTCTGCAAGAGCTTTGTTGTCGTTTGCGAGAAGCTTTTCATATGCAAAGCCTGCCTTGTCGAGCGTTGCGCACGCTATCTTGCAGTTCGGGCACGTTGCGGTTGTGAAAAGGTAGCTCCCTTCCTTGACCTCAACCTCTGCCTTTACTTCCTCACACGGCTCTTCTTTCTTATCCTCAGCCTTCTTTGTGAGAACGGAATTTGCGATGTCATATACCTTTCTGTCCTTATACTCCTGGCTCTTTCCATCGTTCCAGTTCTGAACCGGGCGGTAGTATCCCGTTATGCGGCTGTAAACCTCTGTTGTCTCGCCGCATTCGGGGCAGGTAAACTGCTCGCCTGCGAGATAGCCGTGGTTTTTGCATACGGAGTATGTCGGAGAAAGTGTGTAGTACGGAAGCTTATAGTTCTCCGCAATCTTTTTGACGAGGTTTGCCGCAGCCTTCCAGTCAGGAAGTTTTTCGCCGAGGAATGCGTGGAAGACGGTTCCCGAAGTATAGAGAGTCTGAAGCTCATCCTGGATATCAAGGGCTGTGAAGATGTCCTCCGTGTATCCGACCGGGAGATGCGAGCTGTTTGTGTAATAGGGGGTCTCATCCGCGTTCTTTGCCGCAGTCTTGATATCGGGATAACGCTTGACGTCGTGTTTTGCAAGGCGGAAGGCGGTAGACTCTGCCGGAGTTGCCTCAAGGTTATACAAATCGCCGTATTTTACCTGATAATCCGAAAGGCGCTCACGCATATGATTGAGAACGTCTTTTGTGAACTGCTGAGTCTTCTCATCCGTCATATCCTTGCCGAGCCATTTTGCGTTGAGGCCGACCTCGTTCATACCGACAAGACCGATTGTTGAGAAGTGGTTGTTGAAGGTTCCGAGGTAACGCTTTGTGTACGGATAAAGCCCTGCGTCAAGAAGCTTTGTTATAACAGTTCTCTTAACCTTAAGTGAGCGAGCCGAAATATCCATAAGCTTGTCAAGACGCTCGTAGAAATCAGCTTCGTCTTTTGCGAGATATGCAATACGCGGCATATTGATTGTAACTACGCCGACGCTACCGGTGCTTTCTCCGCTTCCGAAGAAGCCGCCGGACTTCTTGCGAAGCTCGCGAAGGTCGAGGCGGAGACGGCAGCACATACTGCGGACATCTGACGGCTCCATATCGCTGTTAATGTAGTTTGAGAAATACGGTGTGCCGTATTTTGAGGTCATCTCAAAGAGAAGCTTGTTGTTCTCGGTTTCGGACCAGTCAAAATTGCTTGTGATAGAGTATGTCGGGATCGGATACTGGAAGCCGCGGCCGTTGGCATCTCCCTCAATCATAATTTCTATGAACGCGCGGTTGACCATATCCATTTCTTTTTTACAGTCTTTATACTTGAAATCCATTTCCTTACCGCCGACTATGCAGTTTAATTCTGCAAGGTCAGCAGGGACTGTCCAGTCAAGCGTGATGTTAGAAAACGGAGCCTGGGTACCCCAGCGTGACGGGGTGTTGACGCCGTAGATAAATGACTCAATACACTTCTTGACCTGGTCATAGGAGAGGTTGTCCACCTTGACAAACGGCGCAAGGTATGTGTCAAACGATGAAAACGCCTGAGCACCCGCCCATTCGTTCTGCATTATGCCGAGGAAGTTTACCATCTGGTTGCAGAGGGTTGCAAGGTGGCTTGCGGGAGAAGACGTAATCTTCCCCGTAACTCCGCCGAGCCCTTCCTGGATAAGCTGCTTGAGTGACCAGCCTGCGCAGTAGCCCGTGAGCATTGAGAGGTCGTGAATGTGGATGTCAGCGTTGCGGTGAGCGTCGCCGATTTCGTTGTCATACACCTCTGAAAGCCAGTAGTTTGCGGTGATTGCACCGGAGTTTGAAAGGATGAGACCTCCTACGGAATATGTAACCGTGGAATTCTCCTTAACGCGCCAGTCGTTGATTTTGAGGTAGTTGTCGATGATTTCCTTATAGTCAACAATAGTTGTTCCGAGGTTTCTTATCTTCTCGCGCTGTTTGCGGTAAAGAATATAAGCCTTTGCAACATCATCATATCCGCCCTTGATGAGAACGGATTCAACACTGTCCTGAATCGCTTCGACAGTGATTGCGCCGTTTTCAATCTTCGGCTCAAAGTCAGAAGTAACCTTCAGTGCAAGAAAGTCGATAATGTCAGCATTATACTGTTTATCGCACGCGTCAAACGCCTGCATAATCGCGTTGCTTATCTTCGATAAGTTGAAATTAACGGCCTTGCCGTCACGCTTTATAACCTGATACATAAAAAATGCCCCCTCCTCAAATTTGTCAGTGTAAGAGCATTTTATCATATATATGGTATTTTGTCAACACCTTTTTATCAAGATATTGTGTTTATATTCCCCGAACAGACACATCATCTATGTATCGGCTCGCTATTTTTCGCATAGTTTCAAGCTTTTGGGGGCCTACAGAAGAAAGATTTTCTCCTATAATATTTCCCGAATCGACAAAATCCTGGAGAAAATATCTCTTTGCGCCGCAAATCCATTTTGCCGCCGCTTCTATGTCCTTCTCGTCGTGAAGCTCTTTTACAACCGTTGTCCTAAACTCATAATCGCACGCACCCGAGAGAAGATACGAAACACTCTCTGAAACAGCTGATATGTCAAGCCCGCCGCTACCCGCCGTCTCGCCATAGCGCTCTTTTGAATTTTTGATGTCCATCGCAACATAATCGCAGAGCCCTGCCTCAACAAGCTCGCGAAGCTTTCCGGGGAAGGAGCCGTTCGTATCAAGCTTCACCTTATATCCCAGAGCCTTAATCTCTGAAAGAAAGTCTGCTATGTCAGCCTGGAGCAACGGTTCTCCACCTGTGACACAAACTCCATCAAGAATACCCGCGCGCTTTTTTAAATATGAAAAAATTTCATTCGGGTCAATTTCCGGAGTCTCTGAAAGCTTTGTAACAAGCCCCGCATTATGGCAAAAAGGGCATCGGAAGTTGCAGCCTGCAGTGAATACAGTTGCGGCTGTGTGCCCGGGAAAGTCAAGGAGTGTAAGCTTCTGAAATCCTGATATTTTCATTTTTTATTTCCTCTCAAAAACTTTTCCGTTTTCTATGTATATTTCCTTATCGCAAATTTCCCGCGCCGCGTTGCGGTGGGAAATGCAGACGCACGTTTTCCCCGAAAGCTTCATAATGTTTTCGAGAACCTTCTTTTCCGTCATCTCATCAAGTGCGCTTGTCGCCTCATCAAGGAGAAACACCGGCGCGCCGAAAAGAACAGCTCGCGCTATCGCAAGGCGCTGCACCTGCCCCTCACTCAATCCGCTTCCTCTCTCTCCGAGCATCGTTTCAAGCCCATCGGGAAGCTCTGAGACAAAGTCTGCACACGCAACCGAAAGGGAAGCAAGCATCTCTTCTTCCGTTGCATCAGCTTTTGCAAGGCGGAGGTTTTCCGCCACGGTGCCGCTCATTAAGAGATTCCCCTGCGGAACATATGCAAAAAGCCCTCTGGTAGTTGCATCAAGAGCTTTTTTTCCGTCTGTTGTTTTTGCAAAAACCTCGCCGGACTGCGGAGCAATCACGCCCATCAAAAGCTTTATGAGCGTGCTTTTTCCTATTCCCGAGATTCCCGAAATGAGCGTAAGCTTGTTTTTTTCTATCTCCGCCGCAGCAGTTTCCAAAACATTATTCTCACCATATGAAAAGCTGACATCGCAAAGCACGATTGACGAAAGCTTTTCATAAATTTCCTCCGTGTCGGAAGTTTCCTGAAGCTCCTCGGGAAGGTCACATATCTCAATCAGGCGTTCTGCCGAGGCTATCGTCGCATAGTATCTTGAAAGGCTTCCCGAAAGAGACGCAAACGGCGTTTGTATCTGACCGATAAGCTGCATTATTGCAACAAAATCGCCGTATCCAAAGCCTGAAACTCCCGATATGATTTTGGCCGCGCCCCATATGACTGCATATGCATATCCGAAATTAACAAGAGCCGATACTCCGCCGGTTGCAGCAATCGAAAAAAGCGCGCGCTTCATTTTCTTTTTGTAATAGCTAAGGTGGTGGCGTTTTTCGTTTTCTTCAATCTTCGTTTCCATTTCAAAAGCCTTTATGACAAGAAGGTTTTCAACAGCTTCCTGCGTGTGAGCGCGCACCTCCCCCCCTGCTTCCTGCGCCTCCTTGTGGCTTTTCTTCATTACTCCTTTAAGCAACCGTGCAAAGATGAACATAAAAACTCCCGCAGAAAGTATGATGAGAGCAAAAACGGAGTCAACTACAAAAACCGCAACAAGCGCCGAGAGAAGCCGTGTAACCAACCCGACAAGATTCGGCAGGAGTGTCGAAACATTTTCGCTGACGACTGTGACATCGCTAAAGAGCCTGTTCTGTATCTCTCCGCTGTGAAAAGCTGATACTGAGGAATATTCTTTTTTCAAAAGCTTTGAAAAAACAACCTCTCTGAACGCTATCTCAAGCTTTGCTGACATCTGAGCTGCTAAAATTCTTGTTGCTACGTATAAAAAAATCTCCACAACAACAACCGCGATAAGCGCAGCCCCCCAGAGCTTCATCTCTTTATAATCTCCGCTCGTTGCCGAGTTTATAACCCTCCGCATCACAAGCGCAAGATATACTCCCATAAATGAACTTATCGCCATCATTACAGTGACCGCAAAAAGCCTTATGCCCTCTTTCTTAGACACCCCGGCTATAAATTTAAAGGTATTGTTTTTTTTCAAAATTATCATTCCCTTTTCGGTATGTACTTCTTTTTTTAATTATTTTCATATTAATATTAAAAAATTTTTTGCACATTGTCAAGCGCGATATTATTTTGAAAAAACAATCCTACTTTTTTAGGATAATGTGTTTGCATATTTTTATCCCTGATGCGCAAAATATTTGTGTAGGCAAATCCAATAAAATTATATTCCGGAGGTATAAAAATGAACGAAAACCCGAATAAAAGCATCCAGTGTGTCGTCACAAGCTGCAAGCACCACTGCACAGGCGTTGACTACTGCTCCTTAAACTCGATTCAGGTCGGAACGCACGAAAAGAACCCGACAGTGGACCAGTGTACAGACTGCCAGTCTTTCGCGCTCAAATCAGGCGGCTGCTGTTAGTTTTTTCACCGGGAAGAAGGCAGATGCCAGAAGCATCTGCCTTCTTTTATCAATCGGGCAGCGAAATTTGCTTTCGCTGCCCGATTGCAATTTTTATGCTTCCATTTGTTTTCCCAGAAAGCCTGCGACGGTCTGCACAAGCTTATACCCCGTCTCCCCAAGCTCAGGCTCACTGCCGTCAAAAACAAATGCAACGCACCCGGAAACGTCGCCCTCAGATATAATGGGGGCTGCGATGGAGACGAAGTTTCCGTCACCGCTATCAGTCACGTCTACATTCGGCTCGCCTGCCTTGTGCTGGTATATCTGCCTTGATTCTATAATTCTCTCAAGTGCCTCTGAAATTCTTTTTTCAAAAAGCTCGCGCTTTGTAGCGCCCGATGCCGCAATAACCGTGTCGCGGTCACAGACGATTGCCGTATGCCCAGTAGTCTTGCAGAGAGTTTCGCAGATGTGAGTTGCAAACGACGTAAGCTCGCCAACCGGCGAATATTTTTTGAAAATTACCTCGCCGTCGCGATCGGTATAAATCTCCAGCGGGTCGCCCTCGCGGATGCGCATGGTGCGCCTGATTTCTTTCGGAATAACAACACGACCGAGGTCGTCTATCCTACGAACTATTCCTGTGGCTTTCATTATTTATAAATCCCCTTTTCAATAAAAATGGCCCCTTTGCCTAAAGGGGGCTGTCGCTGAAAGCGACGGGGGATATATCCCTCCACCGCAAGCAGTCCCCCTCCCTCTAGGCGAGGGAGGCGTTTGTTTTTTCATTTCACAAAACTATTGTTTACATCAAAGGGATTTTTATGTAAGGAAATTGGTGGCATAAAACAAAATTCAATTTGAAACACTTGGCCTTTAACCAAGCTTTTCTTATATTCTGCGCAATTTTTGCAACAATGACTTTCGTTACTGTTCTTGCTGTTACTTTTTCTGTATATCCAATATCCTGTGTCATACATTCGCTTGAAGATTTTGGTTTGCTTGATAAGATGCACCTTTATATCTACAAAACAGATTATTCTGTGTGTTATATATTTTGTATTTATGCAACGGGCACTAAAAAACGATACTGTCTACTAAAAACAGCGACTGCAGGGAGATATCTCCCTGCAGTTTTTTTGCGCGTCAAGTGCGCAGCGTGATGAAATTATTGCTTCTTGTGCTCGTGGCGGGCGGGGCGGGGTCAAGCGCGCGGTCAGCAACGCCCAGCACGTCCTCAGGCCTTATCCACGGGCGGTTCTGGATTGCACTTGTCTCCTCATGAGTGAGATAGCCTTTATACGCAGTTAAGCTTCTGCGGATGAACCCGTCGCGCACACTCGCCTCAACAATTCCGTTATTTAGAACATTAAGAAGAAGCGGCAGAGTTTCCGCCGCGAGCGCAACAGAGGTTGAATGTGCCACCGCGCCCGGAATATTGCTTACGCAGTAGTGGACAACTCCGTTCACAACATAACGCGGGTCTGAGTGGTGCGTTTCGTGGCTTGACTCGATACAGCCGGGGTCGTCATTTGAAATATCAACGAGAACAGAACCGGGTTCCATAAGCCTCAGCATTTCTTTGTCAATAAGAAAATCCTTGCGCTGCTTCGGCCACTTGACGCAGTTGATTACCATATCCGTCTGCGGCAGGACCGAGGTGATTGTCTCTTTTGTGCAGAGCATTGTGTTAATCCGATTGTGATACTGGCTTCCGAGGTTTCTGAGAAGCCCCGAGTTTATGTCCATAACCGTCGCGTTTGCGCCAAGCGCAAAAAGGACTGACAGCGCGCCCTGCCCTACCACGCCGCCGCCGAGAATGAGAACGTTCATCCCGGGCGCTCCGGCAAACCCGCCGACAAACTTCCCTTTGCCTCCGTTTATCGTAAGCATTGATTCAAGCCCGAATAACGCACCTTGCTTTCCCGCTGCTTCGCAGTTCGGCGAGCCGTAACGGTGGCTGTCCTCAGCGGTGATTGCGATGCATTTGCTGTCAAGAAGCGCCTCGACCTCTTCAGGATGCCCTGCCGGATGAATGCAGCAGTAAATCATCTGTCCTTCGCGCAGGTATCCGTATTCCGAAGGCTCAATTTCCTTGACCTTTGCAAGAAAATCGCTCTTTTCCCACATTTCCTTTGCTTCGCCGACGAGAATTGCACCTTTTTTCTCATATGCCTCATCCTGAAACCCTGCACCCTCTCCGGCACCCTTCTGCACGAGAACTGTATGCCCGGCAGCTACAATGGATGCGACCTCCACGGGCGTGCAAATGACACGGTTTTCGCCGTCTTTTATGTCTTTTAAAACTCCAAAAATCATCTGTCAGCTTCTCCTTTTTTCGGATTTTTATTATAAATTACAAAAACTACTTTCTCCCGATTAAATCCTTGACGAAATTCGCTTTATGTTGTATTATATTAACAGTTATTTTTAAAAATATTCCCGCTCTCAAAGAGCGGAAAGGAGAGAAAATAATGGAAAAATTAAGAGTTGCTGTCATCGGTTGCGGAAGCATCAGCGACATCTACATGACCAACATCAAAAGCGGCAAGTTTCAGATTTTAGAGCTTGCAGCCTGCTCAGACCTTATGGTTGACAGAATGAAGCAGAGTGCTGAAAAATACGGTTGTGAAGCTATGACGATTGATGAAATCTGCGCAGATAAGTCTATCGACATGGTCATTAACCTCACTATCCCGGCAGCGCACTACCCCGTTATCAAGCAGTGCTTAGAGGCGGGAAAACACGTTTTCTCCGAGAAGATGATTGCTGTTGAGCTGTGGCAGGGCAAGGAGCTTGTTGAGCTTGCAAACAAGAAGGGGCTTTACCTCGGTGTCGCGCCTGACACCTTCCTCGGTGCAAGTGTCCAGACTGCAAAATACATAGTCGAGTCAGGCCTCATCGGAAAGCCTGTTTCATGCAGAGCTTCGATAAGCCGAAACTACGGCATCTACGGCGAATTCCTCACTCACCTCTGCAAGCGCGGCGGCGGCATCGGCTTTGATATGGGCGGATACTACCTCACAGCTCTTGCATCAATCCTCGGCCCGGTTGAGTCAGTCTCTGCTTTCACTGCTATCAACGAGCCGAACCGCATAAACTCCCGCGTCGGCGCTCCGAACTACGGCGAAGCTTACGTTCTTGAGGATGCAAACGTCATCACGGCTACAATGAAGTATGCAAACGGCGTTCTCGGAACTCTCCATATGAACTCCGACTGCATCCTTGACGAAACCTATGGCCTCGAGATTTACGGAACAGACGGCATTCTCTATATGGGCAACCCGAACGAGTTTGGCAACCCTGTCTACATTCAGAAGACAGGAAGCGGTAAGGTTGAGTTCCCGCTCACACACGGCTTTGCAGAGAACTCACGCGGCGTTGGCGCTGCAGAAATGGCATGGTCAATCGTCAAGGGCAGAAAGAACCGTGCAAGCAAGGAAATGGCTTTCCACGTCTTTGAGCTTATGCACGGCATCATCGGAAGCGCAGAGAGTGGCGAGACCTACAAAATGGAATCCACCTTCGAGACTCCCACAGCTCTCCCGCCTGCATATATGGGCGACGGCGGCTGGACCCGCAAGGAAGAAAGCGCACTCACCCTTTAATCCGAATTTTAAAAAACTCGCAACGTATGCCGAGTGTTCTGAAGAACACTCGGCAGTTTTATTCGCCGATGCGGCGAGTGGTATTTGCTTCGCAGTGGTCTTGCCCTGCCGGGCGGGCCTACTTTTGATTGCAAAAGTAGCAAAACAAAGGGGGGATTTCGATTTCCCCCCTTTAACCCCCTTGAAACGACTCAGGGGCTACCGCCCCCGAGACCCATGAACTTTGCCCCTTTGAAAGTTGTTCCCGGTCAAACAACATATTTTTATTGTAGGGTGCGGCGATTCTCAACGCACCGAGAAGAAAACGTGGAAATTGACATTGTAGGGGCGATTCAAGAATCGCCCGCGGAACATTCGTGAATGTCCCCTACAAAAAAGGGAATAATGGCCGGCGACACAACGAAAATTAAATTCCCATTTTTTGGAAAAATTTTCGAAAAACCCCTTCCATTTTCCGACACTATGTGATATACTATGTTTGCTACATAGTTTAATATTTTCAGATCAGGTTTGTATTGGCAAAAATGCAAGCTTTGATTCTTCATATCTGATCTGAGAATGAACTGTGTAGCAACAGGTTGAAGTCTTGCGTTTTTCGGCGCATCGGCTTCGGTTGGTGCGCTTTTTTATTTTCCGAAAAGCGCAGTGAAGAAGTTGTGGGGATACATTTTCAGAGAAAGAGAGGTAGAAAACGTTGCCTGACTACGAAAAAATGTATTTCGAGCTTTTTAATGGTGTAACTGATATCATCGAAGAGCTCAAGGCTCTCCAGCAGAAAGCGGAAAAGCTCTATATTGACGGCGCCGGTGAAGAAGGGAAAAAAGGGATAAAAACAAAAAGAACTCTCCGTACAGAGAGTTCTTTTAATTTTATGTGCAGAAGACATGCCCCCCAATCTCGCGGATAATCGGGCGGGAACGAATCCACGCGTTTGTCGCGGTTTTCGGATTGTAATAATAAATTGCATCGGATATGGGGTTGACACCAGAGAGAACCTCGCGCGCCGCGCGGCGGGAGTCATCGGAAATTGGCTCGTCAAACTGCCCGTCGGTTAGTGCCGAAAACGCTCCGTTCTGATATATTACCCCCGCGATTGTATTCGGAAAGGATGGGTGTTTCACGCGGTTCATAATAACAGCTCCTACCGCAAGCTGGCCTATATACGGCTCTCCTCTTGCCTCGGCGGAAATTATGCGGGAGAGCAGATATAAATCGTTGTCATACGAATCCTCGGCCGCGCTCTCGGAAAGCCCCATGCTCTCGAGAGTTTCTGCCCCTGTTATGCCATCTGTCTTAAGCCCATAGCGCTCCTGATACTCATATACCGCGCTTTCGGTTTCGGCACCATATATTCCGTCTTGGGCTCCATAATACAGCCCTTCGTTTCTCAAAACCTCCTGAATCTCCGAAACCGTTTCGCCGCGAGAGCCGCGCCTGTACACCGTTGCCGCAAAAGCAGCGGCAACAAGCGCAAAAACACAGATTGCTACAATTATGCTTTTCTTCTTCATTTTCTGTCACCTGCCAAGTAGTTTTTCTCTTATTCTATCCAAAAATAAAACTTTTAATACAGGTTCCCATTTTTGTATAAATTCGACAAAATAAATGAAATTTTGTAAAATTATCATAATATTTTTGTAATACATTGACATATCGGTATCTGCGTGATAGAATAATGATGTATAGTTATTTACTTATATAAATAAAGACTTTTATACTCCGCGTCTTTTTTAACACTTAATAAACATAAATGGGGACTGAGAATTTATGAACTTTAAGCCTTTTGAAAACAAAGTGTGGCTTTCTTCTCCCACAATGCACGGGACAGAGCTTTCGTATGTTACCGAAGCGTATGAAACCAACTGGATGTCAACAGTCGGCAAGAACATAAACGAGCTTGAGCGTCTCGCGGCAGAGAAGGTCGGCGCAAAGTATGCCGTCGCGCTCTCTTCAGGAACGGCGGCGCTTCACCTTGCGATGAAGCTTGCGGGTGTAAAGCGCGGTGACCGTGTTTTTTGCTCCGATATGACCTTTGACGCAACAGTTAACCCCGTTGTCTACGAAGGCGGCATCCCCGTTTTCATCGATACGGAATATGACACCTGGAATATGTGCCCCAAGGCTCTTGAAAAAGCGTTTGAGCTATACCCCGAGGTAAAGGTCATTGTTGTCGTTCATCTTTACGGCACACCCTGCAAGATGGATGAAATAAAAGCTATTGCTGACCGCCACGGCGCAGTTATAGTTGAAGATGCCGCAGAATCCTTCGGCGCTACATACAAGGGCAGGCAGACGGGGACCTTCGGAGAGTATAACTGCATCTCATTTAACGGAAATAAAATTATAACGGGAAGCTGCGGGGGTATGCTTTTCACAGACAGCCTTGACGATGCAAACAAGGTTCGGAAATGGTCTACCCAGAGCCGCGAAAACGCGCCCTGGTATCAGCACGAGGAGCTTGGATACAACTACCGCATGAGCAACGTTATCGCAGGTGTCGTAAGAGGTCAGCTCGACTATCTCGACGAGCATATCGCTCAGAAAAAAGCGATTTATGAGCGGTATAGAGAAGGCTTTAAGAATCTTCCCGTCACGATGAACCCATATGACGAGGCAAACAGCGAGCCGAACTTCTGGCTGTCGTGTCTGGTGATTGACAACGCGGCTATGTGCAAGCAGGTCAGAGGCGAGTGTGAAGCGTTATATGTTTCTGAGGATGGAAAATCCTGCCCGACGGAAATTTTAGAAACGCTTGCGAAATACAATGCAGAAGGCAGGCCGATATGGAAGCCGATGCATATGCAACCGATTTACAGAAACAATCCGTTTATCACGCGTGACGGCGACGGCCGCGCAAAAACAAACGCATATATCGCCGGAGGGAGCGTCGGCCGTGACGGGAAGCCGCTTGATGTAGGAATGGATATTTTCCACCGCGGGCTCTGCCTTCCGAGTGACAACAAGATGACAAAGGAAGAACAAGACATAATTATTGAGATAGTCAAATCCTGTTTTTAAGTGAGGTAGGGTATGTACGCTAAATACATAAAGCGGATTATGGATTTTACTTTGGCTTTAATCGCATTGATTGTTCTCTCTCCCCTGCTTGCAGTCTTGCTGGTTGCAGGAGCAATCGTTATGAAGGGAAACCCGGTTTTTGTTCAGCCGCGCCCCGGAAAAGACGAAAGGATTTTTTATCTTTTCAAGCTCAAATCAATGACGGATGAGCGCGATGAGGCAGGAAACCTCCTCCCCGACGAAAAACGACTTGTGCCTTACGGCAAGTTTCTTCGCGCAAGCTCCTGCGATGAACTGGTTTCACTTGTCAACATTATCAAGGGAGACCTCAGTATCGTCGGTCCAAGGCCTCAGCTTGTCCGCGATATGGTGTTTATGACTCCCGAGCAGCGCCGCCGCCACACTGTGCGCCCCGGGCTTACGGGCCTTGCACAGGTAAACGGCCGAAACAACATCACTTGGGAGAAAAAGCTTGAGTATGACCTTGAATATATAAGCAAAATTACTTTCTGGGGAGATGTTAAGATTATACTCCAGACCGTCGGCAAGGTTTTAAAGCGCAGCGATACGGTGCGCGAGGGCACGGCCAGCGATATGGACTTTGGCGACTGGCTGATGCTTGAGGGGAAAATCGACCGGAGTGAGTATGAAAAGAACTTGGAAGAAGCTAAAGAATTAATAGGAGTTTGAGAATGGATAATATGGACAATCTTAAATTCTCCGTAGCGATGTGCGTTTACGGGAAAGACAACCCCGAGTGGTTTGAAACCGCAGTTGAGAGCGTTCTGAATCAGACTTATCCTCCCGACGAGGTTGTTCTCGTTGTAGACGGACCTGTTCCCAATGAGCTTGATTCCATCATAACAAAATATGAAAAAAAACCGATTTTCAAGGTTCTCCGCCTCGCCATAAACGAAGGTCACGGAAACGCACGGCGCAAAAGCCTTGAACTCTCAACATATGACCTTGTTGCACTTATGGATGCTGATGATATTTCTCTCCCTGACCGTTTTGAGCGGCAGCTCAACATCTTTTCGTCGGAAGATATCGACATCGTCGGCGGGGATATTTCGGAATTTATCGGAGATGCCGAAAACATCGTTGCCTACAGAAACCTTCCTGCAAACGATGCCGAAATTAAAGAATATATGAAAACCCGTTGTCCGTTCAACCAGATGACGGTTATGTTCAGAAAGAGCATTTACGAAAAAGCCGGCGGGTATATTGACTGGTACTGTGACGAGGATTATTACCTCTGGCTTCGTATGGCAGAAATCGGCGCAACCTTTGCAAACACGGGTGAAGTTCTTGTCAACGTCCGCGTCGGAGAGGACATGTATAAACGGCGCGGCGGATGGCGGTACTTTAAAAGCGAGGCCGCGCTTCAGAAATATATGCTTTCAAAGGAAATCATCGGTTTCGGGACATATCTCTCAAACGTCCTGAAGCGCCTTATTGTCCAGGTTCTTCTTCCCAACAACATACGGGCTTATGTTTTCAAAAAATTCGCAAGAAAGCGGACGTGATAAAGATGGCAGATAAAAAATATAAAATCGGATATACAACCGGTGTTTTTGATATGTTTCACATCGGTCACCTCAACATCTTAAGACGTGCAAAAGAAATGTGCGAAACCCTTATTGTAGGTGTTACCTCTGATGCACTCTGCCAGAAGCGCAAGAACAAGCTCCCGATTATATGCGAGAATGATAGAATGGCGATTGTTGAAGCTATCCGCTATGTTGATAAAGTTGTCACGCAGAACGACATGGATAAACTCGCCGCAGTCCGCGAACATTCGGCAGATGCCGTCTTTGTCGGTTCTGACTGGAAGGGCACGCCAACGTGGAACGAGTACGAAAAAGAGTTTGCATCAGTTGGCTGCAGCGTTGTTTACCTCGACCATACAGACGGCATCTCGTCTACAATTCTAAGAGAAAGAATGAACGAAGAATGATTTTTGTTTACAAAAAGTGGGATGACTTTTGCAAAAAGCTCCACTCTCTCGGCAAAATAAGCATTCCCGCCGCCGAAGTTTCGGGTGATGCGAGAAATTATATCGTTCTCAAACACGATGTCGAAACAGATGTTTCACGGGCATATGAGCTTGCAAAAATCGAAAATAAACACGGTCACCGCGGTTCGTTTTATGTCCATGCATATCTCTTCAACGATAAAAAGAACATTTCCCTTCTCAAAAAAATGCAGGAGATGGGACATGAGATTTCATACCACTATGATGTTATGGACTCTTGCCACGGAAACCTTGACCTCGCTATAGAAGAATTCGACGCAAATAAACAGCTTTTCGAAAAGAATGGTTTCCCCCTTAAAACCCTCTGCCAGCATGGCAACCCCGTTGTCGAGAGAATCGGGTACACCTCAAACCGCGATTTCTTCAGAAGCGAAAGAGTTCAGGAACTCTACCCCGATTTATCCGATATTATGGTCAATTTCAAAGAGAAACATAACACAGACTATCTCTATTTTTCGGATGCAGGGAGGCATTTTCAGCTTATATATGACCCGATAAACAATGATCTCGTAAACAGCGATGACAAGAACATCCTTTATAAGGACACTGAGGCTCTTCTTGGAGCGCTCACTCCTGATTCAGGGAATATAATCAGCACACATCCGCACCGCTGGGAAAGCTCTGCTGCGCGATATGTTATCAAAACTTTTATCTTCAAAACCGTCAAGACGACAGCGAAAATCCTTATTAAGATTCCGTTTATGAAAAAACTCATGAGCAGATATTACTACCTTGCAAAAAAAATATAAGATTCAGAGGATTAAACTATGACCGACACGGTAAAAAGCGTTCAGGCAAAAATCCTTAAAACAATGAAATATATAGACGGTCTTTGCCGCGACAACGGCATCACCTACTACATCATGGGCGGCACGGCTCTCGGAGCTATTCGTCACGGCGGTTTTATTCCGTGGGACGATGACCTCGATATTTTTATGACACCGTCAGAGTACGAAAAGTTCAAAGCCTGTTTTGAGAAAGAAAACAGCGAACAATTCATCCTGCAGGAGTGGAGAACAACGCCGGATTATCTCGAATATGCAAAGGTTCGCATGAACGGGACAACCTTTATTGAGGAGTGCTACAAAGACTGCCTCGACATGCACCACGGGATATATGTCGACATTATGATTCTCCACAAAGTCCCCGAGAGCAAGTTCATTCAGAAGCTCGTTTATTACGAATCAAAATTCGTTACGCTCTATGCCCTCTCCCAGAGAAACTGGAAGCCGAAATCGCGTGCGCAGGCGCTTGTTTTGAAATCTTTGAAGCTTATGCCAAAAAAGCTTATGACAAAGCTTTTCTATCGCCGTATATACAAATACGATAACCTTGAAAACGGTTTCAAATATTGCTACTGGATAACACCTGCAAAATTCAGAAACGGCCTTTTTGACAAGAGCTTTTTTGAAAATCCTGTTGATATCCCGTTTGAGGACACCTGTCTCTTGGGTTCCGAAAAGATTCGGGAATATCTCGAATACAGGTATGGCGACTATATGAAGTTGCCGTCCGAGGCAGAAAGGCGAGCGGCGGTGCACGCATTTGTTTTTGATACAAAAAAAGATTACAGCGAATACGTTGGAAAGGTTTGATAAAATGTCGAAATTTGAAATTTTGTGTGTGACCATGCATCAAGCAGATTTCTCAAAACTACAGGAAATGAATATCCGCTCCGACGTCGTTTTTGCAAATCAGGCAGACGAAACTTCATATAAGGAGCTTGCATTTGAGGAACATACCGCAAAAATGATTACCACCTCGACGCGCGGAGTGGGCATAAACCGAAACCTTGCACTCACCTATGCAAGCGCAAAATATTGCCTTTTTGCGGATGATGATGTCGCTTACATAGACAACCTTGAAGATGTGGTCGTCGGTGAGTTCGAAGCGCATCCCGACGCAGATATTTTTGTTTTTCATCTTGATACGGACAGTGAAAGAAAGCAGAAGAAATATCCAAAAACAAGAAAGTGCCACGTCCTCGAAAAAAAACCTTGGGGTGCTTTCCGTATTGCAATAAAGCTTGATTCAGTGCGTCAAGCTAACGTGTGGTTTACTACCATTTTCGGCGGCGGCTGTGTCTTCCCCTCAGGAGAGGACAGTATGTGGCTTGACGATGCCCAAAAAGCAGGCCTTCGCTTCTATGTTTCGGACAAGACTATCGGAAAAGTTTCATTTAATGAGTCAACCTGGTTCACTGGATATGACGAAAAGTTTTTCTTCGGCAAGGGCGCGTTTTACAAAGCTGCCCGCCCCAAGGCAATTCTTCTTTGGAAGCTATACTTCGCCCTGCGCACACGCAATATGACCGAAATGCCATTTGCCGATAAAATGCGCTGGATGAAGCTTGGCGAGCGCGGATACCGCGAAATGAAAGGCTTTGAAGAATTTCTCGGCACAAAAAAACAACCTCAATAAAACAGCGAGGGATGTATAATGGATATATTGTACTTATCAAACAGCGGGTCTGATGAAAAATTTGAATATTTGTTGAAAAGCGGGATGACAACCCAGCTTCCTCAGGCACAAAAATACAACAAGCTTCTGATGGAAGGTATTTCCGAGTGCATTGACGGCGAGGTTTATGCGCTTTGCGCAATCCCCGTAAACTCAGAGACCGCAAAGCGCACCTTTTTTAAAAGAGAGACGGAGCACCGAGGCGGCATAAACTACATCTACGGAGGCTTTGTAAATCTCCCCATTTTCCGCCAACTCACCAGAATTCTCGGAGCGGTGCGCGAGATTCGAAGGAGATACAAGAAAAGCAAAAACTGTGTTATTATTGTTGATATATTAAGCCAGTCCCTTGACTGTGCAGCACGAATCTGCGGGAAGAAATACGGCATCCCCGTTGTCGGAATCGTTACCGACGTTCCGGGCCTCACATCGGGGGCACAGGCGAAAACCTATTCGTCCATCAAGCGAAAAATCGCAGAATTTGCAGGAAAGAATTCCGAAAGAAATATGGCAAAGCACGATGCTTTCCTGCTTCTCACCGAGGCTATGAACGCTGTTGTCAATAAAAACAGCAAGCCCTATATTGTTCTTGAAGGCCATTCCGACAATAAAATGGCGAATATTGAAAACTCTCTCTCCGGCAAAAGTTCTCCGAAAGTTATGATGTACGCAGGCGGGATTCACAAGGAATATGGCATTGAAAGATTGGTGAACGCGTTTCTCAGGGGCGGTTTTGACGATTGGGAACTCCACATCTACGGAGACGGCAACTATAAATCCGAACTTACGGAGCTTTCCGAAAAAGTTTCGAACGTAAAGTATTTCGGTATCAGGCCGAATTCAGAAGTTGTCAAAAACCAGCTTTCGGCAACACTTCTTGTAAATCCGCGCCCAACGGATGCAGAATACGTCAAATACTCCTTCCCTTCAAAAACGATGGAGTGCATGGCGTCGGGCACTCCGCTTCTTACAACACGCCTTCCGGGTATGCCGAAGGAATATTACCCTTATGTTTATCTTTTTGATGACGAGACAGAAAAAGGAATGCTCGAAACATTAAAAGTTGTTCTTTCAAAGGACTCCGCAGAGCATCATGCGCTCGGTGAAAAAGCAAAAGCTTTCGTTATGACCGAGAAAACAAATGTCGCGCAGGCGAAAAAGCTTATTGATTTTATAAAAACTTTAAGATAAATTACAGGAGAGCTATGGAAAATAAAACAATTGAACAACTCAATAAGCTTTTGTGCACAGGTTGCGGGCTTTGCTCTTCAAAATGCCCGAAGGGCTGTATATCCATGCCCGAAAACAAAGAGGGCTTCCGCTTTCCGAAGATTGATAAATCTGTTTGCATAAATTGCGGAATTTGCCTGAAGATATGTCCGGCAACAGAAGCATCGGATACGCTTTATCACAAATCCCCCCGAAGCTATTTTGCGGCGATTTCCGAAGACAAGGAAACCCTTATCAAAAGCTCATCCGGTGGAGTTTTTGCTGTGCTTGCAAAACACATCCTTACGCTCGGTGGATATGTTTGCGGTTGTGTTTATGACCGCAATATGGAGCCAACCCACATTATAACGAACAAAGATGAAGACATTGAAAAAATGTTTGGTTCAAAATACGTTCAGAGCCGCACAGAGCATTGTTTTCCTGAAATACTGAAGCTTTTAAACTCAGCCAAAACAGTTATGTTCACAGGAACTGCATGCCAGATTTCGGCACTTCTGCTTTTTCTTGGGAAGGACTTCCCGAATTTACTCTGCGTTGAAATCCTTTGCCACGGTGTTCCGTCTCCCGGTTTCTTTAGGGTTTATAAAAATCACCTTGAGAAAAAACTCCGCGGAAAAGTTACAGATATCAGGTTTCGCGACAAGCTGCGAGACGGCTGGGGTTCCGAGCACCGCACCTGCATCATTTATGAAAAGAACGGGAAAGTTTGCGAGCACCGTCCCATTCTCCCTGCATATTTCAGTGCGTTCTTCTACGGACTTAACCTGCGCGAATCCTGCTACGGATGCAAATTTGCAACGAGCGAGCGCGTTGCTGACCTAACAATCGGCGACTTCTGGGGTTCGTGGGCAAAATACGGCAAACGGTTTGATGAAGGAATCTCCGTTGTCGGCATAAACTCCGAAAAGGGTCAGTCTCTTTGCCTGGAAATTTCCAAAGCTTTTGATTTTTATGACTTTCTCACAGAAGCCGAGGCTATCAAATCAAACGACAACTTCACGCACCCAATTCCCCGTCCTCGCGAGAGATCCTCTTTTTATAACGGCATTTTTGAAAAGGGTATCGCGGAATGTGGAAGAAGGCATACCTGACAAGAACATACCGGAAGAAAACTCTTGCTTCGGTATACGGTGCGCTTATACCTGCAAAAATGCGTTTTTTTATTCAAACAAAAAAATCCGCTCTCATGCGAGTCTTTGCGAAACATTAACAAAAGGAGGCAAAACAAATGAATCGCGATATTTCCGAAGAATCAAAAAGCAGAAAACTCACGTTCACCTCTTTTGCCATTCTTGTCTCCTTATTTTTTGCTGCAACTAATTTTCTGAATGTGTATTATTTCTTCTTGTTTTTTGCCTTTTGTACTTTCCTTTTTACTCCCGGCAGAAAACTGAAGTTTGACCTTTCGTTTTTTGCATTGTGCCTTTTTTCAGTCTCTAAAATGGTTTTCGACCCTGCGAGCGACAGCGTATTTAATGTTCTTGTATGCTTTATCTTCCCGGTTTCTTACTTTATCGGATACTGCTTTTGGGGAAACAATGACCCCATCGATGAACATATCAGATACACGCACGGCATCATATACATTTTTGCCGCAGGGACCTTATGCCATTTTCTTCTGAATATGCTTATAAACGCAGGCGCATCAGACATAGGCCGAGATACTATAGACTTCTGGACCAGAAATGTTATGAGCGCTACGGGACAGGCATCGCTTGCGTGTTTCTCTATCGCCGTTGTTTCTGCCTTTTTCTTTTCAAACTGCGGAAAGTGTAAAAAGTTAATCGCGATTTTGGTATCGGCTCTTATAGTTGCATACAACTTCATTCTTGCCGGGCGAACAATCTTCGCTCTTTTGCTGATAGCTCTTGCCTTCGCTTTCTTTTTCAGAGCGCGGGTATATAAGAAGAAAATCTTAAAATCACTGTTTATTATTCTTTTGGTTGTTATCCTCATGTTCTTCGCTTACAGCCGTGACATCTTCGGAATCAGAACAGCCTTTGAGTCTTCAAACTTCTACAATCGCTTTAACGGCGAATACTCGCAGGAGCTTGACGATGACCACCGCCTTGAATATAAGCTCTATTACATAAAACATATGGCAGACCATCCTCTTGGCGGCGGAAAAACAAGAGCTCAATTGGGGCATAGTGCCCACGACCTTTATCTTGACCTCTACGACGAAGCAGGTATTTTTGCTTTTCTCGGTGTTGTTATATATATCCTCGCATCTCTCCGAAGATGGTTCAGGTTCGCAAAGTTCAAGGAACTTTCCTTTGAAACAAGGCTTCTTGTTTCCTGTGTTTACCTTGCCATAAACATACAATTTTGGCTCGAACCCATTACGCGAGGCATGCCATGGCTTTTGGCATATTACTGCCTGACAGACGGCTTAGTTTCATCTCTTCTTCACAAAATTGAAATCGAGAAAAGCTTGGGAAGGAACAAAATATGAAAGTTGCTCAGATTAATATGACTCCTGTCGGCAGTACGGGTAAAATCATGCGGCAGATTACTATTACGGCGCGAGAAACCGGAATTGAAGCACATTCGTTTACTGCCGAAATCTTTTCTGTCCACGAAAGAGCTCCGCGCCTTGATGAGGAAAACCTTCATTATTTCGGTTCGTTCTTTGAAAACATGCTGCATAGTTATCTCGGAAAGCTTCTGGGACTCAACGGATACTTTTCATATTTCGGAACTCTCGGACTTATCAGAAAACTCAAAAAAATATCACCCGATATTGTCCACCTCCACAATCTCCATAATTTCTGCATCAATCTTCCCTTGCTTTTCAGATATCTCAAAAAAAGCGGTATAAATGTCATCTGGACGCTTCATGATTGCTGGGCGTTCACTGGCCACTGCCCTCATTTTGATATGTTTGGCTGCGACAGATGGAAAACAGGTTGTTTTAAGTGCGGTCAGCTTCGCGGTTATCCCAAAAGCTACCTTGATACATCAAAGATGATATATAATGCAAAGAAGAAAATGTTCACCTCTCTCAAAAACCTCACCCTGGTCACTCCGTCAGAGTGGCTTGCAGAGCTTGTTCGCGAATCTTTTCTTAAAAACTTTCCTGTAAAGGTTATAAACAACGGCATTGATTTATCTGTCTTTAAACCGACTGAAAGTGACTTTCGGGAGAAACACGGCTTGGAGAACAAAAAGCTCGTTCTCGCAGTTTCCTTCGGTTGGGGTGCGAGAAAAGGCCTGGATGTTCTTCTTGAGCTTGCCGCCCGCTTGCCGAAAAATTATGCACTTGTGCTCGTCGGCACAAATGATGCCCTTGACAAAGCTCTCCCCGATAATGTTCTGTCCATACACAGAACAAACAACCAGGCAGAGCTTGCGGAAATTTATTCCGCGGCTGACGTTTTTGTGAACGCTACAAGGGAAGAGACACTCGGTCTTGTCAACATTGAAGCTCTCGCCTGCGGCACGCCGGTCATCACTTTCAGAACCGGAGGAAGCCCAGAGTGCATAGATCCCTCCTGCGGTAGTGTTGTTGAGAAGAACGATATCGATGCTATGGAAAAAGAGATAATCAGAATTTGCGAAGAAACGCCCTACAGCAAAGAGGCGTGCCTGCGAAGAGCCGAACACTTTAAAATTCAAGAAAGATTTGATGAGTACATTGGTCTTTATCTGGAGTTGATTAAATAATGACAATTGCTTTTGTTTCAAATTATTATAACCACCATCAGAAAGAGCTTGCGCGTGAGCTCTACGAGCAGACAGACGGAAACTATACCTTTATTTCAACAAGCAAAATCGGCGAGGAACGCTTAAAGCTCGGCTGGGGCGAAAAGGATACACCCGAATATGTAAAATATACATACACGAGCAAAGAGTCGCTTGCAGAATGCCAAAAAATCATAGATGAAGCTGATGTTGTTCTCTACGGCAGCGCGCCGTATTCACTCATTAAAAATCGCCTGAAGAAAGGCAAACTTACCTTCAAATACTCCGAACGTGTTTATAAAAAAGGCGTACCCTACCATAAGTTGCCGTGGCATTTTGCCATAAATTTTTCAAAATATATTCGTTATAAAAGCTTATATCTTCTCGCTGCAAGTGCCTATACAGCAGCGGATTATGCAAAGACTTTCACATTCTTAAACAGAGTATATAAGTGGGGCTATTTCACGGAGCTGAAAAAATATGAAAATATCGATGCCCTCATTGAAAACAAAAAGTGCAACTCCCTTCTCTGGTGCTCAAGATTTATAAATTGGAAACATCCTGAGCTTCCTGTTAAACTCGCAAAGAAGCTCCGCGATGACGGATACGATTTCCACCTTAACATGATAGGTAATGGCGAGATGTTTGACTCTATTCAAAATATGATTGACGAAAACAATCTTTCCGACTATGTTTCTCTCCTCGGTGCTATGAAACCCGAAGAAGTCAGGGCACACATGGAAGAAAGCGAAATCTTTCTCTTTACATCAGACAAAGGAGAAGGGTGGGGTGCCGTTCTCAACGAGTGCATGAACTCCACCTGCGTTCCCGTTGCAAGCCACGCGATAGGCTCTGTCCCCTTTTTAATTGACCATATGAAAAACGGACTTGTTTATGAAGACGGCAACATTGACGACCTTTATAAGAAGGTAGTGGCTTTGCTTGACGACAAGGCTTTTCGCGCAAAGCTCTCAAAAGAGGCCTATTCAACAATGGCAAACGAATGGAATGCGAAAAATGCAGCAAAAAAGCTTATCGGTCTTTCCGAAATTCTTTTCAAAAACATCGACAAAGCTTCTTTTCCTTATACCGATGGGGTATGCAGCAAGGCCTCGGTGCTTCGCGACAAATATATGAACTAGAAGGAAAATAAATACAATGGATAATTCAACAAAAAAACTTCTTAACGGTTCCATGGTTTATTTTGTGGGGAATGCCCTTACACAGTTAATGAGCCTACTGTTGCTTAGATTCGTAACCGGCAATATCTCTTCTGCCGATTACGGAACCTATAATCTTGTTGTAACCATAGGAAACCTGATAATCCCATTTCTGACCCTTCAAATCTCTGATGCTTTGTTCAAATTCGTATTAAGGGCAAAAGATGCTGACGAAAAAAAGTGTTATTTCTCGACCACTTTTGCCGTTATTGCAGGGAGCCTTCTTGTCACGATATTGGGCGTTTTCGTGATAAATTATTTTTTCACACCCCTGCCCCACCCCATCCTTATAACTCTGTATCTGATTTTCAATAACCTCCAAACACTTTACCACAGAATAGCCAGAAGCCTTGGTCGCAACAAAGTTTATGTTGTTGTAAATCTTGTGAAAACTGCGCTCTTTCTGATACTGGAAATAGTCTTTATATATGTATTCCATCTTGGAATTGAGACTCTGTTCCTTTCCACAATTATTTCAATTGCCTTCTCTTTGTTAGTTTGCGAAATGAAAATCCGCTCTCTGTCTCTTTTTGATCCGAAATCCATAAAAAGAGACGCAACAAGGAACATGTTAAAATATTCAGCACCACTCATTCCCAACACAGTTTTCTGGTGGCTTACTTCTTCCGTCAATACACTTATAGTTTCCACAAAACTTGGCCTTGATATAAATGGAATATATACCGTATCAAACAAGTTTTCCCATGTTCTCACTATGGTTACAAGTGTTTTTATAATGTCCTGGCAGGAGTCTGCAATATCGGAATACGGAACCGATAAATTCAAGAGCTTCTTCACCAAAACGTTTAATATGTACTTTGTCCTTGTTTTCTCTGCAATTGCCGTTCTCGTTTCTTTCATGAACCTCGTTTTCCCTCTTATGATCGACGAGAGCTACCACGCATCCATCCAGTATGCACCTTTTCTTCTTGTTGTTTCCGGGTTGTCAACTCTCTCGGGCTTCCTCGCACAAATCTTCTGCGCACAGGGAAAAACGCACAGAAGCATGTCAACAACTGCCATAGGTCTGTTATTTAATGTTTCCATAGTTTTCTCTTTAGTGGATAAAATAGGACTTTGGGCGGCAGTTCTCGGTTCTTTCTCTGCAGATTTTGTAATGGCTGTTTTAAGATATTTTATGCTGAGAAAGGAATTTGCAAAAGGCAAATCATATTTTAAGTATGCCATCGTCGTATTTTTGTTGTGTGTAAGTATTACCTTGTATCTCAATGCCGGAACAATATATAACGCAATCTGGTTTTTCGTTGTCGCTATATCCGCCGTTATTCTGAACTTCCAGCTTGTTAAAGACCTTCTTGCGGTATTGTTTGAAAAGACGCGATTTATAAGGGAGAAGAAATGAAAAATCTATTTATAATGCACACTCAGTATAACCTGATTCTTTCTGCTGCTACCCTGTTGAATAGTACGAATGATGAAAACACCCTTATCCTATATTCTGAATTTATGGTAACAGACGAAATTCGCACATCTCTTTCATCCGTTTTTGATGAAGTTATTATCATCCGGGATAATTTTGAGCCCTTAAAAAAGCCCATTGAAGAAACTAAATATATCAGAAACTGTCTTAAGAAAGTAAAATCAATAAGAAACAAGCCCTTTGATTGTGTTTATATGTCACAGGAAAGAATTTTTGACAGAATTCTTCTTGCGCGGGCAAAAAAAATAAACCCTTCTCTTAAGTGCTACAACATCGAAGAAGACGCCTATTATTCAATTAATGAAAAGCTGAATGCTGATGATTACGTCCACCCCGACAACTTCCGCAGAAAGCGCAGAAGATTTCTTATGAGACTTCTCCTCGCCGGGCATCCTTATAACTATAACGAAGCGGGCTATTGTTATGGGATGAGCGATGAATATGACGGAGCATATCTTCTCTTTCCTCATCTCGCAAGACGCGAGCTCCGCGGTAAGGAACTCATCGAAATAACGAACGAAGAGCTTCTTTACGGAATAAATGCACTCTATCTCAACCAAAAATGCGAGTATCCCTCATCTGAAAGATATCTCCTGATGTTCTTCGACTTGATAGAACGATACAAGAATCCTGAGCTTGTTATAAGCTCTGCAAAAAAGATCATTGAGCTTTACCAAAAGAACGGTTTTTCAGTCCTTATGAAATATCACCCACGCGAAACACAGAAAATCACGGAGTTAAACTCCGTTTTCGAGCTTGATAAGTTGATTCCCGCAGAGAAGGTTTTGTATGACCTTTACGGGAAAGATGTCATCGTCTGGGGAAATTCCACGACCGCCTGTGTTGTCGCCGCAAAGCTTGGATTTTCGGTTTTTTCTGTTGCAAAATTTGAAAACCCCGAAAACCCCAGGTTGCACAGTGTTTTTTCTGATATGGGAATTAACTGCATCGAAAACGAAAATGATATATTAACTTTTAAGGAGGAGTAAAAATGAGTATTACAGCTATCATCCCAGTAAGAGAAGGAAGCCGCAGACTCAAAAACAAAAATATCGCCCCGTTCGCAGGAACAAACCTTCTGATCAATAAAATCAATCAGCTCAAACAGGTTCCCGAAATCACAAATATCGTGGTTTCTTCTGATTCTGATACTATGCTCAAAATGGCAGAGCTTCAAGGAGTGTCCACGCATAAAAGAGCTCCTGAATTTTGCGATGAAAAAACAAAAACCTTTGGAGAAGTAGTTGCTCACATTTGTGAAAGTGTTCCGGGGGACGACATAATCTGGGCAACTTGTACGGCTCCTCTCGTCTTCCCGAAGCATTATAATGAGGCAATAGAGCTTTATTACCAGGCACTAAAAGATGGGTTTGACTCTCTCGTTTCTATGGAAAAATTCAAGCGCTATCTTTGGGACGATAACGGTCCCGTTAACTATGAGCTCGGAATAAAACACGTTCCTTCACAGCAGCTTCCCCCACTTTATTTCTGCACAGACGGAATCCTCATGGCTCCTCGCAAAAAAATGATTGAATGGAAGTATTTCCACGGAACCAACCCCTACCGCTACATTCTCGACAAGAGAACAAGCATTGACATTGACGATGGTCTAGATCTCGCCTGTGCGAGAGCCTGGCTTGATATGGATGAAAGTGTTTCACAGATCGATCCGTATATTCTCTAATATGTTACAACGCAAATAAAAGCCGACCTGAATAAATCTGAATAATAAAATTTAAGAGCTAACCGAACTTATCGGTTAGCTCTTCTACTATAAATTTGTATCTTACTTCTCGTCTTTGTAGATTTCTTTAAAGTACTTGTATGTGTCAACCTTGAGTTCACCGCAAGCATCTTCATCGCATGCGACAATGCCGTTTTTGTGCAGCTGAAGCGCGCTGATTGTCCATGCATGGTCAACGCCGCCTTCAACACAGTGGCGAAGTGCGCGGGCCTTGTTGTGGCCGCTGATTAAAAGGAGAACCTTCTTAGAGTCGCAGACTGTGCCAACTCCAACTGAAAGAGCCGTCTTCGGGACCTTCGTCGGGTCGTTATCGAAGAAGCGTGAGTTTACGATGAGCGTATCCTGTGTCAATGCGCGGACACCTGTGCGGGATGTGAGAGACGTGAACGGCTCGTTGAAGGCGATATGGCCGTCAACACCACTTCCGCCGAGGAAGAGGTCAATGCCGCCGTAGGATGCAATTTTGTCTTCATAGCGCTGGCACTCAGCTTCAAGGTCAGCTGCCATGCCGTTTAAGATGTTGATGTTTTCTGCCGGGATATCAATATGATTAAAGAAGTTATCGTGCATAAAGTACCAGTAGCTCTGGTCATGCTCTCTGGGAAGCCCGACATACTCATCCATATTAAAGGTTACTACGTTCTTGAAGGAGACCTTGCCTGCCTTGTTCATTTCGATAAGTCTCTTATATACGCCAAGGGGAGATGAACCTGTCGGAAGGCCGAGAATGAACGGGCGGCTTTCCTTGTGGTTGTTGATTGCGTCAGCAATATGGTTTGCTGCCCATGCGCACATTTCGTCATAGTTGTTTTTGATAATGAGTTTCATCTTTTCACACTCTCCGTTTCAAAATTAGTAATTTGATTAATTAATCCTTATATAAGATATTATACAATTTTCAATTTTATTTGTCCAGTTATTTTTCTTTACGTTATTCGAGCTTATTTTCGGCAATTTTAGTTGCGGAAATCATATAAATCTATACATATAATTTGATTTATGCTATTTTTTGTGATATACTTGTTATATGTGATTTGGGGATTTATTTTTTCGCTTTGCCAATACTCATTTTAATATAAAGGGGTAATTTATATGTCGCTGTTCAAAAACAAAACACTTTTGATTACGGGGGGTACAGGCTCTTTCGGCAACGCTGTGCTGAATCGCTTCCTTCATACCGACATCGGTGAAATCCGAATTTTCTCCCGCGACGAAAAGAAGCAGGACGATATGCGCCACGAGTATCAGGTGAAATATCCCGAGTATGCAGACAAGATAAAGTTCTACATAGGCGATGTCAGAAACATTGATTCAATCCGCCCGGCTATGGTCGGGGTTGACTATATTTTCCACGCGGCAGCACTTAAGCAGGTCCCCTCTTGCGAGTTCTTCCCGATGGAGGCTGTCCGCACAAACGTCATCGGGACTGACAACGTGCTTGCCGCCGCGATTGACGCAGGCGTTAAGTCCGTTATATGCCTCTCAACCGACAAGGCGGCATACCCCGTAAACGCTATGGGGACAAGCAAGGCGATGATGGAAAAGGTTGTTGTCGCAAAAAGCCGCATGGTTGACCCGAAGAAAACTAAAATCTGCTGCACGCGCTACGGAAACGTTATGTGTTCGCGCGGGTCCGTCATCCCGCTCTGGATTGAACAGATAAGAAACAACGAAACAATAACACTGACAGACCCCTCAATGACACGCTTCATAATGAGCCTTGACGAGGCGGTTGACCTTGTCCTCTTTGCATTTGAGAACGGAGAGAACGGCGACATTCTTGTTCAGAAGGCTCCCGCCTGCACGATTGAAACTCAGGCAAAGGCTGTAATTGAGCTTTTTGGCGGTGATGAGAAAAACATTAAAATCATCGGCATCCGCCACGGCGAGAAGATGTACGAAACGCTTCTCACAAACGAGGAGTGTGCAAACGCAATAGATATGGGAAACTTCTACCGCGTTCCGGCGGACAAGCGCGGACTTAACTACGATAAGTATTTCAAACACGGCGACACCGAAAGAAATACGCTCACTGAATTCAACTCAAACAACACCGAGCTTCTCACGGTAGAGGAGACTAAGGCAAAAATCGCGTCGCTTTCCTATATCCAGGAGGAGCTTTCAAAATGAAGATATTAGTTACAGGAGCACATGGGTTTGTAGGGAAGAACCTTTGCGCGGCGCTCTCTAACATCCGCGACGGCAAGGACAGAACCCACCCCGAGCTTTCTATTTCAGAAATTTTTGAATACGACATCGACACGGAAGCCTCCCTTCTTGATGAATATTGCAAAAAGGCTGACTTTGTATTTAACCTTGCAGGGGTTAACCGCCCGCAGAATACCGATGAGTTTATGCAGGGCAATTTTGGCTTTGCCTCTGCGCTCCTTGACACACTGCAGAAATATAACAACGTATGCCCCGTTATGATAAGCTCTTCCATTCAGGCGGCACTCCCGAACGACTACGGCAAGAGCAAAAAAGCGGGGGAAGACCTTCTTTTTGAGTATTCAACGAAAACAGGTGCCAAAGTTCTCGTTTATCGCTTTCCGAATCTTTTCGGGAAGTGGTGCAGGCCAAACTATAACAGCGTTATAGCAACGTTTTGCAATAACATTGCAAATGACCTTGAAATCACCGTAAATAACCGCGACACCCTCCTCACGCTCGTCTATATAGACGACCTTATAGACGAGATGATTCGCGCACTTTCCGGGCGAGAGACGCGTGACGTCGAGTTTTGCAAGGTTCCGGTTGAACACCAGGCAACGCTTGGCGAGATTGTTGATTTGCTTGAGAGCTTTAAGGCACAGCAACAAACTCTCGTTATGCCGGAAATCCCGTCTGGAAGCTTTGCAAAAAAGCTCTATTCTACATATCTCTCATATCTCCCGAAAGAGAAGGCGGCTTTTCCTCTTAAGATGAATATTGATGCGCGCGGTAGCTTCACGGAGCTTTTGAAAACGGAAAAGTGTGGCCAGGTTTCTGTCAATATTTCCGCCCCGGGCATTACAAAGGGCCAGCACTGGCACCATACAAAATGGGAATTTTTTATAGTTGTCGCAGGGCACGGCCTTATTCAACAAAGAAAAGTCGGCTCAGATGAGATTATTGAGTTTGAGGTTTCGGGTGATGAAATCACCGCGATTCATATGCTCCCGGGATATACTCACAACATTATAAATTTGTCTGACACAGAAAATCTGGTGACGGTTATGTGGGCGAACGAACAGTTTGACAAAAACCACCCCGATACATTTGGAGAGGAAGTTTGATTATGGAAATGAAGCTTGATTACTCAGATGTCAAATGGCAGGAAAACGGAAAGCTGAAGCTTTTGATTATTGTGGGGACCCGCCCTGAGATTATCCGTCTCGCGGCAGTCATCAACAAATGTCGCAGGTATTTTGACTGCATTCTTGCACATACGGGGCAGAACTATGACTATAACCTAAACGGAGTTTTCTTCAAGGATCTGAAGCTTTCTGACCCCGAAGTTTATATGAACGCAGTCGGAGATGACCTCGGCGCAACCGTCGGAAACATCATAAACTGCTCATACAAGCTTATGGCCGAGATTAAGCCCGATGCTATGCTTGTTCTCGGAGACACAAACTCCTGTCTTTCCGCAATAGCTGCAAAGCGCCTGCACATCCCGATTTTCCATATGGAGGCAGGGAACAGATGTAAGGATGAGTGTCTGCCCGAGGAAACAAACCGCCGTATTGTTGATATAATATCCGATGTAAATATGGCATATTCCGAACACGCCCGCCGTTATCTCCACGAGTGTGGCCTGCCCAAGGAGCGCACATATGTGACGGGCTCACCTATGGCGGAGGTTCTTCATCAGAACCTTGCTGAAATTGAAAAATCTGATGTGCATAGCCGCCTCGGGCTCGAAAAAGGCAAATATATTCTCCTTTCAGCACACAGAGAAGAAAACATTGATACTGAAGAAAACTTCTTGTCTCTCTTTGGTGCTATAAACCGTCTTGCGGAGAAGTACGATATGCCGATTCTGTATTCCTGTCACCCGCGAAGCCGCAAAAGGCTTGAATCAAGCGGATTCAAGCTTGACCCGCGAGTTATTCAAAATGAGCCGCTCGGTTTTCACGATTACAACTGCCTGCAGATGAACGCATACGCCGTCGTCTCAGACAGCGGCACACTCCCGGAAGAAAGCAGCTTCTTCACCTCGGTAGGTCATCCCTTCCCTGCAGTCTGCATACGCACCTCAACAGAACGCCCCGAGGCACTTGACAAGGCGTGTTTTGTTCTTGCCGGCATTTCCGAAAAATCTCTCCTGCAGGCAGTTGAGACTGCCGTTGAGATGACAAATGACGGAAACCACGGCATCCCTGTTCCCGACTATACTGACGAAAACGTGTCTGACAAGGTGGTAAAGCTCATCCAGAGCTATACCGGCATTGTTGATAAGATGGTCTGGAGAAAATCCTAACTTTTGATTTTATATCTGCGGCGGCTTGACAGCCGCCGTGAATTTTTGTAGAATAGTAACTGTAATATGTTAATTTTGAAAGGACGTTGTTTAACAATGAGCGAAAACTGTTCAAACGATTGCTCATCGTGTTCGAAAAAGTGCGGCGACAGAACTGAACCAAGCAGCTTTCTTGCTCCCGCAAATAAGAATTCAAATGTAAAAAAGGTTATCGGCATTGTCAGCGGGAAGGGCGGCGTCGGCAAAAGTCTTGTCACCTCTCTCCTCGCATCCACAATGAACAAGAGAAATGCCACAGTTGCAGTTCTTGACGCTGATATAACAGGTCCTTCAATCCCAAAAGTGTTTGGTGTATCAGGCAGAGTTTTCAGCGACGATGACGGAATTTATCCTGCAGAAACTCCGAAAGGAACGAAGCTTATGTCCATAAACCTTCTCCTTGAGGATACGACCGACCCCGTTGTCTGGAGAGGCCCTGTTATTGCGAATGCCGTAAAGCAGTTCTGGACAGATGTTGTCTGGGGTGATGTTGACTATATGTTTGTCGATATGCCTCCCGGAACGGGAGATGTCCCGCTTACCGTCTTTCAGTCGCTCCCGGTTGACGGAATTGTCGTTGTAACAAGCCCGCAGGAGCTTGTTTCAATGATTGTTGAAAAAGCGGTTAAGATGGCGGGGATGCTGGGTATCCCGATTCTCGGCATTGTTGAAAATATGTCATACTTTGAATGCGGAAAATGCGGCGAGCGCCACGCAATCTTTGGCGAGAGCAACATTGAAGCTCTCGCAAGAGATTTGGGAATTGACTCTGTTTCAAGGATTCCTATCACGCCGGCTCTTGCAGCCGCTTGCGACAACGGCAAAATAGAGGAGTTTTCAGCAGAATGGCTTGACGGCATTCTGGATAAAATAGAAAACATATAAGTTTTAATGAGGAGGAAAATATGAAATTTTTTGTTTGTGCGCATTGTAAAAAAATCGTCACAGAGGTTAAGGAAACAAAGGTTCCGCTTATGTGCTGCGGAGAAAAAATGAGCGACCTTGTCCCCGGCACGACTGATGCGGCGGTAGAAAAGCACGTTCCTGTCGTTGAGAAAAACGGAAATACGGTGAACGTTACGGTCGGAAGCATTATCCACCCGATGACAGACGAGCATTATATCGAATGGATTTGCCTTGAGACAAAAACAGGTTTCCAGGTTAAAAAACTTACGCCGAGCGATGAGCCGAAGGCTTCCTTCGTTCTCTGTGACGGCGATGAGGTCGTTGCGGTATATGAGTTCTGCAATCTCCACAATCTCTGGAAGGCATAAGAAAAGTAAAAACACACAAGCACTATTGCTTGTGTGTTTTTTGTTTTCTATGACCTTTTTCTGTCGTAGATAAATTTTCCGAGAACTGTAAATAGCAGGAGTGAAACATGTGTGACAAGCGCGCCATACGAGCCTTTTATTATGTCATATGTTATCCAAAGAAGCATATTCACAATCGTCCAGAAACGGTATTTAGAGCCGTTATTTGCGCCGATGCACATAATAAATGTCAATGACGCAATTATCGCAAGAATGTCCCAGAACTCTGCCAAAACAGCAATGTTTGCCACTGTCATAGCAAGTGCGTATACAACTACAAGCCATACCGGAAGAGGTTTCCCCTTCTTGTCAAAAAAGTAGTTTATAATTGCCTGCAGCGCCCCTATGTAACAACATACAGCTCCGTTGTAATTTCCGTCAAGAAGATAGCTTGTCGCCACAAGGAAGTTCCCGGCAAAAACAAGAACAAGAATTGTTTTAATTCCCTTTCCCCGAATCAGCGACGAGGTAATCATACAAGCAAGGCTGCAAAGGCTTAGTATCATTGAAATAATTGCCATATATATCCCCCATTAACTTTGTATTTGTATATATAAATGCGCTTTGGCATCATATCTCAAAAAGATACCGGATAAGCAAATGACTTATCCGGTATTATATATGATGTTGGCGAAGCCTTATCTTCCCGGGCCGTCTCCAGCCAAGTATTGTCAGCACAGGTGAGCTTAACTTCTGTGTTCGGAATGGGAACAGGTGGACCCTCACCGCAATATTCACCAACTACATATTCAATTTTA
>JAZOAI010000042.1:0-4886 GCA_045595365.1 Eubacteriales bacterium
AAAAATAGTGCAGAATAAACAAATCGAACCCGAAGTAGTACATAAGTACGTCGAGAGGTTCGATTTGTTTTATAGCATAAAGTGTAATTAAATCCTTAAATTCGGCACAAGCCGAATTTCCATTGTACTTTTACACTCTAAATCATACACTTTTTCGATGTTATCCGCAAAAATTGTTACTTTTACACTTTATGCGGTCTGGGCTGTTTTTCTACAGCCCCTTAAACTTTATTCATATTTGCATATAGGCAGAGATTATCTGCCTGTGCAAAAACTACTTCCCGCTTGTGATTTTTATTGTGATTGTCTGAGTTTTTTCTTCTCCGGACTTCAGGATGCAAACGTCACCCTCTTTGCGGAAGTTTGAGCGACCAACAGGAAGGCAATTCCCCGGCTCAAGCCCAAGAACGTACTGCCCCTTGCTCATAAGCTTCCATTCTGTGAAATAAGGAAGCTCTGCAGTATCGTAGTTTATTGACAGAGAGGTTTTGATGTCAGGGTTATATATTTTCGCCATACCCTTTTCCATGTCATAGAAGAAACACTGTTCAGCAAAGTTTGATTGAGGCTCTTCCATAACAAGAGCCTTGTCAAGCCCTGCTGCTGCAATTTCATCTTTTGGCTTAATGCTCTTGCTTGCGATTGTAATCTCGGAGCTTTCAGAAAGAAGCGGGTAGCCCATATTGAAATGATATAAAATCATATATGGAGTTTCATCATCTCCGATGTTCTTAACCGTGTCGCGGATGGTGATTTCATCCTTATCGAGCGGGCAGATATACTCACGCGTAAAGAGGAGCTTGTGTGAGAAGAGGGAAGCATCGCGCATGGTAAGCTTAACGTGTATGCTGTCGTCTGTCCAACAGTTTACACTCTCTGCCGGGCAGTGAGAGATATTTCCGTGGAGAGAAAGCTCGTCTCCGCCATCGGTGCAAGGGCCACCAACGTTTGTAAGGCCGCAGGTTGTGAAGAAGCCTGCTGTGAATGACTTTAAAAAGCCAAGACCCGGTTTTTCATAATATTGCGGAGAAACATATCCGCAGGGAGCGAAGAAACCGAGGTTGTGTCCGTTGTAGTAGAGGCGTGAAATATCGCCTGCACGGTCAGCAGAGATTGTGAACATGAGCCCGCGGCCGTTGTTGACCTCAAAAAGCCTCATGCCGTCGCCTTTTCCGCCGACGAGCCTGTGCTCCTCTACGCCAAAAAGCTGCGCCTGGTGTCCGATGTAGTTGTTCATTCTGTTTTCTCTCCTTGTCAATTATATAATGTAAAAACGGTTTTTCTTCAAAAAAGAGTTTAGCATACTTATATGAATTTGTCAAACTCGGTGCGCGAATGGCGGAGCTTAGTTTTTAAAAACAAAAAATTCCAAAAAAGTAAAAATTTTCAAAAAAATGCCGATTTTATTCCACAAAAAGGACAAAATATAACAGAACGATTTCTCTCGTTTTACAGGATGTCGAAAACTGTTGACTATGAAAAAGAGATGCGCTATCATAGCAATCGTGACAGGCAGACAGCCTGAAAAAACAAAGGAGGAATTTTCACATGAAGAACCTAAAAAAGGTCTTTGCACTCGCATTGGTGTTTATACTTTCATTCTCACTCTTTGCAAGTGCGAAAGGGTTCACCGACGCAGCTGACATTAGTGTAGATTATCAGGACGATGTAAATATGCTGGTCGAACTCGGCGTTCTCGGCGGATACCCCGATGGAAGCTTCCGTCCTGAGGACAAAATAACAAGAGCAGAGTTTGCCAAGATGGCATACGTGCTCAAATACGGCGCAGATGACAGCGGCTCGCTTTTTGCGGGGCAGGAAAGCTCGTTTACAGATGTTGAAAATGACGCTAATGTAAAATGGGCTAAGGGATATATCAACTACTGCGAGAATCAGGGGATTGTAAGCGGCGTAGGAAACAACAAGTTTAACCCCAACGGAAATGTAACGGTTGCCGAGGCAAGCAAGATGCTCCTCGTAATCCTCGGCTGCAACGCAGACAAGGAAGGCTTCAAGGGCAAAAATTGGTCTGCAAACACCGTTGCAAAGGCAATGGAGCTCGGCCTCTATGACGGCTGGAGCGGCGACCCGACAGCTCCCGCATCACGTCAGCTTGTTGCAAAGCTTATGAGAAATGCGATTTTCGCACCTGTATTCGTTTACAGCCCGATAACAGGTATAGGCTCACAGTTCAACGCGCTTGACGGCGAGAAGAACCAGACTCTCGGCGAGCAGGTAATGGGGCTTAAGCACGTAACAGGCCTTGTAGTTGCAAATGAGAACTATGCAATTACAAATGACGAAAAGGGCGAGGAAATCAAGGTTGAAAACGGCCCTGCAATCGCTGTAACCGAAAAGGGCTCAGACGAGAGCATCGTTTATTACGAAACTCAGACTGCAAACGGCACACGCTACGGCGCAACAATCAAGATTGACCGCGCAGTTTCCGATGAGCTTCTCGGCGCGAAGGTTGATGTCTACTTCAAGGCGGATACCAACAGCAGTAACCTTGCATACAATAACGTCAAGGTTATCGGTGACGTCATCGTAAATTCTGACACAAAGATTTACAACGTTCCGGCAGCGAATGTTCAGATGATGCCTAACGGCGAATCACAGAGCTCGGCACTCATCACACCTTATATTTCCTTCACTGTTGACGGCAAGGAATATCAGGTCAAGGCTTCTTCAAGTGCAAACAAGGTTGCAAAGAACGTTTCCTATAACGAGCTTTGGAACAAGGATGAGGCTAACGACTTCACTCCGTTTGCATACGTTGCAAGCGCCTCGCTCCGTGACGGCGGAAGCCTCTCACATCCGAACGGGAACAACGCATTCTTCCAGTCCATGGGCCGTGGCTCGGTTGCAAACTACCGCTTCGTTTCAGTTGACGGCGGAAAGACATTCTCTTATATCTTCAAAACCCACAACGCGGCAGACTCCATCGCTTTCGGCCAGGTTTCTGCTATCAGTGAATCAAAGAAGACAATAACTCTTCCGAAGGTCGGAACACTTGACTTAGAGGATGTTGTATTAAACGGAGAGATTGCACGCGATGATTATGTAGTATACTACTTCGCAAACGGCAAGCTCAATATTGAAAAAACAGAGGAAGTTCGCGGCGCCCTCGAATCAATCAATGATGACGGCTCCGTAACAATTGGCGGAAAGGTCTATTTCGCAGATGAAAACCTCTGCAGGCAGATCATAGCTCACGGCTCGCTTTCAAAGTTCTTTACAAGCAACAAGGAAGCTATGAAGGCAGGAACTCTCTACCGTATATTCGGAAACACAATTCTCGACATTGAAACCTCTGAGGAGGAATACAACGCTGAGAATTATGCAGTAATCCTCAACTCAAGCTACGACGACAAGCTTGACGTCGCTTATGTAAAACTCGGCTTTGCTGATAACAGCGAGGGAACGTATAAGGTTGGCAAGTTCCACACCAAGTATGCTTCTACTCCGAATCATAAGGAAAACGACCGCGCACAGGATTACGCAAACAACGCGCGCTTTGGCTGGGTTGTAGAGTACTCCTTCCGTGAGGACGGAACAGTTGACCTCTCGCATCAGGACTTTAAGTCCATCGAGTCATCTGCAAATCTCCGTGTCCCGACGGGAGAAAAGGAATACCAGGTTATAGACAAGTCGATTTCTGTTGACGGCAAGCGTTACTACGGCGACGATTCTTCAATCGTATTCGTTCTCTACGGCGACCTTGATGGCGACTATTCTGATGAGAACTACAAGCCTGTAAAATCAAGAGCATATAAGCTTTCAAACCTCGTTGACTTAAAGGCAAAGGCAATAAGCGGCCTCAGAATCAACAACGCTCTTCAGGTAAAGGCTCTCGGAAGTGCGGTTGTAAGCACTAACGGATATGCAAACTCTGTTGTTGCTGCGGCGATAACTCACGGTGACAGCCTTGAGAATATCACCTACAAGAGCTCTGACAGCATCGCATACGTTGTTTCTGCAAAGCAGATGTATAACGTTGCAACCGGCGCGCCTTACGCAAAGTTCACACTCATCGGCGAGGACGGACTGTTTGAGGCAAGCTCGATTGATGATGTAACAGACCTCAACAACAACTCTATCTTCACTGAAAGTGCAGGATATGTAGGTAACATTAAAAACTACGAAAGCGGCACGGTGGTAAGATACTCCGTCAATGCAGATGGCAAAATTGAGGCAATAAGCTCTGAGGGTGGTAAAGCAGCAGATATGCAGGCTGATCCGCAGGGCAAGATGAGCGGCCTCTTCTATGTCAATGCAGCAGATATCGTAAGCAACAGATTCGTTTACTACAGCTCACAGTCATCCCACGCTCTTGGAAGTGACGGAAGACTTGATGCTGATGAGACAGAGTCACTCCTCCTCGCTGAGGACGGCTACAAGGTAATCGCAATCAATGACGGGGAGTATGTCGGCTCACACCTTGCAACAGTTCCGCGCAATCAGGAAATTGCAAAGGGCAGCTTCAACGCAATTATCCAGCTTGAAGAGGGCGAGATTGTAAGAATCTTCTCCTTCGAAAACTAAATCCGGAATACAGTTTTAAAGAAAAACTGAACGGGGACACCGGAGAGAGTGACATCTCTCCGGTGTATATTTTATAATTTACATATATAATATATAATCAGTCAGTATGCACAAAAAGAACAAAACAAGGGCTTGAAAAAAGCGGGGCAATTGGCTAATTTGTCGAAACTGAAAAAATTTGAAAAAACTTGAAAAAAAGTGTTGACAAAGGTAGGTAAAAGGTGGTATATTATTAAGGCACCTCGCGGGAAGCGGATAAAAAAAGATTTAAAAAAATCGAAAAAAGCGCTTGACAGAGGGTGTGCAGTGTGATATAATCAATACTCGGTCGCGACTCCGGA
>JAZOAI010000043.1:0-50292 GCA_045595365.1 Eubacteriales bacterium
TTTGTAGCAAAATGCATTTTGCTACAAACCCTTTGGGGCTTTAGAAAAATAGTGCAGAATAAACAAATCGAACCCGAAGTAGTACATAAGTACGTCGAGAGGTTCGATTTGTTTTATAGCATAAAGTGTAATTAAATCCTTAAATCCGGCACAAGCCGAATTTCCATTGTATTTTTACACTTTATGCGGTCTGGGCTGTTTTGCTACAGCCCCTTAATTTTTATTTGAAATTGTATCTAAGGCCTACATATTGGAGGCTTTCTCTGTATTCTCTGACCTTCTTATCCGAAATTGCGCATATATCGTTGAGTTTATTCTCAACCTTTGTTTTTTCTTTGAAGAAAATATGGGAAAGCCTTATAATCCAGAAAACAGGCAAGAGATATGGCAATTTCCCCAGGGCCTCATACCTTTTTTTCATACTTTCAAAGGTCGGGAACAAGGTTCTTAAGAAGCTAAAAACTCTCCCCTTTATGTATGAGCCGTACTCATTCTCCTCTCGGATGGCGGTGGATGCGAGGAAATTGTCATACACCCCGTATGCCCCGCTACTGAAGATAACGTTTGTTATAAAATCGGTTATCTCCGAATCCTTTGCCTCTCCAAACCACACATCCATTGTTTTTTTTATGTTTATGTAGAAATCATATATCCCGAGCTTTTTGAGCTCGAGGTCTGCATATTCCTCGTCAATGTCTGTTTCTTTTAAATACAGATGCAAATCGCAGATGTGCGTAATCCCTATTCCTGCTTCGCGGTAGTGCTTTGCAAAGTGCGTGAAAAGGTACACGAACATATCTTCATTATTGAAGGTGTATTCGTTTTTTTCTTTCAAAACCGCGCGTTTCCAGCCGTCTCCGAAATAGGCATGAAAATCCTTGTTTTTGGTGGGCATAAGAATCTTGTGCAGCTCTATGAAAACACCGTCTTTTTTCCAGATAAGCTCGTGATTTGTTTCCTTTATTTCTTCATAACCGTTGCTTTTGAGCAGTTTTTTAATAGTTTCATATTGCCGAAGCTTTATCAAAACATCAATATCGCTCATAACCCGCATTTCCGGCGAGGGGTAGAATTCCTTTAACGTGCTTCCCTTTAAAACGATATAATCTATGCTGTTCTCATTAAACAGGCTCCTGATTTCAGAGAGCGTTCCTCTCTGCTTTTCGTCAAGCGTCATCTGGCTCACAACACTTTTGAGCAAAAGGTTTTTCGTAGCTTCCTCAACAGCTATGCCGCAATTATGCAAACCGTGATATATCATCGCTGTTATGTGATGCTCCGAAATAAGCCGCAGGAAGCCGTCAATGCCAAAGTCTGCCGAAACACTTTCCTTCTGCTGCGTTATTCCCGATTTTATGATGTTTATAAAATCCCTGATTTGTGCTTTCAAGTCACGCACCCCTTCCGTGAAGAATTTTTCCAAGCGCCGCCTTTGCACTTTCTAAACACTCAAACAAATCGTAATACCTGCAGTACTTCTTCCGCAATTTGCGAAGCGATTGATCTTTATTTTTCAATGCAGTAATTATCTCTTCCCGATATAGTGTTTGCTTTAAATTATAGGGTGCCTGAACGCTCCAGTATTCCTCCAGATTTTGTTCTTGTATAATACAATTTTCTTCTTTGAGATGTTTTAATAATTCACACCCCGCCGCAGTGTTTGCAATAACCATAGAAACGGGGTTTTCGCTTTTTTCAAATCGCTTTCCCAAATAATCTCCAATTCTCAGATCTGCACTTGATTTTTCTCTGTACGGACATTCCGAACACGCCTGCATATCACACATGCCGCGTCTGAAAAAGGCATAAAAATCGTCTTTTCTCTCTGGTTTTAAATAGATTTTTTCGTTTCCCTGTATTTTTATTTGCCTTTTGTGCCAATTTTCAGTTCTGTCACGGAATACAACATGCGGATTTTTGCCGGTCGAATACTTTTTATCTATTTCTTCAATATACCTTGTCCACAAATGATATGTAGGAACGCCATGGCATATTAAATCAACTAAAATTACATTTTGCATGGATTTTTTTTGTGATAAAACTTTTTTGACGGCAGCAACCTGACACGGCGTTCCAAAGAAGATGAGTTTGCTGTCATTCTCCATAAAATTTATTTTTTTGATAACCTCTGCCGTTGCGCTTTGAATATATTTTGAGCCCTGCAACATTTTAATTTTATCATTTTCTTCAGGCGAAATTAAAATATGTCTTGCGGCAGAGCTTTCGTGGTCATAAGCACACCCACATACATAATATTTGTTTTTTATTCCAAATTGAGATACCGCATATCCAACGCCCCCGGAAGACGATGCCCTCAGTGCTTGCTCTGACTTGTTTTCTACAGAATACAGGCCACAAGCATCTTTTATTTCTTTTGCTTTAACGTTCGTCATCGGGCAAACAGCTTTGCATTTTCCGCATTTGATGCATTTTTGCTGCTGTATTGAATACTGTTCAAACCCTTCTTCGTTTTTTGATATAGTTATCGCCCCGCTCGGGCAAACGGCAGAACAAGCTCCGCAGCCGCAACAAGTATCTGTTATTTTGTAGTCATACTCTTTTTTATCTGAAACATATTCAGTAGCCTTTTCAAGCGATTGTTTCAAATAACTCATTGAATCTTTTCGCATTTTCACAAGAAGTTCATTTGCTCTTTCAAAGCTACATTTCTCAAATTCAGAAAAACTATATTGCGAAGCACTCAGAATCAATCTGTCTCTGAGTTGTAAAGCTTCAAGTAAATTTATTACACGGCTGTTTTGATTTTCTTCATCATTATCGGCAAATCTTTTGAAGGCGGTAAACGGCACGTTATAAATTATTGAAAATGCCATACCGTGAAAAGAATCCGTGCATACATAACGTGCATTTTTAATCAAAGAAACAAATTCTTCCGGCCCGACCTCAAACGGGATTTTATTTGAATCTGAAAATTGGTTTCTTTTTACCGGGATTACATAGTAGGGTATCCCGGTTTTTTTTGACAGCTTTGATACATATTTGCTGTAATTTTCAGGGTTCCCTAAAAAATAACAAATAATATATTCTTTATCCGGTGCTTTTTTTATGTCAGAATAATCAACAAAATTATCCCAATCATCTTTTGAAAGCAACAAAGTCGGGTCTAAAACAATTTTTGCTTCTTTCCCGGTTAAATCTTTTATCAGTTCCCTTCCGTCTTTTTCCCTTACGCTTAAGTTCAAAAAACGTTCCAAAGCTTTTGATATTCTTCTTTTCAACCGCTCATCATCAACTCTGTTGATCCCCAGACTCGGGGCATATGCTACCATTCTTTCCGGCTCATCAACAAAGGACAAAAAATATTTGTCGTCATAGCCAAGCGGAGACCAGATCTGATCGCTGCCACAGACAAATGCATTATATTCATTATTTAAATCGTGTACTTCTGCAAATGACCTACACGGCATGGTCTGTGTAATGTTTTTTGATAAAAACTCATTAAATAACTTCTCTCGTTCGGGAGAGATAGTAATTGGATTTGTCAGTTCTTTTAATTTTCTAAGAACTGTTTTCAAAAGCGAACGATATATTTTATCGCAAGAATAATTTCTATTGTTCTTTGGTGTGTAATTTATAACATCCACACCATAACCAAGCTGCTTGATTATTTTATAAAGAGAAACAGCCTGCAGGGCAGTGCCGTAATTGTGATACTTATACCAAGTAATAAGGGCAACATTTTTTCTCATTTCAATCCCTCTTTACGAAACAGCTTTTGTTTTTATATACAAAACACATACGCACTAACATAAAAACCATTTCTGTTCCTGATTTTAAAACTGCGAGATATATCAATGTAAATTTATTAATCCAAATCAACACAATCAGTCCTAAAATATGTAGAACTGCAGCAATAATAGTTGATGTTGTAACTATTTTTTCTCTGCCAATGGCCCCCAGGGTTGGCCAGCCATATATCTGTGCAGGAAAGGAAAAAAACAATATTGGTATCATATACCGGAACAGATGATACGCGCTTATGTACTTTTCACCTCCAACAATCATCAGTGCCGTTTTTGCAAAAAAGAAGCTGAAAATGCAACCCGCAGTTACAATCGGCATACATATCTTGAGTATCTTGTGAATAAAGGCTAAGCTCTTTTCTTTTATCATATGCGGATATACACTGTTGCATATGGGGGCGTATAGCCCTTGTATTGAAGATATGATATTTATACACAAGCTCCAATGCGCAATCTGAGCCAAATCTGATATATATATTCCTACCAAAACTGTATTTAATGCTGAAAATGCAGTTGTTGCAACGCTGGACATAAAATACACAAATGAATTTTTAAGCATCAAAAAGCAGTCTTTTATCTTGCTTACACGTATCTTAATTCCAATTTTTTTAATGATTATGAATGAAATTATTATTGAAATTATATGCGACATAATATCAAGCAAAGGAATCCAAAGCAAATCGCCGTCTCCCTTAATTACCAAAAAGGTTAAAATTACGGACGCCCCTTTTGATATAAGGTAGATGCTCGTAATATACTGCATTTTTTCAATTCCTCTGAACAGGAAATCAGCTAAAAACACAGTTGTTGCAACTGCCAGAAAGCTTAAAAACACGAATGCAATGTTCAGTTGCAAAATTTTGATCGAAAAGCACATTATCACGAGCATAATAAATGAAATTACAGAAAGAATGAGTTTTGAAAAAAATGTGTTTCCGACAATATATCCTATTTTTTCCTTGTTTCCATTCGCTGTTACAATATCTCTGACAGAGGATAGGATAAAACCAAAGTCAATTAAAAGCTGTATATATGTCATACAGCTTTTAACATATGAAACCAAACCATACATATCCTCACTTAACACCCTCGTCAAATAAGGGAGCGTCAGCAACGGAAATATCATTTTTGCTATATTCATAATATAGAGCATAACGGTATTTTTCAAAACCTTGCTTTCTGCCATATTATACTCTCCCTAAAATTTTTCGCAAAAACCGGGCGGCCTTTTCGCCAAAGTTCCTGTTAACAAAACGGTATACCCTGCCCCTGAATTTGCTGCTTTTCTTCTCCCAGCTGCCGGCAAACTCGTGTATGGAGCGGGTGTTCTCTGTGATGTTAAGTCTCCCCGTTTCCATATCAATCGGGCAGAAATACTCCGTCGGATAAATATTTATACCCGCAACGCTCTGGAAATCACCTGTTTCCTGCAGTCCGTATTTTTTCAGTATGCGGGTTGTCCTTGAGACAATCGTTGTCATATCATAGCCCCCATCGGGCTTTAAAAACTCACTTTTCCGGTAATCATTGAGCATTTCTTTTATGAAACTGCTTTTTGCGCACGCGCCTACTCCCAGTCCGGGGTTTACTGCCCCGCATCTCTCAAAGCCCATAAAGCTTCCTTTTTCAACGATGTCGTCAAAGGATTTTATGACCTTAACATCCGTGTCAAAATATATTCCGCCCTCGTTATACAGAATTTCAAACCTTGCATAGTCGCTTACAAACGCCCATTTTTTTGCCTCGTATGCTTCTTTAACATATTGGCAGCAATTAACGTCAAAATTATCTTCGTTCCATTCTTTTATTTCATAATCGGGGAAAAACTTTTTCCAGCTTTCCAGACAATCTCTCCCCTGTTTATTTAAAGGGTTTCCGCCAAACCAACAATAATGTATAATTTTAGGTATCACCCTTCTCACTCCTTGTATAGGTTGTTTTTTCTAACAAGTACATCGGTAAAATCAATGTAAAATAATATATCATTGTAATCTCAATGTTATACATAACGATTCCCATGCTGAAATAAAAGGCGGTTATCAAATATCGAATGCAGCTCATTGGATTTTGATTAAGATTTTTATTCAGGGACACTCCTGCGTCAAATGCAATTTTAGTGAATATTATCGAATATATCGGTGCAAATATTGCACCAAAATAATAATATCCCATCCCTATTGTTGGAGGTATTTGCCCCATAGAATAATTATAGTCATTAAAAAATGGCTGAATGGTATCTCCTGATAATTGAAAAATTGTATTGCCATATGGGAATGTACTTGTAAAATCATACAGGAAAAATCTTATCCTATAGTCAAGGGTTCGGGGCAAATTAAATACACCTGAAACAATATTTACTCCCGAAAAATAGGAGCTTGATCTCCATGAAAACGATTCTGCTAAGTTGTTATCACCACTCCTAAAGAGCCACCAAGCCACAACAGAAACAGCACCAAGTGCCAGTAAAATGATTGTTCTTTTTTTTGCTTTTTTCGGAGCAAACATATAGTTATATAAAAACAACAAACAGATAACATATATTAAGCTTTTGGCTATAGTCCCGGAAATAAAAAACAACGGAACGATGCATAGCAATAATGCCAGAAGCTTTCTGAAGAAAGACTTTTTTGTTGATAACTGAACAATTAAAAAAGCAGGAAGTAGCAAAATTAATGCTCGCGACAGGTACATGCCTGTAACTAAAGATAATTTGCTTATAAACGAAACCGCATACTTTGAAATGACATATGCATCCTCGTAATTTGAAAAGTGTTCTTCGGTAATTTCAAATATCGTTCGATACATATCCATTATCTGCGGAGTAGCGCGTAAACACAGCAGAAAAAGAATCAATGCGGCGAAAATCAAAAATTTATAGACTGCACCTATCTTAAATATGTGCTCTTCTTCAGATATTTGAATCTGATTCTTGTTTTTCTTCATTTTATAATGGAGAGTTGAAAATACAGCGATGGCTTCATACGCAACCAATAGAATAGCATAAAATGTATTCTTCTCAACATTAAGTGTAATTGTGCTGTGATACCTTCCGAAACGCATAAAAAGCGGGCTCAAAACCATTCTGACGAAAAATAGAATTATTATTATTGCCATTCCAAGATTTTGGGACATGTTATTATACAACTTCAGCGAAAAAAAAGAGAGTATTCCATATGTAAGCGGCAGCAAAAATAGACTATTGTAACAATAAGGGCGAGTTGTATCAATCACAATCCATATTGTTGCAAATAAGGATGCAGATGTGATTGTCACCCAAAGTAAAACAACAAAAAACTTTGATTTCTTTAGCTCTTTTTCACTTTGTTTTGTATTTTCCAAGACCATCTTTTTCTCCCTATATTTTTGGTTCTTTCTCTTTTACTATTTTTTTATACTGCTCAATTGCATCAGATGACACAGCTTCCCACATAAAGTTTTCGCGGATTAATACGCGGCCGTTCTTCGATTTTTCGCTCCACGACTCTCTGTCTTTTATTGCAGCTTCAATCTTTTCGGCAATAGAGTCAACATCCGTTTCCGCTACCCATCCGGCGTTGTACTTATCTACGACATCTCCAAGGCAGGTGCCTTTTGTTACGAGACACGGGATACCGCAGCCCAAAGCTTCCAATATCCCCATAGGCATACCTTCTATTCTTGATGTCTGAATAAAAATGTCTGTTGCAAGAAGCTTTTCTTCTTTTTCTCTGCCCGTTACCTTGTCATTCAGGGTAACAAGCCCTTCCAGTTTATACTTTTTAATGAGCTTTCTTATCTTTTTGTGGCGGCCTTCGCGGTCTGGGCCGAAAAGCTCAACCGTGGCATTATTCTCGCGCATAAACTCTTCTTTTTTCTTCACCGCCTTGATAAGCAGATCTATGCCTTTTGTCAAAACCTGAGTTCTTCCTATGTAAACAAACCTTACGCCGCGAGAACTAAACTCAGATTTAATACTTTGAGGTAAATCAATTCCGTTTGTTGCAACAAAACCCTTTTCCCGAAAGAGAGATTCTTTCATTTCGTTTTGTGACAGAAACTGTATTTTTGCGGCGTGGCGGAACATCTTATTGAAAAACAAAATGTTCGCAGGCAGTTTTTTATACCTCTTCGTTCTTTGCGCATCCTTCCCGAGTGCGGCGTGAGGAACAATTATATACGGGATTCCTTTCTCATAAAAATCTTTCGCAAGCTTCAAATACTCGTAATAATAGCAATCGTGAAAGACGACAAGATCGGGGTTGTCAAACGGCGGCTTGAGATTTGAAAGCTCAAAGTCTTTGTCAAACGCTATTTGATTTTCAACTCCGGCAATTGTTACGTTTTTTATATTTAAAAGCGCCGTTTCAGTATATTTCCCCTGTGAAACAACGTGTTTAGGAACCACAATGTTAATCCCGTTAAGTGTATTCTCTCTAATTGATGCGATATGTAAAATAACCATAACAACCCTCTTAAAAATAACCGCGCTGATTTCTCTCTTAAAAACCGCAGGCTCCCCCATAGACTTAAACGTCAAATTGGGCTTTACTTGCAGTTTTTAAGTAATCTTAACATATGTTGCGTTTCGCTGTCAACGCACAGACAGCACACTCTTCTATCTTATATATTTTTTGAGCATATCGTATGCATCGTCCTGAGTGGGTTCATAGATGCCGCGCATAGTACTGCCGCCGCCAAATCCGATTCGCATATACTTCATCGCATCCTCACGCTCGAATTTTCTGTCGCAGGGGACAACCGATTCAATAAGCCGCCTGAACTCCTCGGCATTTTTAACTCCGCAGATGCGATAGACCCGCATTGCCTTATCCTCTGCAACACGCGCGGAATACTCTACGAAATCTGCGAGGAAGTATGCATTTGCCTCCCCATGTGACATCCCTTCAAAGTATGTCAGGGGGTATCCGAAGGAATGGACAAAGCTTGTCCCGGTGATGGAGATTACCATTCCCGCAAGCATAGAGCCGTAAAGAAGGCGCTCTCTCAGGTTATAATCAAGCCTTCCGTCGGAAAGCGCGCGAAGCGACCGCCCGACATAGAGCATCGCCTTTTCCGCAAGCGCATCGGACACAACAGTTGCAGTTTTTGCAAAATACCCCTCAACTGCGTGCGACAGAGCATCCACCGCCGTTGCGTTTGTTGTGTTCTGAGGAAGCGTTACCGTATATTCCGCGTCAAGAAGCGCGGCGCATGGGAATATTTTCTCTGTCTTAAGTGTTTTTTTGTTCTGAATTTTGTGATATGTAAGAACGGAATATTGCGTTACCTCGCTCCCTGTTCCCGCAGTTGTCGGAACTGCAATGACCGGAAGCGGCTCACTTTTACATTCGCCGTCATACAGCGTCTCCGGGGTGAGGTGGAAATTTGGCGCAAAATAAGCTGCGGCCTTTGCCGCATCGAGCGGGCTTCCGCCGCCGATTCCGATTATGAAATCCGCTCGCTCGGCGCGCGCCATCTGCCCCGCCGCATAGCAGGTTTCAACGGTAGGGTTCTGCTCGACCTTATCAAACACGGAAAAAGCTACTCCGCACTTTGAGAGCGCGGCCTTAACGTCATCAAGCGCTCCGCAGAGGCGCGCCGAGACTGCGCCGCACACTATGAGAGCGCGCTTGCCGTGCTTTGAAAAGTCATACTCCGCGCAAACTCCGCGCCCTGAATATACCTTAACGGGGTTATAAAAAAGACTTGTCATTTTTCTCTTCCTCCTTATGCCAGTAACACGCCCGACGACGTTCTTATATCCTTTTCAAAGTTAGCATCAAAATACGCGTCAAAAACTGCTTTTGCAACGCCGGGAATCCGGCTTCCCTGTCCGCCGTTTTCAACTACCACAGCAACTGCAACCTCGGGGTCCTCCACCGGTGCAAATGCGACATAGACCGCGTGAGACCCGCCGGGAGCCTGCGCCGAGCCTGTTTTTCCCGCAACGGAGACGGGGTATGTTCCGAAGACCGAGTATGACGTTCCACCGGGGGATTGTGCGCCCGCGTGCATCCCCTCTACTATCGCGTTGTATGTTTCCTCCGAAAGCTCGACTCTCCCGTCTATTTCAGGGGTAGCTGCTGAAATTTCTTCGTTTGTATCCGGGTCACGCACGCTTTTTAGGAGATGCGTTTTGTATCTCACCCCGCGATTTGCAAGCTGTGCAATGTAGTTTGCAAGCTGAATCGGCGTTACCATAGTGTCGGACTGCCCTATTGCCGCCGAAAGTGTTTCGCCGGGATACCATACCTTTCCCTTTTCCTCACGCGCCGCGGCGCTTGCCACCTGCCCCGAAACCTCACCCGAAATTTCAATTCCGGTTTTCTTTCCGAGGCCGAAGCGGGTTGCCCATTCCGAAAGCATTTCTATACCTACGCGCCGCCCGACGTCATAGAAGAAGTAGTTGCAGGAGACCTTGATGGCTTCTTTTACGTCTATGTTTCCGTGTGTTTTCCCGTACTGCCTGAAGATATCGCACATAGGTGTTGTACTCGGGGCATAGTACATATATTTTCCCGTCGTCAGCATTTTTTCGGAGGGCTCTATTATGTCCTCCTCAAGCCCTGCGGCGGCGGTAATCATTTTAAAGGTCGACCCGGGAGGGTACGCCCCGGAAATTGCGCGGTTGAACATCGGCAGATATTTATCCGCCTTCATCGCGTTATAGTTTTTGTTGTACTGAGAAATGTCATATGTGGGGTATGATGCGGAAACTAAAAGTCCGCCGCTTTTTATGTCAATCGCGACTACTGCCGCGCCCTTTGCATCTGCACCGCCCCAACGGGAATTGAGCTGTCCCTCGCGGCGAAGGCGCGGAACGGTTTCTGCAAGCGCCGCCTCTGCGGCCTCCTGCATCTTAAGGTCAATGGTCAGAACGCAGTTTTTCCCGAGAACCGGAGCTTCTTCATAGAGAACGGTTGTCGTTTTTCCCGTTGTTGTCGTTTCTGTTGTCTTTGAGCCGTCAACACCGCGCAGATAGCTCTCATATGCTTTCTCGATTCCGTCCTTTCCGACCATATCCGTCTGCCTATACCCAAGCTTTTTAAGCTCAGCGTATTCCTCGCGATAGATTATTCCGACGCGCCCGAGGATATGGGCGGCGGCGGTCGTTTTGTATTCGCGGATGGGCTCAACGTCTATCATCACTCCGGGAAGCGCGCGGGAGCGCTCCTTGATTTTTGTTATGAGCGTTCTGTCAACATCTCGCGCAAACACATACGGCTGTGACTTTGAAAATCCGCGCATTTCCATTTCAAAACAGACTCCGCAAAGCTTCCGAAGCTTTCCCTTGTCTGTAGTCTTTAAATCATATCTTTCTGCAAGAAGCTCTATAAACCGCTCCGCGCCGATTTCCTCATCCCATTTGCGGTCCTTGATATACTCGGAGACAGTCTTTTCATCGCCACTTCCCTCGCCTTCCGTATATGTATAGGCAAAAGGCGCCGTTTTGGTAACAGGAAGCGTATCGGTATATTCCTGGCCTGCACCTTCACAGAGGGCTATGAGCTCGCCAACTATCTCTTCGCGGCGGGACTTGTCCCAGGTTGTTGCGTCAAACACGAGAGAAAAGCTCATTCGGTTTGTGACAAGCGGCCTTCCAAAACGGTCTAAAATTTCTCCGCGAGGAGCTGTAACCGTGACTGTTCTTGATGTGCGCTTTGCCGAGCGCTCAAGATACTCCTCCCCGCTTACAACCTGCAAAAAATAAAGGCGCCCGATAAAAATTACCGCCGCGGCAATTGCGATGGCGCAAACAACCCATATTCGTGCGTTGCTTTTTTTCATATCGGAACACCTCCTTAAAAAATTTAATTATTCTCTCTTATCCCTCTTCATAAACCTCAAAAAAATTGACTATTTTCGAAATGATTATATATAAAAACGGTGTAAAGGCAAGCGTTGCTGTAACCTCGCCTGGGATTACATACAAAAGCGAGCGGATACTCCCCTGCCCGAGCGCGAGCATATACAGGCAGAACCTCACAAAATGCATGGCTCCTATAAGCACCGCCCAGTCAAGAACCGCCATACCGAAGTTCTTCCAATACATAATCGTATTCATAAGACATATTAAAACTGCCAGAATCGGGAGCGAAACTGTATAAAAGCCCTCGTATCCCGAATAAAGCGCGTCGCACAAAAAGCCTCCGACAAGCCCGGCAATCGCCCCTTCCTCAGGCCCCTCTAAAAGTGCGATTGAGGCTACTATAAACGGAATAATCGAAGGGGATGCGCCGAGAAAGCGAAACTCGGAAAAAATCGTGGTTTCTAAAATAATTGATATAAACATCAACGCAAACAGGCATATCCATTTATATAGCTTGCGCTTAAAATTATATGTCATCTCCGCCCTCCTTACTCCGTCGCAGAAAATGACTTTATGACAAGAACGTGGTTTACACGGTCAAGGTCTACTGCGGGGGTGACGGTTGCATATTTCGATATTCCGTGGCTTTCATTTTTTACCTCGGAAACGATTCCGAGAACTATTCCCTTCGGGAAAAGCCCACCGACACCCGAGGTTTCAATAACGTCGCCCTCAAGGACCTGAGTGTCCCTCGAGAGATATGAAAGGCGAAACTTTCCTTCGCTCATAAGCTCAAAGTCACCCTCGGCACTTGCAACATCACGCGTGCGCGAGGCTATCGCCGCAGCTTCCATGGTTGTGTCCGTAATCGCGGTGACGGTCGCCCAGGTGTTTCCGACCTCGCTCACAAAGCCTACCATCCCCTCAGACGTGATAACGCAGTTGTCCGGCGCGATGCCTGAGCTTGAGCCCTTATTTATCGTAAATGAGCGTGTCCAGTTATCCGCATTTTTAGCAACAATCTCCGCCGCCTCAAAAACGAGAGATGAATCGCGCTCAGCCATTCCGAGAGCCGCACGGAGCTGGGTGTTCTCCTGCTCCATCGCCTCACGATTGCGAACCTCCTCGCGAAGTGCTGAAATTTCCTGGCGCAGCGTTTCATTTTCTTTCTCCACCTCATCATAGCGGAGCGCGCGGTCTGCCCTTTCTTCAAAATATTCCGAAACAGACGCACTCATGCTCTGCAAAGGCTTTGCAACAATATTTATAAGCGATCCGATTGGCGAAATTCTCCCGCCTGAGACTGCCGACAGAATGGCGAGAATAAGCGCTATGAGAACGGCTATAAGAATTGTTACAACCGTCTTTTTAGAAAAAAATCCGTCCATTTCTTCACCACTCCGAATGTTTTTTTAAAATCTCAGACAAAACACGCGCTGTTTTCTTCATCGGAAGCCCGATTACATTGAAGTAATCGCCCAGGACACGGCTGACAAACTCTCCTGCACCGCCCTGAATTCCGTAAGCCCCTGCTTTGTCAAGGCAGTCTCCCGTTGCAACATAGTCATCTATCTCCCGCTCGGAAAGTGCGCGGAAACAGACATCGGTTTTTTCAAAGAAGCAGCGCTTTTCGCCCTTTGAAATTATGCAGACACCGGTATATACCTCCTGGTTCTTTTCAGACATCGCAGTGAGCATTTCCTTTGCGTGAGCTTTGTCCCGTGGCTTCCCGAGAACCTTGCCGTCAAACGCGACGACCGTGTCTGCGCCGAGGACCGTATCCTGCGGGTGCGTATCTGCAACGGCTTCCGCCTTTTTCTCGGCAAGCGCCATAACGTATTCGGAAACCTCGCCACCACAATAAGGTTCTTCATCAGTTTCTGCGACAATGATTTCAAAACTTTCTGTATAAAGTGAGAGGAGCTCTCGTCTCCTCGGCGATTTCGAAGCAAGAATAAGCATTACTTTCTCCCCGTTGACCCGAACCCGCCGCTTCCGCGCTCGGTTTCGGAAAGCTCACATACCTCACAAAGCCCCGAAACATCAACCGGAAGGATAAGCATCTGCGCTATTCTCTCGCCGGGATTTATGACAAAATCCTCTTTCCCCAGATTGATAAGCCCAACCTTAATCTCTCCGCGATAGTCGCTGTCAATTATGCCGACCCCGTTTGCAAGCGCGATGCCGTGGCGAATGGCAAGCCCACTCCGCGCAGACAAAACCGCAACAAGCTCCTTTGAGGGAAGCTCTATTGCAACGCCTGTCGGAACGGCGAAAATCTCACCGCGGGAAAGTGTAACCGGCGCATCAATGCACGCGCGCAAATCATATCCTGCCGCACCCTCGCTTGCGCGAACGGGAAGCGCGGCTTTTTCGTTTAAAAGCTTTACTTTTACCATTTATTCTACTCCTCGATAGTATAATCCTCGCGTGTAGACCGACGGGATAAAATCATTTTTCCCGAGGTAAGCATCCATAACCGTGATGCACTCGCGCGCATTCTCCGTTGTAAAAGAGAGCCTTGCAAATGCCGCGCCGACTTTCTCAAAATCGCGGCGCTTATCTGCAAGAAACAGCTTTTGAGAATTGAGAACGACCGTTCTGTGGCCGAAATCGGCATCGAGTGGGAACTGCGCCCCCGTTCTGTCACACAGCACATGCCGGTTTTTGCAGACACACGAGCCCGTCTGCGCCTGGATGACGCAATTTTCGCAAATCATGAGAGGAAGCCTTCCGTATGCGAAAATTTCCGTGTCCATTATTTTTGAAACATCCCTTATCTGCGGGAAGGTAAGCTCAGGGGACAGCATCGCGGATGTCAGGCCGAGCCTCCTCACCTCACGAAGAGCATGGGAATTTGTTATGTTGATTCCGAAATCGCCGCGCACAGAAAAACCGAGCCTTTTTGCAAGCTCAATGTGCCCGCAGTTTCCAACCGAAGCCTCTTCCACTCCGATTGAGCGTGCGAGGTTTCCAAGTCGCGTGATTTCTGCAGTTTCGGTATCTTTTATTATTCTGGGAAACGCCGCAACAACCGCAACCTTTTCCATTATCTCGGAAACTCTCTTTTCGTTCCCTTCAAACTCCTGAAGCGGAATGTAAATACACTCGGGGCTTCTCTCGAGCATCTCATCGCTTATCTGTGCGACGTTTCTGACTGCGACCGTATATTTCGGAGCTTCTCGCCGGTTTATAAGCTTAAACCCGACGTTGAATTCTCCCTCGGCGCGGTCTCTTTCTTCCACATAGTTTTTCTCAAGAGCCGCAAGGCATTCTCTCCTCATCGCGTTGAGCGATGAGAGCGGAAGAGAAAGGTTTTCCGAAACCTTTATGTTTGCGCTTTTCACTTCAAAGCGGGTTCCGCCGGTTTTTTGAAGTTGGGCACGGACCGTTTCTTCCGTGAGCGGCAGATTTTTCGCAGGCTCGGGAAGTGCCCCCTGCGACATCGCGCGGTTTCCTTTTTCGTCAGACACGGCAAGAAGCGCGGGTCTGCCCGCCTCGATTATGCAATAAAAATCAACCTTCTCAGAAGGAATCGGCACCTCGGCATATGACCTTGCAGCTTCATCAAGAAGCTCCTGCGGTGCTTTTGTTTCAGTCCGGATTCCGAACATATCCCTTCCCTTGCGGTTGATATAATACCCGTCTGTGAACCCGTCACGCGAGAAGATATCGCGAAGCTTCCTCTTTTCTTCTTCCGTCGAGCTTCTTCCATCACGCAATATAGCGGAATATATCCCCGTTACCACGGCAACGTACTCCGCGCGTTTCATTCTTCCCTCAATTTTTAATGAGGCTACCCCCATATCGGAAAGCTCGGTTATATAATCTGCAAGGCAAAGGTCTTTAAGGCTGAGCGGATATGCCGCCACGCCGTTCTCGCCAAGCTTGTACTGCATCCGGCAGGGTTGGGCGCAAAGGCCGCGGTTTCCGCTACGCTTGCCGATAACCGCGCTCATCTCGCACTGCCCCGAATAGGACATACACAGCGCGCCGTGAACAAAAACCTCAAGCTCAACGGGGCTTTCGGCACAAATCTTTTTGATCTCCGCGCGCGAAAGCTCCCGCGCGAGGACAACCCTCGAAAAACCAAGAGAAGCAAGCTGCAAAACCCCGTCAAGGTTATGCACCGTCATCTGGGTTGATGCGTGTATCGGAAGATGCGGGCACACCTCACGGATAAGCCTCGCAACGCCAAGGTCTGCCACGATAACAGCATCTGCACCTGCGCGGTTAATATCACGGCACACCTTCTCGACAGCACTCATTTCACGGTCGTTGACGAGCGTGTTCACCGTAACATAAACCTTCACTCCGCGCTTGTGGCAGAATTCGCAAGCATCAGCAAGCTCGCTTGCCGTAAAGTTCTTCGCCTGGCGGCGGGCGTTGAAGTCGCCGTAGCCGAGATATACCGCATCAGCGCCGTTTGCAACTGCAGCGCGCATCGCATCATACGAGCCCGCCGGAGCAAGAATTTCAGCACGCTTCGACATATTATTTTCCGCCAAGCCTTGCAATTTCGCGCTTTAAATCAGCAATCTCAGACTTCATGCGGCTGCCGTCTTCAAGGTAGTCGCGAAGCTGAGTGCGGAGATTTTCAGCTGTTTCAAGAGCCTTGTAATATTCATCGGAGATATTGATTGCAGAAAGAAGCGCCGCCTCTACGATTGAGACGCTCCCGGACTTCAAGACCTCTCCTACCTTCGTGTCAACGTGAGACGCGACACGGCGGGTATACTCCTCGTTTTCCCCGCTCAGAAGGCGAAGCTCTACCCCTGCGATATTTACGTTGATTGCGTTTTTCATATCTCATTCCTCCAAATGTTTTTACACAGTTTTTTATATATGATAATTATATCATATATAAAAGATTATTTAAACAAGTATTTTTTAAAGTTTGCAATTTTTTATGTATTTACGATTAATCCTGTTGACCTTGCTTTCATTTGGAGATATAATTTATATACTGGAGTTGATTGAATTGTATCATAAATTGAGTATAGAAGAGACTTTAAATTCTCTTGATGTAAACCCCGAAGACGGGCTTTCTTATGAAGAAGCAGCTTTTCGCGGCGAGAAGATTTCCCAAAAGAGCGAAAATTCATCCTTTTTCAAGTTTGCCCGAGTGGGGCTTTCCCGCCCAAGTGTGTGGCTTCTTCTCGTTGCCGCAGCCCTCGTGGCAGTGCTTGACGGAATCCTGCCCTCGCTTCTCATCCTCGCCGTGATTGTCATAAACGTGGTTTTCTCTGCCGAGGGCAAGCGGCGCGGACTTAAGGCTATTGAGAATTCCGTCCGCCCGACAGTCACTCACGCCGTTGTCCTCCGGAGCGGCGCAAAAATGAGGCTCTTGTCTGACGAGCTTGTCGTCGGCGACATTGTCACCCTGAAGCCCGGGCGCATAGTCCCTGCGGATTTGCGGCTTATTTCCGCCGACGGGCTCGTTATCGATGAATCCTCACTTACCGGTCTTTCCGAGGTTTCAAAGGATGCAAACGCAACCGTGCCCGGCGACGTTCCCCCCGAGAGGCGCGTAAACTGCGCATTCGAGGGAACCATCGTTCTTCGTGGCAGAGGCGACGGCGTCGTTATCTCCACGGGGATGTCAACTGAAATGAGCAGGCTCGCAAGAGGGATTGATACTCCCGAAAGAGACGCGGCACCTGTCCTTGCGCGGATTAAAAAGATTTCAGAAAAGCTCACTGTTGCAGTCAGCCTTATTTGCGTTTTTATTTTCATCGCTGGCCTTTTGTTTGACAATGGGCTTCTCGAAAGTGCTGCGGCGTGTATTGCGCTTGCGGTTGCTGCGATTCCGGAAGGGCTTTATATCGCCGCCCTCACCTCTCTTTCAAAGGGCGCGCGCCGCCTGACGGCCTCCGGCTTCTGCATTAAGAGCATCGAAGCGGTTGAAAGCCTCGGCGAGGTGTCGGCTTACATAACCGACATCCCGAAGCTCGGAGTCAGCGCAACATATACAAACGGGCGAAGAAAAGCTCCCCACGAAGAAGACACGGCTCCGTTTATTGACGGGCTTCTTCTTTGCGAGCTTGAGAACCCGTCACTCTCCGCATACGCCTCTCACCGATGCGATGCGGAAGAAATCCGCGCGGCGTTCCCGAAGATAGGCGAGCTTTCGGGCGAGGTTACGACAACTCTCCACAGGGCGGGAAGGACTACGGTCTCATACACCGGTGGAGACGCGTTTGAGATTCTTGAGCGCTCCGAGCGCATCTGGGAATTCGGAAAAATCCGCACACTCACCGAGAGCGACCGCGAAGAAATCCGTGCCTGCATCTCCTCTTTTGAGGCGGAGGGCTTCTCTTCTACTGCAATCGGAATGCGCTCGGGTGACGAACTCCCGTGTGACACTTCTCTCGTATTTCTCGGGATTGCCGCAACAAGCGCCGAGAGCGATGCGGCTACAACTCCCGATACGGAAGCTCTCAAGGAGCTTAATATCCCCGTTTATCTCGTTACCTCCGCAGACGCAAACAGGGCTCGCCTCGGTGCCGAGGCTCTCTCTATCCCGAGTGAGAACATTCTTTGCGGGCGCGACATTGAGCGAATGAGCGAAACCTCGCTCTGCAAGGTGCTTTCCGACACGTTTGTTTTTGCAGGGCTTGCCCCCAGGGACAAGGTCCGCATAGCCCTCGCGCTAAAGAGCCTCGGAAGGACCGTCTGCGCGATTGGCAGCAGTCTCTCCGACACAGCACTTCTTGACAGCGCCGATGTCGGGCTCTCCGATATCCGCGCAGAGGATGCAGCAAAAAGCGCATCCGACGTTCTCTATAACGGAGATTCGGGGGCAGACCGCGCAATCATCCTCGGAAGCATAACACGTGAAAACCTTTCCCGCGCCGTTACCTACCTCATCGCCGCAAACCTCTCGGAAGTTATTTGCGTTGGGCTTTCTGTGGCTTCAGGCTTCGGATATCCCATGACCCCCTTCCAGATTCTCTTTGTCAATTTAATTACGGACATTTTCCCGGCTATGCTGCTTGCAAATTCTTCCCGCCGGCGCGGCCGCTGCAGCAGCAGAACTTTGTATATCATCGGCGGCATTTTCGGAATCCTCTCAACTGTTGCTTTTCTCGTTTGTTCTTCGATTTCTTCTCTCCGCGAATTTGCCGGCATAATCTGCGCGGCGACGCTCACGGTCCTTGAGCTTCTCCTCGTTATCCCCGCTCACCTTCTGGGAGGGACTAAAAATGCCAAGTGAAACTGAGCTTAAATACGCGCCGCCTGAGTTTTTTTCAGCAGAGAAGCTCTTTTCACTGCCTGAAATTGCCCCATACTGCGGTGAAATATCAGAAACAAAAATGGAAACGGAATATCTCGACACCCCCGATTTTAGCGCGGCACGGCGCGGTATAACTCTCCGCCGCCGTTTTGAAAACGGCGAGAGCATAATTTATGCGAAGTGCTCGCGCCTCGTCTCCGGCGAGCTTTCCGTTCGGGGAGAATGGAGCGTCTCCTCATCCGATATTCCCGGCGCCGCCTCGCTTTTAGCGGATGCGGGCGCGCCGACGAGCGCACTCTGCGGGATGCCGCTCAAAGTTGTGGGGAGTGTTTCGTTTCTTCGCAAAGAGGCCGAGGTTTGTCTGCCATGCGGGTTGTCTTTTATTCTCTCTTACGACGAAGGGTTTTTCAGAGAGAAAATTCCGTTTTCAGAAATTGAGCTTGAGCTTACCTCGGGCGATGCAGACGAGCTTCTGAGATTTGGCAGAATTCTTTCGGAAAAATACTCCTTTTCACCCGAGATGCGTTCAAAATATGCAAGGGCAGTTATGGAATAACAGCTTTCGTCTTATTTGTCGAATATGCTTGACAAATGTCGGCGAGTACAATATAATATTTGACGTGAACGACCTTTAAAACCGGTACCGCGATACCGACAAGGGCGCAGTTTCAAGTGTGACAAGCCACGCCTTGCCGAGTAGCTCGGTGAGGCGTTTTTTTCGTTCAAATTTAATAACAGAGGAGAAGACAGTATGAAAATGATTTTCGACGTAGAGTCAAAGCCCAAGTTCGGCCAGCTCATTGTTTTTGCTATCCAGCAGATGCTTGCTATCATGGCCGCAACAATCGCCGTTCCGATGATTATCGGAAACGGAATGTCCACAGCTGCTGCAATGTTCGGCGCAGGTGTCGGCACAATAGTTTACCTTCTTTTCACAAAGTTTAAAAGCCCGGTTTTCCTCGGCTCATCATTTGCCTTCCTCGGCTCGATGTTTGCAGCCTTTGCCGGTGGCGTTTCAATGGCGCTCGGTTATCTCGGCCTTATCATCGGTGCAATTTCGGCAGGTCTTGTTTATGTAATTATTGCGATTGTCGTCAAGCTCGTCGGAGTTAACTGGATTAACAAGCTTATGCCTCCGGTTGTTATCGGCCCGACAGTTGCCATCATCGGGCTCTCCCTTGCAGGCAACGCAGTTGGCGACATCATGAAGGGCGATATCCTCTCTGCTGACGGCGCTATGCTCGCATCTCCCTATGTTGCTCTTATCTGCGGCCTTATTACTCTCGCCGTTGTTATGCTCTGCTCAACCTTCGGCAAGAAGATGGCTCGCCTTATCCCGTTCATCATCGGTATTATTGCAGGTTATGCTGTTGCAGCAATCCTCACGGTTATCGGAAACGCATACGGCATAGATTCTCTCAAGATTATTGATTTTTCAGTATTCACAAACTATATGCTCGCAGACGGTGCAGTTTCTCTCAAGACTTTCTTAAGCCTTCCGGACTTCACCTTCCTCAAGGCTATGGATGGCGTTGTTGAACTCAACGCTCAGTATATCGCGACAATCCTCGTTGCATACGTTCCGGTTGCATTCGTTGTTTTCGCAGAGCACGTTGCTGACCACAAGAACCTTTCTTCCATCATCGAGCGCGACCTTCTCAAGGAGCCGGGTCTCCACAGAACTCTCCTCGGCGACGGTATCGGCTCAATGGCAGGCGCACTCTTTGGCGGATGCCCGAACACTACATACGGCGAAAGCGTAGGCTGTGTCGCTATCACAAAGAACGCATCGGTAAGAACAATCCTTGCAGCGGCTATCGGATGCATCCTCGTTTCGTTCATCACTCCGCTTGTTGCATTTGTTGATTCTATCCCCGCTTGTGTTATGGGCGGCGTCTGCATCTCGCTTTACGGCTTCATCGCAGTATCAGGTCTTAAGATGCTCCAGCAGGTTGACCTCAACCAGAACCGTAACCTCTTCACAGCATCAGTCATCCTTATCGCCGGCATCGGCGGAATGACTCTCACCTTCGGCGCTGTAACTCTCACATCAATCGCAACAGCGCTCATCCTCGGAATCCTCACAAACACAATGCTTTCCAAGGAAAAGAACGACTAATTTAAGAAAAAACTTAAAGGAGTAGATTCCGTTTGGAGTCTACTCCTTTCTTGTTAGGTAATATAGGTGTAGGGGCGGATGCCTACATCCGACCGCGGGACGATGTGGGCATCGTCCCCTACATTTTTAATTCTTCATTTTTACAGTATCGTTTCCATATATGTCTTCTGCGGTTTCATTCCGAGCTTCTCGTAGAACTTCATCGCCTTCGGATTACAGCTCCAGACATTGAGAGTTAAGTTATAGCAGCCTGACTTCTTTGCGAGGTCTGCCGCCGCGTTATAAAGCTCACGCCCGATATGCTTTCCGCGCATCTTTTCATCAACGCATAAATCGTCTATATAAAGAGTCTTTATATCGGTGAGAACCGAGCTTTCTTTATGCTGCTCGAAAATGCAGAAGCAATAACCCAGAACATTGTCATCCCCGTCAACAGAAACGAGTATCGGGCGGTTCCCGTCTCCGAGAAGCGCTTTAAGCTCCTCGTCGTTATACTTTCTCCCGATTTTGAATATATCGGGGCGACCTTTATGATGAACAAGGTCCACCTGCGAAAGTAAATCTAAAATCTTCGGAATATCTTTTTCCTTTGCATAGCGTATCATCGTTGAATCTCCTTTTATGGTTTTGTCAAGTTAGAGACAAAATTTTTGTTGGGGACATTCACGAATGTCCCGCGGGCGATTCTTGAATCGCCCCTACATTTTAACTCTTGTATAGCAAACATTATAATGACCGAACGATTTAATTTTGCCCGATCTTTTACATATCTGTCTTCATTGTAGCACATTTTTCCTCAATCTGCAATTTTTGCAAACGCTCCCCGACGGAAGACGACCGTCGGGGAGTGTGTTTTATTTTCTCTTAAGTTTTTCAAAAAAGCTCTTGCGCTCGGTGTATGCATTCTCTCCCACCGACTTTGCAAACTCTGCGAGAAGGTCCTTCTGCTTCTGATTGAGATTTTTCGGAACCTCAATATTTACGCGCACGAGCTGGTCTCCGCGCCGCGAAGAGTTGAGCACGGGCACGCCCTTTCCGCGAAGCCTGAAGACTGTCCCCGTCTGTGTTCCTTCGGGAACGGTATATTTGACCTTTCCGTCAAGCGTCGGCACCTCAATTTCCGCGCCGAGAACTGCCTGAGAGAATGTAATCGGAACCTCGCAGTGGATAGTTGTTCCGTCACGCATAAGTATGTGGTGCGGGCGGACAGAGACTGTAATCAAAACATCTCCGTTCGGGCCGCCGTTTGAGCCGGCGTTGCCCTCGCCGCGAAGCGAGATTGTCTGCCCGTCGTCAATCCCCGCGGGGACTTTTACGGAGAGCTTTCTTGAAGCTCTCTCTTTTCCGGAGCCGCCGCAGCCCTTACACGGAGTTTTTATAATCTTTCCGGAGCCACCGCAGGTCGGGCAAACGCCCGAGCTTGAAACAACTCCGAGCGGAGTGCGTCGGGTTGTCTTTATAGTTCCCGTTCCGTGGCACGCTGAGCAGGTTTCAGCACTTGTGCCCGATTCTGCGCCGCTTCCGCCACACTTTGAACATTTTTCAGTTTTTGTTATGTTTATTTCCTTCGTGCAGCCAAACGCCGCTTCCTCAAACGAGAGAACGAGGTTTACGCGAAGGCTCTCTCCGCGAGTCGGTGCATTGCGCCGGGTCTGTCCGCCACCAAAGCCTCCGCCGAAGAATGACCCGAAGATGTCTCCGATGTCAAAGTCCTCAAAGCCAAAGCCTCCGCCGTAGCCGCCATATCCGCCTGCGCCGAAGTTTGGGTCAACCCCTGCATGGCCAAACTGGTCATACTTCTGCCGCTTGGATGAGTCGGAAAGAACCTCATAGGCTTCGTTTGCTTCCTTGAACTTCTCTTCTGCCTCTTTATTGTCTTTATTAAAGTCCGGGTGATACTTTTTCGCAAGCTTGCGGTATGCTGACTTGAGTTCCGCGTCAGTCGCCGTTTTTGCAACGCCCAGGACTTCATAATAATCTCTTTTATCCGCCATAATCTTCCTCCGGAAAATGCAGAATTCATAATGCAGAATGCAGAATTTGTCAGAAATCCTTTAACTTCGACAAAACACCGGAATTTGGCACTCTGCATTCTGCATTGAAATTGCCGCTCAAAGCGGCAATTTCTATTAGTCTACCTGTGTGTAGTCTGCATCGACTACGTTGTCGTCAGAGGCACCCTGCGCACCTGCAGCATCTGCAGCTCCTGCCGCAGCCTGAGCCTCCTGAGCCTGCTTGTAGAGCTTCTCTGAAATCTCATAGAACTTCTTTGTAAGCTCCTCTGTCTGTGCCTTTATAGCCTCGGTGTCTGTGCCCTTGAGAGCTTCCTTGAGCTTATCAACCTCAGCCTGAACACCGGCCTTTTCATCTTCTGTTATCTTGTCGCCAAGCTCAGAAAGTGTCTTTTCTGTCTGATAAACCATCTGGTCTGCACCATTTCTGATGTCAACCTCTTCGCGGCGCTTCTTGTCTTCCTCTGCAAACTGCTCAGCTTCCTTGACAGCCTTGTCAATGTCATCCTTTGAGAGATTTGAAGAAGAAGTAATTGTAATCTTCTGCTCCTTACCTGTGCCGAGATCCTTTGCCTTTACGTTTACGATGCCGTCAGCGTCGATGTCAAACGAAACCTCAATCTGCGGGATTCCGCGCGGAGCGGGAGCGATTCCGTCAAGATGGAAGCGGCCGAGAGTTTTGTTGTATGCTGCCATTTCTCTCTCACCCTGGAGAACGTGAACCTCAACAGAGGTCTGGTTGTCAGCCGCAGTAGAGAAAACCTGGCTCTTGTTTGTCGGGATAGTTGTGTTGCGCTCAATAAGCTTTGTGAAAACACCGCCCATTGTCTCAATTCCGAGAGAAAGCGGAGTAACGTCAAGAAGGAGAATGTCCTTAACGTCGCCGGCGAGAACGCCGCCCTGGATTGCTGCACCCATAGCAACGCACTCGTCAGGGTTGATGCCCTTGAACGGTTCCTTGCCGGTGTAGTTCTTAACAGCCTCTACGACTGCGGGAATTCTTGTGGAGCCGCCGACGAGGAGAACCTTTGAAAGGTCGTTTGCAGAAAGGCCTGCATCGCTCATAGCCTGGCGAACCGGAACCATTGTGCTGTCGACAAGGTCAGCCGTGAGCTCGTTGAACTTCGCGCGGGAGAGAGTGAGTTCTAAATGCTTGGGGCCGGTTGCATCTGCCGTGATATACGGAAGGCTGATGTTTGTGCTTGTAACGCCGGAAAGCTCAATCTTTGCCTTTTCTGCTGCCTCGCGGATTCTCTGCATAGCCATTTTGTCAGCCTGGATGTCAACGCCTGTGTCCTTCTTGAACTCGTCAATAATCCACTTTGCAACGCGGTTGTCAAAATCGTCGCCGCCGAGGCGGTTGTTACCTGCTGTTGCAAGAACCTCAACAACACCGTCGCCGATTTCGAGGATTGAAACGTCAAACGTTCCGCCGCCGAGGTCATAAATCATTATCTTCTGGTCAGTTTCCTTATCAAGGCCGTAAGCAAGTGCTGCAGCTGTCGGCTCGTTTACTATACGAAGAACCTCAAGGCCCGCAATCTTGCCCGCGTCTTTTGTTGCCTGGCGCTGGCTGTCGGTGAAGTATGCCGGAACCGTGATAACCGCCTGAGTTACCTTCTGTCCAAGGAAAGCTTCAGCGTCAGTCTTGAGCTTTGTGAGAACCATCGCTGAAATCTCCTGCGGAGAATATGCCTTGTCGTCTATCTTGACCTTGTAGTCAGAGCCCATCTCGCGCTTGATTGAAGAGATTGTGCGATCGGGGTTTGTAACAGCCTGGCGCTTTGCAACCTGGCCGACAAGACGCTCGCCGTCTTTTGAAAACGCAACAACAGACGGAGTTGTTCTTGCGCCCTCAGCGTTTACAAGAACTACGGGCTCTCCACCCTCCATTACTGCAACGCATGAGTTTGTTGTTCCTAAGTCGATACCTATAATTTTTGACATAATTACTACCTCCAAATAGTATTATAAATTTTTACTTATTTTAGTTTGCAACCTTGACGATTGCGGGGCGGATTACGCGCTCGCCGAGCTTAAAGCCCTTCTGGAAAACCTCGGAAACCGTGTTCTCTCCGAAATCCTCATTGTCCTCGTGCATAACCGCGCTGTGGAAATTCGGGTCAAAGACTTCGCCTTCTGGCGAGATGACTTCAACCTTGAGCTTCTCAAGTGTGTTCGAAAGCTCTGTGAAAATCAGGTCAACACCCTTTTTGTAGTTCTCATCAGAACACGGGTTCGCAACAGCTCTTTCCATATTGTCATAAACTGCAAGAAACGCCGCTATCGTGGCTGCCGTTGCATCTCCGTAGAGAGCTTCCTTCTCGCGGAGAGTGCGCTTGCGGAAGTTGTCATACTCTGCGGCAAGGCGAAGATACTTATCGTTAAGTGCCGCAAGCTCTTCTTCCTTTTCCTGGAGAGGAGTCTTTTCTTCTTTCTCCTCAGCTGCCGCTTCCTTCACTTCCGTAGCAGATGCTGCCTCTTCGGTTTCTGCGTTTGATGTCTTTTCCTTTTCTGTCATCTATTTTATACCTCCTTAAATGTCATTAAAGAAAGAATCGCGAAGCAGCTTATTGAATCCGTTTATAAAATAATTCAGATTAGCTGCAACCTTTGCATAATCCATTCGCCGCGGGCCTACTATTCCGATAACACCCTGTAATTTATTGCCCAAATCATACTTTCCGTATACAATGCCCGCGTCTTTTAATTGCTCATCACCGTTTTCGGTACCGATAGAGAACCGGATTGGTGCAGGATCTTCGTCTTCAGAAAAATGCATCTGCGCGTTGCGTAAAATCCCCTGCTTATCGCTGAGATAAGAAAGAAGCTCCTGAGCCTTTTCGGGGTCGCGATATTCGGGGTGACTGAGGATTCTCGAAACGCCGTCGAGATATACATCGCCGCCGCGGTTTTCATCAAGAACCTCGCCCGCAAACTCGGCAACCGACAAAACAAGCTCCCTCATTCTGCCCGCCTCGGAAGCCGAGCGCTTTATCAGGGAAAGCGAAATTTCATCAAGTGTTTTTCCTGTAAGGTTTTCATTAAGTATATGAACTGCCTTTTGGATTTCTTCCTCAGCCGGAGAAAGTGAAAGCCTGATGCGCTTGTTGCGCAAGATTCCGGAGCTTGTGACAACAACTGCGATTGCACAAGCTTCTTCAATAAGGAAAACGTCAAACTTCTTTACCGTTTCAGATGAGATTGCCGGCATAAGCGTATATGTTGTGTAGTTTGTGAGCTTTGAAACAAGGCTCCCGAACTCTCGGACCATCCTCTCAAGCTCGCGCATCTGGGTCTTGAGCGCGGAGTTTATGGCATCTGCCTCGCGGGCTGAGAGCGCGTAGTTCTGCATAAGCTCATTTACATAAAGTCGGTACCCCGCAGTCGACGGAACTCTGCCCGCCGAAACGTGCGGCTGCTCAAGAAAGCCAAGCTCTTCAAGCTCTGACATTTCATTTCTGATTGTCGCCGGTGAAATGTCAAGGCGGCTTCGTGCCGCAATTATCTTAGAGCCGACGGGCTCGGCGTTTTCAATGTATTCATCTATAACCGCTTTAAGTATGCGCTTTTTTCTGTCACTTAAACTCAAGACCGCCACCTCCAAAAATTTTTAGCACTCACACTTCCCGAGTGCTAATTTATATTTTACACATTTTTCTTTTGTTGTCAATAGTTTTTTTCGCAAATGTAATAGATTATTAACAAAATTTTGTAATTTTCGCTTTTTTAATCAAAAAAAATGTTTTTTTAAATATGTCAATCACTCCTGTTTTTCCATCAGTTTTAGCACTCGGCGCATCGTTTTGTCAATTCTTACAGGGCAGTTGGTAAAAAAACAGGGGCGGTTTTGCGTTTTTTTCTGCAAAAATCCATTTTTTAGAAAATTTCTTCTGAGAGATCAACACCTTCATAGCAAGAGATCCCCGACAAACCGGGAAGAAAACGGGAAGTTGACACTGTAGGGGACATTCACGAATGTCCCCTACAATTTCACCTCGTTGTGTAGGGGACGATGCCCACATCGTCCCGCGTTATTTTTTCGCGGAACGACACGCACGTCGTTCCCTACATTTCCACCTCATCCGGGCTTGGGGGGTGGCTCCCCTGTGCAAGGGGGGCTGTCACCGCAGGTGACTGGGGGATTGTTGTTTCTCATTATATCCCTCCACCGCCGCTAAAGCAGTCCCCCTTTGGAATCCTCCCACCGCTAAAGCGGTCCCCCCTCCTTTAGGCAAGGAGGGCTTTACAAGGGAGACTTTTTTATGTTGTAAAATTTGAACTTTTGTGATAAAATGTATTTGCTACAACTTTTTAACTATACCGTTTGTCGGTAAATCATTAGAATAAAATACAATTCAAGAGGTACGCTATTATAAAAAGCGTACACTCTTGTTTCGTCATACTCTTGGATTGTATCTAGTGTTATGGTTAAAAAGTGTGTAGCAACCTTTTGGAACAGGAGTCACTGCGTTTTTTGATGCGTAGTTTCTCTTGAAAAAGGGAGCTGCGCATTTTTTTATTTGTGAGGGATGCTTATGAAAAAGGCAAAAACCTGTTGTTTCTTCGGCCATCGGAAAGTTCCGAATTCCGAAGCACTTCGGAAAAAGCTTCATAATATCGTTGAGGAGCTTATAGTCTCCGAAGGCTATGACACATTTCTCTTCGTGAGCAAGAGTGAGTTCAACTCCCTCTGCCGGGAGGTTTTGTCGGAATTAAAAGAGCGACACCCTCATATTAAAAGAGTTTATGTCCGGGCAGAATACCCCGAAATCAATGATGACTATAAGGCATACCTTCTTCAGAGCTATGAAGAAACATACTACACACCTCGCGCAATCAACGCAGGGCGGGCGGCATACGTCGAGCGCAACTATGAGATGATTGACAAAAGCGATTTATGCGTTGTTTGCTACAACGAAAGCTACTCACCGCCCGAAAAGAAGAACACTTCTCCACATCTCCCTTTGTCTGAAGTAAGAAGCGGAACGAGAATCGCATATAATTACGCGATTCAGAAAAAGAAGAGAATTATTAATGTTTTCAAATGAATCGACAACCGCCGATGCTTTTGCACCGGCGGTTGTTTTTCTTTATTTCTTCATTTGAATTTTCGACCACATAAATATTATAATTTGCCCCGGAATACCGAGAAGAGGCAAAAGACGGACATTTATTTTAACGAGAACGATAAGCGAAATATATATTGTAAGAAGCACCGCCCACATCAGAAGAGAGATGATGAGAAAGTTCCGCCGCCTGTTAAACCAGATTGAATTGAAAACGAGCCATACAATCAAGGTGACAGGCACGGCATACAGAAACGTGAGCCAGTGGCGGAAGAAAATATTCTGACGAAACATATCGCCAATCACAAAGAATAAAAGCGCAATAAGCCAAACGAGAGTTATCGACATTCCGGTTATGAAGCTGTGGTTCTTCATCCTGACCCTGATGCCCTCTCCGAAATTCTTTTTCTTCGGATGCTCCTCTTCGAGAAGATAGTCGACAGTAACACCGAAAATATCTGCAATCGCTTTTAAGACAACAACGTCGGGGATAGATTCTCCGCGCTCCCATTTTGACACAGCCTTATCGGAATAGTTCAACGCTTCAGCAAGCTCAAACTGCGTCATCTGCTTTTCCTTTCGCAGTATCGATATGTTTTTTGCAATTATAAGCTTTAAATCTTCCATAATCGTTTTTCCTCTGATTTTGTTTTCATCCTGCTTGCACATCTCACGGACAAAGACTCGGAACTTCTTCCCACGTCTTTGTTTCGGATGATTTATATATAGTAAGAATAAGGTCAACTGCCCTGCGCGCATCCCGCGCCGGCGCAATAAGCGATTTTCCCTCAAGCACTGCATCAATAAAGTTTGAGACTATTGCATAATGCGCATCCATATCCAAATCCTCCGGATTTGCGCCAAAGCTCTCAACCTTATCAGTCAGGCAGATTTCCTCTACTTTAAGTTCATCGTCGGAAAGGCTTTTATAAAGCATAGTTTTTCCGCCGGCATATACGATTGTTCCCTTGTCAAACTCAATGCGAATCCGCTCACACTCGGAATTTGTCTCGGGGAAATGGGAAAGCGTTGTTCCCATCAACGTACCGTGCGCGCCGTTTTCAAACTCGAGAAGGGCGCAGGCAGAATCCTCAACATCAATATCTCTTGCCATTGTGTCGCATACCGCACAAACGCGCTTTATTTCCCCTGCAAGAAAAATCAGAGCGTCTATTCCGTGGATTCCCTGATTCATCAGGCATCCGCCGCCATCTCCTGCTTTTGTCCCCTTCCAGCTTGAAGAATTATAGTAGCTGTGACTGCGGTATCCTCGATACTGGAACTCAACCATAAGCATTCTTCCAAGCACTCCGGACTCTATAATTTCCTTCGCACGAATCAAGTCTGCTCTTGTGCGGTTGGGGAAAACACACCCGAGAAGAACACTGTTGTTTTCTGCCGCATCTATCATGGCTGTCATTTTGTCAACAGCAACATCAAGCGGCTTTTCACAGAGAACGTGAACTCCCGCATTTGCAAAAGCAACCGTCGCTTCTGCATGATAGGCGCTCGGGGTACATACTATCGCAACATCAATATTTCCGTTTGCAATCACTTCGCGATAATCGTCTGTTATGTACGGTATATTATATTTCTGCGCAAACTCCTCAGCTTTTGCGCGGTCGCGTCCGTAAACCAGGGCCGAAACCTCAGCTCTGCCGTCGAGCGCAATCCCTTCGGCGTGGCCATGAGCAATCATCCCGCAGCCTATAAGCGCAACTTTAAGTTTTTCTTTTCTCATTTTCTTCCTCTTTTGTAATATTTTTCTTTTGCCAAAGCAAGGCTTCGGCTTACACCGTGAGGTTATTATACCATAATTCTTTTGCCTTCGGCAAAAGGCAAGGTGCGAAGCACCGCAACGGTTTCCTAACCGTTGCTAATTGTGATAAAATGTTCTCTCAGGTGTCCGATGGCTTGCCAAAGCAAGGCTTCGGCTTACACCGTGAGGTTATTATACCATAATTCTTTTTGCAAAACAATGAAATTTTTGTCAATTCTACTCCCGGTAGAACTCCTTTTTGAGACTTCTACCGATGCTATCGTTCTTTGTAGGTTGAAAAGCTTCTGTTTTGTGGTACAATACTATTATAAAAAGCGGAGGTTTTTACAATGAACGACTATATTATCTACACAGACTCAGCCTGTGACCTTTCAAAGGAAATTCTTGATAGCTGGGGCGTTAAGTTCGCGGAGCTTACTTTCAAGTTTTCAGGCAGCGACAAGGAATATTTAAACAGCATGATGCCCCCTTCCGAGATTTACTCACGAATGAGAAACGGCGAAACAGGAAAGACTGCCGCCATAAACATCGAAACGTTTAAAGACGTTTTCCGCCCTGAGCTTCAGGCCGGCCGCGATGTTTTATATCTCGCCTTCTCATCAGGTCTCAGCAACACCTATAACGCTGCGCGCCTTGCAGCAGAAGAGCTTTCGGAGGAATTCACCGATAATCGTGTTATTGCGGTTGACACTCTCTGCGCTTCTGCAGGCCAGGGCCTTATAGTTCACTTTGCGGTGGAGAAAAAATCCGCCGGCGCAACTATCGAAGAGGTCGCCCGCTTTGTTATGGATACGCGCGAGCATCTGTGCCACTGGTTCACGGTTGAGGACCTTAAATATCTCAAAGCAGGCGGGCGAGTAAGCGCGACTACCGCTTTTGTCGGAAGTATGCTTAACATAAAGCCGGTTCTCCATATGGATGACGAAGGCCACCTCATAAACAAATCAAAGGTCAGAGGTCGCCGCGCATCACTTTCAGCCCTTCTTGAAAAATATGACGAGCTTGCAGTCGACAAAACAGGAGAGGTTTATATCTGCCAGGCAGACTGCATGGATGACGCGGAATATCTCAAACGCGAGCTTACCGAGAAATTCGGCGCAAATGTCACCCTCATCACCCCGATAGGCCCGGTAATCGGGCTTCACGCGGGCCCGGGAACAATCGCCGTCTTCTTTATAGGAAAAACAAGATAATCAAAAAACTTCAAAAGGGGTTGTAGCAAAATGCATTTTGCTACAGCCCCTTTTTTAGAACCTTGCGCGCAGCTCGCACACACGGCCGAGAATTTCAATTTTAGTTTCGGAAAGCTCCTTTTGGGAGAAAAACATCGGCGAATATTGCGGATTGAGCGAAACGAGGCTTATCCCTTCGGGATAACGGTAGAACTTCTTGCAGGTCGCCTCTTCCTGCCCTACCAGAACTATTGCAATCTCGCCGTTTTCGACATACGGCTGACGCCTCACGATAACCGTGTCCCCGTCTCGCATTCGCGGCTCCATGCTGTCTCCTCTGATGCGGAGAGCAAAAAACTCGCCCGTTTCAGCAAGGTCGCGTGAAACCTCTTCATATCCGATAATATCCTCTGCCGCAGTGCGCGGAGGCCCTGCCGCAACACGCCCGAGAACAGGCACACGGAAAACAGGTTCTCGGCTCCCCGAAAGCTCATCTGTACCCACTCCGAAAAAATCCGCAATACGCAGAAGAGTTTCGTACCCCGGGTTGTTTTTCCCGCTCTCCCACATTGCAACAGTAGACTGCCTTATCCCCAACGCGCGCGCAAGCGCCGTCTGGGAGATTCCTGCGTTTTCTCTCAATCGTTTTATTTCAGCAGACAGCAAATCTCTCAGCTCCTTCCTTACTACATATGAGTATATCATTTAATATGTTATTTTTCAAGCTTTTTGCGCTTTTTGTCGAAAAACAATGAAATTTAAATGTTGACAGAAAATCGAATTAGTGATAATATATCACTACAAATGATAACTTGACAAGTTACGACTTGAATTTTGAGGAGGCGACACATTTGGTGAATTATCCGGGCTTTATGCCGCGGGCGGTGTGCGGCAATCCGGATTTTCAGACTCTGCCTGAATACTCCTGCCCCGTCTGCGGTGCGCAGCTTGACGGCGGCGACAGGGTGGCAGAGAACAAGGACGGGGATACTGTAGGGTGCGTCTACTGTATCCGGTATTATGAAATATGGGAGAAAGACATCAATGATAACTTCAGACATCGAACGCGCAATTAACAACATTTTCGGAATCAGCACGGAAAAACCTGCGACTAAGAAAAAGCGGGGGCGGCGGCCACTTGAAAAACAGCCCATCTGGTCTTTAAATTTCTATGAACCGGATAAAAACATTACATACGCTGTAATTTCCATGTGCATAAAGGAGGACTTTGACCAGACTCTGGAGCAGCTTGCAACAAGAGTTTCGGCCTGCAAGGCACGGCCTAAGGCGGAGTGTTTAAGAATCCTCAGAAATCTTTCCGACTGCGGGAAGCTTGGATATTACGATGATTATTCTTTAAGATTTTGCACCTGGAAAGGGGAAATATAACACTATGGATTGGAAAACCTGCGCCATTGACGACCTTCGTCAATATAACCAGATCAAGATTGGTATTATAAACTCAAAAGAAAAGCTAAACATCATCAAAAAAAAGGTCAGGCACGCTAATACAACGAGCGCACAGCGCGGAAAAAAGATGGAAACCAATATTCTCAATGCTCTTGTTGAGGGAGAGAGACTTCAGCAAAACATAATCTCTGCCGAAAGCCTCACAAAGCTTGTTGACCGAGGGCTTTCCACGCTTGACGGAGAGGAAAGAAGGATTCTTGAAAGGTTTTATATGACAAGCGCTCCAAAATCCGGCAGCGCTCTCGCAGCAGAACTCGGATATGAAATACGCTCCCTCTATCGCTTGCGCGAGCGCGCGCTGCAAAAGTTCACTCTTGCGATGTATAGCAAAGAAATATCATAAAACAAAAAATGCGGATGTGACATTTCGTCACATCCGCATCGCTTTTTTATTAGTTTGTGATTGTAAGCTCTGTGTCCTTGTCGAAGATGTGAAGCTTCGGAGTCTCGATAGCAATCTTGATTGTATCGCCAACCTTTGCTGTAGAACGCGGAGCAACGCGAGCGATAAAGTCGCGGCCCTGGCACTTGAGATAGAGATATGTCTCATGGCCCATAAGCTCAACAACTTCAACCTTTGCATCAATAAGAGCATCGGGATACTGGTTGATGAAAACTTCTTCATCGTGGAGAGCTTCAGGACGAACGCCAACAATAACGTCCTTTCCGATGTAAGCCATAACCTCAGGCTTTCTGCCCTTGGAATCCGGAAGCGCAATCTTTGCATCGCCGAAGACGATGTAGGTTGTGTTGTTTTCGTCAACGAGGTGGCCCTCAAAGGTGTTCATAACCGGTGAGCCTATGAATGTAGCAACGAAGAGGTTTGCCGGTGTATCGTAAAGAACGTTCGGAGCTGCAATCTGCTGAATGAAGCCGTCCTTCATAACGACGATACGAGTACCCATTGTCATAGCTTCGACCTGGTCGTGGGTAACATAGATGAAGGTTGTCTGGAGACGCTCATGAAGCTTTGAAAGCTCAGTTCTCATTGAAGCACGGAGCTTAGCATCGAGGTTTGAGAGCGGCTCGTCAAGAAGGAAGACCTTCGGGCTACGAACGATAGCGCGGCCGAGCGCAACACGCTGGCGCTGACCACCGGAAAGAGCCTTCGGCTTTCTGTCGAGAAGGTAGTCGATTTCAAGAATCTTAGCAGCTTCTTCAACGCGGCGGCGGATTTCATCCTTCGGAGTCTTGCGGAGCTTGAGACCGAATGCCATGTTGTCAAAAACTGTCATATGCGGATAGAGAGCGTAGTTCTGGAAAACCATCGCGATGTCGCGGTCCTTCGGAGCAACGTCGTTGCAGAGGAGATCGTCGATATAGAGTTCTCCTTCTGAAATCTGCTCAAGGCCTGCGATCATACGGAGAGTTGTAGACTTTCCGCAGCCTGACGGACCAACGAGAATAATGAATTCTTTGTCTGCAATATCTATGCTGAAATCTGAAACAGCAGTAACGCCGCCGTCAAATCTCTTGTAGACATGCTCGAGCTTTACACTTGACATTTATATTTACCTCCAAAATTTTATACATCTGTGATGTTACCTTAATAATATACCATTTCCGCCTGAGAAAGTAAATTCTTAAATTAACCAAAGCTTCATTATTTATTTTGTACAACATAAACTATACCAAATAGACAACCGAAAAAACATCTTTGCTGAAAAAATATACTTTGTACCACTTTTATCTATGTATTTTTTGTCCATTTAGCCAAAAATGATAAAATCAGCAACTTTTTATTGTTGTAATAATTCACAGTTTTTGCGTCTGCACGTCGTTAACAAGCGCTTTTCACCTGTTTTTATATAGATCACCTGACAAATTACATTTGGGTTCTGTGCGATTTCCTGCAAAAGTAAAAAAAGAGAATGCTCTCATTACTGAGATGCACCCCGGAAGTGTTTATCCTCCGGGGTGCATATAATTAAAATTTTTTCTTTTATCCTTCTATATTCCCGAGGAAAGCGCTGAGCTTTTCGTTCTTGCACTCTTCAAAAACAAATTCGGGTTTTCCGTCTGCCTCGATAACGCCGTCAGCCATAAATATGACGCGGTCGGAAACGTCTCGGGCAAACTTCATCTCGTGGGTCACTATAACCATTGTCATATTCATATCCGCAAGCTCACGGATAACGTGCAGAACCTCTTGAGTAAGCTGAGGGTCAAGCGCTGATGTGGGCTCGTCAAAAAACAGAACCTTCGGAGAAAGCGCAAGCGCACGCGCAATCGCCACGCGCTGCTGCTGGCCGCCCGACAACTGGCACGGATAATTCAAAAGCTTATCGGAAAGCCCGACTCTCTCAAGAAGCGATTCGGCTTCTTTGCGGATGTCTGCAAGAATCTGCTTTTTGTGGGCCTTATAATCCTCCCTCTCCTTTGCGAGAAGCTTTGGCGCGAGCATGACGTTGTCAAGCGCGGTATACTGCGGAAAGAGATTGAACGACTGGAAAACAAGCCCGCAGGAAAGCTGCCAGCGGCGCATATTATCGCGGCTTCGTGCTGTGTTTTTCGCCGCATCGAAAACGACCTCTCCTCCGATTGAGATAACACCTTTTGTAGGAACCTCAAGCGCGTTGAGGCATCGCAGAAGCGTCGTTTTCCCGCTTCCCGAGGAACCGATTATCGAAACAACCTCGCCCTCCTGCATGGAGAAGTCAACCCCGCGCAGAACAGAAACCTTTCCAAAGCTCTTATAGAGATTATTTACTTCTAAAATAGCCATACTCTCTAACCTCTGTAATAGTCTAATTTCTTTTCTATGTATCCGAAAAGAAGCGTGAGGATTCCGTTAAATAAAAGGAAGTAAATTGCCGTTGAGAAAAGCGGAGCAATAAGCCCTTGCTTCGTAAATCTCTCCGCACACATGATTATCTCCGAAACGGCGACAACTCTCGCAAGTGATGTGTCCTTAACAAGCGTTATAATTTCGTTTCCCATCGGCGGAACAATTCGTTTTATGACCTGCGGAAGCACAACCTTGAAGAAGGTTTGCGACTTTGTCATTCCGAGAACCTGGCACGCCTCATACTGCCCTTTCGGAATTCCCTCTATCCCTCCGCGGTATATCTCCGAGAAGTATGCCGCATAGTTTATTGCAAAAGCAACAAGAACAGCAACGAGCCTCTCCCGCATCGGGATTTCCCATAAAAGCCCCGGCGCGTATAACACAACAAAAATTTGGAGCATCAGGGGTGTCCCCCTGATGATCCAAACAAATGTGCGACTCAGCCAACGTATCGGAGCGAATTTTGATATAGCTTTTAAAATCTTGTTTTTTCTCCTGCCGAGGAAAGCTAAGGGGCGAAAACGCGACATTGAACCGAAAGCAATCACAAGCCCGAGCGGGATTGCCGCAAGAAGCGTAACTGCAAAAATTATGCAGTTTTGCCCGAAGCCTTCTGTCAGGGAGCTGAAAACTACTTCGAAAGTTGACATAGTTTTATTTCTTCCTTTTAGTCTTTAATAAGAAGAGCATCAAGCTTATACTTCTTTCCGATCTCATCGAGAGTGCCGTCTGCGATAAGCTCGTCGATAGTGTTGTTTACAACAGTTGCCATATCGCTGCCCTTGCGGAATGCGATTCCGTATTCCTCAGGAGAGAATTCCTTCTCCTCAACAACAACGAGGTCTTCAAAGTCTGTTCCCTCGCCGATTGAGCCGATTGATGCAACATAGTCAACAATAGCAATGTCGCTTGTGCCTGCTGCAACGTCCATAAGAGCCTTTGCCATGGAGTCAACCGGAGTGAAGGCGCTGTCCGCAAAGAAGGCATCAGAAGTTGCGATTTCTTCGCCTGCAGAACCTGCCTCTGCGACAACAGCAGCACCGATAACACCTTCTGCAAACTTCTCAGCGTTGTCACGCTTTACAACCATAACCTGCTTGTTAGCCATGTAGGGGGCAGAGATTTCCATGTTTGCTTTTCTCTCGTCGGTAATTGTCATACCGTTCCAGATGCAGTCGATGTTCTTCGCGTTAAGCTCGATTTCCTTGGAATCCCAGTTGATTTCCTGGAACTCGGGAGTTACGCCGATTTTCTCGCAAACAGCTTTGGCAAACTCTGTTTCAAAGCCGATGAGCTCGTTTGTATCGTTGTCGTAGTAGTTCATCGGAGCGAAGAGAGTGATACCGATAATCATTTTGCCGTTTGACATGATGTAGTCCGTATCGCTTGTAGCGGTAACGTCGCCGCCGTCGGAAAGGACATCGTTGTTGTCGTCAGCCGGTGTCTCACCGCAGCCTGCAAAGAGGCATGTGAGCATCATAGCTGCAAGGATAAGTGCAAGAATTTTACGCATTTTTTGTTCCTCCTAAAAATAAATCTTTTTTTGATGTGAGTCTATTATAGCACAACACTTTATCGTTGTAAAGTGAAAAATCGAAAAAGTTTTAAATTTTTTAGTTCGTCATCTTTTCCTGCTTTACCTTGTGGTCAATAACGTGGCGGGATGCAAGCTCGCGGTGGATGTCGGAAAGCTCTATCCCCGCCTCAATCATAAGCACCATAACGTGATAAGCAAGGTCGGCAATTTCATAAATCGTCTCCGCGCGGTCCTCTGCCTTTGCAGCGATTATGACCTCGGTGCTTTCCTCGCCGACCTTCTTGAGAATTTTGTCAAGTCCCTTTTCAAAGAGATAGGTCGTGTATGAGCCCTCTGTCTTTTCTTCCTTTCTTCCCTTGATGAGATTTATAAGCCCCTCAAGCGAGAATTCTTTTCTTTCATCGCTCTGCCAGATTTTTTCTTCAAAGCAGGACTCTGTCCCCTTATGGCAGGCAGGGCCGTCGGGCTCGACCATAACCACGAGGGCGTCGCGGTCGCAGTCAGCCGTGATTGAAACGATGTGCTGATAGTTCCCGCTCGTCTCCCCCTTAAGCCACAGCTCCTCTCTTGAGCGGCTCCAGAAGCAAGTAAGCCCCTTTTCCATTGAAATCTTAAGGCTCTCGCGGTTCATATACGCAAGAGTCAGAACCTTTTTCGTCTCGGCATCAACGACAATCGCCGGGATAAGCCCGCGCTCGTCAAACTTCAAATTCTCTATATCGAACATTTGTTTTCGCTCCTTATTTTTATTAAATCTCCCTTGTCGGGATTCCGTTTTTCTTCATTTCTGCCTTGAGGTCGGAAATCTTCACATCTCCGAAGTGGAAGATTGACGCAGCAAGCCCTGCATCAACTTTGGGAAGAGTTTTGAAAAGCTTTATAAAATCCTCCGCGCTTCCCGCTCCGCCCGATGCGATAACCGGAACATTCACGGCATTTGACACCGCCTCCAGCATTTCGAGGTCAAACCCGCCTCGAACACCGTCGGTGTCAATCGAGTTTAAGCACACCTCGCCGGCACCCAGCTCAACGCATTTCTTTATCCACGAAACCGCTTCAAGCTCTGTTTTTTCTCTTCCGCCCTTTGCAAAAACGCGGAACTCGCCGTCAACTCTCGCAACGTCGGCAGAAATAACGACGCACTGGTTTCCGTAAAGCTTTGCCGCTTCAAATATAAGGCGCGGATTCTTTATCGCGCCGGAATTTACGCTGACCTTGTCTGCACCGCATTTTAAAACGCGGTCAAAATCATCGGTTGTGTTGATTCCCCCGCCGACGGTAAGCGGAATGAAAACGCTTTTCGCCGTTTCCGTCAGGATGTCCGTAAACAGCCGCCTTCCCTCGCTCGATGCCGTGATGTCATAAAAGACAAGCTCATCGGCGCCGTTTTCGCTGTAGAATTTCGCAAGCTCAACAGGAGATGAAACATCGTTTAAGTTTTTGAAATTAACACCCTTTACAACGCGCCCGTCGCGCACATCAAGACACGGAATAATTCTCTTTGTAATCATCTTGCCACCTCTATCGCGTGCCGAAGGTCTATCGCGCCCGTGTAATACGCCTTTCCGACGATTGCACCATATAGCGAAAGGGCCGCAAGCCTTTCTATATCCTCTATCGAAGAAACTCCTCCCGATGCAACAATCTGCATATCAAGCTCATTTGACAGTTTCCTGTAAAGCTCGGCGTTTGTCCCCTGCATCGCGCCGTCTTTTGAAATATCGGTGCAAATAAGGGTCTTAACCCCTATCTTCTGCATCTTCTCACACAAATCATATGCGCGAACACTGCTCTTTTCAGTCCAGCCCGAAACTGCGGCGTACCCATCGCGTATGTCAACGCCGACAGCAATCTTGTCTCCGTATCGCGAGGCCGCCTCACGGACAAAAGCCTCATCCTTCACTGCGGCAGTGCCGAGGATTACGCGGTCAATGCCCGCATCAATATAGCGTTTGCACGTTTCCATGCTGCGGATTCCCCCTCCGATTTCGCAGAGAAGCCCGCTCTCGCGCTTGATTTTTTCCACAACGTCAAAGTTCGGAGTTTCGCCGCTCTTTGCGCCCTCAAGGTCAACAAGATGCACCCACTCGGCACCCTTTTCTTTAAAATCCTTTGCCACAAGAGAAGGGTTTTCGGAATACACCGTCATCTTCGCATAATCTCCGCGAAGCAAGCGCACAGCCTTTTTTTCGTATAAATCTATCGCAGGAAAAATCAGCATTTTTCCACCTCCGTTTCACAGAATGCGGAAAGTATCGCAAGGCCGACCTCACCGCTCTTTTCGGGGTGAAACTGACAGCCGTAGATGTTCCCGCGCCGTACCGCAGCAGTGAGCGGCGCGCCGTATTCCGCCGTCGCGCAAATCCACTTGTCCTCCGTGTCGGCGAAGTAGGAATGAACAAAATAAACGCAGTCTCCGTTTTTTATGTTCTTAAAAATCGGGCAATCGCCCTGAAGCTTCAACGCATTCCAGCCAATATGCGGAATCTTCAGATTTTTTGGGATAACTTCCTCAATCGGGCGGATGCTGCCCGGGATAAGCGCAAGACCGTTGTGTTCGCCATATTCATAGCTTTTTTCAAAAAGAAGCTGCATCCCAAGGCAAATCCCGAGGATTGGTTTTCCCCGCTTTGCCTCATCGCACACCACCTCAGAAAGCCCGGATGCAAAAAGCTTTTCAGCCGCGTCTTCAAACGCGCCGACACCCGGAAGAAGAATGTGCGATGCCGCTCTTATAACCTTTTCGTCTGACGTGATTTGCGCCTCTTTTCCTATCTTCGCAAACGATGCCGAGAGTGAAAACAGGTTCCCGACGCCGTAGTCAACAATCGCTACCATTAAAGAACTCCCTTCGTTGACGGGATAACATCCGCAAAACTCTCATCAATCGCGCAGGCCTTCCTGAGAATTCTTCCGCACGCCTTGAAAACGCCCTCAATTATGTGGTGAGAGTTTCTCCCCGCAAGCTGCCTGATGTGGAGCGTGATTTTCGCCTCGCGGGCAAATGCCGCCCAGAACTCCTCGCAAAGCTCCGTGTCAAATTCTCCCACTCTCCCGCTCGGCAAATCAAGCTCGCAGGAAAGCAAGCCTCGCCCCGAAATATCGACAGCCGCAAGAATCAGCGCCTCGTCCATCGGGAGAATAACATCGCCGTAGCGGCAGATTCCGCGCTTGTCTCCGATTGCGGAATTGAACGCCGCGCCGAGCGCGATGCCTATGTCCTCGGCCGTGTGGTGGCAGTCAACATATGTATCCCCGTCGCACGAAACGAAAAGCTCAAATGCGGCGTGCTTTGCAAAAAGAGTGAGCATATGGTCCAAAAACCCGTTTCCGCTTGAAATTTCCGATTTCCCGCTTCCGTCAAGGTTGAGCTTAAGCGAAATTCTCGTTTCCTTCGTATCTCTTTTTATCTCTGCCTGTCTCATATCTTCATCTCCTCAATAGTTTTTATAAGCGCTTCCATCTGCTCGCGGCTTCCTATGGTTATGCGGACATACTCCGAAAGCCGCGGCTTCTCAAAATGGCGCACCAGAATCCCGCGCGCTTTAAGCTCCCGATAAAGCTCCCTGCCGTGGATGCTGTCATTCTTGGTGAAAACGAAGTTCGCCGATGACGGAAGTGTCAAAAACCCGAGCCGTGAAAGCTCTCTTACCGTAAACTCGCGGTTTTCGCAGATTTTTCTGCAGTTTTCGCGAGTGTACTCCTCATCCTCAATAACCCCGATGCCCGCCGCCATTGTCATTCGATTTATGTTATATGGGTTTGTCGAATACTTGAGCGTGTTGAGGTCGCGGATAAGCTCGCGGCACCCGACCCCAAAGCCGAGCCTTGCCCCCGCCATAGAGCGCGATTTTGAAAACGTCTGCGTAACTAAAAGGTTGTCATACTTGTGAATCAGCCCCACTGCGCTTTCCGCACCGAAATCGACATACGCCTCGTCTATTACAACTACGTTATCGGGGTTTTTCTTAACGATTTCCTCAACCTCGGAAAGCGGCATCGCAATCCCGGTGGGTGCGTTGGGGTTTGCTATAAAGATAGTCTTGTTAATCCCGAAAAACTTTTCCGTGTCTATCGAAAAATCCTCGCGGAGCGGAATTTCGTCATAGGCAAGCCCGTGAAGCTTTGCAAAGACGGGGTAAAAACCGTATGTTATATCAGGAAACGCCGCCCCGGTTTTTTCATCGCAGAACGCCATGAACGCAAAGTTCAAGATGTCATCTGACCCGTTTGTGAATAAAATCTCATCCTTTTCAACTCCGAGAAGCTGTGCCATCTTCTCCGTGAGCGCCTTGCACTCGGGGTCGGAATATAACTGCAATCTTTCCGCTTCCTTCTCTGCCGCCGCAATCGCACGCTGTGACGGCGGAAAAGGCGATTCGTTCGTATTCAGTTTTATATACTGCATATCTTGTGGCTGCTCACCCGGAGTATATGGCGTGAGCGCCGCGAATTTGCCGCTGAAAAATCTGCTCATTTCTTTTCTCCCAATCGGATTGTTGCGCTTCTCGCGTGGGCCGTGAGCCCTTCCGTTTCCGCAAAGAATGCAACGTCGTCTGCAACTTTTCCAAGTGCATCTTCCGTGTAATATGTATACTGCGATTTTTTGATAAAGTCATCTACTGAAAGCGGGCTTGAAAAACGCGCTGTTCCGCTTGTCGGAAGCGTATGGTTTGCCCCCGCCATATAATCTCCGAGCGCCTCGGGGCAGCTTCTGCCCATAAAAATCGAGCCGGCATGGCGGATTTTGTCGAGATAGTCAAAGGGGTTGTCAACGCACAGCTCAAGATGCTCAGGCGCAAGCGCGTTTGAAACCTCTATCGCTTTGTTTAAGTCCTCTGCGACAATAATCTTGCCGAAGCTGTCTATTGAAGCGCGCGCAATCTCATATCTCGGAAGAAGCGGGAGCTGTCTTTCAAGCTCGGCTGAAACCTCATTTGCAAGAGCTTCCGAGTCCGTAACAAGAACCGCGCTTGCAAGGCGGTCGTGCTCTGCCTGAGAAAGAAGGTCCGCCGCAACGTGCGCGGGGTTAGATTTTCCGTCGGCAACAATAAGAATCTCGCTCGGCCCGGCTATCATATCAATCGCAACCTGCCCGAAAACCTGCCGCTTTGCCTCTGCAACAAACGCGTTACCCGGGCCAACAATCTTGTCGACACGCGGAACGCTTTCAGTTCCGTATGCAAGCGCGGCAACCGCCTGCGCGCCGCCGACCTTGAAGACGCGGCTGACTCCCGCAATCCGCGCGGCGGCCAAAATCGCAGGGTTTATCTTCCCGTCTTTTCCCGGAGGCGTTGTTATAACAACCTCACGGCATCCCGCAATAATCGCAGGGATTGAATCCATAAGCACGGTTGACGGGTATGCCGCAGTCCCGCCCGGGACATAAAGCCCTGCCCTGTCAATCGGGATAATCTTCTGCCCTATGACGATTCCGTCTTCATCGTTTATGACAAAGCTCTGCCTTACTTGCGCGCGGTGGAACTTTCTTATGTTCTCCGCCGCGCGGGATAAAACCTCAATAAGGCGGGGAGAGACTGCTTCCATAGCCTCGTCAATTTCTGCTTCTGAAACCTCAAGTGCGGAGATAGACGCCCCGTCAAAGCGGCGGCAGTATTCAAAAAGAGCCGCGTCTCCCCTTTTTCTGACATCGTCTATAATTTCAGAGACGACAAGCGACACATCTGCAGAGTCTTCTCTTCTCCCGAAAATCTCAGCCTCTGCCACTTCTCCGTATTTCAAAATCTTTATCATTTCTTCGCCTCCCGCGAGTTCTCAATCTCTCTCACAATTTTTTCTATCTGGCTCGCCTTGAACTTGAAGCTTGCCTTGTTCGCAATAAGCCTTGCGCTTATCGGGACTATCGTCTCAAAAACCTCGAGGTTGTTCTCCCGAAGCGTTGTCCCCGTTTCGACAATGTCGACGATGACATCCGAAAGCCCGAGGATAGGCGCAATTTCAATGGAGCCGTTTAGGTGGATTATGTCAATATCCCTGCCCTTTGCGCGGTAATAATCCGCCGCGATGCGGCGAAACTTCGTTGCAACGCGAAGTGTCCTTTCAGTGTTGTCGCGAAAATCGCGAGGCGCCGCAACCGCCATCCGGCACTTTCCGAGATCGAGATCCGAAAGCTCGTACACATCCGGCGCATATTCCAAAAGAATGTCCTTCCCCGCAACGCCTATGTCCGCCGCGCCGCGCTCAACATATATCGCAACGTCTGACGGCTTGACCCAGAAATACCTGACCCCCGCATCGCGGTTTTCAAAAATAAGCTTGCGGCTTTCCTCTAAAAGCTCGGGGCACTCAAACCCCGCCGCCGCAAAGGTAGCATAAACCTTTTCTCCCAGTCTGCCCTTTGGCAGCGCAACATTAAGCATTGTCAATAACCTCCGTTATCTCTCCGCCTGCTATTTTGCAGAGCCGCTTGTATTTGAATCTCGCGGGAATCTTCCTCTGCGCGCTCACGCGCTCTCCGCGCGCGGAAAGGAGCGCTATTGCGCGGTTGATGTTTTCAATTTTCTCTCCCTCATCATAAATAAGGAGAACATCTGTGTCAAAGCGCTCGTCGGACTCTCCGAGAGCTTCCAGCGCGTCGAGATATACTGCAAATCCTATTGCGCCTGACGCTTTTCCCATGCGCTTCATAAGGTTGTCATACCTCCCGCCGGAAAGCACGCTCTGCGGCGCACCGTTGACAAACCCTTTAAAGACAATTCCGTTATAATACTTTATGTCGTCAACGACGGAGAAATCAATGCGGAGCTTCTCTGCCATTCCCGCTTCTTCAAAACCGCCGACGATCGCGGAAAGCTCTGCGATGTATTCCTCGCGCGGGGAAATCTCCGCAATTTTTGAGAGAACCTCGCGCGGGCTGCCGTAAGCCGAAACGACTGTTTTGAGGCGCTCTGCCGCCTCGCTCTCTCCGCAGATTGATGCTACGCCGTGAATGTTTTTTTCTCCCACACACTTTATAACGCTCTTTCTCTCCTCTGCCGAGAGGGCCATCTCCTCTATGATGTCCGTGAGGATTCCTATGTGGGAAATATCAAGAACACAATCGCTTGAAATCTCCATAAGGCTTCGCATGGCAAGCGCGCAGACTTCAAAAACGCAGTAGCCGTCTATGTCGCCGATGCACTCAAGCCCCGCCTGCATAATCTCGCGGAAGCCCTCCGCGCCCTTTGTCACGCGATAAACGTTTTCGTTATAATAAAGCTTTTCAGCCGCGCCCTTTTCATCCTTGCAGTTTTTGATTATAGAAAGTGTAACGTCGGGCTTAAGTGCCATAAGGCGGCCGTTGGTATCCGTGAAGGTTATGACGCTGTCGGAAATGAGAAAATCTTTATTTCTCACATAAAGGTCATACTCCTCAAACTTGCTCATTTTATATTTTGAATAGCCGTATTTTTCATAAAGCTCACGAAGAGCGAAGATAATTCGCTCATCGTTTTTTAAAACGTTCTTTGCAGAAGTCATTGTTTTTTCCTCCTTTTTGCTGTGCCTCAGCGGATTATCCAAATTCCGCATCCCCGCGAATTATATGGTCGCGAAAGGATCGTTGCCGGATATTTTTACCATACCCTACATTTCCACCTTCTCCTTTTTTGTAGGGGACATTCACGAATGTCCCGCGGGCGATTCTTGAATCGCCCCTACATTTCCACCTCATTTTGTAGGGGACGATGCCCACATCGTCCCGCGTTATTTTTTCACGGAACGACACGCAGGTCGTTCCCTACGATTCTACCTCATCTACCAAAATCTGCGATTTTTTACACATATCGTTACAAAATACATCCCGGGTGAGGAATAATCAAATTCCGTTAACCGTGTTGGTTTTCGTTTTGGAAAATCCATTACTTCTTCTCGGTTTCTTTTAATCTCGCAATTGCATCGCGGTATCCGCCGCTTCCGTAATTAAGGCAACGGCTGACGCGGCTAATCGTCGCGGTGGAAACGTTGACCTCCTTGGAAATGTCTTGGTAGTTCTTCCCCGAGTCGAGAAGACACGCAACATCAAAGCGCTGCGCCATATCCTGAACCTCTTTAATCGTGCAAATATCCTCAAAGAATTTATAACATTCATCGACCGTCTGAAGCTTAAGGATTATTTCAAAAAGCCTGTCCAGAGATTTAGAACGAATTTCAGCCATAATATAAAAACCTCTCTTCCCATATTTTCACTTTCATATGATACCACTTTATTGCGCTAAAGTCAAGAGGTAAAAAATATATATTTAAAGAGGCTCCCCTGTGTAAGGGGAGCTGTCAGCGCAAGCTGACTGAGGGGTTGTCGTTCCTCTCGGATTGTGAAGTCTCTTTTTTCAATCCCTCCGTCAAAACCTGCGGTTTTGCCACCTCCCTTTAGGCAAGGGAGGCTTAGGGGGAGGCCCCCTTGCCTAAAGGGGGCTGTCGAGCGCACGCGAGACTGGGGGATTGGGGTTCGGCGGTTTCCGACGAACCGATTATTTTTTCACGGAACGACACGCAGGTCGTTCCCTACGATTCCACACCTCATCCACCGCAAACGAGACCAAGGTGTGTAGGGGACATTCACGAATGTCCCGCGGGCGATTCTTGAATCGCCCCTACGGTTCCATCTCATTTTGTAGGGGACGATGCCCACATCGTCCCGCATTATTTTTTCGCGGAACGACACGCAGGTCGTTCCCTACGATTCCACACCTCATCCACCGCAAACGAGACCAAGGTGTGTAGGGGACATTCACGAATGTCCCGCGGGCGATTCTTAAATCGCCCCTACATTTCCATCTCATTTTGTAGGGGACAATGCCCACATCGTCCCGCATTATTCTTTCGTGCGGATGTAGGCATCCGCCCCTACGGTTCCCATCTCATCCACCGCAAACGAGACCGAGGGTTGTAGGGGACATTCACGAATGTCCCGCGGGCGATTCTTGAATCGCCCCTACGGTTCCATCTCATTTTGTAGGGGACGATGCCCTCATCGTCCCGCATTATTTTTTCGCGGAACGACACGCAGGTCGTTCCCTACATTTCCACCTCATCCGTCAAAATCTTCGATTTTGCCACCTTCCCCTCAATGGAGGCTTTTTGCTGCTTACATAACAAAACCTCCCGAGGGAGACCCTCGGGAGGAAAATAGGTTTAACTATTTATTTTTGATTTTACGCAAGCCTGTTATTAATAAAGCTTGTATCCATCTGTGAAGGAGAATACACGGATGACTTCGCCTTCAAATACCTGGATAACTGCGTTACCCTTGTTTGCCTCAAGCTTATCTTCACGAGTTGAAACCTTAACGATTGACTCGCCAATGTATTCTTCATCGTCGATTGCGATTACTTCGTAACCATCCTCGTGGAACTTGATAGATGATGTTGTTGCTGTAGCAAGGGCAGCCTTGTCGTAGTCAGCATTTGCATCGAGGTAGAAGAGAGTGTCGTTACGTGTGCTGAATACGTTTACAAGGTAGATGCCGTCTGTCTTTGAAGCTGTAGGTGTCGGAACGTCAAACTGCTTGTCAAGAACAGTGATGTTGCCGTCAGCATCGACATCGTATGTTACGAATGTGCCTGCTTCGTAGTCGCCATCAATCTTACCAACAGTCTTGCTGTCCTCAACCGTGAAGTCAATTGTGTTGTTGTTAATATCCTTGACATCTGCAATTGTCTTCTTGGAAACAAGGCCGTTCTCATCGATGAGTGTGAACTGTGCATAGTATCCGCCTGCAGCAACATCGTACTTCTTAGTAGCAGAAGCGATGTATGCAAGAGACTTGCCTTCGTTTGCATAACCTGAGTCAGAATCAACTGTCATAGCTGCAACTACGATACCCTGGTTGAGAGTCTTCTCAGTGTTTACAACATAGCTGAGAGTCTTTACATCTTCTACATCAACATCGCCTGCACCGTCTGCAACTGCGAAGTCACCGACTGCGCCGATGTCCTGAGCTTTCTTGTTGTTGAACTTATAAGCAACAGCCTTGACTGCCTTGTAGTCAGGATCCGTAAAGTCGCTTACATACTCTCCGCCTCTCTCGTAATGCTTCGGAGAACCGTAGATTACATAGATGATAGAAGAATCGTTAATAGCAGCAAGCTCTGTTTCACCATATGTGAGAACGCCTTCGTCTGCCTTTGCATCATTGAAGGATGAAGCTACCTTAGTGGTCATATAGACGTTGGTGTCGTCGTATTCCTTACCAGCTTGTGCGTTTGAGTTGTCGTAGGTGTAACCCAAGTCAGTGCCGGAGAGGTCAACGCTTCCGTTGTCCATGATCTTGTACTTAACAAGCATACCGAAGTACTTGTTGTTCTCAAAGTCAGAAGCTCTGTCGTTGAGTTTGTTATTCGGCTCTGAGCTTTTCTCAACCCTGAGCTTTCCAACCTGGTATGAAGCGGATGTGTTATCAGCAAATGCAAGAGTTACATAAGCTGCATTGAGCTTGTAGTCATAGTAAGAACCGAGGATAACTGCATAATCGCTTGCAACAGATGACTCTTCAGAAACTGAGAGGTCAACAACTACATTGTTGTATGTGTAGTATGTTGTGCTTGTGCCCATTGCACCGGAGTTTCTTGCAAGGTAGCTTGCGAGAGTATCGTCGTCGCTGATGTCGAGGTCTGTGCCATCATAAGCAAACTGCCAGAGGTAGTAGTTCTCGCCGTTGATAACAACTGAACCGTCATCATTGAGGTCTTCTACAGCGCCTGTAACAGCCTCAGCCTTAACGATGTTGAGGAGCTGGTTCTCACGGAAGTAGATAACGAGATCGTCAGTAGCTACATCGCCGATGATGTTAACTTCCTCGAGGTCGAAACGGCCTTCAGCAGAAAGTGTGATTGTGCCCTTAGCTTCGCTGTAGTTTGTGATGTAGCCAACGCCTGCGTTTGTTCTGTCGTCAGCAACCATCTTGAAGATGTAGGAGTATGACTTTCCACCGTCAACAGAAACGAAGCGGTAGTCAGAAAGTGTTGCCTTACCCATATCCTCAAAGAAGCCGCCTACAGGAGCATTCTCCAATGTTGCAGCGCCGCCTGCTGTTGTTTCGTCAGAAACCCAAGCATATGAACCGAATGCAGCCAAAACATCAGCTACTGTGTGGAAATCATCTGTGTCATCGATCTTGCCACTGTCGTCGCTGTCCCACTGTCTGTCTGTAAGCTCAGTAGTATCCTTCTGGATGTCGTACTGCTTCTCGACTCTACCGAGATCGCTGCTTGCCTTGATCTGCTTCTCAACGCCATCAACTGTGAAGCCGATGTACGGAGTAATCTTTGTTGCGCTCTCTGTTCCGCCGTTCGGATAGAGGTCAACATCGATTGACGGAACTTCATAAACAACTGTATCGCTGTTGAGGAGAACGTCACCGATAACTTCTACGTTCTTGTAGTCATACTCTGCTGAAGAAGCAACGTCAGCCTGGAAGAAGACGTTAACCTTTGCACCGAGCATGTCGTCTGCAAGAGCGCGGTCGATAGTAAGAACTCTCTTGATGATATCGCCGTCAGAATCCTTCTTCTCATAGTAGATTGTTGATTCGTCTTCATCTGCTACAGTAGAAACGAGCGCATCGATATCTTCGCCCTCTTCGTTCTTGTCGATGAAGTAGTTTTCGTTAGCTACTACGATACCTGTAACAGACTTGAGGCCCATTGTCTGCTCACCGAGTGTCTCGTTCTTTGCGCCGAGAGCTGTAAGCTGTGAACCTGTGCCTGTGATTGCGCTGTAGGTGTAAACCGGAGCGAAGATTGCGTTTCTCATAAGCTTTGCAACGAGCTCACGAGTTGCAAGGGAAGTCGGGTCGCCTGTCCAGCCGTCGAATACGCCGAGGTCAATAGCCTTAGATGTAACGTTAGCTGCCCAGTTAGCGCCTGTGAAGCCTTCCTTAGCCGGGTCACAACCCATGATAACAAGGATCATCTTTGTTGCTTCAGCAACTGTGATGTTGCCCTGCGGGTTGAACTTGTTGTTGCCAACACCGGAAACGATCTTCTGGTTTGCACAGTAGTTGATGTAGCCCTTAGCCCATGCAACGTTTGAATCGCCTTCAACGTCTGTGAAAGCGCTCTTCTGTGCTGCGAAAAGCTCGCCGTCTTTGTCAGAGCCGTACTTAAGAGTGTAAGCCATCTTAGCAAACTCTGCGCGTGTGATGTTCTTCTGCGGTCCGAATGAACCGTCCGGATATCCAGCGATAACGCCAAGCTCAACGAGCATGTTAACATCGTCAACATAGTCTGCGCCAATCTCAGCCTTGTCGGTGAAATCCGCTGCACCTGCTGTGAATGTAAATGCCATAGCAAATACAAGAGCGAGTGCGAGAATCTTCTTGAGATTTCTCATTGTGTGTTCCTCCTAAAATAAATATTTTTGGCTTTCGCCTTTTTACACTACACATAATAAACCTTTTGGAAAGAATCGTCAAGGGATTTTTTCCATCTGTAACATACCTGTAACAAACCGAAATATTGCGGTAATTTTCCTCTCGCGCGTATATATAATATATGTAAATAAAAAAATCGGAACACCAAAAAGGCTGTTCTCTGCAATTCCACCTTCTCTTGCATAAGGAGAAGGCTTAGAGATGGCCCCCTTGCCTAAAGGGGGCTGTCACCGCAGGTGACTGGGGATATCGATGCCGCCTTGCGGCATATTGCCCTACAGGGCAATTATCCCTCCACCGCTTACGCGGTCCCCCTCCCTCTAGGCGAGTGAGGCTTTTTACGCCTACCATAATTTTACAAATTACGCTTCTAGTATCTGTAAACAAGAAAAATCATACCGTGGGCTTTACTTTTGTAAATTGCTATGTTATTATCGTATTGAAAGGAGTGAATTATTGTGAGTAAAAAAAGACCTGCCTATTTTTCAATCATTCTCGTTATCGCACTGCTGCTTACTATGAGTGCATGCGCAGAAGACAAAATGCTGAAAAGTATAGATGACTGCTACCAAATTCGCAACAATGGTGATTTGACATATTCTTATGAAATTATGAATCTAAAAGGAAAGGTTATCTATTCAGAATCATCTGTCGTCAAAGCGCCCACGATAAAACCTTTATCCCCATCTGTTTTGGAAGTTTCCGCGCAAGCCGGAACAGGTTTGTCCACCAACCGAGCTGTTTTCTGTGATGTAAAAAACAGCAATGTTTCTGAAACTTTCTATTACGTCTTAGGAGCCAAGGACGGGTATGTTTTCTATGTGGAATATATAGAAAACGAATATAGCATCATTTGTCAAAGCATTTTCGACACCGATTCCTATCGGCAAGTCTACAGCCTTGAGGATCCGCTTATTGTCCCCGACTCTTTCAGTCGGGCGGATTTGGAAATAGACGGTGTGGCAATCATTTCCTACTTGAGCGGTGACACCGAAAAGCACATCACTGTCTACTTCCCTAATTAAGAGCGAGGAATAACGGATGAAAAACTATGATGTGGCCGTTTGCGGCGGCGGATTTGCAGGCATCTCGGCGGCGCTGGCGGCCGCCCGGGAAAGCAAAAAGGTGATTCTCTTTGAAAGAGAATACATGTTGGGCGGTCTGGGTACCGCCGGCCTGGTTACC